>CAYZUS010000089.1:0-2701 GCA_964481885.1 uncultured Actinomycetota bacterium | reverse complement strand
ATTATATTTCTTTTCACTAAATTATAAAAGGTAAACAGGAGAATGGAGAAGAATTATTTAAAGTTTATAGAAAGTTATTACGTAATCTTATTCAGAATAAAAACAGAGTAAAAAAATTTTATAGAATATATATTAATTTAATATTATAATAATAATATTATAATAAAACAAAAATAATCATGTTAATTACTCGAATTGGGGTTAAAATGAAAAAGATCAGCTTTATTATAATAGCCTGTGTTTTAGTTTTATTTTTTGCGGTTGGCTGCAATGCCAAAGAGGACACTGAGGCAGTGAAATCGAATGATGAAACCGCTCAGACTTCTGATGATAGTAAAGACAGTACAGATATAAAAGAAAACGTAAAAGCTTCTGCAGATGAAAGCGCCGCAAACAGCCAAAAAGAGTCCAGTGATCCGCAATTTGATATTTTATATAATCCTCCGGCCGGTGGAAGTCCTGAAAACAAAGGAAAGATTGTTTTTGCGTCTGATCCCGGGGGGACGACTCAGGCAGATTATGATTTATTTGTAATAAATCCTGATGGTTCAAACAGGGTGCAGTTGACCACTTATGGAAAATGGATAAACCATCCTGTATGGTCACCTGAATACTCAAGAATAGCATATTCGGCATCTGTAGACAGTAAAGATAAAATCTTTATCATGACTGCAGACGGAAAAGTAAGCAGGCAGCTTACTGTTGGTGACAAATGGGAAGACAAATTCCCCACCTGGTCTCCGGATGGCAAATATCTGGCTTATATATCATACAGGGATAATGTTCCAAATTTATTTGTTATGGATATTTACGGAGAGAATATAAAACAGCTTACTTTTGCAGAAGGCGAAGACATTGTACACTGGCCCAGCTGGTCACCTGTAAGTGATGTTATTGCATACTCACTTAATAAGGCCGGAGATGAAATAGGCGACAGACTTTATACCGTAAAAGCCGATGGGACAGAAATGACGGAAATCTTACCTTCAAGTGAGGTAAATCTGGGCGACAGTGAACCGGAATGGTCCCCTGATGGCAACGTATTGTATTTTATTTCAAACCGCGACAATCGCCATAAATATACTGAAATCTGGAAAGTTGATTACTATAAAATTGTGCACAACATGACAGTTACCGATGAAACAAAATACGAAGATATAGGACTTGTGCAGATATCAAATCTTCAGGCAGGTTCCGGAGTATTTATAGACCATCGGCCAAGGCTATCTCCCGATGGCAATAAAATAGTTTTTTATGGTACGGGCCAGGACTGGAACAACATAGGCACTAATTTATATACATTAAATGTTGACGGTACAAACCTTACCAATATTACAAAATCAATAAATGGCAGCGAATGGCCAGACTGGTAATTTTTATTTAAAAAAACTTATCTCACCATGCTCCATTTGGATTGTCGGTTTGTAAACCATTAAAAATCAGCGGTCCTTATGCTTGCCAAAAGTATTAATGCGGCATTAATACTTCACCCAGCAAAAACAGCGTAACCAGTAAAAGTAGTAATCCGCCAAGAACTATTCCTGTTATATCGAATTATTATTGTGAGATTAAAATATATGATGGTTTAAGTGAAGTTAATAAAGAAGAGAATGTTTTCATTAAATCAAGAGAGTGAAATATTGTTCTTATTTTAAAAGAAATAGTTGAATTAAAAAAATTTTCTTAAAACAATTTCACAATATTAATTGTTGCATTTTTTCCGCTTTTTTAAATAAATTATTGCTAAAACCAATAAAAGTACTCCTAAAACTGAGAATATTATAATGGAATATATGTTTGTGTAGCTGTCAATAATTTCCCAGGAAGCTCCCAGGGCGGCGCCTAAACATACCAGAGCACTGTTCCAAACAAGCGAACCGGCGGTTGTCAATAAAAGAAACAGCCACATTTTCATTTTCGCCATTCCTGCCGGAATTGAAATCAGACTGCGAATAAGCGGAATACAACGGCAGAAGAACACGGTCCATTTACCATGGCGGGCAAACCAACTCCTGGCCCTGGCCACATCTCCTTTTTTAAGACGAAGAATACGGCCCCATCTTCCCTCAAGCCAGTATTCCAGGCGTTCAGGCGTTAAGGACCTACCTATCCAATATAAAACAATTGCACCCAGCACAGAACCTATAGTTGATGCTATAATTACCCCCCAGACAGTTAATTTGGTGTAAGTTGTCATAAATCCTCCAAAGGTAAGAATGACCTCTGATGGCATCGGGGGGAATATATTCTCCACTGCGATTAGAAGCGATATTCCAATGTATCCAAATCGATCCATTACATGTATGATCCACGCCTGCAATTTTTATTTCTCCCTATATTTTAAAGCTTTTAAGGCAATGTTTTTACAGTTTCATTAAGTTGCCGGGTTGATGCGGGTATTTTAACAAGAAATGAGCATAAATAAAACCGGGTCAGATAAAAAGCCTGGTTTTTACTCTTGCTCAATGGGATTCCATTCAACAGGAGAAATTTCATATTGGAGCAGCGCCAATTGGGCCCTCTGAGCTTGGACGTAATACAGAATATGTATTTGTGCTTCCGGCACGTTATAATTTCTCATACCTGGCAGGTTGGGAAGAAGTAGAAAATATCCTGGAAAGCAACCCTCTTAAAGCACTTTGATTTTTGGAAAACAAAGCCACGTGACCCCTTATTTTGGTTTTAAATCAATTATCATAGG
>CAYZUS010000088.1:0-2894 GCA_964481885.1 uncultured Actinomycetota bacterium | reverse complement strand
TATTGACATACCATTTTTTTATGCTACATTTAAATAAAAAACAAAAGGCGGTATTTATGGAAACAATTACAGTTTCACCCAAATTCCAGATAGTCATCCCCAAGGAAATACGCCGGAAACTAAAGATCTGCCCCGGCCAGAAACTGCAGGTATTCCAGTCAGGCAACAGGATAGAATATGTTATTGTAGGCGATATGAAAGACTACAGGGGGTTTTTGAAAGGAATTGATACTCATATTGAGAGAGAAGGTGACAGGTATTGAACCTTGTAGACTCCTCAGGATGGTTGGAATATTTCACAGATGGAAAAAACGCCGGCAGATTTGCTGCGGCAATCGAGGATACAGAAAGACTTATTGTATCAAGCATCAATATCCATGAAGTTTATAAAAAAGTTATTTCAGAGAGAGATGAAGATGCTGCGCTTGAGGCTGTGGCAATGATGCAGCAGGGCAAAGTGGTGGAAGTAACTGCATCAATTGCCATTCAGGCGGCAAAGTTCAGCCATATATTTAAGACACCCCCGGCAGACAGTATAATATATATTACCGCAAGGGATTCTGGCGCAGTTCTGTGGACACAGGATGCTGATTTTAAGGATTTGGATGGAGTAAAATATTTTGAAGAGGCCTAATGTAAAAGGCCATCCTTCTCTTCAGGTATACAGGGCTCTTTTGCCTGCTTTTGAATATACGAATATATTTACCTACTTATCTTTAGTTACTTTGTCTGTCATGGCATAAAATTCTTCAATAATGGCTGCCAGGCTTTCGTCCAGTTTTGCAAGCGCCTGTTTTTTAAGCTGTTTCGGGACTCCGTAATATGCTTCAGCTATCCCCCCTGCCATGCATGCAATGGTGTCGGAATCGCCTCCTGTTGTAATGGCTCTTCTTATGGTGTCTTCAAAACCATCAGATTCAAGGAATGCTTTTATGGCCTGGGGCACACTTCCCTGGCATGTCTCGTCAAATGAATAATCCGCTCTTATTTCATCAAGTGTAAAGTTTAAATCATAACCGAATTTTTCTTCAGCAAATCTTTTGATTAGCTCTTTTTTTTCTTTATGCCTTGCCATAAAAATACAGGCTGCAATGGCCTGGGCCCCCTTTATGCCTTCAGGATGATTGTGTGTGGACTCTGCGCTTTCTTTTGCCTTGGAGAGTACTGCTGCCATGTCATTGAAAGCAAAACCGGCCGGGCTTACCCGCATGGCGGAACCATTTCCAAAACTGTTGTAGGGCTTCAGGCTCTCTGATAGGCCCCATTGTTCAAACATTGCCCCGTATCCCCTGCCTGGGTATTTCCTGAAGTAGTTCTTGTAATACAGGGCAAAATCGCCCTTTTTTAATATGCATTCTGCTGTTGCAACCGTAAGCACAGTGTCGTCGGTAAAGAATGAGGATTGGGGCAGCAGTTCAAAATCCACTTCCACTGTATTATCAAACTCATAAACAGATCCTGCAATATCGCCTATTATTGCCCCTATCATTTTGCTCCTTTATCACTGGATAATATCCCTGGGTTTTATAATAAGATCCAAACCTTTTATTACCTGCCCTATCCTGTCAGGGCTCAATGTCCCAATTTTTTCTATCAGGTCTTTTTTGTCAACTGTATAATCCTGGGAAATATTTATAACACTACCTGCATATCAGGTTATTGCTCTTTACCGGGATAATCTATGAAGAATTCAACAGGTTTAAGGCTGCTTATTTTATCCCATGAACCGCATTCGAACTTTAAATAAACTACTCCGGACTTTGGAAGGCCATTAATTTTATCGGTTAAAAAGTAATTTGCCAGATTCTCAAATGACGAATTATGGCCAAACAGCATTAAAGACCCTACAGAATTGTCAGTATTAGCAATTATTTCACGAATTTTTGCTTCATCCTCCATATGCAAATATATATCCTCATTGATCACTATCTCTTCGAAAGGATAGCTGAAAGACCGGGCAAAAATCAGGGCAGTATGGAAGGCTCTGATTGCAGGACTTGAGATAATCATTTGGGGTATATGCTCATCCGCTGTCAGTTTTTCTGCCATCCTATAATTATTGGCAATCCCCTGCTCAGCCAGTGTTCGGTCATAATCTTTTATAATCGAGGTGCGATTAATTGCTTTGCCGTGCCGAACCAGATATAGTTTTTTATATTTGTTCATTGTTTTAATTTCGATTTAAAATTTTTTTATAAAAGCCAAATTGTCCATAAGTATTAAACCAACAGGCATCCAACAGGCCTACAATTATTATTTCCGTGTAATAAGGCAACATTAATAATGCCCTGTAAAATACAATTTATTCTATTTTCCACTTTTCTTTAAGAAATTCATTTATTTCTTTTTCTGCTTTTATACTGACTTTGCTAATGCCCCTGGTATTTTTTTGGCCGGTTATCTTTCGTGCCTTCGTTTTGGAATGGGCCGTCAGAAAAGCTGGCTGCTCGGTTGCTGCGCCAAGGGAACTGCATGTGCCCCTGACGTAATTGTCGTTTGATACAACAGTAATGCAGGAACGATTTTTGGTGTCTCTTACCATGCTTATTATATAATCATCAGCTTTCTGGCCGGACTTTGAATATATGCAATTAATGCTGCGAGTAGTCTGGTTATAATAGTTGGTGGATTTGTTGTTGTGGGTGGACCGGTTATTGGTGCTGCTGGGTTGACAATTGCCGGAAGAGACCTGGCTGTTATTATCAAATTCGTCAGTTCCATCAAATATTATGTTTATCCTGCCCTTATAAGAATTATTATTTTCCCAGATTTGCATGAAATTAATCAGGGCTGTCCGGGCGGCTTCCAGGCTTAGGCTGAGAGACTTTTTAAGCATGGGGATCTCATATATTAAATTATATCCGTCCAGTATTAGTTGTTTCACAAATCAATCA
>CAYZUS010000087.1:0-3053 GCA_964481885.1 uncultured Actinomycetota bacterium | reverse complement strand
GGCTTCCTGCCACTACTTTTCATATCACAATCAGCATTTCCGGGATCGCTGTTGTTGTCTCCACCTTGATCTCCAGTGTTTCCCCCAACAGGATTCCTGCCACTACTTTTTATATCACAGTCAGAGCCGCCGGTATTTTTATAATCATTTCCTGTGTTTGCGTTATTAGAAGATTTCATTTTTATCAAAATACTCCTGCCAGTAACCCTGTGTGATAAGAGCTTCTTCTTTATCAATTATTTGTATGGCAAACCCTGCATGCACAATTACATAATCGCCGACTTTTACTTCAGGGACAAGAGATATTTCAATATCCTTTATTACCCCCAAACTTTCGATTTCTGCCATATTTTCAGTAATTTTGTTAACAATTGCCGGAATTGCAAGGCACATATATATAACCACCTTCACGTATAAAAAACATTTCAGACTTAAGACTTTGAATTTTATAACATTTGCAATTATTTTTCTATTTAATTGAACTGCATTCTTTGAAAGCCCTGCCTTATTCATCTATGAAAAAAATCCATGGCTCACAAACCATTTCTTGAAAATGTCTAAAGGGCCGTGACAAATCATTTATTGAAAGTTGCAAAAGGTAGCATTATGTGTTATTATGCAACTTAATTAAGTTAGCAAGGAGATATGATATTCCATGAGTACGGCGATAAAAATTTCAAAAGAGATTGCAGACGATGCAAGACTTACAGCAAAAATAACACGAAGATCAATGGCGGGACAAGTTGAATATTGGGCCTTTATAGGCAAGATAGCAGAGGATAATCCAGACTTATCTTTTTTAGCTATCAAAGATATTTTACTGGGGAAGCAACAATTAATTGAAGGACTCGGCACCCCATATATTTTTGGAGAAGGTGATTAGAAATCAGAATAATCCAGTCCCCGCTTTTTGGAAAACAAAAGAAAAGACTGCATAAGAGCCAGGTCAAGGTACTTGATAAAGAGATTAAGAAAATAATTGCTGATCCGGAAATCGGCCAGGAAAAAAAGGGAACTTTAAAAAATATAAGGGTTCATAAATTCCATATCGAAAAACAACACTACCTGATGGCTTATGAGTTGGATAATGATGTTTTAAGTCTAATAATGATCGGCTGCCACGAAAACTATTACAGGGATCTTGCAAAGTATTATAGCGAATAAATCA
Organism: uncultured Actinomycetota bacterium; assembly: GCA_964481885.1. Classification (GTDB taxonomy): domain Bacteria; phylum Actinomycetota; class Humimicrobiia; order Humimicrobiales; family Humimicrobiaceae; genus Fen731. The sequence goes on along the minus strand of CAYZUS010000087.1, from coordinate 1,885 downwards.
GGATTAATTTATTAACAAATTTTCCGGACAAGCATAGTGGACTACCGCAGAGATTCAGCTGCTGATTTGCCTGCAAGCCAGCCGGTGCTGAAAGCTTTCTGCAGGTTAAACCCTCCTTCAGGACCGGCAAGTTCAATAATTTCCCCGGCAAAATACAATCCACTTTTTAACACTGACTGCATATTTCTCGGACTGATTTCTTTAGCAGGGATTCCCCCCTCGGTGACTATTGCCTCCTCAAAATGGAGGTCATTGTCAATTTTAAATTCCAGGTTTTTAAGATTATCATAAATCCCTGTCAGCCCTTCTTTGGAAAGATTGCCGATTTTTAAATTCTTTGTGATGCTGCATCTGATTAAAACCAAATCCAAAAGTCTTTGAGGAACATTTTTAAGAATAATATTTAATATGGTCAGCAGTTCTTTTTTAGGATTTGATTTATAGATATTGGAGATTTCTTTTTTAAAGCCTTCAAGAGACAAATCCGGCGCCAGGTCCAGGGACGCCACAAGAAAATCAGTATTAAAATCGGATTTATAATCCTGAATAAGGCCTCTGTCGTGACCCTGAGAACTGTGCTGTCGGCAATTTTTCAAAGAGTTCGGATCGAAATCCCAAATAAGTTCAGGGCCGGAATTCTGCTTAATATTCTTATTGCTGCCAGTACGGTCCTCTGTGAGATTTTTTTCATTATATTGATTTGGGCCGGGCATATCAACAAGACTGTCGTCATTTCCGGTAAGGTCTTTTTTATATTTAGTACTTATAAATTTAAATACTTCATGGCCGATGCTGACAGCGCATGGACCAGAAAGCCCCTTGTGGGTAAAAAGAACACTGCCAGTACTTTTTGCAATTACTTTTTTTCCGGATAAAATTTTTAAGCCTACTTCTTTTACAGAAACACCGGCAAGTAAAACAATATCACTGTCTTTTGAAAAAACAGGAACCAGACAGGGAATAAGTTCATTTACTGAGTGTCCCATTTTTTTTGCGATCGCATAACCGTCACCGGTTGAGCCTGTATGAGGATAGGTTATACCCCCGGTTGCAAGAATTACTTTTCGGGCAAACAGACTGAATGGCTTTCTATTTAATTCATAGTCATTGATTGAAGATTTTTCTGATACGTAAGCACCGATTGCAGGTCTGACTGCTCCTGACATATTGGCATCCTGGTTGCTGCAAGACACATTACTAGTTCCTATAGCGTCCTTCCTGAGATTATTTCTCATGCCGTTGTTTAAGTGGTTGTCAAATTCAGAGCCACTGCATTGCAATATCTCAAAAAAATAGTTTTCGTTTGGTTCTGCCAGGTTTTTAGCTTCTATTACTTTTTCAACCCTGAAGTTGAAAAAAACATTTACTCTGTATTCCTGAAGTTTATCAATAAGGCACTGCCTGACAGATGAAGCGTTTTTGTTTTTTGGGAATACTTTTATGACGGCCTCATTCTCATCAGACTTTTCGTATTCCGGCTCTATACCTTCCGCCTCAAAGAATGCGACAAGGTCACGGTTTGAAAACTCATCAAAAGCTTCACTGAAAAATCTGCCTTTCTTCCCAAATGCTGACAGCATACCATCCATGTCAATGTTCGCTGTGTAATTGCATCTTCCATTGCCGGTTAGAAGGAGCTTTCTTGCAGCAGACTGATTTCTCTCAAGAATGCAGATACTTAAGCCGCCATTTCCAGGTGCAGAGGCTGAAGCTATAGCTGCAGATATGGCCGCCATAATACCTGCGGGCCCGGCCCCGATTATGACGATATCATATTTTTTATCTTCTGAAAGATTATCTGTTTTTATCATTTCGATTTACTTTCCAGGCCGGTTGCATGCCTGCATATTGCTTCAATTACCTGAAGGCCGTCATTATCTGTTTT
>CAYZUS010000086.1:0-3097 GCA_964481885.1 uncultured Actinomycetota bacterium | reverse complement strand
GCCTTATAAAATTATATAAGATGTGCAAAACAATATTCTTTTATAAAATTACATACAGCATATAATCATAATAATAGCCTTGTATTTTTACATATATCATGTAAAATTAGCCCTGTAAAATTACATGATATATGTATTATTGCAGCCTTGCAATATAGCGGTATATGAATGGGAAAAGAAGCTTTATGAAAAGATTTTTTGAAGAAAAATTAAAATCCTGGAAAGATGATCCGGCAAGAAAGCCCCTTGTTATCAGGGGAGCAAGGCAGGTTGGAAAAACATTTACGGTCAGAGAGACTGCGAAGAAGTTTTTCCAGTCCCTTGTACTCATTGATTTTGAAAGAAACCGGTCCGTGCACTCAGTCTTTAAAAAAGATTTGAATCCATTTAAAATGCTCCAGGAGCTTGAGATCTTTACGGGACAAAAAATAACTCCCGGTAAAACACTTCTTTTTTTTGATGAAATCCAGGCATGTGAAGAAGCTCTTATAATGCTAAGATATTTGTATGAGGAAATACCAGAGCTTCACGTTGTTGCAGCCGGTTCACTTCTTGAGTTTTCAATAAACTCAATTTCATTTCCGGTCGGTAGAGTTACTTTCGAATGGATGCGCCCAATGACTTTTCGAGAATTTCTTCTTGCCGGTGGAAATGAGGTACTGATTGAAAACCTTCCATCAGTTTTTGACCCAAAACCCATATCCGGCATTCTTCATCAAAGAGTCATGGAAGAGCTAAGGCGTTATTTTATTGTTGGCGGCATGCCTGAAGCAGTAAAAAGGTATTTTGACAGCGGTTCTTTAACAGCAGTAAAAAAAATCCATTATGACATTATACAATCCTATCTTGAGTCCTTTGCAAAATATGCTGCCAGGGCCAATATGGCAAGCCTTGAACACTTAATGAAGTCAGTGCCCTCCAGTGTAGGCTCACAGATAAAATATACTCACCTTGATCCTGACAAAAGAGTAGAAGTTACAAAATCTGCCCTTAATATCCTTGAAAAAGCATTGCTGGTCCATTTTATCCGCTCTACTGCTCTGTCAGGTCTTCCCCTTGGTGCAACTGAATCAGCAAAAATTTTCAAAGCTCTTTTTGTTGATATCGGTTTGATGCAGCATATTTGCGGAATGGACCCCATTGAAACCATAAACTCCGCTGATCTTAACGTAGTTTATAGAGGCGCCATCTCTGAGCAATTTGTAGGGCAGGAGCTGCTTGCCTGCGGTGGATCGGAAAACTCACGGCTTTACTACTGGAACAGGATGAAAAAAGGAAGCATGGCAGAAGTTGATTTTGTCATTTCAAGGGGGGCAAAAATATATCCGGTGGAAGTTAAAAGCGGGTCTGCAGGAAAAATGAGAAGTATGCACCAGCTTTTAACTGAGCACCCTGAAATTGAAAAAGGATTTGTGCTATCTTCTGATATTTTTGAGAAACAATCCGTCGGAAAACTTATTTTCATGCCCTTGTATTCAGCTCTTGAGTGAACTTTTTAACCTTGGGCAATAAAAAGAATAAATTTTTTATTGCTGGCAATATAATAGCCAGCACATTAAGGGAGGATAATGTTTTCAGGGTCGCTTACACTCTTGAAAAGGCCCTGAAGTTTGAAAAATATCTCATGCATTTATATCAATAATATATCAATAAGCAAAAAATTTATTAATCTAATAAAAATTGAATTATCTGCCGATAAGTAATCAGTTATTATCGGGTGATTAAGTATCTTATAGCAGTGTATTTTTTTTGACATGAATTTCATTATTGTTTTATAATTTAACCCGGTTGCCTGGCATAAAAAAGCCGGTATAAAGTTTAAATAATCAGCAGACATGCTTAATGAAAAATAATAAAGCAGGTTTGGCAGGAAGAAGTACTGCAGGTATAAAAATCAGCAGAAAAACCGGTTTTAAAAGGCATAAATAATGCAGTCTTGACAGGAATAAATTTAGTTGGCTTAATTGGCAGCAATAATTCTGTTCCTAAGAGGCAGCAATAAATCCGTTCCTAAAAGGCAGAAATCAATAATGCCAACTTATGATAAAAAAGAAAATAAAAGATTACTGAACCTGTTTGCTGCCCTCAATACCCCAAACCGGCACAGTAAGGCCGGAAAAGATCTTCAAAATAGGATAGAAGAATTTTCGAGTGTCTTTGAATTTGCGGTTATTGGCATGGGACTTTCAACTCTTGATGGATACTGGATAAAAGCAAATCAGGCGCTTTGTGATATGCTGGGCTATTCAGAAGATGAGCTGCTGGCGCTGAGATTCCAGGACGTCACCCATCCGGGCGATTTTGATGCCGATGCCGAAAACGTAAGAAAACTTGTGAATGGAGAAATTAAAGCTTTGCAGACAGAAAAGCGGTATATTCACAAGTCCGGCAGTATCGTATGGATATCTTTGAACGCCAAAATTATTTTTGATGCAAATAATAACCCGCTTTATTTTTTCTCCCAGATCAAGGATATAACCAATCGTAAAAAGGCTGAAGAAGAAATCTTTAAAGAACGTGAGAGGATGGCAAATATTATTGAAGGCACCAATGTGGGGACATGGGAATGGAACATCCAGACAGGGGAATTGCTGTTTAATAAACGTCTTGCAGAGATTATCGGTTACACTCTTGAAGAAATAACTCCCATAGATGTGTCAGGGTGGGAAAATTTTGTCCATCCTGAAGACCTCAGGAGAGCTGATGGGATGTTAAAAAAGATTTTTGCAAAAAAAATGGACCAGCTGGACATTGAAAACCGCCTCAAGCATAAAGACGGAAGCTGGGTCTGGGTACACGACAGGGGCAAGGTTGTTTCCTGGGCCCCTGATGGGAAACCGCTTTGGATGAGCGGAATGTATATTGATATCTCGGAGCGCAAAAAAGCAGAAGATGCGCTTGTTCACTCCCATAACCTTTTGCGTTATATTATTGAACACAACAGAAGCTCCGTTGCTGTACATGACAGGGACCTTAAGTATATATATGTCAGCCAGCGATACCTAGAAGAATACAATGTCACGGACAAGGATATCATAGGGAAGCATCATTATGACGTATTTCCCGACCTGCCCATGAAATGGAGGGAAGTGCACAG
>CAYZUS010000085.1:0-3703 GCA_964481885.1 uncultured Actinomycetota bacterium | reverse complement strand
AATTCACTCACAGCTTTACCTCCATGTTTTGAAATCATATTTTATTGACTTTATTTTACAGACAAACATTTTAATATCTGCAATTTACAGATAAACATTTTAATAAATTTTTTGATTTTTTTAAAATGTTTTATATCCAGTGTTCATTCTTGACAATGAATTCAAACAATGATATTTTATGGTAGACTGGCTAAACCAGTTGCCCCATGATTTGCATTTGTCCGTGGGCATTATATCCGAAGCAGCCGGTCCTGTGAAAATATCCTGATTAAGGAATATATTCATTAATCAAATGCAGGTTGTTTTTTAATTTTTTCAATTTTATTATTTTATTAACTATTTTTACGATTTTTGATGTTACAGGAAAGGTTTAAAAGATGAAAAACATAAGGACCATTGTTTTGGATGACGCTAAAAAAGCCATTTCCAGCATGGAGAAAGAATGTTTTGAACTTAAAATTGAGGGTAGTTTTTGTATCCTTGATTGTATGGGCAATGTCATAATACTTGAAAAAATGGATAATGCCAGTCCCGCAACCCTGGAAATTGCTGAAGCAAAAGCAATAACAGCGCTAAAGACTTTTATATCTACCAGAGCAGTGGATTGTCTTATCAGAGAAAAGGGTGTTGCCCCAGACTATTTCTCAGGCGTTTTTAAATCAGCCGTTTGGGGCGGCTTTCCACTTTATGAGCAAAAGACCGATATAATACCTGCAGGTTCAATCGGTGTAAGCGGCGGAACCTGGGAGCAGGATGAAGCTATCGCTATGGCAGGCATTAAGGCTCTAAATTTAATTGTAAAATAATTCAAAAACTTTAGTTAAAAGAAAAATAGAATTTAAAATATCAATAGTACAATTGCCTCTTTTAAGGAGAAGCCATGGAAAATCTTATCAGCGAATTAAAACAAATCTCCGGAGAAAAAAATGTAATTACAAAAGACATGGCGCAATACCACGCCTACACATTTGGTGATGCGACTTTATACAGGTCCTCCCCGGAGGTAATAGTATATCCGGCAGATGAGGCAGAAATACAAAAAATCATAATCCTTGCCGGGAAGTATAAAGTGCCCGTAATAGCTGGGGCCGGCCTTACAGGATTATCCGGTGGAGCGATTGCTTTTGGAGGCATTTTGCTTAATATGACCTTTTTAAATTCAATCAAATCCATTGACCCTGTAAGCAAAACTGTAGTTGCCGGACCGGGAATAACATGTGCAAAACTTAATGAAAAGCTTAAAGAATACGGCATGATTGTCCCGGTGGCACCTGCCTCTCACCTTATCTCCTCACTGGGAGCAAACATTGCTGAGGCAGCCGGTGGAACATGGGGTATGTCAAAGGGCACATTTAAAAATTACCTTCTTTCACTTAAAGTGATAGATGGAAACGGCAATATGTTTACAACCGGCGCTCCGCTAACAAAGCAAAGCACAGGTCCGGACATAACTTCCCTCTTCCTGGGCTCTGAAGGAATTCTTGGTATCATCACAGAAATAACCTTAAGGTGCGAGTATATGGCAGAAGATATCTGGACCGTAAGGTGCAGCTTTGCAGACGAATCCGTTATCCAGGAAATCCATGAAAAAGTAGCAGAAAATAAAATAAACCTTTACTCGTTTGAATATATTGACTCAAAGCTTATGGCCTGCATGCACGAAGGGCAGACTCACATGCTTCTTTTGCTTCAAACCTCCGGTTCAAAACATGATTCAAAAGAACAAATGGAAAAGCTTGTGGAAATATTGAAAAAACTTAAGCCTCTCGAGCTGGTGTACACAAACGATGCCGCTGAAGCCGACAAGCTTTACACGGAACGAAGAAGCGCACTGGGTGCTCTGGCAAAAGCCGACAGGAATAAACCGGTTATTGTACAATTTGACCCTGTGCTTCCTTTGGCCAAACTTACTCTCGGCATAAAAAAAATGCGCGAACTTGCAGAGCGCGAAGGTTTGGAGCTTATTATCTACGGACATGCGGGCGATGGAAACCTCCACCCCAGCCTAATTGTGAGGGATTTGCTGGAGGATAAACTCAGGGCAAAAAAACTGATTCGTGAATTTGACGAATGGGTGGAAAAAGAGGGCGGATGCTACAGCGGAGAGCATGCAGTGGGCTTTTTCCTGGGCCGCAGCCAGAACAGCCTTCGCCCCGGTGTTGCCGACTATCTGAGAGCCATTAAATCAGCTTTTGACCCCAAAGGTATTCTTAACCCCGGCAAAGTCATTGATATCAGGGAAGGCGATATGGAGATTGCGCCGTTTGATGAAAAGTATAAAGAGCTGGGAGAGCTTGTTACATTATGTGTAAAATGCCACCTGTGTAAAAACAACAGCCCTTTGTATGAAAGGGAGCCTTTTGAGCATAACACTATCCGCGGACGGGTTGCAATGATAGATGCCGCATGCAGGGGCCGGATATCATTTAAAGCAATCAAACCATTTGTAAAAGAAATGTCAGGCTGGACAAAGGACATGAACTGCCCTGCCTATATAAAAAATGAGATCGACAAAGTGATAGAGATTTCGCTAAAAGAGGGTGTCTAAATGAAAAAAAAGATTGTTATAGCCTGCGATAAATATAAGGGCAATCTTTCTGCTCTTGAAGTATGCAATATAATAAAAGAGGCGATTCTCCAAACCGGTAAAGATATTGAAATCGTGGTAAATCCCATTGCAGATGGCGGAGAAGGCACTGTTGATACTCTTATAGAAAGTTATAAGGGAATGATGATTCAAATCCCGGTATCGGACCCACTTGGCAACGAAATAAATGCAAAATTCGGGATAATAGACAATACTACTGCAATAATTGAAATGAGCGCAGCGTCCGGTCTTTATCTTGTGCCGGAGTTCCAGAGAAATCCCATGAATACAACCACTTTTGGTACCGGCGAACTTATCAGCGCAGCTATCCAGATGGGATGCAGCAAAATAATTATCGGAATCGGAGGAAGCGCAACAAATGACGGGGGGATGGGCATGGCCCAGGCTCTGGGAGTAAAATTTTATGATAAAAAGGGAGATATTATTTCAGGGCATGGCGGAAAACAACTGTTAGCGCTTGACAGGATAGATGTTAGCGGCCTGGACCATGCCGTGGAAGGCATCTCTTTTTTTGCAGCCTGTGATGTGGATAATCCTCTTTATGGACCCCGAGGAGCCGCTTTTGTTTATGGTCCGCAAAAGGGTGCAGATAGCGAAATGGTAAAAGAACTTGATGCAGGACTTGAGAATTTTGCAAATGTGGTAAAGAAAGATCTTATGATAGATGTAAGTGAATTAAAAGGCGGCGGCGCAGCAGGCGGGCTTGGAGCCGGCCTTTTTATATTTCTTGGCGCCAGCTTAAGACGCGGAGCCGAATTAATAATTGAAGCTACAAAACTTGAAGAGAAAATAATTGGCGCCGATCTTATTATTACAGGTGAGGGCGCAATGGACAACCAGACATTTTACGGTAAAAGCGCATATGGCGTTGCAATCCTTGCAGAAAAATATAATATCCCGGTTATAACGATAAACGGGTCCGTAAATGTTGATTACACCCTTGTGGAGGAAAGCAAAAGGAACCTTTTTGCCGGTAATTTTTCCACCATTAATAATCCCATGCCGCTTAGTGAGGCAATAAAAAACGGCGGCGCACTTTTAAAGGCTCAGGCTGGAGAGCTGGTAAGATTCTTCCTGTCCTGCAGCAAGTACTGA
>CAYZUS010000084.1:0-3771 GCA_964481885.1 uncultured Actinomycetota bacterium | reverse complement strand
ATTTTATCTTTGAAAACATGTAAATCTCATAAAGCAGCCTTTGGTAGCTTTGTCAGAATTCCAGTCCGGGATGATTGTAATCTCACTTATTTCAATATCAATTTCAAAATCATCATCATCTATAAGATTATAAAATTCTGCTGCAACCTTTTGGCTAAGCCAGCCGATTTGTTTATTATTCTTAGTTACAAGTTTTATAGCTTCCTTAAACCTGCCGAAAGAAGCTGTAACCGGGAATAATTTGTCCCCTGCCTTGCAACTTCCTAAAATATCCTGCCGGCTTGAACCGTCTTCGTTTTGCTGAGATGTCTCAGCCGCATTGCAGTAAAAACTTCGATAAACTTCAAAACCGTATTTCTTTAAATTTTTTATCCAGTTTAATTTATCTGTATAAATATCTATCAGGTCAGAAGGAACAAGATCTTCAGTCTTTATGCCCTTTTTTTCAAACACTGTAAGTGGTTTGGCGTATTTTATTATTTCTATAAAACTCTCAGCGGCGCTTTCCACACTGTCATAATATTCCAGACTATCCATCGCTTCTTTCACTTTGCCGACATTCAAGCGGATATTATTGAGAACAGCATTATCACAATTCAGGCATAGCCCTATATTGCTTACTTTTAGAAAAGTACCGCTTTCGTTACACCATTTACAAGTTGCCATTATCTGCCTCTTTTAAATATCCTTTCCACTGTCGGAACAGCTATTATTTTCCTAAAATTCCCATATTTAGTCTATTGGGTTTTATAATCTCTTTTTCCTTGTTTAATATTTTATTAAGATTAGTCGTCATAGCGCTCAAATAAGTTTCTGTTAAGGTTACGCTATTCTCATAAATTACCATAATTCTGCTATTGCACCAGCTGACAGCACTGCGATTTTGACATCCGTTAACTATACGCCCGCTATCAGCAGTATACTACCAGTTAACAGGAATCAATGGAGCCCACCACCATGTTTCAGGATCATATATATTAATAATCAAATTCTGAAGAAAGTCTATAATATAACCGGGAGCACCAATTTTGATTGCTGTACTTAATTCCTGAGCAGTTGCCAGCTTTTCAAACTCCACTATCTCCATATTATAATAATTATTCCTGTTTATCACATGATTAAATTCATGAGACAAAATAGAGGCAACATTAAGAATCACTGATTCTGATGGGGTGGTGTTGGTTACTTTTACCAAATCCAAATATACATTTGTTCCATCAGCCATTCCTATCCATTCATTATCCAGCGCTCTTTCCTCTATCTTTTTTACCTGTGCAATTTGGCAATAAACCGGATTGTCACTTGTTGCAAGTATTATGAGCGCCTGGTTTATGCTTTGAATAAATACCGGGCTGCCAATGATTTTTGTTTTTGCTGAAGGCTCAGCTGGTGTTCCGGGCAGGTAGCCCGCTCTTACATTATAATTCCTGCATAAATTAACAAACTCTGTAGAATTGACAAACCCTGACAGGACATAGCTCCTGCTTGAGCCTTTATTTAGCCTGTCTAGCCAGATTGCAAGCCCTTGGGCGTCTGGTTCTCTGTTAAAGAAGGCCCTGTATAAAACTGTTAAATAATCCTGGTTGGATAAATTTCTGCTTTTAAATTCTTTGCTGCCTGTAATTTCCTTTGCAATGTCAGCTCCTGTTTTTAAACCGGAGCTTAGGTCAGAGGTAAATTTTGCAAGCCCGGCTTCATCTGGCTGCCTTGAAAGGCACGTTTCATAAAATCTTGAAACAAAATCCTGTACACTGCCAGTACCGCCATCTTCTCCATATATTTTAAGAGGTTTTAAGCCAAACAGGCTCAGAAACAAAGCCATTATCATTATGGAAACAAAAAGAAGCCTGACGGATCTCTTTGACATCCCGGACCATGCATACCTTCCGTAACCTTCTGACCTTCCATAATTTTTAAATCTGGAATACATATAAACACTCTTTTCTGTTATAAAACCTGTCAATAAGACATTATTATTTTATCGGTGTATATTTAGTAATTCTAAAGTATTTACAGCGTTACAAGGAATATATTTTAGAGTTTTGCTTCTTATTCCAGATAATTTTCAAAAAGGACGCCAATTCTAAAATTATCTGCGAAGTCTTGCACTTTTTTTGGTAATATTTGCAGTAAAATTCTCTTTGTCGAATGATTTTTTCTTACTGAATGGTTTACTCAAATTTATAATTTCAGGAACTACATTTAGTCCTTTAAGACCCATTTTTCCACATAATTTTCCAGTATGTCTCCTTCCTTTAAAAATCGGGATACTTCTGAAAAGCGCTGGAAGGATGGGTCAAAATAGTTCCCGGAAAACCGCCCGCCACCAGGTTTTATAAGGTACAGGTTTTGCTTGGCGCGGGTGGATGCGACATACAAAAGCCTTCGCTCTTCTTCTATCTCCTCCTGGGAGCGGATTGCATGAGAGCTTGGAAGGTATCCGTCAATAAGGGCGATTATAAAAACTGTGTGCCATTCGAGCCCCTTTGCTGAATGAATAGTAGATAAAATGAGCTTTTCATCCTCATCATCCTCAGGGGTGACCTTAAACTGCCTCTCGTCAATCGGTTCAAGCGTCAAATCAGCAAGGAAATCCTGCAGAGTCTCGTATCTTGCTGAAATCACCTCAAGAGATGAAAGATCATCCAGTCGCTTATGGAAATCGTCATATTTTTCCTTTAAAAGCGGCTTATAGTAGTCAACAACCAGCCTTAACTTCTCTGTAAAATCATACCCTTTCTCTCCTTTTGAAAGCTCGACCTGGTTTAAGACAGTCTGGAGTTTGGCAAGGCTGCCGCTGTATTTTCTTCCCTTTAGCTTTTCGTCTGTTAAAAAGGCGTTGCCTTTGCCACCATCTACTATTTCACTTACAACCTCACCGGCATATCGCGGGCCGATACCTTCAATAAGCATAAGTATTCTTGCCCAGCTTATGGAATCCATTGGATTATATGCCACCTTAAGGTATGCAAGGACATCCTTTATGTGTGCAGCCTCCGTAAATTTTATGCCTCCGAATTTTACATATGGGATATTATGGGTATTTAACTCAATTTCTATGTCTGCTGACTGCCATGCGCTCCTGAAAAGAACAGCCATGTCGCTTAACGGCACGCCCTCTTCCCTAATTTCAAGCACTCGCTGGACAATAAACTTTGACTGCCAGTTTTCATTTTCAGCCTCTATATAAGCAGGTTTTACCTCGCCCTCTTTAACTGTAAAGAGGTTTTTTTCATATTTTTCTTTTGCGTATTTAATTATCTGGTTTGTAAAATCAAGTATAGGCTGGGTGCTTCGGTAATTCTGTTCAAGCTTTATTAGCTTTGCTTCAGGAAAAATTTTAGGAAATTCCATAATATTTTTAAAACTTGCACCCCTGAAAGCATAAATACTCTGGGAATCATCACCAACAACCATGAGATTTTTATGCTCGCTGGCAAGCCCGTATGCGATTTTTGCCTGCAGCTTGTTGGTATCCTGGAATTCATCTATCATGATATAGCGGTAAAAACTCGAGAGCTTCTTTCTTATAGCTTCATTTTCACGCAGCAGCTGCTCCAGGTAGACCATCAAATCATCATAATCCATTACAGATTTGGATTTTTTGTATGCCGCATATTCACTTTTTATTTTTTCGATATCATCCCAGTTGTCAAGAAAGTGAGCATAGTCATCAGCAATTACGCTCTTTATTGGCATATCTTTGTTTATTGACTTGCTGATAATATCTGCGACTGTATCTTTTTTAGGAAATCTTTTTTCCTTTTTATA
>CAYZUS010000083.1:0-3788 GCA_964481885.1 uncultured Actinomycetota bacterium | reverse complement strand
AAATGCCCTTGCAGTTGACATGGCGGTTGGCTGCTCGACTAATACCATATTGCATCTTACTGCCATTGCAAAAGAAGCAAAAGTTGATTTTTCACTTGAAATGGTAAATCAGGCCAGCAAATCAACTCCCAATCTTTGCAGGTTAAGCCCGGCAGGAAGTGACCATATTGAAGATCTGTACCATTCAGGCGGCATACAGGCCGTCATGAACGTTCTTATGGAAAATGGATTGTTAAATGGAGACCTGGCCACAGTTTCAGGCAAATCAGTTAAAGATAATATTTCCAGTGCTCAAGTTCTTAATGAGGATATTATAAGGCCATTTTCGAATCCATATTCCAGTTCCGGAGGACTTGCAGTACTGTGGGGCAATATCGCTCCGGAGGGCTGCATTGTGAAAAGATCTGCAGTAGATCCTTCAATGCTCAGGCATACAGGCAGAGCAAGAATATTTGAGTCTGAAGAAGAAGCAGTGGAAGCTATCATGGGTGATAAAATCCAAAAAGGAGATGTGATTGTAATCAGGTACGAAGGCCCCAAGGGCGGGCCGGGAATGAGGGAGATGCTTTCGCCGACTTCCGCAATTGCAGGCGCAGGGCTGGATAAGGATGTGGCGCTCATCACTGACGGGAGATTTTCCGGTGCAACACGAGGAGCAGCGATAGGCCATATTTCTCCTGAGGCTCAGGCAGGCGGACCGATAGCCCTGATAGAAGAGGGAGACATTATTGATATAGACATTAACGATAACAGGATAAATCTGGTCGTCAGCGATGAGATTCTTGCAGAAAGAAAGAAAAAATGGAGCCAGCCGGACTATAAAGTAAAGGAAGGATATCTTTACAGGTACGCAAAGATGGTGACATCGGCATCAAAGGGAGCCGTACTTGAATAAAAAAATAAGGATATTTTATATTTTTATTTACAAAGAGAAAACTTTTTTAAAACAGCTGTAAGAAATATGGCAGGTATGGAAGAACAAGCCGCAAGTGCGTCGGACCAGGCAGTAAAAGCGAAAGTGTCAGGCACATGAAGCGTGGTTAAATAATGTGTTATGGTAAAAGAGGTTTAAGCAAAAAGATTTATCATGTTTTATCAATAAACAGGAAATTTGATTTCAGAAAATGGCAAAAATTAAAAATATTAAAAAAGAGTTTTTGCTGATATAATCAAAAAAACCTGTTGTTATAAAGTTGTTACTAATTAAACAAGGGAGATTGCCATGGGAAAGATAACTGGAGCGCAAATGCTTATAAAATGCCTGCAAGAAGAAGGCGTCGATGTAATTTTTGGCTTTCCCGGCGGAGTGGTAATTCCCATCTATGATGCTCTTTTTGACAGTGATATAAGGCATATTCTGGTGCGGCACGAACAGGGAGCGGTACATGCTGCCGACGGTTATGCAAGAGCGACAGGAAAAGTCGGAGTATGCCTTGCTACTTCAGGTCCGGGGGCCACAAACCTAATAACCGGCATTGCCAATGCATACATGGATTCAATTCCCATCGTTGCCATAACGGGCCAGGTATCCACACAGCTTATTGGAACTGACGCCTTCCAGGAAGCGGATATTACAGGTATTACTGCACCCATAACAAAACATAATTATCTTATACAGGATATTAAGGATTTGCCTGTTGTTATAAAGGAAGCGTTTCATATCGCTTCAACAGGAAGGCCGGGGCCGGTTCTGATTGATATACCTGTTGATATCTCAAAAGGCATGATTGAAGAGAGCACAAAAGCTGAGCTTAAACTTGAGGGGTACAAACCTACCTATATTGGTAATCCCAGGCAGATTATCAGTGCTGCCAGGAAAATATACGAAAGTAAAAAACCTGTTATTTTCGCCGGCGGAGGGATAGTTTCGTCAGGTGCCGGTGATATATTAACTGAGTTTGCGCATGTTTTGAATACTCCTGTTATCACGACTCTTATAGGGAAGGGCGCTTTTTCGGATATGGATGAACTTTCACTTGGAATGTCCGGCATGCATGGGACCAAGCCCGCAAATCTTACATTTACCGCAACCGACATGATAATTGCTGTAGGGGTAAGATTTGACGACAGGGTCACTGGCAAGCTTTCGGAATTTGCCAAAAATTCGGAAGTTATCCATATTGATATAGATCCGGCAGAAATTGGAAAGAATGTCAAAGTGGATATACCAATAGTAGGGGACGCAAAGAGTGTTCTTGCAGATCTTTTGGTAAGGTACAAGGAACTCGTTGAGAAAAAGGGCCTGCCTGACAGAAAAGAATGGCTGGATTACGTAATGGTGTTAAAAAAACAATGTATATTCAAGCCTGACAATGATCCAGAGTCTCTAAAACCGGGATATATAATCCGTAAAATCTGGGAAGCTACCCAGGGAGACGCAATCATATGTACCGAAGTCGGACAAAACCAGATGTGGGCCGCACAATATTTTAAATGCTTAAAACCAAGGACCTTTATTTCTTCAGGGGGACTTGGAACCATGGGTTTTGGCCTGCCTGCTGCAATTGGTGCAAAGGTGGGATGTCCCGACAAGACAGTAATAGATATAGCAGGGGATGGAAGTATCCAGATGAATTCACAGGAACTTGCCACTGCTGTTTTAAATAAGATACCGGTTAAGATAATGATATTAAATAATGGCTATCTGGGACTGGTAAGACAGTGGCAGGAGCTTTTTTGGGATAAGAGATATTCACATGTGAATATCCAAAACAGTGTTGATTTTGTAAAACTTGTTGAGGCATACGGTGGGGTCGGCTTCAGGGTAACAAAGAAATCAGAAGTTGAAAGTACAATTAAAGCCGCTCTTGAAACAGATAATGTTGTGATGGTGGATTTCCGGATTGAACGGGAAGTAAATGTTTCCCCTATGGTACCGGCCGGCCATTCAATAGACCAGATGATAGAGTGTGAATAAACAGGCAGGTTAAAAGCCCTGAATGGTAAAGCGGCAGCAATCGGAGCCAAAAAGATTGCTGTCCTATTGGAAGAAGGGCCAAAAAAATGAAGTGATTGCTACTATTTTTTGAGCTGGCAGTTTTAATTATTTAATTTTAAAAAGAAAAGGTGAGACAAATGAGTGTTAGCCACATAATCTCTGTTTTGGTTGAAAATAAATCCGGCGTGCTTGCAAAGATTTCCGGACTGTTTAGCCGCAGGGGCTTTAATATAGAAAGCCTTGCTGTCGGCCCTACCGAAGATGAAAAAATATCCAGGATAACTATTGTTGTAGACGCAGAGGTTCACAGCATTGAACAGGTGGTCAAGCAGCTTTACAAGCTGATTAATGTTATAAAGATTCAGGAACTTGATCCTTTAAATATCGTTGAA
This sequence comes from uncultured Actinomycetota bacterium, assembly GCA_964481885.1. Lineage (GTDB taxonomy): Bacteria > Actinomycetota > Humimicrobiia > Humimicrobiales > Humimicrobiaceae > Fen731. The sequence goes on along the minus strand of CAYZUS010000083.1, from coordinate 458 downwards.
AGGGAGCTGGTGCTTATAAAAGTAAATGCTGATAATTCCACAAGAGCTGAAATACTGGAAATTGTGGATATATTCAGGGCCAATATTGTAGATGTTGCAAAAAAATCACTTTCAATAGAAATAACGGGAAACAGCAGAAAAATACAGGGTATCGAAGAGCTGCTTCAGCCTTATGGAATATTGGAACTTGTAAGAACCGGAAAGATTGCAATAAGCAGGGGCAGCAAAAAGTAGTATTTTTAAATTAAAGTCCTGACTGTTTTATTAATTTTAATTTTGGCGAATAATTCTAATTTTGGGAGAATATTTATTTAAAATAAACTTAAAATTTCCCATTTTGGCTTATCCGGTTAACTGTTAACCAGGAGCTGATTTATATATTTTTAATAATTTATAAAGTTTAACTATCGATTAATTTAGAGGAGGAAGAATATGAAAAAAAATTATATCATGACACC
>CAYZUS010000082.1:0-3853 GCA_964481885.1 uncultured Actinomycetota bacterium | reverse complement strand
TATTTTTAGTTTGCTGTAATTATTGTCAGTCGGCTGTGTTGATTTTAGTCAGCTTTACCCGAATTTATCAGTCCTGCTGCATATCCTGCACCAAAGCCATTATCTATGTTTACCACGCATATCCCCGGACTGCAGGAGTTAAGCATTGTAAGAAGTGGCGCAACACCCCTAAAGCTTGCCCCGTATCCTATGCTTGTAGGCACACCGATAACTATACAATCGACCATAGAGCTTATTACACCCGGCAATGCGCCTTCCATTCCAGCAACTGCTACAATTACCCTGGAACCCTGCAGCTCTTTTTTATGGCTCAGCAGCCTGTGTATACCTGCGATTCCAACGTCAAAAATTTTTTTGACATTATTGTGCATAAGGTGAGCAGTAATAGCAGCCTCCTCTGCAACCGGAATATCGGTTGTCCCGGCACAAATCACGGTAATGCCTTCTTTCAGCTTTGGTGCTGAGGTTTTTAATGGTGTATAAATAATGCCTGCCGCATCATTAAAAACCAGGCCGGGAATTTCTGTTTTTAAAAGTTCAAAGACCTCTTTTTTTGTCCTTGTTACAAGTAATATTTCGGAATATTTTAAGATTTTCTTTGAAATATCAAGTATCTGCTGCGGTGTTTTATTCTGCCCAAAAATGACTTCAGGAAAATTCCTTCTAAGTAATCTGTGATGGTCAACATTGGCAAAGCCCATATCTTCAAAATAGATGTCCTTTATGCGGGCGATAATATCATTTTCGCTTGCGCCGCCATTCTTATAATCCTTAAGCATTTCCCTTATCATGCCGCTTACCATATTTTCTTCAGGGTTTGTTTCTTTGCTTATGTTAATAGCTTTTCCCTCGTCGGTATTTTTAAATTTGCTTTTGTCTTTGCCTTTTCCTTTATCCAAAATATACAACCCTCTTTTTATTATTAACTTTATTTATCCGGTGCCAATTATCTTACCGTATGCTTTACGCTGCAACTTTTATACAATTTGTATTGCCATTTTTTAAATCTCCCTTACTTGCCTGTCTCCCACGCTCAGAATATACTCTCCTGTCATAAATCAAAGACAAATCAATTCTGTTTTTAATGAAATTTGTTACGATTACCGGGTGCAGCAGCCTGCAGGAGATTGTACCTGGCATATTCTTTTTAATTTTTTATTTATAATTTTAACCATATAGTTTGGCAGCTTCCTCACGGGCAATTTCTGTCCATTTAATAGCGTTATTCGGATTCCACGAAAGAGTCAGCACATCCCGCAGCATAACCTCTGCAGGGCAGCCGTGTTTTTTTGTGGCGCGAAAGGTGTCACGCAGCTCCGCGCGTGCGCAGTCCTCCTCCATTGCGGGAGTGGACATGTGGGCAGGATTTATTTTGCGGCAGTACACATAATCCTTTCCCAGTATTTCCGCCATGCTTTCAGGGTCCGACCAGGGTGAGACCGTGACTCTGCGCAAGCGCGGTATGGCGCGGATAACATCCCACCTGCGATCCAACGGTTCGCAGCACCCATAGATATTCAGGCCAAATCTCTGAAGGATAGTATTCTGGTAGGGAAAAACATATTCTTTGAAAAAACCGGGTGATACACTTACAGTTTCCTGGCTTTCGGCATACCCCCACATATCCAGCAAACGCACGTGTCTTCCGTCATGTCCCGGTAAAGGAAGCTCTGATGTCCAGCCATATCCTCCGGTTCCAACAAAATCGCCGAGGCTGTTTAATGATAACAGATTGTTCTTTTCCAGGAAGTCAAGCTTTGCCATGTTCTCATCCCTCAGAAATGCCATGAGTCTGTGCAGTCCTTCCGGATTATCATACATATCCATCAACACCCTTTCAAAACCACGCAGGAATATCAGGTCCAGAGTCATTCCGAAGGACCACCAGTAAGAGCCCTCCAGCCTCACTTTAAGTATATCACCAAAAACGTCCTTAGCCAGTTCGACAAGTTTGCCTGTTTTTTCATAATCTACGATTATTTGCTTGAACCGCAGTTCATCGACCCTGCTGTAATCAGATACAGGCGGTTCCCACCGGTAGGCACCGTCGCTGGTATCGCCGAAGATATGCGTTTCCATCCCGCGGGATGTTTCTGAAAATATATAATGAACCGTAAATTCGGATGTGGTCACACGGTCATCCTTAATAACTTCAGCCCAGTAGATTTCCTTGCGCAGGCGAAATTCCCATATGCGGGCGAGACTGCCCTGGCACTCGAGCACTGTTAAAGGTAATATTTCATACCAGGCCAGTTCCGGGTCACAGAATATCAGTGGCGTTGTTTCGGCAAGATCGTTGTGGGATGCCCAGAGTGCGCGTTTTATATCCTGCTCCGGGCGTGCCGCAATTTCCGCGACTGATCCGGCAAGTCTTTGCAGGATTTTTTTATCTGCTGCATTTACTTCCAGAGTTTGTTCACCCACAAGCTTGCAGGAATTACACGTCCATGACAGACCGTTTGTGTCTCCCAAACCCAGACCATTTCCCAAACGTTCATCTTTAAGTTTTTGCTTCTGGCTGATATCCATAAAAAAGTCACCTTTCTTATTACATAATGTTTTCTTTCAGAATACTTTGTTAGATAAGGCTTTGTAACATAATATTATCAGATTTTCATTATCAGCGAAATAAACTTCCGGTAATCAGTAAGTCTTATCAAATTATGTTTTATTTATGTTCTGGAGCATGGACCCTGTTTAATAATTCTGGTGGATATATCTGGCACAGACTGGCAGCCGGAATTAACCTGTATTAAATAATTATTTTTATTAGTGAAATAAGATGATTTTTATATATAATGTGAAAAACAATTTTTTTATTTTAACTGTTAGATGGAGGTTTTAAAGTGGCTGATGTAAAAACTTATAAGATTGCAGTAATGCCCGGAGATGGTACAGGGCCGGAAGTTGTAAATGAGGGCAAAAAAGTCCTTGAGGTCGCCGGCAAAAAATTTGGTTTTAAATATGAGTTTACTGAATTTGATTTCGGCGGCGAAAGATATTTAAAGACCGGTGAGACCCTTACAGAAGCGGGCATTGAAGAATTAAGGAAATTCAAGGTCATTTATCTTGGAGCCATTGGTCATCCAAGTGTGGCTCCGGGAGTCCTTGAGCTGGGCATTCTTCTTAAGGCAAGATTTGCCCTTGACCAGTATATAAATTTAAGACCTGTAAAACTCTACCCCGGAGTTGAAAGCCCTCTAAAGGACAAGAAACCTGAAGATATTGATTTTGTGGTTGTCAGGGAAAACACCGGGTGTGTGTATGCCGGCCACGGGGGAGTCACAAGAAAAGGAACACCTTATGAAGTAGCAACCCAGGTCATGGTGTATGACAGGCAGATGGTTGATCGATGCCTGGAATATTCATTCAAGCTGACTCAGGAAAGGAAAAAAACCGGCAAACCCGGAAAGCTTACGCTTGTACACAAGACTAATGTCCTTACATATGTAGGTGATCTTTGGTTTAGGGCATTTATGGAAATGGCCAAAAAATTCCCGGATATACAGACAGATTATAACCATGTGGATGCTTCGTGCATGTGGATGGTAAAAAATCCTGAATGGTATGATGTCATAGTGACCTCAAACATGTTTGGAGACATAATAACTGACCTGGCCGCAATGATACAGGGTGGCATGGGGATTGCTGCCGGCGGCAATATTAATCCCGAAGGTGCTTCCATGTTTGAACCTATTGGCGGCTCTGCACCAAAATATACAGGCTTAAATGTCATAAACCCACTTGCCGCAATTGAAGCAGGCAGAATGATGCTGGAACATCTGGGTGAAAAAGAAGCAGGGGCAGCCATTCAGAAAGCAGTCGCTTATACCTGCACCAAAATAAAAAGCCT
>CAYZUS010000081.1:0-4280 GCA_964481885.1 uncultured Actinomycetota bacterium | reverse complement strand
CCCAAGCCGTTAAATTCCTGATACTTTGGCATTATGACTTTTATAAATCATGAAAAATAATTTTGTACATCTTCATGTCCACACAGAATATTCTCTTCTGGACGGACTGTTAAGAATTGATGATATGATCAGTAAAGCTGCTGAATTGGGCATGCACTCAGTTGCACTGACTGACCACGGGAACATGTATGGCGCCATTGATTTTTACAAGTCGGCAACAAAGGCAGGAATAAAACCCATAATAGGCTGCGAAGTATACCAGGCTCCAAAAAGCAGGTTTGACAAGAAAGTAACTAAGGAAAACAGGGAGGAAAATCGCTATAATCACCTGACGCTTCTTGTAAAGAATAAACAGGGTTACCAGAACCTCATGAAACTGGTGAGCCTTGGTTTTCTTGAAGGTTTTTACCACAAACCCAGAATAGACACAGATCTTTTGCGGCAGTATTCAGAAGGTCTTATTGCTTTAAGCGGATGTTTAAGCGGAAAAGTGCCAAGATTTGTCGAGGCAGGCAAAATCGATCTTGCAAAAAAAGCAATAGAGGACTACATAGAAATATTCGGCGCAGAAAACTTTTATCTTGAACTGACAGATTTTGGCATAAAAAAACACAGGGAGATTAACAGGACACTGTGGGAACTTGCCGGCCAGTTTGGCATAAAAGCGGTCTGTACAAATGATGTTCATTATTTAAATAAAGAGGATTTTAAATATCATTTTCTTCTTCTGTGCATCCAGTCAGGCACAACGATAAAGGATTTCGAGGGACTCCTGGGCGGTCGAGGTCTTGGACCTGACCTTGATGAAAACATCAGGCAGATTATATTAAAGCTTGCAGAACAGGAAGCAAAAGGTGAAAATACTGATTCTTCCAAACCTGAAAAGAGTGGCTTTTTTCCGAGGACCATGGAGTATTACTTTAAAAGTGGCGAGGAAATGAGTGAGATTTTCAAAGAATTTCCGCAAGTTATTGAAAATACCGGAGAAGTAGCATCAAAGTGTGATTTGAAGCTTGATTTTAACCTTGGCCTGATTCCGCCATTTGATGTTCCGGATAACAAATCGCCGGATGATTATTTAAGGCAGCTAAGTTTTGAAGGTATCAGCAGGAAATACAAGGAAATCACACCTCAAATCGAATCAAGGATAGACCATGAGCTGGGTGTAATTAAGAAGATGGGCTTTGCAGAGTATTTCCTGATAGTCTGGGATTTTGTTAAATTTGCAAAAAGTAATGATATAAGGGTAGGGCCGGGAAGAGGCTCTGCTGCCGGAAGTATTGTTTCGTATCTCCTAAATATAACTGATATTGAACCGCTGCGTTATGACCTGTTGTTTGAGAGATTTCTTAACGAAGAAAGAAAAAAAATGCCGGATATAGACATTGATTTTACTGATGATAAAAGGGACCTTGTAATCAAATACGTAACTGAGAAATATGGTGAAAACAGGGTTGCCCAGCTCATTACATTCGGAACAATGGCAGCTCGCCAGGCCATAAGGGATGCCGGCAGGGTTTTGGATGTGCCATATAATGAAGTTGACAGGATAGCCAAGCTTATACCGACAGAATTAAACATAACAATAGATTCTTCCCTTAAAGCCGTTCAGGAACTTGCTGACTTGTATGGTTCAGAGAAAAAAGTAAAAAACATAATAGATACAGCAAAATCTCTTGAAGGCAAGGCAAGGCAGCATTCAACACATGCTGCAGGTATTGTTATAGCTGCAGAAGAACTTTACCACTACACTCCGATACAGGGAGACGAAAAGAGCGGTGGAATAAAGACACAGTATAAAATGGAGGATGTGCAGAATATTGGTCTTCTGAAAATGGATTTTCTGGGTTTAAAGACTCTCTCGTTGTTAGACAGGGCACTTTTTTTGATTAAAAAAACCAAGAATATTGAACTGGACATTAATACAATCGACCTTGAAGATAAAAAGACATTCAAAATGCTTTGTGACGGCGACTGTCTTGGAGTATTCCAGCTTGAAAGCTCCGGTATGAGGGATCTTGTTATCGGCTTAAAACCATCAAGGTTTGAAGACGTTATAGCGACACTGGCTCTTTTCAGGCCGGGACCACTGCAGAGTGGGATGGTAAAGGATTTTGTAGATGCAAAAAACGGAATCAAAAAAATAAAGTATTTTCACCCAAGCCTTGAACCAATACTCAAAGATACCTATGGCATAATACTCTACCAGGAACAGATAATGCTTATTGTCTCAAAACTTGGAGGGTTTTCCATGGCTGAAGCTGATATCTTAAGAGATGCTATCAGCAAGAAAAAGCGGGATGTCATGGAGCAGCAGCAAAACAAGTTTCTGCAGGGTGCAAAAAACGAGGGAATCATTGATGAAACCACTGCAGCCAAACTGTTTGAACTGATTACGCATTTTGCAGAATACGGATTTAATAAATCTCACAGCACGGCTTACGCAATGATTTCCTACCAGACCGCTTACCTTAAGGCCAATTTTCCTGTCGAATTTATGGCGGCGCTCTTAAGCATAAGGATGGGGAGCCAGGAGAAAGTCGCCCAGTATATCAGTGAAGTAAACAGAATGGGCATTACTGTGCTGCCCCCGGACATAAACGAAAGTTTTTCAGATTTTACTGTTGTCGGCAGTTCCATAAGGTTTGGCCTCTCAGCGATAAAAAACGTGGGAACAAACGTAATAGCATTGATTGCGCACGAAAGGAAAGAAGGCCCCTTTAAGGATTTCGAAGATTTCTGTGAAAGAGTCGAAAATATCGTTTTAAATAAAAAAACCATGGAAAGCCTGATAAAGGTTGGTGTTTTTAGTTCACTTGATGTGAGCAGGAAATATCTTCTGGAAAATTATGAAAGTATTGTTGAAGAGGCAGACAAAAGAAAAAAGAACAAAGAATCCGGACAGGGTTCATTGTTTGATACTGCAGACGAGCAGGATGTGGACAGCAGTGGTTATCACGAAGGAACCAATGGAGCAAAAAACTCTCAGAAACGGGATGAATACTCAAAGCTTGAATATTCTTCAAGAGAACTGCTGAACTTTGAAAAAGAAATGCTCGGCCTGTATATCTCCGGCCACCCGCTGTCTGAATACAGGGATATAATGGCAAAGTATAATTCAATACAGAGCTTAAGTGAGGAAAAGGATAAGGCAACCCTTAGTATAGTCGCTGTAATTTCACAGATAAAGCAGATTACCACAAAAAATAACCAGTCCATGTATTTTATCACCGTGGAAGATTTAACCGAGAGCATTGAAGTCGTAATATTTCCAACAGTGCTTGAAAAATACCGCCCGCTTCTTGAAGAAGACAGAATAATAAAAATAACAGGAAGAATAGACAAAAAAGAGGATCAGATAAAGCTTATTGCAAGCGAAATTGCTGAGGTAAAAGTAAGTGAAGATGCCGGACGGGATGCAAATATAAAAAATGCAAAGATTTTTGGTGAAGAGATGGCAGAAGAAGAAATAAATGACGGCAGTATTTTCGATGGAGACTTTAATGAAGACAACGGAAGGGTTTATGATGAGGATGCTGGTGAAAGCAATGGCCTGACTTTCAGGGCAGACAAAGAAGGAGGTAACGGAAAAACCGGTATTTTAAAAGCAAACCCTGATGAAGTCGTTATTTTTGGAGCTGCAGCAGAGCTGGTCGGGGACGATACTCTCAGGGAAATGCCAGGCTCAGGCAATGGTGAGATTTCCGACAATGAAATTTTCAAGGTGGGCTCAGGTGCCGGTAATGGTGATACTCTAAAAAAGAATGACGGCCATTCGAACATGGCTAAAACAGGCACTAATTCCGGAGTGAAGATGCCGGAAGATGAAGTTCACGGGGGTAGCAGCAGTAAAATGTTTGGTAATGTTATTTATGATATTGACGCTCAAAATACTGATTCAGCAAAAGTAAGTGAAGACTCACATAACTTATCAAATAACGGGTTTGATGCTGACTTTAACGGCAATGAAATACTGGAGCTTATAATAAATAAAAATGAGCTTTCGCGCGGCTACATTGATGAGTTATATTCGATTCTTACGCAAAACTTTGGGCAGACTTTGGTTGAAGTGAGAATAAAAGCTGACGATAACGGAGGCTTTGAAAAAAAATACAGGTTAAGCAAGGGATTTACGGTTAATGTCAAAGGCCGTTTGTTTGACAGATTAAAATCATGCTTTAAAGATTCCATCAAATGGGAGCTTCACTCAGAAAAACAGTAGATATTTTTAAAAAACATCATTTGGCATTAAAAAATCATCATTTCGCATTAAAAAAACA
>CAYZUS010000080.1:4262-4381 GCA_964481885.1 uncultured Actinomycetota bacterium | reverse complement strand
CCCAGGGTACTCTGGCAGCCGCAGGCTATACGATTACATTTGTTCCGGCCAAATTGACAATCACAAAAGCTCCGTTAACAATTACAGCAAATGATAAAACACGTCAGTATGGAACGGAT
>CAYZUS010000080.1:2328-4162 GCA_964481885.1 uncultured Actinomycetota bacterium | reverse complement strand
TGACAGTTACAAAAGGGACTTTGAAAATAGAAAAAGCTCCGTTAACAATTACAGCAAATGATAAAACACGTCAGTATGGAACGGATAACCCAGTATTTGACGGCGTAATAACAGGTATTAAAAACAACGACAATATAACAGCAACATATGCAACTTTAGCCACTGCAGCAAGTCCATTTGGAACTTATGATATAAATCCAACAGCAGTAGACCCTGACGGAAAGCTTGTTAACTATGATCTGACAGTTACAAAAGGGACTTTGAAAATAGAAAAAGCTCCGTTAACAATTACAGCCAACAATAAAAGTAAGACATACGGAGATACAGTTACATTCGCAGGAACTGAGTTTACAACCGCAGGTTTGGTAAATAGTGATTCAGTTACAAGCGTTACACTGGCAAGTGATGGAGCAGCAGCAACTGCAACCGTTGCAGGTTCCCCTTATGCTATAGTGCCAAGCGCTGCAACAGGAACAGGACTTGGCAATTACACTATTTCTTATGTTGAGGGAAGACTGACAGTTGACAAAGCGTCCCTTACAATAACTGCTGATAATGCTTCACGTATATATGGAATAGCTAACCCTGTATTCACAGGAACTATAACAGGCATAAAAAACAGTGATGATATTAGTGCACTATATGACAGCGCAGCTATTGTTACCAGCTTACCCGGTGAATATCCAATTGTTCCAACAGCAGTAGATCCAAATGGAAAACTTCCTAATTATGATGTGACAATTAATAATGGAATATTGACAATTACAGAATCTACTGGATTTTTAAGGCTTACAAAACTTGATTCATTAACAGGACTTCCGGTTCCGGGAGCCATCTACTGGGTATATAACTCAGCTGGTGCACATGTTGAGACATTGGTAACAGGTCCCGACGGAACTGTTACAGTATCAGGATTTAAATGGGGGACATATTCAGTAATGGAAAATACAGCCCCTACAGGATACCTTTTAGATCCCGCAGCATATGCTGTGACCATAGGTGCAGGCAGTGCTTCTATAATTTTAAATGTAACCGATGCACCTGCCGGTGGTGGCGGAGCTGCTGCTGCAATAACAGTGGCTGGGTTAACTGAAGGTGGCGGAATTCAGGTACTTGCATTCACAGGAATTGACCCAATAATTCCCATATCAGGAGGCGCAGCAATAATTGCAGGACTTGCAATGCTGGTTGCAACACTTTTAAGAAGAAACAGCAGGAAATTAAGCCTTGCAAAAAAGGAAGACTAAAAGACAGATAATTTTCATCAATAAATAACAGACGTCCAGAATAAATGGCCCGGAGTAGTCCGGGCCATTTTAATTGATTTTAAAGGATTGAAATTATTTCATACTGGTGCTTTCCAATTATTTGTGAAAGTTTTTATTTGCAGATGCAAAAGAGTTTTGAGAAGCTTCAGAATTGGCTGCGACTTTCCTGCAGCAAAGATCTTTGGAGATTCTTTTAAACATCCATTGTATTATTTAACAATTCCAGAGCTTTATTTAAAAGTGATAATTAATTGCTATAAGTAGTGCAAGTTGCTATAAAATATAAACAAATATTATAAAGTATCAAAAAAGTATAAAAAAACACTTGACATTCCATATATATATTGTAATATCAGATTACTGAATTAGACAAAAAATTTAGAAGCTATGAAGCTTTTCCTAAGTCTGGACGCTAATGGAAAAGTGGAGCTAGTGGCGTAACCGACTATTTTAAACAAGTTTTGTTTTAGAATTGTCGGTTTTTTTGTTTTATTTGGACAGTTCTTTGAAAAAATATTAATTAATTTAGAAGCTATGAAGCTTTTCCTAAGTCTGGACGCTAATGG
>CAYZUS010000080.1:0-2228 GCA_964481885.1 uncultured Actinomycetota bacterium | reverse complement strand
GAAATGAAAAAAACAGGAAGTAAATTAAGTGTAAGGTTATTATCTTTTCTGATAATAGCTGCGCTTATATTCTGGCTTACTCCGGTAAATATGATAATGGGCGAAGACGCTGCCCAGGGTAGCGAAGTTGCAGCAAGTGAAGCAACAGCTGCCAGCGATACTGCTGCTGAAACCACAGTGCAGGAATCGGCTGTATCAGAAACTACTGTGGCAACAGATACACAGGAAACAGCTCAGGATATGCTGACAACAGAGAGCCAGCCTATAAACGATTCATCAGAACAGTCACAGCAACAGAGCTATTCAGCAAGTTTAAATGTTGTGGCAAATCCCGAAGCAGTAATACCTGGAGAAAATGCTGTATTTAAAATCGTGGTTAAAAATACAGGAACAATGCCGCTCGAGGGCATTAATGTTGTATATAAACTTCCTGAGCTTGCAGTATTTACACCTATAGAAGGTTTAGGCTTTAACCAGGAATTAAGGGAAGTAAGCTTTTCAATCAATAACTTGAATGCAGGAGAAGAATTACTGAAAGATATTACAGTTGGAATTCCCGCAGTAGTAAGTTCTTCAGTAGAGCTTATCAATAATTTTAAAATGAGTTCAGGCAATATCCAAACGGTAGAAAAGTCAGTAGTTTTATCTGTGCAGTTTGCAGCAGAAGATCCTTTAACACAAAATACGGACAGTTACAGCCCCTTTATTTATTCAGATAAGGAAGATTACCATCCTGGAGAGGAAGTAACTATTTTTGGTGAAGGTTTTGTCCCAAATGAAGAAATCCAGATAGTTTTCTATGCAATCACCCCAGAAATCCCAGGTGGTGAGGTGGAACATACAGGTACTGTAAACAATATTGGTGAGAACGGGAAATTTGTATATAGATACTCGATAGTTGGAGCTGAAAAATATAAAGTTGAAGCAAGGTCCATAGTTAAAAATGAAGATGGACAGACAGAAGTCCTAAAAAGTGACTCACTTGAGATAAACAGTGGAGAAAACACTGCTATGGATAATATAATTTTAGGTTCTTTGATTGCCTGGACTGTTTTTACTGATTCCTCTATAACCAGGACTCCCTCAACAGGTGCTTTTACAATGCTACAGGACAATCCATTTACTGAAGACAGCGGAAATGGCGCAAGCTACTGGGTAAAATATGACAATTGGTACCATGAATTTGTTGGTACTTTTCCATATTCAGGTTTTGCTTCACCTTGTGGAGGGGACATAATACTAACTGAGGTCCTTATTAAAACCGGACCATATCTTCTGGCTTTTTATCCTGGAGGAAGCACAAAGTACTGGGATAGAGACGATGAAATAGGTTTGAGTGACCTGCCTAATAAAGCGCGTCCGTCAAACTATTCTGTATCCTTTTCCGGGACCGGATCTGTGACTGTTTCAGAAAAAAACGGAGCAAAAGAGATCAGCCATGTAGAGTATTACTTTAAATGTGCACCTGTGCAGCTTGGGTCAATCGAAGTCACAAAGACAGGCCTTGAAGGTTCAGACCAGGCTAACCTTACTTTAAAGGATTCAAAAGGAAACACAGTTGCAACATCACCCCAGAAAGTATCAAATAACGGTAAAGCCACATGGCTAAACCTTGCCTATGGTACTTATACTGTAGTTGAGGATTTTACAGGCATTACAAACACATATACATACAATGTCTCTAACCCTATGGCCACCATAAAAGTTGACAGTACAACCAAGGAGACAAAAACAATATCAAACTGTGCACTTAAGGGTTCAATAGAAGTAAAAAAAATGGGCCTTGAAGGATCAGACCATGCCAACCTTACTTTAAAGGATTCAAAAGGAAACACAGTTGCAACATCACCCCAGAAAGTATCAAATGGCGAAAAGGCTTCATGGTCAAACCTTGCCTATGGTACTTATACAGTAGTTGAGGATTTTTCAGGAATTACAAACACACATACATACAATGTTTCAAATCCTATGGCTACAATAATTGTCAACAGCACAACCAAAGTGTCAAAGACAATAACAAACACTGAAGTAAAATTTGGTTCAATAGAAGTAACAAAAATGGGTCTTGAAGGTTCAGACCATGCCAACCTTACCTTAAAGGATTCAAACGGAAATACAGTGGCAACTTCACCGCAGAAAGTATCAAATGGCGAAAAAGCTTCATGGTCAAAACTTGCCTATGGCACTTATACAGTAGTTGAGGATTTTTCAGGAATTACAAACACATA
>CAYZUS010000079.1:0-4450 GCA_964481885.1 uncultured Actinomycetota bacterium | reverse complement strand
ATACCATTTGGGCAATCAGCCTTCGCAAACTTTACGGGCTATCTCAACCCATTTCCACAAAACTTGGGGTTTGTGATTTACTGTGCTGACATCCTTTAGAACATACTCAAGTGGACATTTATATTTTTTACAGGCTTCAAGTGTTGTCATCAGATCATTTTTAACCAGATCCTGGTCCCAGGCGTCTGCAATAAGATATGCAGGATTGGGTTTATTAAGGAAAACATATTTACTCTCCATCTGCTCAGCCGCGGACTCTCTGTTCTTAACCCATGGACTCATTGAAATTTTTCGGATATTGGGGATCCTTTTTACGTATTCCAGCCTGTCATCCAGCGGCTCACAACAGCCGTAGTTACCCAATGCAAATCTGCTGTACCAATCAATAGCATAATCTATTTCATATTCATTATGTAATTTTGGGGACACTGTGGTAAATATCTGCGCCATACCAAATGTCCAGATGTCTTTTGAGCGTGGTTTATTCGGATCATAGCCTTCAGAAGGAATCTCCTCTGACCATCCACCCGAACAATGTATTCTCTGTTGGGGTTTGCTCAAAAGGCCTTTTCTCTCGCACTGCTCAAGGATAGAAAGATTTATATCCACCGTTTTTTTCATTATTTTATGCATGAAATCGGGCCTGTCAACAAAATCATATAGCATAGTGTCGCAACCTCGCCATTGGACTATTTCATCCCAGGGATTAAAACATGGGGTATAACCATCCATTATAACATCCAATATGCCATCAAAGATTTCATGGGCAATGATTTCACGACTTTTGGTTTCTTCTTCATTTAAAGTAATTTGGGGAAATTTAAGCTTTTCAAGGTCTTCTTCGTTCTGGAGCATATCGTAGTAATGATGGGAATAAATGTCATTGCCGGATTCATACTTTATCAGATCCTCTTTAATGCTCAGCCCATAACCTATGCCTTTTATAATCATTGGAATGTATATGACCGGCTCATATACAAAATCATCTCTCATGTGTTCCCAGCGATAAATTAGCTGGCGGAGTATTGTTTCAAGTTCCTGGCAAAAAGGATCTTCACACTGAAGCTTTAACTCATTATTGACATCAAGCTCATTCCATGGAAGCTGATCAATCATAAACATGGGACGCAGGGGTTTTAAAGAGTTGTTTGCATGCCACTGGCGTTTTGTTATCTGATTAATGGGAGAAGAAGAAATCTCGGCTATACGGAATGCCAACAACTTCAAAACATCCTTTTCTTTTTTTAGCATTATTTTTTCACGCTCCTTATATATCTTAAAATTTATTATCTGGTTTCCTGAATTTTATATGTATCACAAATTTTACAATATTCTGGTAATAAATCGAATTGTTTTACCTGCTTTGTAGTTACTCCTTATACTTATTCCAATAAAAATCCCCGGACTTGGCTATCAGATTTGAATATTGGTTTTTTAACAGGGTTTTTTGTGTTCTGCTTTTTAAATTATTTGGATTATTGAAATACTGTTTTGGCCCAACCTTTAAATCTCCACTCAAAACATTTCAATTATTTTACTCTATATTCATATTAGCACTAAATTGCATATTGACAATATACACTTTAGTATTAAAATATAAATATTATGTTACAAAGACAAGTTAAAGAACAAATAGAAGATTATTTAAAGGCAGACAGCCGAAAGATATTTTTTATATGGGGCCCGAGACGTTCCGGAAAAACAACCATATTAAAAGACATTGCTTCAAAGCTCTCGGTCCCGATATTTAACTTTGATTTACTTTCAGACAGAGAGCTGTTTGTCCCTTCAAGGGACGCGCTTGAAAAAATTACTTTTGAACATAAAACCATTCTTATCGATGAAGTGCAGAATTATCCCGAAAGCACAATAGCCTTAAAAATTCTTCATGATGAGTTTAATGTCAAAATCATTGCAACCGGCAGTAGTGAGCTTCGGCAAAAGGGATCGAGTTTTGATACTCTTGCCGGGAGGTTTACAGAAAGCTATTGCCTGCCGCTTTCCATCCAAGAAATTGACCACAACTCTAATATAAAAGAATATTCCAAATATGATTTTTACAGAAAAACAGCTAATCAGCTGCAAATATTTGGAGCATATCCGGAAGTATATGCAAGCCCCATGCTTTCTGAATCAGGAAAAATTGATTTATTGCAGAATATCCTGGATGCATATGTTTTAAAAGATATCATTAATATCTATGATCTGAAAAATGAAAAACTGGCAAAAGATATTTTAACAAAAATTGCATTGCAAATAGGATCAGAAGTTTCTGTTCGGGAGCTGGCAAGTGGTTTTGGAGCAAATGCGGTAACGGTATCAAACTATATTGAAATTTTTATCAAAAACTATGTCCTTATACCGCTGCCATCATTTAAAACAAATATCAGAAAGGCAGTTTCAGAGAATAGAAAACTTTATTTCTATGATTTGGGTATAAGAAATATTTTAGTCAAAGATTTCAGGGATTTGGAACTTCGTCCTGACAAGGGTGGGGTTTTTGAAAATTTTATCGTTTCAGAAATAGAGAAAAAAAGAAAAAATACCCACTCAAAGCAGACCTTGTATTTTTACAGAGAATATGGCGGTCAGGAAGTAGATCTTGTTATGGAAGATTATAAAAAGGAATATACCTGTATAGAAATTAAGACAGATGAAAGAAGGCTCAGCAAAGATATTTTTCCGTTGGCGCATTCTTTTAAAATTATAAACACACAAAATTATTTTGAAGAAATTTCCGGGTTATAGCAGAAACATTGCTTATTACCAATTATTCACTTAAATCATTGATGCTTTCATAAATAGCCAATATATTTTCGACTGGCGTGCCGGGCATACACTCATGAGAAGGAGACAAAATAATCCTGGCCGAAAAAAAACATCCTGGGTTGTCACATCGTTACATGGCCATCATATCTGGCATGAAAAGTTGAAAAATAGCAGATATTATGGCCCATCGCCCAATAATCTGCGCCCAAAGCTCCCAGCAACTCGCTTTTAATGTTAATGAAATCATCGGTATCGCGTATCCCAAAATATTTCAACAGGCTTTTTGTCACGTTCTTTAAGCCTCTGTATGAAGATGGGATTTTATCTGTGCTCTTTAAGCTTACTGCCGCAAGAACTCTTTCTTTTTTATCCATCCGAATCATTTTCCCTTATGCTAAACATTTGCCTGGGTTGTTTTTGAATATAAACTTTTCTGAAAGTTAAAAAATGTGGTGCGAATATGCTCCACTCCGCCAAGAATTGCCATCGCACAGACAATAGCGACACACTTTAAATATCGCTCCCGATAAAAATATCAAGATATTTTTTATACTCATACGATTGCCCATATTTTTTGTCTTTATCTTTTGGTGAGAGAATGCCTATTTTAATAAACCGGTCAATAACTGTTTGAGCTCCAGCGCGTGTAAAACCGGTCCATTTCTGAATTACAGCAATATTTACAATTGGCTGACCATATAATTTTGGTAAAACCATTATTGCGCTTTCATAAGCCCTTTTGCCCAAAATTTGAAGCTTTCTGATATTGTCTTCGCGCAAAAATGTTATTTTCCCTACTATGTCTATAGCTTCGTTTGCAATCTCAATAACACCATCAAGAAAGAAATCAGCCCAGTCATACACATTTCCATTATGATAACCAAAAAGTGTTTCATAATATAATTTTTGATGTTTTTTAAAGTAGGATGACAAAAATAATACAGGCTTCTCAAGGAAACCTTCTTTCCAAAGATAAAATGTGATTAACATTCTGCCCGTCCTTCCATTGCCGTCCAAAAAGGGATGGATTGTCTCAAATTGGGCATGAACAATACCTGCCTTTATTACAGTGGGCATTAAATCATCTGAATGTATAAAAGCCTCAAGTTCACCAAGTGATTTATTCATTTCATTAACCGGCGGCGGGACATAACTGGCATTATCCGGACGGGTTCCCCCTATCCAGTTCTGGCTTTTTCGAAATTCCCCGGGATCAGAAAAATGTGTAACTCTTGCTTTATTCATTAGCTGTTGATGAAGTTCCCTCACAAAACGAAGTGTTATTGGAAAATTATCTTCACTGACTCGCTTCATTCCATAATTAAGCGCTTTAATGTAATGCAGTATGTCATCAACATCTTCCGGAATATTCGTTTTCACATTTACTTCCGCTTCAATGGCATTGATCATGGTAGCCATGGTTCCTTCAATTTGGCTTGAAGTCGCAGCATCTTTTCTCAGATACATAAGAATGAAAAAATCTGAATCAGGCAACAATTTGGTAATGCCATCCAGTTTGCCAAGTAGCCGGGTTGCTTCATTATTCTTCTTTAAAATCTTGGGTTCAAAATCAAAGCCGGCTTTTGGCGGGAAAGGATTAGGAATAAAGGCTTTAAAACCCTCCGGCTGATTTCTTATTGTGCCTATTTCAACTAATTTCATAAGTTTGTTGCTATCTTTT
>CAYZUS010000078.1:0-4523 GCA_964481885.1 uncultured Actinomycetota bacterium | reverse complement strand
GCGGACGTACAATCGGTGCAGGAAGCATAATAAAGATACTCGAGTAGGAATTTACTTTGAGCGATGCTCAATACATAAGTATTGAGACGTATTGTGAAGTAACACAGCTCAGTTTGAATAAATGTTACTGTGCGGGACGGTAGCAAATCTGATGAAGAAAAAAGTTTTATTTTTTGTTTTTTATTAAAAAAAGTTAAAAATATAATTGACATATATTGATTATGGTGCTAACTTATCGGTTTACGCTTTCTAATCAATATTCAATCAGAAGAAAAATTATAAAGATTGGAGAATTGTCGTGAGACAAATAATTATACTGGCTTGTTCGGACTGCAAGAGAAGAAATTACAGTTCAATGAAAAATAAGAAAAATGATCCTGAGAAGCTTGAAATAAAAAAATATTGCAAGTGGTGCCAAAAACACACTAACCACAGAGAGACCAGATAGAGATTAGGGCTGTAGCTCTAATGGTAGAGCACCGGTCTCCAAAACCGGGTGTTGGGGGTTCGAGTCCCTCCAGCCCTGCCAAACTCTTGCAATGTATGTGTATTTTAAGTTAAACAAAATATAAGGTAAAAAAACTAAAAATAAGAGAACATAAAAATGGCAAAAAAGAAAGTTCCTTTTAAGTATAAGCCCAAGGCAATAATGGAGAGGGCCCAAAAAGACAGGAAGGCACCTGTAGCTGGGCCAAGGAAGAAAGTTGACTGGAAGCTGTTAATAAAATCTTTTCCAAAGAAAATTGCCAAGTTTTTCAGGGATGTAGTACATGAACTGAAAAGAGTAACCTGGCCCACCAGAAAAGCGCTGCTGACATACACTGTAGTTGTGCTTATAGCGCTGGCATTTTTTTCTGTTCTGATAGGGCTTTTTGACTTTTTATTTTTGAAGCTTATTACTATGATGGCACAGATATAGTAAAAATATTTTTCAAGAAAATAAAGCAAAAGCTAACCAGGGCAAGCAGAGAGTTAACAAAAATATTAGTAAAAGATAAAACCGGTAAAACAAGAGTTTTAGATATTGGTGATAAATAATGAGACCAAGATGGTATGTTATTCATTCCTATGCAGGATATGAGAACAAGATAAAAGCAAACCTTGAGCATCGAACGGAATCGATGAATATGGGGGATAAAATCTTTGAGATCTATATTCCCAAAGAAGAAGTAATGGAAATTACAGGCGGTAAAAAGCATATTTCATCCAAGAAAGTTTTTCCTGGATATTTGCTGGTAAAAATGTTTCTTGATGACGACAGCTGGTATGTTGTAAGAAATACTCCCGGTGTTACAGGTTTTGTTGGAAGCGGAGACAAACCTTCAGCGCTTGGCGAAAAAGAAGTTGCAAGAATAATGAAAATTGAATTGTCCGGGAAGCCAAAACCCAAGACAGACTTTGAAATTGGCATGCCGGTTAAGGTAATATCAGGTCCGTTTGCAAATTTTGACGGCGCGATAAATGAGATTAATCTCGATCAGGGAAAACTGAAAGTGTTTGTAAACATTTTTGGACGACAAACTCCTGTTGAGTTGAATTTTGACCAGATATCAAAAATTTAATCAGGAGCCCGGGGTAATTAACCAGGTTTGTTGATATATTTTCAGGTATATGTATAATAGAAAAGTTTTATTTTTAATGCAGAGGTAGTAAATGGCAAAAAAGATTTTAGCATTGGTTAAGTTACAAATAACTGCTGGGCAGGCTAACCCGGCTCCTCCTGTAGGACCTGCTTTAGGGCAGCACGGTGTCAATATAATGGAGTTTTGCAAGACTTTCAATGAAAGAACTGCAAAAGATACGGGTACCATCATCCCTGTGGTGATAACAGTTTATGCGGACCGTACATTCAGTTTTATTACAAAGACCCCTCCTGCAGCAGTTCTTATAAAGAGCGAACTTAAGTTGGACAAGGGTTCAAAAGAGCCGAACAGGCAGAAAATCGGCGAGCTTTCAATGGAGCAGCTTGAAAAAATTGCAAAGATTAAAATTGAGGACTTAAATACAAGGAAAATTGAAAATGCAATGAAAATCATTGAAGGCACTGCAAAAAGCATGGGAATCAAGGTAGCGAGGTGAATGATAATTGAAAAAGGGAAAAAAATTTCTGGAACTTATAAAGGGCCTGGACAAACAGGAAATGATGTCTCCATTTCAGGCGTTAAAATGGCTTAAGGAAAATCATTATGCCAAATTTGACGAATCGGTTGATATAAGCTTTAACCTCGGCGTTGATCCAAGGAAAGCTGACCAGATCGTCAGAGGAACTTTGGTTTTGCCAAACGGAACCGGCAAGGTACCGAGAGTTTTGGTTTTTGCTGCAGGTGACAAGGCAACAGAGGCTACTAATGCCGGCGCTGACTTTGTAGGCGGAGAAGAACTTGTGGAAAAGATTACCGGCGGATGGCTGGCTTTTGATGTCTGCATAACAACTCCCGACATGATGAAGTTCGTGGGCAAACTTGGAAAAATTCTTGGCCCAAGAAAGCTAATGCCTAATCCAAAGTCTGGAACTGTCACGATGGAAATAGAAAAAGCCGTAAGGGAGTCAAAAATGGGCCGTCTTGAATACAGGACAGACAAGACCGGAGTGGTCCACTGCCCGATAGGGAGGCTTTCTTTTGAGCTTGAAAAACTTGTAGAGAATTATTCTGCTCTTTTTGATGCTGTATCAAAGGCAAAACCTTCTTCAGCAAAGGGTAAATATTTAAAGGGAGTTTATCTTACAACAACTATGGGTCCCGGGATAAGAGTGGATTCAGGCAAACATGCTGAAATGGAAGCAGTAGCTTAAGCAAGGAAAGCAAGGCAGGGATAGCAGAATGGACCTGCTCAGTAATGGCGGAGCTGCGGTGAAAAAATAACTTTGGAATTATAATTAAGATATTATTAAGAAAGAAATAAAATACAAAGGAAAATATAGAAGCAATAATAAGACCAGTGCAATAAAATTATAAATATTAGCAGCCAGAGACAGCAGGTGCCCGACATGAGGCTTAATTTCCTGCCCAGGTGAAGAATACGAACGTCAATCGACCTGAGAGGCTAAAAACTGCTTGTTCTGGGTCGATTTTATTTTTTAAACGTAAAACTCGGGGGTTAAATTGATAAGAGAAGAAAAAAAATCAAAGGTACAGGACATAAAAGATGTCTTTGATAGCGGTAAGGCAATAATTTTTACCGATCACAGCGGCATTAATTCAGAAAGTACTTACAGTATAAGAAACAGGCTAAATGATGTTGAGGCATCTCTGAAGATAGTTAAGAACACTCTCTCCCTGATTGCAGCGTCAGAGGCCTATAAAGATTTAAACCTTGAAGAAATTTTTAAAGGTCCAACAAGCCTTATCATAAGTGAAGAAAATGTTGTAAAGGCAGCAAAGCTTGCCAAAGATTTTCAGAGAGAGTTTGAATCTTTCAAAATCAAAGGTGGTTTGATTGACGGCAGAATATTTAGCGCCGAAGAGGTTTTAAGATTTGCAGCTCTGCCTTCAAGGGAAGTTCTTTTGGCACAGCTCCTTGGTGTTATGATGAATCCTTTGACAGGTCTTGTAACGGTTTTGAGCGGAGTTTCAAGAAGTCTTGTTGTTGCGCTTGATGCTATAAGAAAGCAAAAGGAAGAGGCCGCATAAAGTCTGCAGTCGCAAAAATGACCGGTATTTCAATTTCCGGTTTGGCAGGCTCAAAGCTGGCCGTGGAAAAAGTTGCATTTGCAAATTTGAAGAGAGCAGAAACGGTAGCCATAAAATCGAGTGGGCTAAAATCGGATGGCGAAGATTTATTTTTAATTAAAGTTTTTATAGTTCCTAAGGGGGAAATTTAAATGGCAGAAGAAAAAAAAGTAAAAATTGAAAAAGATATGGAGGAAGTAAAGATGTCAGAAACAGCAAAAGAAACCAAGAAAAAAGGTTTGTCAAAAGAAGATATAATCGCTGCAATCGAAACAATGACTGTTCTTGAAGTCGCTGATTTGGTTAAGGCTCTTGAAGAGAAGTTTGGTGTAAGTGCAGCATCAATGATGGCAGCTCCTGCCGCAGCCGCAGGTGGCGCTGAAGCAGCAGTTGTTGAAGAGCAGACAGAGTTTTCCGTAAATCTTAAGTCTGTAGGCGCTCAGAAAATACAGGTTATTAAGGAAGTAAGAACAATAACAGGACTTGGGCTTAAAGAAGCCAAGGATTTGGTTGACGGCGCTCCAAACGTAGTAAAAGAGAAAATAACCAAGGAAGAAGCAGAAAAAATCAAAGCACAGCTCGAAGGCGTAGGCGCTGAAGCAGAGATCAAGTAACAAGAGGCCAGATAATTAAGGGCTGTTTTTGTCAGAGTGAGTAAACGATAAGGACTTAGCTCTTGTAAAAGTGCTATCTTAGAAGAACGGCAGATTACTTTTGTTTATTTGCCAAGATCTTAAGGGGCTGTTGACAGACTCAAAATAGCAGAAAAAAAATTAAATATAAAATGATGAACAGCATATTAAAAAGTTCCGGGAAGTAAAAAACGGAGCAGCTTAATATGCTGTTTGTTTA
>CAYZUS010000077.1:0-4593 GCA_964481885.1 uncultured Actinomycetota bacterium | reverse complement strand
TGAAAAAAAATAATATAAAATAAATTTGACATTACTGTTGCTTTAAGCATATTATTATCTTACAAAAAGTTTAAAAGAATTGTTGTAGTAATCGTAGCAAAATAAGTCGCAATATAAATATCATAGAAAATTAAAATTATTTGTAGTAATGAAAAGCAGCAAAGATAAAAATAATTTAGCTACTGCATTTTTCCGTTTTCCCCAAAAATCATTTTTCCGTGTCTTGTTGCCCGGATTTTTGCGCGGGTTTTTTGTCTTTTTGATTGTCTGTGTGGCTTTATCCATGGCGCTGTCAGGGTGCACACTGCTTGGCGGCGTGTTGGGCAACCAGACCAAAACAGACGTTTCAGCTGCCTCAGCTGCAGATAATTCCGCCAGTCAGGCAAGCCAGCAGCAGGCATCAACAGAATCAGTAAAGGAAACTACGGTTGAAACTACCGCTCAAACGCAGGAAACAACCACTGAGACAACAGCGAAAACCTCATCGGAAGCAACAGATGTAATAGATACGGGCGAATCGACAATAAATGTATATTATGCTGATGCAGCCGGTGAATTTCTTGTAGGCGAGGCAAGGACCGTATCCGGTGCTGGCAAACTTGTTGACGCAATTTACGAAATGATGATTAATCCCACAGATTCAAGCCTCTTTGTGCTTATTCCTTTAACTACAAAAATCAATGGCATTACCGTAAGCAACCAGGTAGCAAAGGTGGATTTTTCACAAAGCTTTTTAGATGACAGATTTGTAAGCGATACTGTCGATAATCTTCTTAAGTACGCAATTGTAAACACTCTTACAGAGTTTCCGGAGATACACGCAGTAGAATTTTACATTGACGGCAAAAAACTGGATATTTTAGGCCAGCTTGACATGACAGACCCTGTGTACCGCAGAGCTGATCTTATAAAAAAGTGACATTTTAAAAATAATGAGATAAGTTGCCAAAAAAAGTGTGTTTAGGAAAGAAAACACTATAGGAAAAATAAACTAAGGTAAGAGAATGGTTAAAAAATAAAATACTTAAGAGATAATAAATAAAAAAGGAATAAACCAGAGAAGGAACAAACCAAAGAAGAAAATATTTTAAACAAATTAAAAGTATAAGGATTATGTCACTTTTACTTGTGATGTAATTTTACGATATACGGTAATAATCATAGACAATATATATAGCAATATCTGCTGGTTGTTTTTTGGGAACCGCCACGGGTTTATCTTTGGGGGCCAGGAGAGTCTGCCAGTTTAAAACAAAAGGGGTAATTAATGAAAGTATCGATAATGGGTTCGAAAAATCTTAAAATATTTATTTCACTTTTAATAATTATCACTTTCATGCTCCTGTCGCTGTTTACCCCCTATGGAGGCAAACTTTTTGCAGGCAACAATATTGTTGTGTTCCTTGATGCCGGTCACGGTGGAAGAGACTCCGGGGCAGTTGGCTTTGGTTTTTATGAGAAGAATGCAAACCTTGATATTGCCCTCAGAGTCAAAGGCAAGCTTGAGGCCAGCGGTTTTTCAGTAGTAATGTCAAGAACAGATGACGCAACCCGTACACTTGATGACGTAGTAAACCTTGCCAATGCAAGCGGTGCCGATCTCTTTGTATCCATTCACAATAATGCAGCACTTTCTCCCTATTCCCATGGAACAGAAACATACTGGTGCGCCAACGGCATTGCCGGCTCAACCCAGCTTGCAAGTCTTATTCAGTCAAATATCATAGCAAGTGCCGGAAGGGCAAATCGCGGCGTTAAAACAGCAAACTTCAGGGTGATCAAATACACCACTATGCCGGGCGCTCTTGTTGAATGCGCATTTATATCAAACCAGACTGAAAACGACCTGTTAAAAAGTGATGGTTTCCGTGAGCAATGCGCAAACGGCATATTCGCCGGAATCAAGAAATTCGCGGAGGGAATAAATAAGGCACCATCAGCCGGAGGAAGCACAAGCGGCAATACCACTACAACAACAGCTTCCGGTAGTGCCAATAACACCAATACTTATAGCGACACAAGCGGGGCCTCCTCTTCGGGATTTACCATGAAGACTAACATTCCTGCCAATGGGGCAAAGATATTTTCCATGTTTGAAATAAGAGGCTGGACCGCAGATTTAAGAGGCACACCGGCAAAGAAACTTTCCAAAATAGAGATTTATAAAACCGCTGACAGAAACGCCGCAGGGCTTCTTGGCAAAGTGGAAAACTTTGAGACCAATGTTTTAGGCAGCGAAGGTGTACTTAATGGGGGTTGGACCCTTAATGCCAACATAGACAATCTTTCAGAGGGTGAAAACATACTCTACATATACGCATTTGATCAGTCCGGCAACTACAGCCTTGATAACTTAAGGATAAATGTAATAAAATCCGGAAATACTTCAGAAATTAATTTAAATCCCATTGCGGTCCCCGGAGCTGCGTATAAAGGTGAAATAAATACCGATGTTGCCTTTAACGGTTCGGGCTCTTATGATCCTGACGGTACAATAGCTGAGTATCTCTGGGACTTTGGTGATGGCACAACTGCAAATGCTGCAAAAACAGTTCATAAATATGCTGCAAAAGGCACATACAATGTGACCCTTACTGTAAAAGACGCCTTTGGAAAGGCATCTTCCGCAGTCATTACAACAGCGGCAATTACAGATCCTGCTGATAATATTCCGGCCACTACAACCACAACAGGCGGCACCAATCCTGCAGATACCGGCGGTAATGCGACATTTGAAAGCGTATCCAACGCTACCAGTTATATAGGATATTTAAACATAACGGAAGCAGCACTTCTTAAGATATTTACAGACAGGAATTCAGGCAAAACTGAAAGGGCAGCAAGGCTTGCCCCACTTTACATAAAATATGCAAAACTCTTTAACTTAAGGGCAGATATTGCCTGGGCCCAGATGTGCCATGAGACGGGATTTCTTGAATATACGGGCGACGTAAAGCCGGAGCAGAATAACTTTGCAGGAATCGGCGCCACCGGCGGCGGAGTTCCCGGCAACAGTTTTGCAAGCGAAGAGCTTGGAGTAATTGCTCACCTTTCTCATCTTGCATGGTACTATTTTGCAGTTGATGTAAATGAATACTGCAATAAAAGCTATGACCCTCGCCATTTTGGGACCACCCATTTAAATTATGCAGGCAATGCAACACTTGGATTCTTAAATGGCAGGTGGGCACCCGGAGGGACATACACTGACAAGATAGTTCTTTATGCAAACCAGATAGTTCAGGGCATTGCAACCGCAAACGTAAGCACCACTGTAAAAACGACTTTAACAGTTACGGCAAATGCCGGCGCCGATAAAAGCGGCAATGCAGGCGACACCCTGACATTTGATGCTTCTGCAAGTGCCATATCTGTGGTCCAGAACATGACGATATCATATATGTGGGATTACAATGGAGACGGAACATACGACCAGACGGTCACAAATGCCGTTGTGAGCCATTTGTTTGATAAAGCGGGGAAAACAGACGTTAGCTTAAAGATAGTGGCCTCAGCAAGCGATAATGGCATTACAACAAACGCTGAAAGCGTTGACAAAGTAACTGTAACAATTAACAGCATTCCTGCTGCAAATCCCGGCGGGCCATATACTGGCAAAGCCGGTGACAGCATAACATTGGACGGCTCCAAATCAGCAGATTTGGATGGAACCATAAAAGAGTACCTGTGGGACTTCGGCGATGGCACAACCGGTAACGGGGTTGGTCCTGCACACATTTACGGGACGCCTGGCGAGTTTACGGTTAAGTTTACTGTAGTAGATGATAAGAACGTATCGTCTACTACAGTAACTGCTAAAGTCACAATAGCAGAGAAGCAGGCCACAACAACAACTGACACAGGTACATCGGCCACAACAACCAGTACGACGACAACTACGACTACAGCTGCGGGGGCAACAGTCACAAATAACATTCCCATTGCAAATGCAAAGGGCCCATACGCAGGAACAGCAGGTGTAAATATCACCTTTGACGGTTCTGCATCAACGGACATCGGTGGCAGCATTGCAGAATACCAGTGGGACTTTGGCGATGGCACAACCGGAAGCGGAATCTCTCCTGCTCACTCTTACGCATCAGCCGGAACATATACAGCAAAGCTAAAGGTAAAAGATAATGAAGGCGCCCTGTCGGCTGAAGTTAGCGCAACAGTTACAATAAGCGGCGATGCCCAGAAGCAGGCTGCTGCGACCACCACAACACCAGAAACGGTCGCAAATGTCATTGCTGTTGCAAATGCCGGCGGCCCCTATACGGGCACGGCAGGTGTAAATATCACATTTGACGGCTCTGCATCAGCAGATTCTGATGGAAGCATTGCAGAATACCAGTGGGACTTTGGGGACGGCACAGTTGTAACAAACGGAAAGATGCCTACTCACTCGTATGTATCTGCAGGGACATATACTGTAAAGCTAAAGGTAAAAGATAATACAGGCGCTCTGTCAACAGAAGCAACAGCAACAGCCACAGTTGCCGGAGTAGTTGTCCAGCAGACTCCCGCAAATACCACGATAATAGCAAATTCAACGAGCATAATCGGGTATACCGAAGTCTCAGCTGACCAGCT
>CAYZUS010000076.1:0-4817 GCA_964481885.1 uncultured Actinomycetota bacterium | reverse complement strand
ATTTTATATTTGCGTTAAGCGGAGATTTAAGGCCCGTGGCCATAATTGCAGCAGTCAATGAAAGCGTTTGGGAGCACTTAAAAATTGGTTTCTGGCCGGCATTTATTTGGGCCATAATTGAACTCTTTGTTTTTGGCATAAGGGCAAGGAATTTCCTGTTTGCCAAGGGTGTTTCATTTACCATGAGTGCACTGATCATAACAGGAATTTACTATATTACAAAATCTGCCGGAATTGAAAGTCTTCCTGTAGATATAGTCAACTTCTTTGTATCGATAGCAATTGCGCAGATAATAAGTTACAGGCTGGTTCTGGTGCAAAGAGGAAGCAGGGCCTTAAATATTATAGGAATGCTTCTGATTGTCGTAAATATAGCCGTTTTTAGCACACTGAGTTATTATCCGCTGCATAACCAGATATTTCTGGATCCGGTCAGCGGCGGTTATGGAATAATAAAATAATAATACGGTTATGGTCCGGGGTTTGGCGCGATATGTGATGGAAAGAATGCGGCGAGTGGATAAATACTTGCCTTTAGTTGTACCGTTATTTTCAGTTTAAGACATGTAAAAAGTTTTATTATTATGCGTATTTACCATTTGTATATCATGTCTTAACTATTTTTTACTTCTGGTTAAGCGATGTACTAATCCTGTCTATAATGGGAGGATGGCTGAAAAGAATATATTCAAGCACCTTTCCCGGTTTGACATTTGACAGATTTGTAACTGCAAGATTTTCAAATATCTTTGCCTGCGTGGCGGGGTCACCGGTAAGGGCCACAGATGCCCTGTCGGCCTGCCTTTCAAACTGCCTGGAAATAAGATTATCCAGCGGCATGGAAAGGTAAGAAATGAAACTGTACAAAATAAAAAGAATTGTAACGAGCTTTACTCCAAAATTCATCGGCTGACCGAACGCTGTCGGGAAAACGAGCCCGATCTGCCCGGATTGAATTGGGGCATTAACCTGGATTCCGGACTGTACCAGTTTTAAAATTAAAACAAGAAGTATGATTTCTGCGCACCCGATGATTGTACTATAGAGAATATGCCTGTAACGCCAATGGCCCATCTCGTGTGCTATCACCGAAAGCACCTCGCCCCTGGTGTGATTATTTAAAAGATTATCATATATAACGATTCTTTGAGTGCTGCCAATACCTGAAAAATACGCATTTACAGTATTTGTTTTCCTGCTCGCATCAGCAACAAGGATTTTGTCAATTTTAATCCCTGCCTTGTCTGTCATGGCCTTTATCTCTTTTTGCAATACTTCATCCTGCAGTGGGGTAAACTTATAAAAAAGAGGGTCGATTACAATCGGATATATAAAGTTTGCGAGTATAAAAAACAGGATAAGAACCGCTGCAGCAGCAATCCACCAGTTTTTTGGAACCTTTATTATAAGCACGTAAAGCAGTGTCATTATTCCGCTGTTTATTATAAGAGATATTGCACGATCCTTTAATACATCAATAAACCAGGCAGCCAGAGTTTGGTTTGAAAGGCCAAATCGGTGTCCCAATACAAAGCCCCGCCAGTACTGCAGCGGAAGCATGACTATGTAGAGTATGATGTTAAAGGCTATAAAGATTATTACTGCCCAGTATATTGCTATGCGCACATTGGCGTGGGCGTTTTTCCAGAATAAGGCTACTATGGCCAGCATGGCGACCCAGGAGACAAATCGCTCTGCAATGGATATAAGCATCACACTTCTGTTGTATTCGGCCGCTTTTATTAAAAAGCTGCTGCTGAAATGCGAGAGCACTTCAGGGCCCGTTGCAGGTTTTATCAGTAATGAGGCAGCAAGAAGAATTGCAAGCATGACAAAACCGGCAATGATAGCTGCAATGGAAAAATTGTATGTCCAAACAGTGCCAATCATAGTTTTTTTCATCTTTATATTATCATTTACCATTCATAATAAATCAATTTCACAGGCTCAGTTCAATGGCGTTTATTAGTTTGTCTTTTGTCATCATTCCGACAGTTTTAAACATTATTTCACCGTTTCCATTAAGAATGAAAGTGGTAGGGATTGCAGATATTTCCCATTTGGGCATGATCCTGTCCACTGAACCATCAAGAAGTGTCGGATATTCTATCCCGTAATCAATGGCAAACTTTTTAAGAGCAGAAACATCATCATCAGAAACTCCGACAAACTGTACACCACGATCCTTATAAGAATTGGAAACTGCAACAAAGTCAGGGATCTCAGCTTTGCAGGGAGGGCACCATGTGGCCCAGAAGTTCAGTACTACAACTTTACCTTCGAAATCAGAAAGGGATACCTTGTTGTTGTCAAGATCAAACAAAGTGAAATCCTGGGCCTTGACCGGTGCTTCTGTCATGGCAGCGGCTGCGGCTGCGGCATCCTCGCCAAATCCTCTGAAAGGGATAAAGCAGGAAGTAAGCAGGATCGAGAGCAATAAAATGAATGTGATCAATAATATTGCCGGGATTTTATCTGTCTTCAATTGATATACTCCTTTTTGAAAATAATGCTTTAATGTCAAAATTATAGACTATCCGATAGTCCGTGCAAAATAACCTGAAAATGCCGGTCCAGGGGTGTTAATCAATATGTCTCCGGTTTAATGAGTAAGTATTTTAGCTTCACAAAGAAAAATTATCCAGATATATTTTCCTCATGGTCAGTAAGGTTAAGATAATATTATGAGGATTTAAAAAAGGGTGGACCCAAGAGACAGGGAATAAGAATGATTAAAAAAGATATACTTGAATCATAAGATACAAAACAGAAAATAAAATATTGACAATCCTATTATCCTTGATATATGATTTTAGTGGATATATCAATAACATGTAAAAATTAAATATAATAAAAAGAGGTTACTAAAATGACAGAAACTAGATTAAATGCCGGCATTAGGGATAGAAAAATTATCAGTATTACAGGAAAACGACAGCTTACTATCCCGCTAAAATTTTATGAAAAATTAGGGTTTGGTAAAGAGGTTGAGTGTTATATGGAAAATAACTTTCTTGTTATTCGTCCTTTATCGCTGGACGATGGTGCATTTTCGATAGAAATATTAAAAGACCTGGTATCCCAGGGGTATGGCGGAAGCGAACTTGTTGCGAGATTTACAGAGGAAAGGCAAAAAATGAATGTTGCAATTGGATCCTTATTAACAGAGGGAAGTGAGATTGCCTCCGGAAAGAAAAAAGGCGCATCCATGAAAGATGTTTTCGGGAAGGACTGATTCATGTATGAAATACGGTTTTCTACAACCGCACAAAAATATTTCAAGACAAATTGGCTATTAAGCAGCAATAATATTGATGTTATCTAACTAACTCTCATATATATTAAAAAAACATTGCAAATTCTAATATCAAGAGTATTATTAAACAACAGTTAGTAATAATAGAGTTATTAGTAATTTTTATTTAGTTATATCATCATTATACCTTATAAATAATAAAATGGCAGATTATATTAGAAGGAAAATTCAGAAGGAAATAGAAAAGTGGATCGAAAGACCTGAGATACTTGCAATCAGGGGTCCGAGGCAGAGCGGAAAAACAACTCTGCTTGAGCATTTAAGATTATTTTTAACTGATGAAAAGAAAGTGCCGGCTGAAAATATTTTCTATGTCAGTTTTGAAGACAGAAACAAGCTGGAATATTTTTCGAGAAACCCGGCCGAATATGTCGAAAGTTTTTTTAAAATAAAAAATACAGATGCGAAAAAATTTCCGGATAATTCAAATAAATCGAATAACCCGGTTGAAAAATACTTCTTTTTATTTGATGAATATCAGTATGTAAAGGATGGCGGCAGTAAACTAAAATTTCTTTATGATAATTATAAGAATATAAAATTTATAATCACTGGTTCATCAAGTCTGGAGCTTACGGGTAAGACCATTAAATATCTTGTAGGAAGAGTATTTCTTTTTGAGCTTTACCAGTTTGATTTTGAAGAGTACTTAAATATTAAAGAAAAAAACATTCTTAATTATTATAAAGAAAAATCAAATCTAATAAATGAGTTTTTATACTCAGGCAAATCTGTTAAAGAAAAAGATTACGGTGTGATATTTGATAAGGAAATGGAAAAATATTTTGAAGAATATACCCTTTACGGCGGTTACCCGGAAGTATCCAAAGCATCTGATACGGAAGAAAAGAAAATAATACTTGAAAATATTTTTAATACATATATAGGCAGGGATATTATAGATCTGCTCCGGCTTGAAGATGACCTTGCGTTAAAAAATATCATTTTGCTTTTGGCAAACCAGACAGGAAATGTCATAGAGTACAGCAGTTTAATGACTGATGGCTCGACTTATTTTAAGAAATTAAAAAACTATCTGGCAATACTTGAAGAGACTTATATAATTTACCGGCTCAAACCATTTTTTACAAATATAACATCAGAGATAAAAAAGAATCCCAAAGTTTTTTTTATTGATAATGGTCTTAGAAATCTGGCTATTAATAATTTTAATCCTCTTAATTTAAGAGCTGATGCTGGCAGCCTTGTAGAAAATACTGTTTTTTCAACTCTGTTAAAAAATAAATTTTCTAATTTGCGCTATTGGAGAACTTTGGGAAAAGCTGAAGTTGATTTTGTTTTTCAATTGGAAGGTAAAACATATCCCGTAGAAGTAAAATATTCTAATATGAAAAATCCGATTTTTGGCAGAAGTTTTATTAATTTTATTAAAAAATATAATCCGGAAAGAGGATTGATACTGACCAGGAATTTATGGGCATTTGAAAAAATTGAAAATACGCAGGTACTTTTTGCGCCTGTGTGGTTTTTGTAGAAAAAT
>CAYZUS010000075.1:0-4947 GCA_964481885.1 uncultured Actinomycetota bacterium | reverse complement strand
AGGCTGTTCGGCAAGAGGAGAATTGAAAGTAGTAATAAAAAAAGTGAGCTGCTGTCAAATGAAAAATGAAAAATTAAGCATCAATGATGGACTACAGACAAAACCCAGAAATTATGCTGGTAAAATCAGTCGTTTTGGGCCGATTTTAAAATACCTGAATGCTGTTTTTGCAATATTGGCGTTTCTGGTTCCATTAGTCTTCTATATTGTGACACTTCAGCCAAAGCTTATTGGAGGGGATACGACCTGGTATGCGATCCAGGTGCCACTTATGGACATCCTTGTCCCAACCGGATATCCTGCATATGCAATAGCCGGAAAGCTATTCTCACTTATACCTGTTTTTGACCTTGCCTACAGGCTTAACCTGATGTCTGCTGTATTTGGCGCTCTGACAATTTTGTTTTTATTTCTTTCCATAAACAAACTTACCAAAAATGCAGCAATAAGCCTGATATCTGCACTGACTTTTGCTTACACCATTACTTTCTGGTCAGTTGCAAACAGGTTTGAAATGGACACAATAAACAGTTTTTTTATTGCTTTGCTGCTATACGCCATATTTAAGTATGAAGAAATAAAGGACAGGAAGCATCTTTATTTTTGTTTTGCGGCCCTGGGGTTGCTTTTAACGGACCATCCAATTGCTTTTTTCGTTATGCCGGCCATGTTATTGTTTGTGATAATTATAAACCCAAAAATATTTAAAAGCATAAAGGCTGTCATTTTGAGCATAATTTATTTTATCCTGCCGCTGGGCCTTTATGCCTGGCTGCCGATAAGGTCCCTGCAGGGCCATGGGGCAGTAAAGACTGCCAGGGATTTCTTTTTGTATGTGACCGGCAGAAATCCAACCGGTGAAATAGTAAGCGGGTCCATTTTCGATAAAGGATTGCAGTTTTTTATGGCTACTATTGCAAGCTCTTTTAAAATAATTTATGCAAACTTTGGTATCATTCTTCTGATAGTTTCGCTTTTGGGGCTATACTACTCTTTCAGGAAAAACTGGAAATTTTCTCTGTGCTCTCTTCTGGCAATTATTTCCAGCCTGTTAATCATAGCGCTTTACTCATACGGGGCACTGGAAAACTTTTTAATAGATACGATACTGATAATCACGTTCTATATTGCGATGGGCCTGCTTTTTATATTTGAATCATCAAAAAAACTATTTGTAAAAGTTTTAAAAACAGGCGACGACGGGAAACCCAAAGGCAGGATTCTTTATAATTCCCTGGTTTGCATTGTTCTTATTATTTTCCTTTGTGCTCCGGCCTTAATGGCAGGCTTGAATTTTAAGGAAGCCGATTCGTCGAAAATTGATGGGATCTATTTTTTCTGGAGCGATATTTTTAATAATATCCAAAAGGGTTCGTCCATATATGTTGCTTCAACTTCGGCAAATATCGGAGCATTTATAGATATCTATGAACAGCCCGAAAAAGAAATAAACTATGTAAGAGAAGGTGCGCCTTTATACAATAAAGATAATATAAGCAGGGAGCTTAAAGAGGGCAAAAAAGTCTATTTGGCCAATATTGCAGACTACCTTATACCTTACTTTAATATCAAGCTTATAAGCACTTACAGGTGGCCAAAGTATAATGAAAATATATCATTTTATGAAGTAACAGGTGAAAAATTAAGCCTTAAAATTATTCCTGCCCAAGAAAGCTTAAATATCAAATTTGGGGATGCATTCAATATTGAATATGAAATAAGCAATCCAAACGATAAGGACCTGAAAATAACCTCACTGGAATTGGTTCTTCCGGCAAGTGTAAAATTTGTTGAAGTTGGAGCTAATGGATCAATAAATCAGCAGCCGGGGTTGTCTCAGGGGAAATATATGTGGGTAAAAGATTATATTGTAAAAGCCGGCAGTAAGTTAAGCCTGGTATTAAATATTAAAGCTCGTGCGCCAGGCCAGGCAATAATCAAATTAAGGATTACATCCCAGGATATTTATATGGACAGTCCGGACATTATTGTAAATATTGAACAGTAATTCTTTAAAGTCATTCTCCAAGGGTTTTGAGTTTCTGCTTTAGAATATATAGATTTTTTACGTCCAAGGTCTACTGATTTTAACCGTTCGGAACTTACTGTGCTTATTCCCTTTATGTCTCTAACTATTTTTACAGGCATTCCAACTGGATGTTTTAATTTATTTTAATTTGGATATAATACTTATTTAAATATTCTATTCGATTTTTTTAATTACCGGGCTTAAGTAAAATGGAAAGACAAATAAAAGTACTTAATATTGTCCCTACTCCTTTTTTTGCAGACAGGGGATGCCATATGAGAATACTTGGCGAAATGCAGGCGCTCTCAAAATACGGCTTTCAGAATATCATCTGCACTTACCATAATGGGCGCGATCTGGAAGGTCTTGATATAAGGAGGATTATAAATATTCCCTGGTATAAAAAACTCGAAGCAGGTCCCTCATGGCATAAATTTTACATTGACTTCTTATTATTTTTTAAAGCAGCATCAATTTATATAAAAGAAAAACCGGATATTATATACGGCCATCTTCATGAGGGAGCTTTTGTGGGCGGGCTTGTAAAATATCTTGTTTCTTTCGGTAGGGTGCCGCTTGTCTTTGATGTCCAGGGAAGCCTGACTTCGGAACTTGTGACTTTTAACTGGCTGAAGGTTAAGCCGATTAAATGGCTTTTTCATAATTTTGAAAAATTTATCTGCAGCATGCCTGATTTTTTTATCTGCAGTTCGGTTTCAAACGGAGAGATTATTAAAAACAGGTTTCACATAAAACCCGAAAAGGTAAAAGTCGTTATTGATGGCGTTCACACGGATTTTTTTAACAGAATTCCCAAGATGGAGTTTAAAAGTAATCTTGGCATTCCTAAAGATGCACCTTTAATTATTTTTACGGGCGCCCTGCTTGCAGCAAAAGGAATATGGAACCTTGTTGATGCCATACCCATGGTATTATCTAAAAATGAAAAAATACACTTCCTTATTGTAGGTTATCCTGTTGAGGAAACTGAAAAAAGAATAAAAGAACTTGGAATTGGCGCTAATGTCCACATGACCGGAATGGTTGATTATTTTGACCTTCCTGATTACCTGCTGATAAGCGATATTGCAGTTGAGCCTAAAGTCGATAAAGCCGGAGAAGCCAGCGGCAAGGTTATTAACTATATGGGTGCCGGTCTTCCGGTAGTATGCTTTGATTCACAAAACAACCGCACGTTCCTGGAGGATGGCGGGATATATGCTGCAGACAACAGGATTGAAAATCTTGCAGATAAGATGTTATGGGCAGTAGATAATCCCAAAGAGGCAAAAATACTGGGAGAAATGAATAAAA
Organism: uncultured Actinomycetota bacterium; assembly: GCA_964481885.1. Lineage (GTDB taxonomy): Bacteria > Actinomycetota > Humimicrobiia > Humimicrobiales > Humimicrobiaceae > Fen731. The sequence continues at coordinate 1,604 of CAYZUS010000075.1, read as the reverse complement.
AAAGGGTGGAGGAAACTTTTTCCTGGAACAACAGCATTAAGGATACTGTAGAAGCGTTCCGAATGCTGACTCTTAAAAAAGCCAAAAGGTAATTCTAATTTTTATCTTAAAAAACCAACCGGTAGTATTAATTTTTAATTTATTTAAGCTTTTCTTTGACGCTTTTTTATTTTTACAGAGAAATAAGGTATTTTCAAACACACTCCAAAAGTCTCTTTTTGTATTGAACTTTTAGTATTTTAAGTATGCGTGCCAGAACTTTTTATCACAGAAAGTAAAAAGAATAATACTTAAAATATGAAAACTATTACTCTTTTTCTCTTCTGTCTTTTATGACTTTTGCGGGTATTCCAACAGCAACAGAATATTCAGGAATATTCTTTGTGACTATTGCTCCTGCTCCGATTATCGAGTTGTCACCGACGCTGCAGCCGTCCATTATTACTGATTTTGCGCCAAGCCAGACATTTTTACCGATCTTAATTCCTATTGCATGTCTTTCCTGGTCCTTAAATGCTATATCTGTCTCTTCGGAGGCGTGGCCCCCACCGACTATGTATGTGTAAGCCGCAATAAGTGTATTCTCACCTATTTCGACTTTATTTAAGGAGACGACTTCGCAGTTAAATCCAATATTAACATTTTCTTTTAAAGTGATATCGCCGTTTTGGCAGGATATAATTGTGTTTCGGCCGAGGAAAACTCCGTCTTCAATTAGTATCCCCTTATTGTCTGCTCCTTTGGCATCCAGCATAACATTTTCATCTATTATTACATTATTTCCGATTATTATTTTATATGGATTTCTTATGGTAACAGATTTTCCGAAGATGACCCCTTTTCCAACTTTCTTGAAAAGGAATTTATAAAATATTGACCTTAGCGCTATACCTGCTGCTCCGGGGCAATTGGAAAACCATGCTGTAAGAAACTCATATTTTATGAATGCAAAAAATCCTCTTTTGCCCACTATCATATCAGAATAGTTTGCAAAGCTTGACTTCTTACTATTTTTTGTACCCTTCTGTATAATTGACTCATAGCCGGTTTTTTCTTTCTCATCCATCTTTTTATCCTCCAAAATTTAATTAAATAAAATCATGTCCTTATTATATTTAAGGATTTGTTTACTGCTGATAAAAACGGTTCGCTTTTAATTCGTAAATGACAGTTTACTGCTGATAATTTGACAATAATTGCTAAAACTAATACAGTATTCTGGCAGCAATCATTTGAGTATTATAAAATTTTATCCTGAAAAAATACAATATAAACCTTATGGCTGTCATTTACAATAAGAATGCCGGTGCATCCTAAGAAGCGGGTTCGCAAGAATGCGATAAGCCGGTAAAGTAAAAAGTTCTGTCAAACCTAAAGAAAGTACTAAAGCAAAAAATGGATACAATACCAAAATACAGTCAAAGCAAAGGACTTAAAAGCAAAGGATCAGAGATTATTTGGAGAGCAGTCTTGCTAAGGGTGTTGTATTATCTGTTTTTTTTATTTATTTTTATTATGGCTTTCTTTATTTTTCTTAAGCTTGTAAATTTTTATTTTTACATACCTTCACTTGAAAATTTCCTTAACAATTTTATAAGCCGCCT
>CAYZUS010000074.1:0-5026 GCA_964481885.1 uncultured Actinomycetota bacterium | reverse complement strand
CTTGCCTATGTTTGATTCCCAGTATTGCAGGCGTTGGTACAGCCATTGACATTCTTTTGCAGTCACATCATCAGGGTCGTTTGCAGCATCGGCTGCATATATAAATGCCGTAACCGCATACATGATAAAACCCATGGCATGCGTCGCAACATGGACAATCCCAACGACGTGTCCGGCAGCGCGAGCTGCGGCACAAGCAGCGGCATCGTCCTCAACAACTTCAGTTGCGGCACTATGCGCAGAGTGAGCTGCTCTTTTTGCCTCCGGCATTTTTATCTCTCCGTGTGCCCATGCTTTTCCCGCTTCAACAGCCTTTCGGGGACGCACATCAAGAGGATATTTTTCTTCAAAAATAGGAAGTACATGTTCGGCACATTCAATACTCCATAGCACCAATGTCTTGTGACTTTGTTTTTGGATAAGCTCCGCAAGTGGCTGCAGGCAGGTACTATTTTTCGTAACCAAAAGTTTTTTCATTTTGATAGTTAAACGACAAAAATATCCTCATTTATTAGCATCAGTTTATATGCATCCTTAAGATTTTCTTTAAGTTCTTCGAGGGTTTCGCCCTGGCTCATAATTTCGCGGTGCTCAAGTATTTTGCCTAACCAGAATTTTTCGCCTTTCCAATAAACCATTCTTATTTTTGTATGCATTTTTATCTCTATATAAATTCAATTTAGAATCATATTGGGCATCTGTAGTTTATCAAAATTACTCTTTAGTACTGTAACCACATTTTTGGAAAGAACTTCGTCCAGGCCAATAATGATAACAAACATATCCTTATTGTAACCATCAAGAATTTCTGCCATTTTCTCAACAGTCACAGGATTATCGCGTACAATTTTATAATCCTTTTCAACCTTGTTTCTGTTTGTCCCTTCCAATAAGCCACAGTAAACCTTGCTTGTTTTACTGTCTGTCCAGACATACAATTCCAGTCCTTTAAATCCTGACAGATTGCTATAAATATTAATCGCTTCAGGGGAATCAATTTTTATTTGTTTACATGCAATGAGTGTTAACATGAAAATCAAAATTAATAATACGATGAATATCTTTTTCATTTTACTTAAGCTTCCAAAAAATAAATATAATGCACAAGTATTTTACCGGCTGTAAAATAAACATTATTGAGTATATAGAATATTTGGCTTCAACAATTTACCAGAATGGCCCTTTAGTACTGTGATTCTGCATTGGACAAATAATGATAACCTGCCAAGGCTGTAAAAAATAGGTTGCAATTTTTTTAAGCATTGGCCTGAAAATGTTCGGCTTTCCCCTAATCCTTTTTTTTATATTTGATTTTAGGACTGTTGCCCAGCTCTGTGTTGCTGATTATTTTTGCATCACCAATTAATCTCTTTATCCAAAATCTTACAGTTCTTTTATTTATTTTTAAAGAGAGGCTTATTTCTTCAACACTTGATTCACCTTCTGATGATAAAAATTCCAGAATATCATCCCCCTTACTTCTAACTATTTTCATTTTATTAGTTTCATGGATATTTTTAATTTCTTTATTTAAAGTATAATACCGCCATCTTCCGGTACTATTTTTTTCAACTAACCCTTTTTCAAACAACTCATTTAATTCGCTGTTTGCCAGTCTTGAATCACAGTCATTCATTCTGCAATACTCAAAATTATTCATTCTTTTATTATTGAACAAATAAGCCAATGCATAGCGCTGCCTGTCACTTAAAATCAAGTAGGATAAACTTTCCAGCCAGCCAAGTGTCTGTTTATTAAACAGAGAATTATTAAAACAAGTTACATTAAAACTATTCCTGTAATCACGAAACAACGGAGGTCCCATTCCAATTTTCGTCAATGCGTTAATCATTGCTATAATTCCTGTTCCCCTATTTTCGCAAAGCGCTCCTTTTTCATCAGGCGCCTGCAAATCTTCAAGAATCTTCATTAAATATGTATTTCTTGTTGCTTGCAATCCTTGTTCTCCAAGCCTTTCTTCTGTAATCGGTCCGAATAAACCACCCGGATTTGATACTTCCATTCTGTCAGGAAATATTCTTATCTGTATTGCAGTGCCTCTTGCCAAATAGGAATAATCTCTGTGTCCTATTGCATTTATCAGAACTTCACGTAAAAATACTTCAGGGTACTCAAGCAAATCCTCCCTGAATAAACCTTTAACAATAGTTTTTACCTTTAAATTCTTTTTTATTGATTTTATAGCTTCCAAAAACATCATGGTAATTGAACCTTCAACTTTAATATTGTCCACCAGGCGTTCACCGAAATTACCTGTTGAAGTTATTTCTTTTGAAGGATATGCAATAATATGTATAGTTAGACCAGGAAAAAACTTTTGCGGATATTTCCCAAAACATAAAAGCCCTGCTAAAGTCAGCACTTCTTTATTTTCCAATTCTGTTAATATTCTGAAAGTCCTTAATATTTTGCTCTCATCCCAATCCTCAACTTTGGGCAAACCTTCTTTGACTCTTGCAACAAATAATTTTATGGATTCATTATCCAAATCATCAATTCCACTCCCCGGTATCGGTTCAATATCATACAGAGGTTGCCCTTTGCCATCTAAAAATCCTTGGACCTCATATTGTGTTAACTGTCTGTCACCATCCGCAATTCTAATAAATGAGCCAGAAATAATTCCTGAGCCTTTATAGTAACAAGGCTTGTCTTTAAAAGAAATTTCCGGAATTTCTGCAGTTATTATAAATTTTTCATCAAATTTATGAATTTGGATAAGTGGATTAATTGGTGGGACCATTTGAGAACATAATGATGCAAGGTCATTTTGATACTTGGACGGATTGTCAATTCCAGTTACTTTGATGCCATCAGGTGTCTGGCTGATACCCAGAATTATTATTCCTCCACCGGGAGTATTAGCAAAAGCAGATATAGTTTCCCATATTCTTTTTGGAAAACCCCCTTTGGCAGACTTTATTTCAATCGATGAAGTATCATCATTGATTGCCTTTAAAGAACTTATTATTTCTTTTAATTCTTCTTCAATCATTTGACTATCCGATATTTTTAGTTAACTTGGCAATGTAGTTGGCAATGTAGTTGGCAATGTAGTTATTTTACCATAATTATTGCCAAGTATCTATTATTCTTTAGCCAAGTTCTTCGCCTTGTCAGGCTGCAGTTCTTAAGGATCACTTTTTTGTAAACAAAAGTTTTTTCATTTTGATAATTAAACGACAAAAATATCCTCACGTTTTTAGTCTTGTTTATTCTTAAATTGCCTGTCGTACAAGTTCTTGTACACTCCATTTAATGATAAAAGCTGCTCATTTGTCCCATACTCGACAATACGCCCACCTTCAACAACATAGATGCAGTCTGCCGCCATGATTGTTGAAAGTCTGTGAGCAATAACCAGGCTGGTACGCCCTTTAAGAAGCGGCTCAATAGCCGACTGGATGAGAGACTCAGAAACTGAATCCAGTGCAGATGTGGCCTCATCAAGAATTACGATACTGGGATTTTTCAACAATACTCGGGCAATAGCGATCCTCTGTTTCTCTCCCCCTGAGAGTTTTATTCCGCGATCGCCTACAATTGTTTCGTAACCCTCGGGCAAGGAAGTTATCATATCATGTATATTTGAGGTTTTGCAGACATTGAAAACTTCTTCTTCTGTAGCGCCGGGATTTGCAAATATTAAATTTTGGCGGATGGAATCATTAAACAAATATGTGTCCTGTGTCACCATTCCTATCTGTTTGCGCAATGATTCAATGCTCAATTCCCTTATATCGTAACCGTCAACAGTAATAGAGCCCAAGCCGACATCATAAAACCTTGGGAGCAAGTAAGTGATTGTTGTCTTCCCGGCACCGCTGGGACCGACAAAAGCGACTATCTGGCCAGGCTTTATATCTATATTAATATCTTTCAGGGTCTGCATTTTTTCATTATACGAGAAGCAGACATTACTAAATTTTATAAATCCGTCAACATTCTTTAGAGTTATGGCTCCCGGTTTGTCTGTAATCTCCTGTTTTATTCCCAAATAGTGAAAAATGCGTTCAAAAAGTGCAAGGGAACGTGTTATGTCGACGCTGATATTTGCAAATGACGTAACTGGAGCATAAAGCCTTGCAAGCAAAGCAACAAACATTACTATACTGCCGATTGTAATATCACTGTATTTTATCAATACCAATCCGCCGACAAGATATATAATCATTGGACCAATTGCGACAACAGTCGAAATGGCCATAAAAAACCAGCGTCCTGCAAGGGATTCCTTTATCTGCAGCTTTGTTACCTCTTTGTTTATATTTTCAAATTTTGCTCCCTGGTCCTTCTCTTTGGTAAAAAGCTTTATGAGCATTGTCCCGCTGATACTTAATGTCTCATGTATGATGGTATTTAATTCTGCCAATTTTTCCTGGGTCTGGGAAGCGATTTTCCAGCGGACCTTGCCTACTTTTCTTGTTGGGATTATAAAAAGCGGCAATATAAGCATTGCTGCAATTGCAAGTTTCCAATTTGTGTAAAACATCGTTGCCGCTGTTATTACAAAAATAAAAACGTTTTGGAGGATCTGCACAAATGTACCGGAGAAAATGGATTCGATCCCGCCTATGTCATTATTCATCAGGGAAGTAATTTCACCGGTTTTGACATTTGAAAAGAAACGTATCGCCATGTGCTGCATGTGATTAAACATGGAATTACGGATGTCATACATAATATACTTGGCTATCCAGCTGTTCAGGTAGCTCTGGCCCACAGTAACAAGTCCGCTGAATAAAACTGCGGCAAATGAAGAAACTGTGAGTATTATAAGAAGTCCTGTATTTTTTTGGGGTAATGCAATATCGATAATATTCTTTATAAGGATAGCAGGCAAAAGTCCAAGTATTGAAGTTATTATTATTAATAATGCCAGTAAAATGAGGAGCTTTGAGTAAGGCAAAAAATATTTTGCGATTCTTTTAAGCATTGGCCTGGAAATATTCGGTTTATCTTTTGCTTCGGTGTAATGAAACCGTCCACTTCCTAGTCCCCCAAG
>CAYZUS010000073.1:0-5054 GCA_964481885.1 uncultured Actinomycetota bacterium | reverse complement strand
ACAGCTCCGGAAACAACAGCTCCGGAAACTACAGCCTCTGAAACAACGGCTGAAGAAACCACTGCACCAGATATTATAGCTCCCGTGATTTCTCTGATTGGGGACGCTGTTGTTAATATTAATGTTGGAGATTCATATACTGAAGCCGGCGCAACAGCTTCAGATGATGTTGATGGAGACATCTCAGCCAATATAGTTACTGGAGGAGCTGTTGATACGTCTATAGCAGGAAGCTATGAGATGACCTACAACGTTAGTGACGCTGCAGGAAATGTTGCTAATGAGGTTTTAAGAACTGTTAATGTGGCAGAAATCCAGGATACTACCCGACCTGTCATTAACTTGAACGGTAATACGGTCATTAACCTGCATATCGGGAATACTTTTACGGACCCGGGCGCAACTGCTACAGATGACAGGGATGAAAATGTTACAGTAGTGATTACAGGGATAGTCGATTCAAATGCTATAGGCTCATACATAATTAGCTATGATGCAATAGATGTTGCAGGAAATGCTGCTGTTACTGTTACAAGAACTGTGAATGTATATTCAGAAGCAGTAATTAATACTGATAAGCCTGATTATCTGCCCAGTGATTATGTATTGGTAACAGGAAGCGGATGGCTGCCGGGCGAAACAGTAAGGCTTGATTTTACTGAAACGCTTTTGGACCCCATCATGCAACAGACTATAACTTATTATACGATTGCTGACAGTGAAGGTAATGTAAGCGATATTCAATATTTAATCGAATTACGCCATCTTGGCGCATCATTTATTCTTACAGCTACCGGCCAGACATCCGGGCTGACAGCACGAACTACTTTTACAGACGGTACCGTAATTATAAGAGTTACCAAAATAACCAAGGATTTTAATGGCAATGTTGTAACTAATGACCCCACAGTGTTTACCATAAGATTAATGCAAGGTGTTTATCCTGTTGGTTTACAAATAGGTTCTGAATTGACCATTAGCGGTATTCCTGGTTCGAATGTCGTGTCATTTCCTGGCGCTAGTAGTGTTTTATTTACTAGATTTTGGGTTAAAGAAGATGCAAATCCCAATTATTCTGTTATCATCAGCCCGCAAAATACAAACGCTACATCCGGAACAGTTAATATTACAATCACAAACCAGCTAACGACTCCAACAACAGTATCTATTAAAAAAGAAGTTTATGAAGCTGATGGAACAACTATAGATGCTGATAATGCGGACTCCTTTACGGTAGAATTATGGACCGCCAACTTTCTTGGAGGCCCTGATACTTATAAAGCTACCGCAACTATTGTAGGCAACAATACTTCTGCTCCAATTCCTGTTGTCCCGGGCGTCGCATATGTTGTAAGAGAAACCAGCATAAACCCGAATTATACGACAAGCTACAGTCCAGTTTCCATACTATATCCTAATGACGTCTCGGGTACGTTAACCCCAAGCACAGGCAGCAGCGATAAAGTCTTTACAGCAAAAAGTACTAAAAGAGGCAATACTTTTACTGTAATTAAAACTGGACTTAAATCCAGTAATGATATTTCTGACTTTTTCTATGACAGGGCTAAATTTACTTTATATAATCCTAGCGGAGTTATTGTTAAAACCAGTACCGGCGCGGACTCTATAACTCTAGACAATAGTGATAGTCTCCTGTCTATATATTCCGACACTTATACCTGGGAGAAACTGGCTGACGGGACCGGATACAAACTGGTTGAGAGTTACGACTTTACACCAGCAAATAAGTTTATTTACAATTCCAGTCTTTCTGGAAATGAATATACTTTCAATATCAATGGAAGTAATGAGAGCAAAACTGTAAATAATGCAGCCGCAGGCAGCATAAGGGCATACAAACAGGATAATTATGGTACTGCGTTTGCCGGCGCTGAAATCGGGCTTTACGATACTCAGCCTGGGCCTAATCAGGCAGACCCTCAGCCGCTTCAGACTGTATTTTCCACAGGTGTGAGCCCAGACCCAAATGTGTTATTTGCCAATGTTGCTTCAGGGGGTCAGGGTGGAATAACATATTATATCCATGAGGTTAACTCTTTGCCCGGATATGCCCCGGATACCGGTTGGTATCCAGTCACTATAAATGACACTGATTTAAATCCTGTCCTGGGTACAACAATAGTCAATACGCCAAGCGGAATTATAACACTCCATAAAGTAGATAATAATCGCAATCCTCTCGAAGGCGCAGAGTTTGGATTATATTTGGCACAGGACGCTACAACTGCTCCACTTACCGCAGTTTCTTCAGACGCAGCAGGTTTAGTGACTTTCGAACATCTTGGTTATAAAACCTATTACATTCGAGAAATAAAGGCTCCATTTGGTTTCTTGCTTGACGAGAACTGGTATACAGTAACACTGACACCCGAAAATACTCCTTATGATATTGAGACACCGATAATTGATATGCCGGGCGGCACAATTACTGTGACCAAGAATGTAATAGCTCCTGATGGAAAAACAGATGTAACTGATGTAAAAGAGTTTGCAATTACACTGGAAAAAAAGGATGAATCCGGAAATTGGGTTCCAGTAAAATCAACCACCATTAAAGAGGGATCCCCAGTCGTATTCTCTGTTCCTCTTAATATATGCTACAGAGTTGTTGAAACAGCTGATGCCAAATACACTGAAATGAGCACTGCATGTGAAGTAACTTTAAGTGTGGCTGGCCAAAATCAGGATGTGCTTATCACTAACAGGCAGCATTATGCTGTTATCCTGATGGGGAAAATAATATTCCAGTGGAATAATTCTATCCTGCCAACACTTATAACAGACGATGACCATATCTTCTTTGCAAAGGTGGAAGGAAGCTATACACCATTTCTTGAGTATCACCCGATTGCTACAAAACTGCCAACCGTATTTTTGGTATGGCCGGGGACATATACCGTTGTTGAAAAAACTGACGTAAATTACAATGATAACGGCCAGCCTATTGTCATCAGTGGTTTTGATATCTCTGATTTCAATTTGGCTGATTTGGGGGATTTGACTGGATTGGCAAACATTTTGCTGAGCAATGCACTTGGAGGCGGCTTGACTCCGGAAATTAAAGTTGAAGGAGGGGACATAGCGCCTCTTATAATAGCAAACAAGTACACACCACAATACGGTACTGTAACGGTTACAAAAGATGTTGTAAAACCTGACGGGTGCACACCTGTTGAAGACGGCAAGGAGTTTTCTGTAAAACTGCAGCGACTAAACCTTACTTTACCGAATATACTGGATTTCCTGAATCTGGGAAATGTAGGAAATATAGCCAATCTGTCAGATTTAGTGAATATATTGGATTTGACACAGTTAGGCAGCTTATCCAATCTGGTAGGTTGGGAAGATGTTGGAACACCGAAGACTGTTTCTGAGGGAAACCCCGTAACCTTTACTGGAGTGGAAAAGGACCACCTCTACAGGGTAGTTGAAACCCAGGCACCAGGCTATATGCAGATAAGAGGGATCCTTCCGTTCTATTTTGAGCCTGATGTTGCGAATAAACAAGTTGATGTTGTTAACAAGCAGGAACTGGTATTCGTAAAAGTCAGTAAAGATGTCATTGGGGCCGATGGTTTACCTGTCGCAGACTGCAACTGGTTTACCATAAATCTTGACGGAAGCCCTACTCAGACATTTCCACGTTTGATAAATGAAAAAGTGGATGCATTGTTTGCAGTCATGCCTGGAACATATACATTAACTGAGTGCCCGCAGGCATGCTATGACAGGGTTGATAAAATTGGTACTATTACTTTAAATCCTGGAGACGGCCCTCTCTGTGATCCTATTGAGCTTACTGTCATCAACAAGCAGAAACCCGGTAAGATCAATATCACTAAAAATGGCCTTATGCCCGGTGATTCTGCAATATTTACACTTTGTGATAAAGATGGAAACCCGATAGCAGGAAAATCCACTATTACCTTGTCAGAAGGGCAGTCAGGTTCATGGGAAGATTTGAACTGGGGATGCTACACCGTTGAGGAAAGTTATCCTACTGCGAATAATTATACTTATGCAACCACAACATACTCTCCGACCGGTCCAGTTACCATTGGCTGCAGCAGCTGCAAAACCGGAGATCTGACAAGGAACATAACTATTACTAACAGTGACGAGCAGATTAAAACAGCCAAAATAGTTGTAATCAAGTATGTTTACGGCGCACTTCTTGCAGGAGAAAACTTCAGCTTTACCAACTCCCAGGGCCCAGGGTTTACGCTTGATGGAACCGAAACACCGGCATGGCAGGAGGCAATAATTGTACAAGCAGGTAAAACTTATACGATTGCAGAAAATGATCCGGGTGAATACTGGACAACAATGCTGGACTCTACCTTACCGATCGCGGCAACTACTTTTGGAGCTGCCAGGGATATTACATTTACTGTAACCGGCGATAATATCGCAAGCATAGATGGAAAAATCATTTCTTTCTATAACACTAGAAAGACGTGCGAGGTAATTATAGACAAGACAATTGATGGCGAACCTGCAACAGAAGGAACCTTTAATTTCTCCGGACTGGGCAACTTTTCGCTATCTGGTTCAAACAGTTATAATAGACCAGTTATTTTGGCATGCGGAGTAGAGTTTACAGTATCAGAAGATTCCATGTCGCCAGGTTATGTATTTAATGATATTGCTGTATCACCCGGATCTGGAATAGAAGTAATTAGCCAAACAGGCTCATCGATTACCTTTAAACTGCATTGTAACTCCACTGCAGAAAAAAGCATTTCAAATGGAAATCCTATAGAAGTTAGAAATACCATCACATTTGATAACACCAAGGTTCCCGGCATTATTAATCTTCACAAGACGGACGCTTTCAGCGGTGCAAATCTTGAAGGCGCAATATTTAGATTGTTCCTTATGGACGAGACAACACAGGCAATGGATTTTGAGGGTGACGATCTGGTACCTGACGTGACTACTGATGCTGACGGCCTTGGTTCATTTGCCAACCTTGCATGGGGTAGCTATATTGTAAGGGAAATAAATCCCCCTGCCGGTTATGAGCCAAGAGA
>CAYZUS010000072.1:0-5096 GCA_964481885.1 uncultured Actinomycetota bacterium | reverse complement strand
TAGCTACTGCGAAAACATGGTCATTTCTGAGCACAAAAGCCAGACACAGGTTAACAGAAAGATAGTGTCATTAATGAGCATCAAACAGCATTTTTATTTCCGCTTTTTTATCCCGGCGAGAATGCGCCCAAAGAATATTTTTATTGAATAATTGCAAAAAGTCTTATTGAAAATTAAAAAAATTTTAACAAAATTTTAAGAAGAATTTAACAACTTTTAATTCTGATATAGTAATATTTAAACAGATATAAGATATTTAGATTTATTCGTAGCAAATACTTTCGCAGCAACAATCATAAAACATCTGTAATCAGCATTGTTACAATATTGCCACAAACATCACTGAAACTTCTGTATCGTAATAAAACTACTTACTAAAATCGTAATCATTCAATTATTCTACAACTTTTAGGGAGGGTAAATTGGAAAAGAATATAGGGGTTATAGAAAAGGATATTAAGACGATAATTTTCTCAAAAGAATATTTGAAAGCTTTAAGAAAAATCGGTTTCAGCAAAGAATTTATCTTAAAAGAGCAGGTAAGAAGAATGGATGAGTGTATAAATTATCTCATTGAAGTCATTGTTGAACTGAAAAATGATTAGAATTTTAAAAATTACATTTAAGTAATATTGATTTTGGATTTATACAGAATTAAAGATTCGAAGCTATTACTTAATTTGATGACTTTTTTCCAGAACTTTGTTTCAAGAGCCAGGGCTTCATTTTCAATAATGATCAATTTATCATTAGGTATTTTATAATCCAAAAAACTTTTATAATATTCTTCCCATTTTTCAAGAGAAAGTAGGAACATATTAAAAGAAGGCCTTATAAAATCATACATATCCAGTGTTTTGGCAATTTCCTTATATGTCTTAAATTGATTTATTAAAAGCTCAGCAATAATGTCTTTGTCTTTGCCTTCATCTTTTTTAAATTCTATTACCATTGGATATATATGCGAGTGGAAATTGTTTGAAAAACTTCTGAAATTATCTAAAAATTCATTTAATCTTTTAAAACTTCTATATATTTTAAACTTTTTTTGATTATTAGCTTCTACCTTGTGGTTTTGGGAACTTGAAATATCGATATTGTAAGTATTATCATCTATAAAGGAATTTGCTCTTCCATTATTTATTATTACTGAGCTATTAAATATCTTACCCATAATACCTCGCTTTATATTTTAACCTTCTGCTTTACCTGATTGGAATAATAACACCAATGGTGAAATGAATTGTTAAAAGCATATTAAAAATAGTTTAAATTTTTATTAAAGTGCACTATCTTAAGAGTTGTGTTTACAACTATTAAGATAAAGAGCTCTTTGAAAAATAAATAATAGCTAAATTTGTCTCTAATTCTATGATATAATTATTAGACAATATTTTTGCTAGGCATCTATGCGCCCAGTATGGGAAAGATTGATAAGGAGAGTATTTGCCAGCCATCGAAGTCAGAAACCTTACAAAGAAATATGACAAAATAACTATACTGGATAATCTTGACCTTGCCATAAATGAAGGTGAGTTCTACTGTCTTATGGGCCCTAATGGGTCGGGAAAAACTACCCTGTCTTCAATAATTGCTTCAATAAGAAAACCAACTGGCGGAGAAGTTAAAATATTCGGCAAAAAACCCGAACAGTCCAAAAGACAGATAGGCTATATTCCTCAGGAAAATTTTTCTGATCCCAATCTTACAGCTCTTGAGAACCTGCATTATTTTGCCAGGATGCTTGGATATTCAAATAAAGATACAAAAGCAATTGCGCAGGAACTCCTAAAAAAAGTCGATCTTTTTGATGATAGAAATAAAAAGGTTTCCAAATTTTCAGGTGGAATGAGAAAAAAACTTGAACTTTCGACCATATTGTTTCCCCACGTAAAGATATTTATACTTGATGAACCGACAACTGGACTTGACCCTGCAGCAAGAAGGAATTTCTTCGGACTGATAGACCAGTTAAAAGATAAATCAACTACAGTTTTGCTTATAAGCCATATAGGCTCGGATGCCGAGCTTGCTTCCAGGGTCGGCCTTATGAATAATGGCAGAATTATTGCAGACGGCTCACCGGATGAATTAAAGAACACAAGCGGTCTTAAAAATGTAATAAACATAGAAGTTTCTGTTAAAAATAAAAAAGTAAAGGATATTTTAAACAGTTTTAATCAGGGCGATGAATTGCTCGATACAAATGAGGGCTACAAAATTTACTCTGAAGAAACAGCGGAAGTAATACCGAGAATAGTACGTACTGTTGAGAGCAGTGGATATAAAGTGGTTCAGATCGGCTCCTCCATACCATCACTGGAAGATGTTTTTTTCAAACTGACAGGTAAACAAGTAGGAGAATCAATTGAAAAATTAAAAGGAGCCAAAAAGTGAACCAGATATCTGCTACATTTATAAAAGTCCTGAAAGATACTTATAGGAACAAGTCTGCGCTTTTCTGGGTTATAGCGTGGCCTGTTATCTGGTTGTTTCTTGCAGTATTTGTCTTTTTGCGCCAGGTGCCACCGGAATATGCTGCTTTTGCAAAAGGTCAAAGTACTGTTTCAATGGTTACTTTTTCAATAATGGTTTGCGGAATGACAAGCCTTCCGGCAAACATTGCTGATGACAGACAGCGGGGACTTTTCCAAAAATTAAAAACAATGCCTGTGCAGCCCTGGAAAGAAGCGATAGGCAAAATTCTTGCAGTATTGACATTTGGACTGATAAGCGCAGCGATAATAATACTTATAGGTGTGCTTCTTGGCGGCAGGTTTAATATTACATTTATTGGTCTTATAAAGTCTTTAGGATTTTTGTTTTTGATAATACTTGCGTCAACAGGAGTAGGACTGATTGTGGGCTCATTAATTAAAAATATCCAGGGCGCAATAATGACAGGAGTTGGAATATCTGTTGTCACATCAGCAGTTTCCGGTATCTTTTTTCCATATTCAATGTTGCCTTCAGCACTTCAAAAAGTTTCCCAGATCTGGCCAATGTCTGCTTCAAATACAATTATAATTAATTATTTAATTGGAGGAGATATCGGCTATAATCCTCTAACTGCTTTGAATCTTTCTCTGACTATTATAATATCACTGCTGTTCTTCACAGTTGGGGTCGTTTTATACACAGTTTATTGCTGGAGATCAGAATAAAAAAATACCTATTACTTAAATAGTACCGATGTTTTCAATACCGGTAATCATAATCGAATCGGTCCACATAATTTCCGCAGATTAATCCAAAGGGGCCGGCATTAGCTGACCGGCCCCTTTAAAATAATTAAAAAAGATTATTATTCGCTTGTTGCCTGCACAACAGTAAATGTATAAGTAATGGTTGTGCCATCTGATCCAGCCATTAGCAGTGTTTCATAATCATCATTTTTCCATTGAAATGAAAATGCATCATTTCCGTCTGATGTAGAAAAACTATCTGATAAAACTTCCCAACCAGACATTTTACTCTTGTGCCAATCGTATACTTCTTTAACAGTTCCTTTTGTTACTTCAGCAAAGATTGCATAACTATCTTTTTGATTTTCATCTTTGGCTTGAGCAGAGTATGTTACCTTTAAATCAGGATATACCGGTATTTCTGAAGGCCAGCCAGAGGGTACTTTTGCATTATCACCCGAGACTACCTCACCTTGTTCATTGGAAATTGCAACTCCTGTGTCATCAGAGCTTATCTCTAAAGATTCATTTGATATGATTGCATCCTCTGTGTCTTCACCTGCTGTATCTTCGCCTGCAGTGTCTTCATTAGCAATATTTTCACCAACTGCATCTTCAATAGCTTTTTCAGCAATTTTTTGTACGGTTTTTCCACATGCAGACAGTGAGAACACAAGGGCCACTACCATTACTACAGAGAGGATCAATACTAACTTTTTTTTCACTTTTACACCTCTTCTTTTATTATTTATTAAATTACGGATAGATTTGTATAATTTAAATTATAACGAAGTATTATAAAATTTATATTTATTTTTTAAAATACTTTAATACAATTTTTAAAGTTTTCTAAAGAAATCAAAGATGAATATGCACTGCAGTGAATAATGCTAAATAGCGTGCAGCCCAGAGAGAACTTTCGGAAGGGAATTTTAAATGAGGGATGTCATGTAGAACACCGTAGTGAACGACTATAAAGCGTTACGCATATTATTGAAACTAATATACAGGCCGCAATGCTCGCCACATCAAATGATGCAGGTGAATTTAAAATCAGGAAGCAAACACTTTTTTTACTTCTTCTATGGTGCACTTGCCGCCGTGGGAAAGATAGAGATGTCTTGCATTTGAGCCCATTATGATACCAATGCTTTTTCTGTTTTCTTCAGGGTCGTTACAGAACATACCGGTTGCCACCCTGCCAAGTGATTTTCCAATAATGTCACCTACCATGCAGTTTCCACTTTCAAGGAAAACAGAAAGCGACCCTTCAGTATGTCCGGGAGTCGATATGGCTTTCCCGTTTACTCCAAACTCATTAAGATCAAGCTCATTTTCAATAATTATGTCCGGCACTATGCCGCCTTTTTCGCTCTGCGGTCTGTGCTTTATAAATCGGGCCATCAACCTTGCAAAGCCAGTGGTGGGCGTTACTTTTGCGCTGACGCCCTGAACAAGATACTGGACATCTTCCTTCTGTATGGCAACTTTTGCACCTGTAAGCTCCTGCAGTTCTTTAACTGACCCGCTGTGGTCCTGGTGCGCGTGTGTCAATATTATAAGGGATACTTTTTTGGGGTTGCCGCCAAGGCTTTCCAGGACTTTCAGTATTTTTCCCTCGCTGCCTGAAATACCACAGTCGACAAGTATCCAGGAGTTTTCACCTTTTTCATCAGGTCCGCCCTTTATTATATAGGAGCCTACAAACCCCATTTTTACAATTGTTACTTCCGGTATCTCTTTAATATTAATTCCTTTGTTATCCTTGTTAAATTGATGAGTACACCATGACTTTAATAATTATCACCATGATAAATATTTAATTTAGTTATTTTTCATTGCTGTACCTGGCTAGGAAGGTAGCAATTATTTCATCTAACATTGGTTCAAATGCTGATTTATTGATACCAT
>CAYZUS010000071.1:0-5285 GCA_964481885.1 uncultured Actinomycetota bacterium | reverse complement strand
CACAATAATTCCTGAGGCACCAATATCAAGGGCTCTCAGAATATCTGCTTCGCTATTCTGGGGAACCCTTACTATCGCTTCACATCCAGCGCACTCAGCAGCCATAATCATATCCTGAGCAAGCGTATAATCCATTGGTCCATGCTCCATATCTATTATGACAAAATTGAATCCTGCCTTTGCCATGATGTTTATTACAACCGTACTGGGTATATCACACCATGTTCCTAAAACGAATTCGCCATGTTTCATTCTTGTTTTTATCATTATTTTTAACCCTGACTCCCTGCGCATGTTTTTACCTGATTATTTTAAACACCTTTTTTCTATTTCCTTGAGCCTTTCGATTGAGAGCTTCGCGTATTCGTCACGCAGTGGTTTAAACCTTTGAATATTTGCAGCTAGGTAGGTATCTGCTACAGGCGGCAATGGTTCAAGGCTTAGTGTTCTGATATATCCAATATCAATAAGAGCCTTTACGTGGGCATCCCAATCTATGTGTCCTTCACCTACAGCCTGACGGTTGCTATCAGCAACATGGAAATTTATCAGGGCACTCCCAGCCTGTCTAATAGAATTTGCAGGATTAGCATCTTCAATATTCATATGAAATGTATCAAGGTGCAGTTTTACTGAAGACAAATTTACTTCATTCATCATTTTTAAGCCTTGTTCACCTGTATTTACTAAAAGCACTTCAAATCTATTTGCCGGCTCTATTGCAAGCATAACTCCTTTTTTCTCCGCATATAATCCAGCTTCTCCTATAGATTCAACAGCATATTTCCACTCTTCATCAAAAGCCCTCAGCCAATCGTATTCGTCCAACGGATTGCAGTTATGCGGTTTTGTTCTGGTAACTTCTGAAGGAACGACAATAACCACTTCAGCTCCCAAATCGTTTGCAAAGTCACAGCAATCCTTTACATATTTTACTGCATTGGCTCTGATTGAATGATCCGGATCACTAAGGTCCCTTTCAGCAGTATATATTCCTGCCAAAGTCATAACTTTAACTCCAGTCTTCTTGACAAGAGTTTTGATTTCAGCGTTGTTATATTTCTCAGGTTCGCCCATTAATTCAATTCCGTCGTACCCAAAACGCTGCAACCGATCAAATGTGACTTTTAAATCTTCCTCACCATAAACCCAGTTACTGATAATATACTTAAATGCCATAACTTCCCCTCCGCATTCTTTATAGTTATTTTGTCTTTGAAAACTTGTTTCTTAACTACATATTTTAATAATATGCTGGAACATGTTTTTGCTGTTGTAGTAGATGAATTCCTCTCCATCAATGCTGCCACTTTGTGCAATTGGAACACCAATATCTCGAAATCTTGCTTTGGCTTTTTCAAAATCGCTGACTTTATAAGTTAAGTTATGGAAACCTTCTCCACCGGGACTTAATCTTGAATACTCAGCAAAGATACTGTTGTTATCTACCGGCTGGATTAGCTCAAACTCTGTTTCCCCGATTTTAGTTGTGGCAACCTTATAAGAGCAGTTACTTGATTCTCCAAATACTTTCATGCCTTTAACGCTGTCCTTGTTATAGTCAACAATTTTCCAGGGCCCAACATTAAATTCATCTTTATATGTTTTTAGTGTCGCATCCAAATCTTTTACCACTATTCCAACCCGGATTATACCTGTTAAAACAGGTTCGCCACTGAAATCCAAATCACTTGACGGATAAACTCCATAATTCTTGTATTTTGCTATTTCATCAAGATCCTGCCGATGAAACTCTGTTGTATGTTTGAGCTGTTTAAAGCTATCGAGGTAATTAAAATTGCAGCAACCGTGCCAATCTCCTGACTGGTTTATAGTAATGCCTTTGGTTTTGAAATACTCTACAGCTTCGTCAAATTCTCTGTCCAATGCGTATGCAATATGCTGAAGGCCTCCTCCATGGCTTATAAGGTATTTTGCATACAGGCTTCTGTCATCCAGTGGCTCACAAAACTCAAATTGAACATTACCTATATCGCAAATAGCAAGAGCCATTGCATAATCAACTCTTTTACCACCTATAGTCATATCTTTACAGCAGGTTGGGTTAAAGTCATAGAATTCCCATGGACCAACACCAAGAAGATCGGCAAATCTTTTTACTGATTCTCTTGTATTCCGCGTCACGACCGCCACCTGGCGGATTTTTGTAAATATTGATTTCATAATAACTCCCCTTTTTTTAGTTCAAATAAATACAGTTTTTATGCATACATTTCCAAAACTGACTATATTAATTTTTCTTTATCCGCAATTGAATTGCCTCTCAGCTCTCATACTTTAAAATACTCTCTTTCCCTTGTTTTAAAATCAGAACATCTTTTCATGCTACAAGTTTTTTAAAGTATGGTTTATAAATCACCTGAAAAAGCATACACTCGTTTTATAAATTCATAATATTTTCCAGGTATTTATTTGTACCAGTCAAATGCCGGCGTATCGAGATAAGTGACAACATTCTTTGTTTCCATATAGGCTTCCAGTCCTTCTCTGCCTAACTCACGTCCTAAACCACTTTGTTTGTATCCTCCATACGGAGCCTGCGAGAATACAAAATTATGAATATTTATCCATATAGTCCCGGCCTTTATTTTCCTTGCTATTACATGACCTTTTCTTAAATCTTCAGTAAATATACTTCCTGCCAAACCATATTTTGTATCATTTGCTGCCTTTATAAGTTCTTCCTCATTTTCAAAAGTTGCAACCACCAAAACAGGTCCGAATATTTCTTCGCGATAGATTGTCATATCTGGTTTGACGTTGTCAAAAACTGCAGGCATTATAAAATATCCGTCTTTTAGTTTGCCCTCTGTTGGGACCACGCCTCCACAAACCAATTTAGCGCCTTCTTTGTTTCCCTTTTCTATATATCCCAATACTTCATCCTGATGGGATTTTGATATCATTGGCCCCATTTGAGTTGATTCATCAACACCGGGCCCTACACGTATTGCCTTAACTGCAGGTATAAATTTTTCCATAAACTTATCATGCACTGACTTGTCTATTAATACACGTGTTGCTGCACAACAGCACTCTCCCTGATTTAGAAAGGCTCCGAATAATATCGCTTTAACTGCTGTGTCGAGATTTGCATCTTTTAAAACAATAGCCGGGGACTTTCCTCCCAGCTCCAGAGATGCGGAACTAATACAACAAGAAGCTTTTTGCATAACCATCGCCCCGATATCCGTTGAACCAGTGAAACTAAACTTGTCTATAAGATTACTATTAGTGATGGCTTCCCCAACAACTGACCCCTTTCCGGAAACAATATTTACTACTCCTTTAGGAAGCCCTGCTTCCAGAAATATCTCTCCAAGCATTATGGTTGTTAGAGGTGTAAATGTTGCAGGTTTTATTACCATGGTATTCCCAGCTGCAATAGCAGGAGCTATCTTTCTTATTGCCAGTGCGACAGGAAAATTCCAAGGAGTTATGGCTCCTACAACACCAATAGGTTCTTTAATTGTATAGTCCAGAACTCCTGCGCCTGCAGGGATACAGTCTCCATTAACACTGACGATAAGGTTTCCGTAATATTCAAAACAGTCTGCAGTCATCGGGATATCAAATAGCTTGCTCTCGGTTATTGGTTTGCCAACATCCAGTGTTTCAATTAACGCAAATTCATCTGCACGCCTTAGAAGAATATCCGCACATTTTTTAAGAATACGGCTTCTTTCCAACGCACTCATCTGTGGCCATGGGCCCTCATCAAACGCAACTCTTGCAGCTTTTATGGCATTTTCAACATCTAGTGTGGTCGCAGATGATACAATTGCAATATTCTCTCCCGTTGCAGGATCTGCTGATAAAAAAGTGCCCTTGTCTGAAGCGTCACGCCATTCATTGTCGATAAAAAGCTTGTAAGTTTTCATTTCGAGTCTCCTTTTTTGTTTTGGATATTAATTATTGTCAAAACTTTTATTAATTAAAAAAAATATTTTTTAAAAATTTCACCTAATTTTCAAAAAGTAAAAATTTGTAAAAAAACTATCTTTAATATTTTTACATATAAAACATATAAATTTTAAAAATTCTGTTTATTAGTAGCTACAAAAACTTTAAAGTTATGTGTAAAATAATTATTTGTTCTATTTATTTTAGTTAATAATTATATTTATTTTTCATTCTGGGGTGGACCCAAACTCCACCCCAGCCTGTATATTTTTAATTTAACTATTACAGATTACATGAAATAGACATCTGCAAAGTAAATTCCAAATATTTTACCAACCCTGTGCTGCATACGCTTCAATATTTGATTTATCAAAAACTATTGGCTCAGACGCTGTAAATGCTTTACCTTCCATAGGTATAGTAGGAGGGATAACTAGTCCGATTTCTTCTTGTGCCGGACCACCCATCATTGCCATGCCATTTTCCAGTTTCCCGCCATCTAACCATACTTTAAATAAATAACTTGTTACATAACTTGTTACTCCTGGATCATAAAGTAAGCATGCGTCTACAGAACCGTCCATAATGTAATCTTTATTCTGAGTTGGCCCAGAAGTTCCAACTACTGCTATTTTTTCCTGAAGACCTTTTTCCTGTATAGCTTTGCCGACTCCTGCAGGTGCAGGTGAACTAAAAGCTAGAATACCTTTTAAAGTTGGGTAAGCTTTAATAACTTCCAAAGTTTTTTGATAAGCTATTTGTTCCTGCTCTTCAGTGGGTATTGGGTCAGCCACCAGATTCAATTTTGGATATTTTTCCTTAGCATAAGCCAATGCAAAATCAATCCACACATTAAGGTTTTCAGCAGTTAATCCACCTGTGATTATTGCATAATCTCCTTCTGGTCCCATATATTTTACCAATTGTTCTACCAATGCTTCTCCATATGGTTTGTTAGCAATTGCAAGAACCTCATAATCGAAAGCTCCCGCTGCTCCTGGCACGTCCCATGCAATAGTCTTAACACCCATGCTCATAGCTTTTTGCATAACCGTAGCCGATGCAGCTGAATCATTAGATGATACTGCAAGACAGTCGATACCTTTTGCAAGTGCATCTTCAATTATCTGGATTTGTCCTGTAACGTCCGGTTCATTGGGTCCTGTATATGTTACTTCCATACCAAAATCCTTTGAAGCCCACTTGGTTGATTCGTCCTGACGGTTGCAATATGGAATTCCTATAAGTTTTTGCACAAATAGAACTTTTGCTCCTGCACTTCCGGCAGCGGCAGCTGTAGTTTCTGCTGCAGTTGTGGCGGCAGCTGTAGTTTCTGCTGCAGTTGTGGCGGCAGCTGTAGT
>CAYZUS010000070.1:0-5563 GCA_964481885.1 uncultured Actinomycetota bacterium | reverse complement strand
TGGTGATTTTGATAAACTTATGTTTCTAAATCAGCAACTGTCGGAGTTGATCAAAAATAAATGAATACAGAAGTCTTGTTTGAAGAAGCAGAAGCCCCTAACGATATTTTAGAGATATTAAAGGATACCCATATTGATTTGGCGGAGATTACCAATGAGGCTGATATTACTGTTGATGTTGATGGTCCTGACGAAGAGGAAGAAGAGATTGAGGTTGATGTAGAAGAAGAGGTTTTGCAAGACGAAGAAGGAAAAAAGGGTCCTAAGTATGATTCCATAAAAATGTATTTAAAAGAAATCGGAAGAATTAAGCTTCTAAAGACTGAAGAAGAATTTGAGATTGCAAGAAGAATTCAAGAGAATAATGATGATGAAGCAAGAAAGATACTTATTAGATCTAATCTTAGATTAGTTGTAAGTATTGCTAAAAGATATAATGGTAGAGGCCTTTCCTTTTTGGACCTTATCCAAGAGGGGAATATTGGATTAATGAAGGCAGTTGATAAGTATGACTATACTAAGGGATATAAGTTTTCAACTTATGCAACTTGGTGGATAAGACAAGCAATAACAAGAGCGATAGCTGATCAATCGAGATCTATAAGACTTCCAGTGCACGTTGTTGAAACTCTTAATAAATTAAAGAAAATATCTAAAATGTTTATGCAGGAGCATAAAAGAAAGCCAACTGACGAAGAACTAGCTCAATTCAGTGAACTTTCAGTTCTTAAAGTCCAGGAATTAGCAAAGATAGCGCAGTTGCCTATTTCATTAGAGACGCCAATAGGTGATGATGATAGCAACAGCTTGTCTGATATTGTGGAAAGTGATTCAGAGAAGAATCCAGAAGAGAGA
Organism: uncultured Actinomycetota bacterium; assembly: GCA_964481885.1. GTDB lineage: Bacteria > Actinomycetota > Humimicrobiia > Humimicrobiales > Humimicrobiaceae > Fen731. The sequence goes on along the minus strand of CAYZUS010000070.1, from coordinate 4,708 downwards.
GTATTATCAGATCTTCTAAGAGAAGACTTAGAAACAGTACTTCAAACTTTTCTTACTGAACGAGAGCAGATGGTTCTTCGTTTGAGGTTCGGTTTACATGATGGTATGCCTAGAACACTTGAAGAAGTTGGACAAGTCTATAACGTTACCAGAGAGCGTATAAGACAGATAGAAGCCAAAGCCTTAGAAAAACTTAGGCAACAGACCAGAGATGGTCATATGATGTCTTATTTAAGGTAAATCAAGAAATCGTGCCTTGTAGCCATCTCCTTGGAGAGGGCACTGACATATAAAGTAATTTAGAAGTTGATGGTTGTTCAGTGGGTGAGGGTTGAGATAGTTCTTTTTTCTTGTTATTCTTTAACTAACAGATTTTTTCAATTGATTTTTATCGGGAATTTTATAAACTAATAACGATAATTCTATACTGAACAATAAATATTGAAGGGAGTATAGAGAATATGAGGAATAAAGTGGTAGCGAATAATAAAGATGGCGAGTTGTTAAGTTTTTTGGCTTCAGTTGGTGTTACAGAGTCTGACGTTGCAGACATTGCTAATCATGATGTGAGTTTACAAGAGTTTGCAAGAATAATAAAAATTATTCAAAATGGGTGTAGTCCTATACAAATTGTAAGACCACTAAAAAGAGAAGATGTTATTCCTTTAGCAGATTTACCAGTTGCGGATATTCCAGAAGGAATGGTTTATTCTAAATTTACCCCTTCTTCAGGTGCAGCAAGTAGAATGTTTCAGGTTTTAACTGAAACACTTAAATCAATAAGAGAAAATGCTTCCATACCGGCAAAGCATGAAAAAAATATTGGTATTTTTATTTCAGGATTAACAGTTAGCGCTGAACATAAGTTTGCTTTTTTAAGTGAACTTAGATCAATTTTAGCTGAGAAAGCAGGCGTTAATCTAGCAGACTTAATTGAAAAGATTAATATTGGAGATTCATCAAAGATAGAATCATTAAAAACTGTATTAGAATATGTTTTAGAGGATAAAGGTCTAAATTATTCTAATAAACCAAAGGCATTGATTTCCTTTCATACAAATTCTTCAGGTAGAGCAATTACAGCATTAGAAGAGCAGATGGTTGAGGCATTTACATATGGACAATCAAAACTTCATTTAACGGTTTCGGAAGAGCATATGCTTTGGTATGAGCAGGCAGTTAAAGAAATTAAGCAAAACAATACTGCTTTGGAGTCTGTTGAAGTTTCTTATTCTTTTCAAGCAAAGGGTACTGATTCTCCAGGATTAGGGAAAGACGGGAAAGTGTTTAGAGGGAAGGATGGTAAGATTAAGTTTTTTCCAGCTGGCCATGGTTCGTTAGTTAATAATTTAAAGAATACTCCAATATGTATTATTAGAAACATTGATAATGTTCCTAATCCACAAACTTCCAAAGAAGAGACTTATCGTGCACATGTAAGGATGTTAGGAGCACTAGTCTTTTTTAAAGAAAAACTTAATACAATTTTAGAAGAGCTTATAGATGGAACAAAAAATGGAGATGATGTTGAAAAAGAATTATTACAACTTATATCAAAATATAAGCTTAATTTGTTTATGGATTTAGAGCTGTTTTCAAAAGCTAATGATAATCAGAAAATAGGGATGTTAATAAAGATGTTAAATAGACCATTTAGAATTTTAGGTGTGGTCAAGAATGAAGGAGAACCTGGTGGTGGACCATGTAAAGTAGTAGTTTCTGATATTGAAACAGATTCAATTGTGGAAATGGATGAAGCAAGAACCCCTGAGCAAAAAGAGATGATGAAAAAAGGTGAATTATTTAATCCAGTTGATATGGTTCTAAATTCATTAGATATACAGGGTAAGCCATTTGAAGATTTAATGCCTTTTGTTGATAACAGTAGATGGTTTGTTGTTAAGAAAACAGATAAAGAGACAGGTGAAGACGTTTGGAGAACTGAAAGGCCAGGGTTATGGAATGGAGGAATGGGAGAAGTAAATACAGCTCCTGTTGAGTTACCAATAGTGACTTTTGGACCAGTAAAAGAGGTTAATAACCTTATTACAAATCCACAACATAATAGGGATTAAAAGAAATTAAATATTTTTTTGTGTATTATTAGAAAAAAGACGCCATTATGGCGTCTTTTTTATTTTATAAATTTTTTATCAAAACATAATCATTAAAATTGACAGCCACTAACCCCAATGCTATCATGACACCTGAAAAAAAACTCAGAGGTGGTACCAATTATGAATAAACTTTTTTCGGTTCTTTTTGTTTCCTTTTTGTTAATTTCCGTATCTTTGCTTTTTATAGGTTGTGGAGCTAAAGAAAAAAAGAGTGGCCAGACAGTGGTTACAATGTGGGTCATGCCTAATTCGTTAGAGCCTATTAATGACCTTTCAAATATTTTAGAAGAATTTCATAAAAATAATCCAGATATAAAAGTACAGATTACTTCGCTTGATTGGGGTTCTGCTTGGCAGAGAATAACAATAGCTACTATGTCTGGAGAAGGTCCAGATATTTTACAGCTTGGGACTACTTGGGTAGGTGCAGTAACTGGTATGGGCGCATTAGCTGACCTTACAGGTAAAGTTAAAGAGCTTGGTGGCGCATCTTATTTTCTACCATCTTCTTGGAGATATTCTGGTATTGATGGTAGCAATGTTGTTACCTCAATTCCTTGGTTTGTTGATGCAAGAGCTATGTATTACAGAACAGATGTTTTTAATAGACTTGGTCTTAGTAAAAATGATTTAGCAACTTGGGAATCTTTCCAAAAGACATTAGAGAAAATAAAAAAAGCAGACCTTACTATCGATGGTAAGAAAGTTTATCCTTTAGGAATAACAGGTAAGAATGACTGGAATGTAGTTCATAATTTGGCGCCTTGGATTTGGATGGCAGGTGGAGATTTCTTAAAAGAAAACAATAAAGAATGTTCTCTTTATTCTACAGAAGCTGCTAATGGACTTTCTTTTTTAGTAAATTTAGTTATTAAGGGTTATGTTCCTGAAGCATGTTTAGAACAAAATACTTCACAAGTAGAGAATGCATTTAATAACGGAGAATATGCAATAATTTTTACTGGTTCAAACGAGTTAAGAGCGCTTACAACTCCTGAAGAACAAGGTGGAGCAGCAAATACTTATGTTGCTAAGAGATTTGATATTGCACCTTATCCAGAAGGTCCAAAAGGAAAAGTTACTTTCGTAGGTGGTAGCAATCTATCAATTTTTAATAAATCTAAACATAAAGATGAAGCATGGGAAGTTATCAAGTATTTAGTTGGCAAAAAAGCTCAAGTAGAATATTCAAAGCGTAGTGGGTTTTTACCTTCTGCTATTGAAGCCTTTGATGATCCATATTTCACTCAAGATATACGAAGATCAGTGTACAGAGAAGCAGTTAAATATGGAAGAGCTTATCCTTGTATACCTGAATGGGCACAGATAGAGCAACCTCTTAACAGAAGATTTGGTATCATGTGGGAACATGTGCTTAGTAATAAGAACGAATTTTCTTATGATGTAATTCATGAAGATGTTTTAAAAAAGGCTGCAATAGAAGTTGATAAAGTCCTTATGATGAACAGATAGGACCAAGGGTTAATGTTAAATACTACTGGCATGAGTTTCTGGGTTAAATCAAAATATTATTATAATAAATATAAGATAGCTTATTATTTTATATTGCCAACAATGATTGCCATGATTCTTATGCATTTGTTTCCAATAGTTCAAGGTCTTTATATGTCATTCTTAAGGCTTAATAATTTTACTCTTAATCAATATTTAGGAGCACCATTTGTAGGTTTTGATAATTTTTATGATGTTATGTTTAATCCTTCTAGTCCGATGAGGATTGGAATATACGATGCTGTAAGAAATACCATTATTTACTCCTTTTTGGTTACGATTGGTCAAACAGCTGTTGGCATGATTGTTGCGTTAATGCTTAGTAACGAATTCAAGGGTCGTGGACTAGTTAGAACATTGTTTATGTTTTCTTGGATAGTTCCTACATACGTAACTGGTATATTATGGGGATTTATGTTCCAACAAAGCATTGGAATTATTAATATTATTTTAGTTGATTGGTTACATTTGTTAGCTCAGAAACCATTTTGGTTGGTCGGGGTTAATTCAATATGGGCTATTATTATCCCAACAATCTGGAGATTCTGGCCTTTTTCAATGTTGATGTTACTTGCAGGTATACAGAATGTGCCTCAGTCTTTATATGATGCTGCCAAGATAGATGGCGCAGGCAAGTGGAAGACATTCTGGAAAATAACTTGGCCAATGTTAAGTCCAGTTTGGATGATTCTTGTTTTGTTTGGAATGATTTACAATACTTATTCATTTAATATAGTTATTATGATGTTTGGTAATGGAGCTGGCTTTCCTGGTAAATGGGGTGATCTTATGATGACTAATATTTTTCGTAATTCATTTATGAGATGGGATTTTGGAGCTGGTGCAGCTACTTCTGTTCTTTTGCTTTTAGTTATGATTGTTATTGTTAATTTTTGGTACAAACATTATAAGAAGACCGAGGAGATTTTTTAAGTGTTTAAAATTAACTATTATCAAAAGGAAAAGCTTTTAAGAAATATTTTTCTTGTTTTAATGTTTGCTTTTTTGATTATCAATTCTTTTCCAATTTTTTGGATGATGTTTTCATCTTTTAAGAATAATAATGATATTTTAAGCGG
>CAYZUS010000069.1:3260-5762 GCA_964481885.1 uncultured Actinomycetota bacterium | reverse complement strand
ATTTTCAGAATACTGATTTTTTTAACAAGAAATGCGATAAGAAGTCTGCCGGCGGCAATGGCCAGCCAGTAAAATGAAAGTATCTGTGAAGCCTGGTATGCTGAAAAACCTCTTTCCAGCCTGAAAAAAGTTGGTATCCAAGCATTCAAACCGTCCTCCGAAGCAACGTACATCAGCATTGCAAAAGAAAACAAAAGTATAAGTTTGACAGTCAAACCTGTAAATGCAGCGCCTTTGTTTGTGTTTTTGCCAACAATTCCTGCAGCATTAAATCCGAGGACCGGAAGGAAGGATCTGCATTTTACCCTGAGAATTGAAAAAAATATAAAACTCAAAAAAGATAAAAAGGCCAGAAAGTAATAGGATACCTCCCAATTTAATCCAATTCTTACTGCAATTGAACTTATGTAAGGGCCCGCAAAAGCTCCAACACCGAAAAAAACCTGTGCAATATTCAGATGGTAGCCAGAATTCTCCTTATTTATTTCAGGAATCATAAGGCTTACAAGCGTTTCAACAAACCCTCCGCTCATTCCAATAATAAAATAGACAACAAGCATCAGGATAAAAGAAGTCGAGAAAGGAAATACAAGTAAAAATATGGTCTGAACCGCCAGGGCTATATTGAGGATATAAGCTTTAGGCATAAATCTTGTAAGCAAACCTGTCAGAAGAGAGCCTGCTACAAAACCGGTAGAAAAGATTGTCATCAGCAGCCCCATATTCGAAATTGCCTGGGAAACACTCCCCCCGATTTCAATCATGACAGGACTGGCGATAGTAAAGGTTATCGCAAAAATACTTATAGTAAGATATAGGCTGTAGTTAAGTAACCTTTTTAATATCATAAAGCTCTCTTTAAGCAAATCCGGTTAAGCAAATCCGTTAAATTCCGGGTAAATATCAATATGATAATCTTTCCACACTTCCGATAATGCAAACCCATGTGGATCCCCTGTTAAAAAGAATTTTTTTGCCGCCGGCATCCCTGAATTCAAAAGGGTCAGAAATACTTTCTCTTGCCCATGTCCCTTCAATGACATTACCGTCCATAAAGTAGTATGCCTCACCATTAGCAGCTGTGCCTGTGGTCCTTAAAGTCATGTGTCCCGCGCTGTCTACCGGCCCGCCGATGTCTGTTACAAGCACTATTACATTGTTCAAGCTTATCTGCTCTCCTGTTTCAAAATCCGAATGCGGCTCGCCTGCAACTGTTTTAAAGTATTTGTTTGTGTTTTTATCGAAAGTAAAACCTGCAAGATAAGACTCGCTGGAGAAGTTTACTTCAATATCGGCTATTGTGCCTCTTTCTGCCTCAGGAGCATCAATTTTAAATGCCATTGGCGACTGCCCGCCCTCAAGAGAATAACCAAATTTTTCGGCATCCTGCTTTATCCCGTAAGTGTCAATAAATGCTGTATGCTCCAGGGCCTCATTTCTGCTTGGATCTCGCCAGCCTGCTGAAGTGTAGTTAACATAATTTGTGCTGTTTGCATCAAGAACATCCATGTCCATTTGTTTTATTGCCTCGTAAGCCTGAGGATATGTACCCCAGAAAGTATATATGGGATCCAAGCTTCTGGCGACTTCAGCAAAGTATATCCTTCCGCTTCTGACAGGGCCAATTATGTCCGCATCATGGGATGAGAATACCGTAACAAACCTTGTAACTCCGCCTTCAGCAACCATTTCAAATACAATATCTGCATATATGAGCCCTGAGTGCGGCCTTGCTTTGGGATTATTCTGAACCATTATGGCAAGGGGCCTGGAATTCAGGATTTTGTCTGACAGCTCAAGGCCGCTAAACATATTAATATTTTCTGTAATAATATCGGCAGCGGCACTTTCACTGGTTTGCTGCAGTGTTTCCTGTGCGGTCTCTGCTGAAGTTTCTGCAGTCTCTGCTGAAGTTTCTGCAACTGCCGCAGAATCTTTATCGTCCTGCAGGATATCAGTGCTTGCTGAGGCATCAGTTGCAGCATCCTGGGATTTGCATCCCTGCAGCACTGAAACCATTAAAAAAGCGAAAATTATTATTGCCAGCATAACAATTATTATTTTTACTGATACAAATTTACCCGATTTCAATTTAAACAGCTCCAATCTGATTTATTTTTTTATAAAAAAGTTTTAGTATTATAATAATAATTGAAAGAAAAGTCTTACTATTTTAAAAAAACTATTTTAAAAAAAACTTTCTTTGGTTTTTGTCTTCGAAGGGCGGCTGTAATAATGAAAATCACTGCAAATACATATCTTGAAGAAATTATAAATATTATACCGGACAGTGTTTTATACCTGCAAAAAAAAGGGATTAAATGCATTGCATGCGGAGAGCCTGTCTGGGGTACTTTGCAGGATGCTGCAGATTTAAAAAATATTGAGGCTCAGGAATTATCAGTGATAGTATCTGAATTAAACGAAATGATTGAAATCAAGCCAATTTCAAATCAATAAACCGCCAATCTTAATGCAAAACTTCAAATCAATAAACCGGCA
>CAYZUS010000069.1:1698-3160 GCA_964481885.1 uncultured Actinomycetota bacterium | reverse complement strand
CTTAATGCAAAACTTCAAATCAATAAACCGGCAGTTTTAATTTAAAAAATTCATTTAATATAAAAATTCAAGTACTATTGGACAATGGTCAGAACCCTGGACATCCTGCAGGATTTCAGAATTTCTTAACTCATTTAGAAGGTTATTGCTTGCAAAAAAATAATCCAGCCTCCATCCTACATTTCTTTCCCTGGCTTTTGTCTTGTAGTCCCACCAGGTATAGTTGCCGGGCTCCTGATTAAATAAACGGAAAGCGTCCATAAAGCCGGTTTCAAGCAACTTGTCTATCCAGGCCCTTTCTTCTGGTAAAAAACCGGTATTTTTTTCATTCTGTTTGGGCCTTGCAAGATCTATGGCTTTATGCGCCGTATTTATGTCTCCTGTCAGTATTATTTTTCTTTCCTCCTTTATTAAACCCTCAAGATATTTCAGAAATGAATCATAAAAATCAAGTTTGTAGTCAAGTCTTTTCATTTCCCGGCCGCCGTTAGGCATATAGGTATTAAATAGAATAAAATCTTCAAAATCAAGCCAAAGGACCCTTCCTTCATTATCAAAACGCTGTATTCCAAAACCGTTTCCGTAATGAAGGGGTTTTATTTTTGAATATATGGCAACTCCACTATAGCCGGGCCTTTCTGCAGGAAAAAAGTATGAAAAATATCCTTCAATATTAAGAAGATCTTCGGAAATTTGTTCATGCTGTATCTTTATCTCCTGAAGGCATACTATATCAAAATTACTTTGCTTTATAATATCAACAAACCCTTTCCTGTATATGGCCCTTAGGCCATTTACATTCCAGGAAGCAATCCTGATTGTTCCGGATTCTTTTTTATTGTTTTTAACCATATCAGTTATAAAATAATTAATACCTTAATTATTATACTTTAGCCTACACCACACTTGCAGATGTTGCTGCCGGAAACTTTTAAAACTATAAATTACGGGTTTTATATAACTTCTTTTCACTATTGTTGATGGCATTATCTTATATATTGATAACACTGAAATATAAAATTAAGCAAACAAACTGCTTTCGCTAAGTACATCGTTTTAAGTATTCCCTGAATTTTTTCAGGGCCTCAGGCATGCTCTCCCGGCCAAATCCTAATCTGAAATGCTTGTTTCCATAATCATATACTGTCGAAGGCAGTAACATTATATTTGCTTCCCTGACTGCTTTCAGGCAAAATTCCTCGCTGTCGGCCCCGGTTTTCAATTTGGGAAAACCTATGGTTCCGGCTTTGGGCCTTGCCCACTCAATCATGTCACTGTACTCATTAAAGAAATCGTCGAGGAGATTTAAATTCCTTTTAATCCTTATTAAATGACTGCCGATTATTTTTTCTTTTGCCCGCAAAGCAATAATTGAAAGTATTTCGCTGGGTGCACTGCTGCAGATAGTTGTATAATCTTTGAATTCAGCCATCTTTGCATATAAATCCCTGTCCCTGGTTAT
>CAYZUS010000069.1:0-1598 GCA_964481885.1 uncultured Actinomycetota bacterium | reverse complement strand
AAGTTTACGATAATCAGTTTCGTTTCAGGCCTTATCTGCTGTTTTAGAAAATCGGGGTCAAATCGCCATCCATTTTCTTCCCGGGGTTTCCATTTTGTAACTTCACAGCCCAGGCCTTCGGCAATTTCATACAAGGATTGATACCCCGGGAATGTGCATATAACGTGGTCGCCTTTTTGCAGAATGCAGCTCAAAGCAATATAAATACCTTCTTCCGGAACTACACACAGACAATCATTGGGACCTATGCCATGATATAGCTTTGAGATTTCCTCCCTTAATATAGGGTGCCCCAGGGACTCTGTGTAACCAAGAGTCAGGTTGTTCCATAGATGCCGGGTTTCATCATCGGCCAACTTTAAAAGTTCATTTTGCGACAGTCCGTCACAATCCGAGCTCGAAAGCAAATATCTCGTAGAGAACTCGTATTCAGCAAAATATCTTTCTAATTTGAATGGTTTTAAATTCATAACTAATTAATTTCTGTTTCTATATTATCCTCTTTCAGGGTAGCAGCGACAGCTTCAAAAATACATTATTTTTTAATATTTCACAGACGCCTCAAGATCAAAATGAGTACACAAACAAAGATGAGTCAAAGTTGGCTCCCCGAACAGTGCGGAAGCAAGAACTTTTAAATTAAGAACAAATTTTTATTAATTTGCAAGTAAAAATAAAAATAAGTAAAAAATCTCGTTTATGTACTTCAATCCTAAAAAACATTAAAAATCACTTAATCTATCAACAATCAAACCTTATAGGCACTTCCCTTTCAAGCTCTTTTCGCAATCTCAAGGGCAATGTCGTAAAATATTTCCATGAGCCGATATTGTCATGAAACAGTGCTTGTCATTTTTTTATTTATCTTATTTCAAATACTTCCAAGGTTTAAGAGCTGTTGCTCACATTCCAGGTGTAGGGACACTTGTATTCGGAGGCTGTTGTTTCTACAGTATCGCTGGTTACCGTTTTGGAACAACTGATTAAACTAAAAATTACCAATACTATTGCTAATATCATTAATACTTTTTTCATTTAACCTCCTTTTTACAATATTTATAGTATTTTATATATATTTTATTAAAATTTATATGTAAATTTAGTTAAATACCATTATTTTTTATATATTAATTTTAATAATATAAATTTGATATTAACATCTTTAAAAAATACAAAGGTCATGTGGGTCACACATATAGATCTCATAATCAATAATTATAGAAGCAGACTGCCTGGGATCTCAAGCATGGGACAATCCCAGTGTTTCTGGACTGTAAAGCAAAGTTTAAAAGCTCTATTCTTGAGCCTGTGGTAACACTGGGAAATACTTTGGATGAATGGAAAGAGGAGGTGGCACGAATGTTTAGGTTTACAAAAAGTAATGGTATTACTGAGGGATTTCATAATAAAATGGAGATGATATCAGGAAGAGCTTGTGGATTTATAAACTTTGAAAACTACAGATTGCGCGTGAAAGCCTTGTGTTGTTAGAGCGGGGGCCCCGGTATTTGGTGAAGAGCCGAAATGCATTAAAACAAGTATTAAGTTGGCTCCCCGGGTAGGATTCGAACCTACAACATTTCGGTTAACAGCCGAAC
>CAYZUS010000068.1:0-5927 GCA_964481885.1 uncultured Actinomycetota bacterium | reverse complement strand
AACCGCAATCCATTTTGAGTACAGCTCCCGTATTTTTTATGTTGGCTCATCTCTCAGAAAACATCACCAACACGGTCGGGCGATACGCTTAATTAAAAACAATCATAACATTTATTACAAAGAATGTTAATTGTTTTATTGCCTAATTATACATACTAATTAAAGCTAATATGATCTTCTTCTAAACGCCCAAAATATCAGCAGTAAACAAAGAAAACAAAACACAGGCATCCAAGCAGCCCAGAATGGTTTAAAGAATCCTCCAAGTCCCATTGCTCTAGTATACGCTGACAAGAAAAAGAAAAAAGAAATACTAAATAATGCAGAAGCAATAGACAAGATTATACCCCAAACATCCTTTGATGATTTTACAAAAATCAAAACGAAAACAATGCCAAGCATAGCAAAAACTAAATTGGCTACAGAAGAAGAAAACTTTAAATAATATTCCACTAACATACCCTTAGGATCAAGTCCCGCATTTTTCAATAAGACTACCCTTTGTTTAATCTGAGATGCACTCATTTCTTTAGGATTTTTTAACTTCATATAATTATTATCTAAATCATAATTTACTTTAATTTTAAGATCATCAAATCCAGCCTCTAAACTCAAGAACCCATCTTCTTCAAAATTATACATTTTCCCTTGTTTAAGTTGCCAGTGACTATCACTCCATAAAGCACTTTTAGCAGTAATTACTCTAGGAGCCCTAAAACTTAGGTCATAAATCATAATATCTTGCATCTGATTGCTTGTTTTATTTATTTTCTTAACGTATACATATTTCTCATCTGTATCTTTAAAAAAAACATTTTCTTCTATAGTTGGTATACTTTCTTTTAAGATAAGACGATGAATTAGAGTATTTGATTTATAATTAGTAACTGGTGAAACATATTCACTAAGAACAAAAGAAGTAACAACTATCATCAACGCAAAGACAAAAAATGGAGCCAAAACCCTCTCATAAATAATTCCGGAGGTCCAATAAATTGCTATCTCATTATCGTTTATCATTCTGAACATGACCAACATTACAGAAAAAAGAGATGCAATTGGTAAGAACAAAACAACGATTGCTGGGATTTTATATAGGAGAATCTTAAAAACTACATTAGGGCTTATACCTCTATTTATTACGTATTCCATTAAAGAAAATAGAACATCCGCTAACCCGATGATAACTAAAGCAAAAACCGCTACCAAAAAAGGAAGCATTAACTCCTTCAAAAAGTAACGGTCTATGATTTTAAACATTATATTACCAATTATCCTTCGCCTGTTGAGTTTTGTTTCTTCTAACAGCGGATTTTTTATTTCTCTTTTTAACAATAGAAGGTTTTTCAAAAAACTCTCTACTCTTTAGCTCGAGCAATATTCCTTCTTCTTTAACTTTACGTTTAAATTTTCTAAGAACCTTCTCAATTGGTTCATCAGGGTTTCTTTTGAATTCTGCCACGATATCTTCACCTCCAATCCTAATCTTATCAAAATCTGTATATTATAATTAAACTATATTTTATTAAAAAACTCTACTTATGATTTAACTATTAACTACGATATATTATCCGGGTGGCCAACTAAACTGACGCTTCCCCATTAAGTGGAAATGAACATGATCAACAGTCTGTTGGCCATATTTACCACAATTATTAACTATTCTGAACCCATCTTCTAAATTATTTTCTGCAACAATAACCTTAATTGCTGTAGCAACATCTGCCATAACTCCAGAATCAATTGTCAGAATTGACTGACAATGTTCAATCGGCACTACTAAACAATGAAATGGAGCAACAGGATTAACATCCATAAAGGCTATTACCTTACTGTTCTTATATATAATCTTTGTCGGAATATTTCCATTAATGATTTTACAGAATATGCAATCATCCATGGATAAAAGAACCATCCTGATAGTTTTCTAACTCATAAGATAAGCAACACTTCAAACGCCCACAACATCCTGATAGTTTTGGAATATTAATCGAAAGACCTTGTTCTTTGGCCATTTTAACAGTAACAGCTGATCCTTTATTCCAATCAACGCAACACAAAGTTTTCCCACAGTCTCCAACACCACCAAATAGTTTTGCTTCTCCTCTGCTTCCAACTTCCCTTAATTCTACTTTCGCATTTAAATGTTGAGATAAATCTAAGGTAAAAGGCTGAAAATTATTCTTTTTAACTTTATTATGTTTATCTTTTTTGTTGTCATCTTCTCTTTTATAATAAAAAATATATCTATAACCATCAAATATCTTTTCAACTTTAAAAAACTTAACACTTATATTATGTTGATGTTTTTTCTTAATACATTGAATAAAAGCTTCTGTTTCATCTTCAGTTAACTTACTATACACCTCAAAATCTTCAGGTGTAGCTGTTCTAACAATTCTTTTAACAATAATCTCTGACTTAAACGCAGGCTTCATATTAGGTAGCTCTTTCCTAAGAGTTATTTCACCAAATTCATGACCTCTGTTTGTCTCTACGACAACCTTTTGCCCCAAAATAACAGGTATTTGAATCTTCTGAATTGGATAAACCTTATCAAAGAAACGGAACTTAACACCGAAATAAATACTTCCTTCGCTGTGTTTATTTTCCTTTTCCTTATTGTCATTATTCTCTTGTATACTATCCATGATATTCCTTTATCTCTAAAAACATTAACAACAAATTATTCACTACACTAACTGGTCTATTAAGGTACAAGTGGTATTTTCTTACAATACCAGACAAATGCAAGAATTTATTTAAGTAAGAACTCTTAAATTCTTCAATATAATAAGCCTCCAGTTTAATTAAAAAAGCTTTTACTTCAGCTCTATCAAATTTATTTGCTTCAATATATAAAAGTAATTCTTGAACACTATTATTCTCTATAAAATCATTGAATTTGTCCACCGAAATAAACTCAGTTAATTCTTGACTCATATCCATTTCTTCCACCAGACCAAAAATTATCATCTGTGATCTAGACCTAATTGTTGGTAATACAGAATATTGATTAGCCACATCAAATACAAACAAAACATTACTAGGAATATCTTCTAATATCTTTAATAAACCGTTTAAAGCAACAGGAGTAAGATCTTCTGCATGATCAATATACACTAACAAATGTCCTTGATACAAACCATTAAGAATATCCATTCTTAATTCCCTTATGTCATCAACTGAAATGCTTTTTTTCTTTTTATCATTGTCAGTATCATTATCTTTAGAAATAAATTTAAAAGAATGAAACTTTCCTTCATTAATAGCCTTACAATTACCACAACTACCACATGGCTTATCTGAGTTTGAACAGTTTAATATAGAAGCAAAATACTTAGCCATCTCAAGCTTCGCATTTCGATTACTCCCCGCAAAAACATAGCTAGGGAAAACCTTGCTATTTTCAACAGAGTTATCAATCATTTGCATAACTCTCTGATTAATAGAAACATTCTTATAAAGAATATTTTTCATTTATTACCTTTATTATCTGTTCATTAACATATTCTAAGGTTGTATTTGTAGTATTAATCATCTTCATTCTTTCTGGCTCAACCTTTTGAATCTCAAGATATGTTTTTCTAATAAGTGCATGGAACGCTGCACTTTCATTTTCGAATCTGTCACTTGCTATTTTAGTAGCTCTCTTTATACCAACCTCATAATCTACATCAAGAAGAATAGTAATCTCTGGCTTTAATTCGTAAGAAGAAAAGTCATTCAAATAATTAATGAGCTCACGAGGAAATCCTCTACCTCCTACCTGATATGCTATTGTGGAATCTACAAATCTATCACATAAAACAAAATAACCTTTTTCTAACGCAGGCAAAACGATTTCTTTAATATGTTGAGCTCTATCGGCTTGAAATAACAATAGCTCTGTTCTGTCTCCTATAGAAATATCATAAGTACTTAAAATCATTCCCCTTATTTGACCACCAAGCTTAGTGCCTCCTGGCTCTCTAGTTACTAAAACGTTTTTACCTTTGCTTTTTAAATATTCAGCTAATTTATTAATTTGGGTAGATTTACCACCACCCTCTGGACCTTCAAAAGTTATAAAATGTCCTTCAAAATTCTTTTTTGCCATATATTTTCACTCTCCTCGTTGGTTCTTTACCGACACTTTGACTTATAAATCCTTGTGCAAAAATTAGTTGATGTTGAAATCTTCTTACATAAGAATTAGCAACAGGCAACTCAATTGGTGTTGATGTCTTTTTATATTTCTTAATAGCTGAAAAAACAACATCTTCAGCTGCTTCTGTTTCCGCAGAATCTTCTATTCTAAAATAAAATCTCAAAAACTTAGTTAATTGAGGAAATGTCGATGACTTAACAGTGTGGATTGGAATCTTATGTGTTCTGCCATATTTTTCAATAGCTGAACTTCTCCTTAAACTTGACTTGGTAGTCAGGATAACATCAGCTTCTTCAGGCTTACTTACAATTAATCCAGCTAAGCCTAAAGAATCCAGTGCCAATTCAAAATTAGCCCTATTGATTGAAAAAATAAAAAAATTAACTGATTTATTCCCCTCAGTGTTTTCAGATTCAATAACTTGAACAGTTTGCTCAATCTTAAAACTTACATTAGCACCTTCTTCTTTAATAATTCTTATTTCTGGCGAAATAGGTCTTGTTCGTAAAATAGAATCAACAACTAAAGAGACATCTTTATAACAATGTAAGGTTTCTCTATCTTTAATCTCAACTATTATATCGAAAGTAGGCTTTGCGGCTCTCTCCAAAATAGTCTTCTGTGTTCCTCTCCTCTTTGCTTCATCATCACCTAATGTAGCAGTTTCAATGCCACCAACTAAGTCGGACAAAGTAGGATTCTTAATTAAATTATTCATTGTTTGTCCATGAGCTGTAGCAATTAATTGCACGCCTCTTTCTGCAATTGTTCTAGCTGCCTTAGCTTCAGCTTCTGTACCTATCTCGTCAATAATAATAACTTCTGGCATATGATTTTCAACTGCTTCAATCATAACCTTGTGTTGCATATCTACATCCTTAACTTGCATTCTTCTGGCTCCACCTATTCCTGGATGCGGAATATCTCCCTCACCAGCTATCTCATTAGAGGTATCAACAACTACCACTCTTTTGCCTTTATCAGCCAATAATCTCGCCGATTCCCTCAACTTAGTGGTCTTACCGCAACCTGGAGGTCCTAGCAATAAAATTGACTTATTGGTCTCTAAAAGATCAGAAATAACAGATGCTGAACCATATATAGCGCGTCCAATCCTGATTGTTAAACCTATAATTCTATCCTGACGATTTCTAATTGCAGAAATTCTATGCAATGTTCCATCCAATCCAGCTCTATTATCAGAAGAAAAGGAAACCAGTTTATCTACTACTGAATTAATGTCATTTAGATTGATAATATGATCAAATTTATAATTATTGTTTTCTTCTCGTATTTCAATATTCCTACCATAATCCATAATGATTTCATCAACTTTTTCTAAAGCACATTTATCATTAATGAGCTTTACAATAAATGAAGGTAAAACCTCAAGTAATTTATTTAAATCTCGTAGATTGGTAGTCGAATCCATTACTTACCCTTTACAACTTTCTTTAACATACTCCCAGACTTAAATCCTACATATTTACTGGGAGGTATTAGTATCTTGTCATGGTCTACTGGACTTCTGCCTTCTCTTGCTGATCGATGTCTAACCTCAAAAGAACCAAATCCCACTATATTAACTGTATCTTCCTTTTTTAAGGCTTCAACTATTTCATCAAAACAAACTTCAACAAGTAAAGAAACATCCTTCTTTGTTATATCAACTCTTTCAGTAATCCTATCAATAAGTACTTTTTTATTCATTTAAGTGTCGTCTCCCTTCAAAAGCTTTATGCAATGTCATTTGATCAGCCCACTCTAGCTCTCCCCC
>CAYZUS010000067.1:0-6732 GCA_964481885.1 uncultured Actinomycetota bacterium | reverse complement strand
TATTTTGGCAAGGTTGCAGACTATGACACCAGGATACTGACCAGCATGATCCTTGTAAAGATACTTGGCAAATATTCCAGCGAAAGCATTAATCTTATAAATGTAGGACTTGTTGCTGAGGAAAAGGGGCTTAAATTTCTGGAGACGAAGAGCAGCCAGTCCCAGGATTATATAAATCTGATATCTTTGACCGGAAAAGGCAAAGACAGCGAGTTCTCAATTTCCGGGACAGTTTCCGGTATAAAAAACCAGGCAAGGTTTATTGCAATTGACAAATTTGCAATAGACATGGTGCCTTCAAAATATATGGTTTTCATACGTTATGAAGATGTTCCGGGGCAGATAGGCAGGATAGGAACCGCTTTTGGAAAATTAAATATCAATATTGCAGCTATGCATGTGGGCCGCAAAAAGGTAAGCGGCGAGGCAGTTATGGGCCTTAATATTGATTCGGAGCTTACACCTGAAATGCTGGAGCAGTATAAGAAAATATCTGGTTTTAAAAACATTAAGGTAGTCAATTTGTAAGGGGAAGGCTAATTATCATGGCAAGAAAAATTCATATTTTTGATACCACTTTAAGGGATGGGGAACAGGCCCCCGGGATTCATTTAAGTGTCAGGGAGAAACTGGAAATCGCTGAGCAGCTTGATAAATTAAATGTTGACACTATAGAGGCCGGATTTCCGATTTCATCCCACAGCGATTTTAATGCAGTGCTGGAAATCTCAAAAAAAATTAAAAACAAAAATATTGCCGTACTTGCCAGGGCGGTGCCGAAGGATATTGATGTTGCCGGAGAGGCACTTGTAAATGCCGCATATCCTGTTATACATACTTTTATTTCATCTTCTGATATTCATCTGAAATATCAGTTCAAGAAGACAAAAGAGGAAGCCATTGAGATTGCGGTTGATGCAGTAAAAAGAGCCCGTAAATACACGGACCGGGTGGAGTTTTCTGCAATGGATGCAACAAGGAGTGACTGGGATTACCTCTGCAGGATGTATGAGGAAGTGATAAAAGCCGGGGCCAAAATCTTAAATGTGCCTGACACAGTTGGCTATGCACTTCCGGAAGAGTACAGCGGGCTGATTGTATATTTACTTGAGCATGTAAAAGGAATAGAGGATGTTATTATCAGCACACATTGCCATAATGACCTGGGGCTCGCAGTTGCAAACTCGATACTCGCGGCACAGCACGGAGCCGGCCAGATAGAAGTGGCAGTCAATGGTATTGGAGAGAGGGCCGGAAATGCAGCTCTTGAGGAGATTGCAATGATAATCGATACAAGAAAAGACGAGCTTGGCCTTTATACCGATATCAATTTAAAAGAGATAATGAGGACAAGTACACTGGTAAGGCACCTGACCGGTTATACTGTAGCTCCTAACAAGGCTATTGTCGGCAAGCATGTCTTTACACATGAAGCCGGGATACACCAGGACGGAATGCTTAAAAACAGGACAACATATGAAATAATGAGGCCGGAAGATATAGGATCAGAGTCTTCGAAACTTATGCTGGGCAAGCATTCAGGACGGCATGCCTTTGTAAAAAGGATAAAAGAGCTTGGTTTTGATCTGCCGGAAGAAGATATTGAAAAAGCTTTTGACAGATTTAAAGATCTGGCAGAAAAGAAGGGCGAGATAAGTGATAATGACTTAAAAGCCATTTTAAACAGTGAAATAAGGGATGTTGAAGAGTACTACAAGCTCAAATATTACCAGGTGCTTAACGGTTCAAGCATAAAAGCCACAGCAACAATTGGAATTGAATCGCAGGGAAAACTTTTTGAAAGCGCATCCTTTGGTGATGGGCCGGTGGACGCATCATTTAAAGCAATAGATGCACTTACAGCAATGAAAGTGGAACTTGTTGATTATGCAATAGAGGCAGTTTCTGAAGGAAAGGATGCCATTGGAGCAGTAAGGATAATTGTCAGGAGCAATGATATCGAGGCGATGGGCAGGGGGCTCAGTACCGATGTAATTGAAGCAAGCATAAAGGCATATCTTGATGCCCTTAACAGGATAGTGATTTTTAAATCAGAATAATAAAAGAGTGTAACTAAAAGTATTAAAGCACAAAAAGCATTGAAGGTATAATTAGACCAAGTAAGTAGCATTTCTGGTGAAAAAGCAGAAATGCCCAAGGTGAATCAATACGGATTGGTACAGACTGACAGATGCAGGAAAAGGAGAATGTAAAAGTGGCAGAAAATGCAGAAAATATAAAACCTCAGACAATGGCGCAGAAAATACTTGCCTGGCATTGTGACAGGCAATATCTTAATATCGGCGAACTCGTTAATGCAAAGGTTGACCTTGTGCTCGGAAACGATATCACCATGCCGCTGGCTATTGAGGAATTTAAAAAAATTGGCGTAGACAGGGTTTTTGACAGGGATAAAATTGCCATAGTTCCTGATCACTTTACACCAAACAAGGATATTAAATCTGCAGAGCATTGCAAATACATTAGGGATTTTGCACGCCAGCAGGATATAACAAACTATTTTGAGATAGGAAAAATGGGGATAGAGCATGCCCTGCTTCCTGAGCAGGGAATAGTGTTACCGGGGGATCTTATAATCGGCGCAGACTCACATACATGTACTTACGGTGCGCTTGGTGCAGCCTCCACGGGTATGGGAAGCACAGACGCAGCAGTCGCAATGGCTACCGGCACTGCCTGGTTTATGGTGCCGGAGACAATTAAGTTTGTTTACAGCGGTAACCTTAAAAAGTGGGTAACCGGAAAAGACCTTATTCTTTACACAATAGGGCTAACCGGCGTGGACGGTGCATTATATATGTCAATGGAGTTTACAGGTCCTGCAATTGCCGCACTTTCAATGGACTCAAGGTTTGCAATGAGCAATATGGCAATTGAGGCTGGTGGAAAGTTCGGAATAATAGAATTCGATGATACCACAAAAAAATACCTTGAGGGAAGGCATACCAGGCCTTACAAGGTTTTTCATGCTGACCCGGATGCCGTGTACTTTAAGCAATACGATATAAATTGTGATGAGATAGAGCTTCAGGTAAGTCTGCCGCATTTGCCGTCAAATGCTGTAAACGCAAAGGATTTGAGCAATGTAGCTATCGACCAGGTTGTCATAGGTTCCTGTACAAACGGCAGAATGGAGGATCTTGCAATTGCTGCAGAGATTATGAAGGGGAAAAAAACAGACAGCAGGATCAGGACCATAATAATACCTGCAACCCAGAAAATATACATGGAAGCAATGGAAAAAGGATACCTTAAAACTTTTGTGGAGGCTGGTTGTGCCGTTAGCACGCCTACATGCGGTCCGTGCCTTGGCGGCCACATGGGGATACTTGCTGAAGGCGAAAGATCAATAGCAACAACAAACAGGAATTTTGTTGGCAGGATGGGACACCCCAAGAGTGAAGTATATTTAAGCGGACCGGCAGTAGCTGCTGCTTCCGCAATTGCAGGCAGGATAGCGGTACCACAGGAGGTTATATAGCTATGATAATTAAAGACAAAGTAATTAAATATGGAAGCAATGTTGATACGGATGTGATAATCCCTGCAAGATATTTAAACACAACCAAAGAGGATGAACTCGCAATACATTGTTTCGAGGACCTTGATGCTGATTTCAAAGCCAAGGCCAAAACAGCCAGCATAATAGTTGCCGACGATAATTTTGGATGCGGTTCCTCAAGGGAACATGCCCCGATTGCAATAAAGGCAAGTGGAATAAAGCTTATAATTGCAAAGACTTTTGCAAGGATATTTTTCAGGAATGCCATAAATATAGGGCTGCCGGTTATTGCAAGCCCGGAAGCAGCAGAACACATAAGCCAGGGGGATGAACTTGAAGTGGACCTTGATTCGGGTCTTATAAAGGATATCACCACCGGGAAGAGTTTTCAGATAAATCCGCTCCCAGATTTTATTCAGGAGATTATTTCCTCGGGCGGATATATAAGTTATACAAAGAAAAAACTGGGGACGGCATGCAGTTGCGGCGGCAATTGCAATAAAAAATAATCGGGCCGCAAAGACAGCAGAACAAGCAGGAAGAATGGATAGAATATATGGATAAAATAATGATACTTCCGGGGGATGGAATCGGTCCGGAAATTATGGATGTGACAGTTGATATACTTGATCACATAATAAGCAAAAAGAATATAAAAGTTGATCATGAGTTTGCAATGATGGGCGGCTGCTCAATTGACAAATACGGAACACCTCTTACAGATGCAGTTCTTGAGAAGTGCGGGCAGTCAAAAGCCATTCTTCTTGGAGCTGTCGGCGGACCCAAATGGGCAAGTACCGATCCTGCAATACCAAGGCCCGAGGATGCGCTCTTAAAGCTTCGAAAGGAGCTGGGGCTTTATGCAAACCTTAGGCCAATAAAAATATACGACCCGCTTATTTCTGTTTCAACAATAAAGGAACATATAATAAAGGGAGTAGATATCCTCTTTCTAAGGGAGCTGACAGGAGACGTATACTTTGGCAAGAAGGAAAGGATAGTTAAAGACGGCGTTGTTATAGCTTATGACACAATGATATACAGGGATTATGAAATCGAAAGAGCTGCCAGGATGGCTTTTGAAATTGCCGGGACCAGGCGTAAAAAAGTCACATCGGTTGAAAAATCCAATGTCGTTGAAAGCTCAAGGCTTTGGCGTGAAATTACAATAGAGGTTCATAAAGATTATCCCGATATTGAACTTATACATATGTATGTCGATAATGCGGCAATGCAGCTTGTAAGAAATCCCGGCCAGTTTGATGTCATAGTCATATCAAACATGTTTGGGGATATTTTAAGTGATGAAGCCGCAATGATTGCAGGATCCATCGGTCTTATACCCTCTGCTTCTTTGAGAGATGACCTTTTTGGTCTTTATGAACCAATTCATGGAAGCGCACCGGATATAGCAGGCTTAAATAAGGCTAATCCTCTCGGAACCATCCTTTCCATGGCAATGATGTTTAAGTATTCATTTGGACGGGAAGAAATTGCGGCAGCGATTGAAAGAGCAGTTAATTCAGTTCTGGAAAAAGGTCTGAGAACTTCAGATATATATGATCCGGCAGCGGGCGGCGCAAGCCTTGTAGGAACCAAAGAAATGGGAGCGGCGGTAATTGCCGAGATTAGTGCGACATTATAAAATACACTTGAAAGGTCTAAAGTATGAATAATACAGGCAGTGAAAAAATATTTGTATTTGATACTACTTTAAGGGATGGCGCACAGAGTGCAGACATCTCATTTTCAGTGCGCGACAAGCTTAGGATTGTCGAAAGGTTTGATGCTGCCGGAATAGATTACATTGAAGTGGGCTTTCCTGCATCCAATCCCAAAGATGAAGAAATGTTTGAAGAGCTTAAAAAGATAAAATGCAAACATTCAAAAATAGTGGCTTTCGGCAGGACAAAATATAAGAATACGCCGGCAGACAAAGATGAAAATCTTAAGGTACTTATTGATTCAGGTGCCGATACAATGTGTATTTTTGGAAAGGCGTCCCTGCTTCATGTCGAAAAAATAATTGAGACATCTCCGGAAAATAACCTTGAAATGATATTTGAATCAGTTGAGTTTCTTAAAAAACACAGTCCGGAAGTGATTTACGATGCCGAGCATTTTTTTGACGGCTATAAGCTTGATCCCGAGTATGCAATCAGGACCCTAAAGGCTGCCCAGGATGCAAATGCAGATTTTATTGTTTTATGTGATACAAACGGAGGATGTCTTCCGTGGGAAACACTGAGTATCGTTGAAGATGTCGCAAAGAAGATAAATGTTCCGCTCGGCCTTCACTGCCACAATGACAGTGGCTGCGCAGTCGCAAATACTGTAATTGCATTTGAAAAAATCCCACAGGTGAAAATGGTTCAGGGTACCATAAACGGCTATGGGGAGAGATGCGGCAACGCTGATTTGTGCCAGGTAATACCGAACCTGGAAATAAAACTAGGTAAAAGATGCCTGCCCAAAGGCAATCTTAAACACCTGACAAGTCTTTCAAGATTTATTAATGAGGTAGCAAACCAGGCGTCTCCTGCAAGCCAGCCGTTTGTAGGCAGGAATGCATTTACCCATAAAGCAGGCATGCACGTGCATGGGGTCAGTAAGGTTCCTGAGGCTTTTGAACATTTAAAACCTGAGCTTGTGGGCAATACAAGAGACATATTAATTTCAGAACTGTCAGGGAAACAGTCCATTATAGTCAAAGCCAAAGAATTTGGAATCAATCTTGAAAAGGACAATGAAAGCGTCCATAAGATTTTGAATATGATACAGAACCTGGAGTATAAGGGCTATCAGTTTGAGGCTGCTGACGGCAGTTTTGAGCTTATGGTAAAAAAGGTCGCAGGAGAAGAAAAGAAGTTCTTTACACTGGAGAGTTTCAGGGTTTTAAATGAAAAAAGTATTGATGGTTCCATGGTTTCTGAAGCAACAGTGAAAATCTATATTAATGATGACAGGATAATTGAAACGGCTGAAGGTGACGGCCCTATACATGCGCTTGACTGTGCCATAAGAAAGGCCCTTAATAATTTCTATCCTTTGCTAAAGCAAATAAAGCTTTCAGATTTTAAGGTGAGGGTGCTGGACGAAAAACAGGGGACAGGCGCTGTTGTAAGGGTACTTATTGAATCCACTGACGGTATAAAAAGCTGGGGCACGATAGGTGTTTCAGAAAACATTATCGAAGCAAGCTGGCAGGC
>CAYZUS010000066.1:0-7518 GCA_964481885.1 uncultured Actinomycetota bacterium | reverse complement strand
GCGTTTGCGGCGTGCTACTATCTGAAGACCTACCAGGAGGCCCGCGAGCGCGGCTGGCTACATCCCGATCCCGCCGTCAACCCCGAGCGCGTCGCCAGCCCGGCCTTCTGCTACATCACCAACTTGCGTGGGCCCACCGCCGAGCTGACCTCGGGCGTCAACCTCTGGACGTCGGCCCAGGCGATGGTCGATTTCGGCGTCGGCTCCTGGGCGGAAATGCCCTATAACATGGCCCTGGATGCCAACGCCTGGCCCGACGAAGCGGCCTGGCGCCGGGCGATTTCCTGGCGCGCCCGACAGACGGGAACCATCCCCGGCCTCGACACCCAACCCGGCCTCGATACGCTCAAGGAACACTTGGCCGGTGGCGACGTGGCGGTCATCTCGTTCATTGTCTGCGGCAGCTTCGATGAGTACCCCAGCGGCGACGGCAGCGACAACGGCGTCTTCTACCTAAACGTCGGGTTGGTACGCTCCGGCCACGCCGTTTGCGTGGTCGGCTATGACGACAGCATGGCCTACACCGATGCCGTCACCGGGAGGCCCCGACAGGGCGCCTTCCTGATCGTCAACTCCTGGGGCTCCAGGTGGGGCGTGCACGAGCCCAGCGCCAGCCCGGACACCGCCTCGCGCGGCTTCTGCTGGATCGCCTACGACTACTTCCTGGCCGGTAAGGTCGCTGTTGAGGCGATGGTGCTGGTCGACCGCATCGGCTACACCCCCACCCGCCTCGCCTACGTCGGCATCAACCACCCGACCGGCCGCGCCCTTGACCTCGAACTGCGGGGCGGCGACCGCGAGCAGCCGCAATGGCGGCGCCGCGTCCTGCCCATAACCAACGTCGGCCCCCTGAACCTGCGCATCCCGGTCGACCTTACCGAACTGGCTGCCACCGATCCCTTGACCTACTGGCTCACGCTGATGGACCCGGCCGACGCGGGCGAGTTGCCCGATACGGGCACCGTCACCGATTTCGCCGTCGAGGCCATCGGACAGGCGCCCTTGGTCTGTCCGGACGTGCCCCTGCAGACGGTCAAGGACTGGGACCAGTACCTGCGCCTGGGCGTCTTCTCCGAGTCTGGCCTCGACCTTGGCGGCCTGCACATCCGCGATGGCTCGGCCGCCTGGGGCGACTACGACGGGGATGGCTTCCCGGACCTGGCCCTGACCGGGCTGGGCTTCCCGACCGCCGGTGCCAGCGCGGTCGCGGCCACGCGGCTCCTGCGCAATCTCAACGGGACGGCGTTCGTGGACAGCGGCGCGGTGCTGCTGCCAACCCGCCGCGGCACGGTGGCCTGGGGCGAACTGGACAACGACGGCCGGTTGGACCTGCTGGTCAGCGATCCGACGGCGGGCACTCGCGTCTACCGCAACACCGGCAGTGGCTTCGTGGACAGCGGCGTCGCGCTGCCGGGCAGCGTGCGCACGGGGGCCGCCTGGGGCGACTTCGACAACGACGGCCGCCAGGACCTCGCCATCGCCACGGACTCGACTGTCCGCCTCTACCGCAATACGGGAACGGGCTTCGAGCCCCTGGAGCAGGTCCTCGCCGGCCCCTATGAGGCCGCGCTGGCCTGGGGCGATGCCAACGGCGACGGGTACCTCGACCTCCTGGTCGTCTCGCGCAGCGAGTTCTTCACCCCCTTCACCCGCTTGTACCTCAACCGCGGCGACGACACCTTCGTGGCGGTTGACTCGGGGTTGCCCGCCCTGCAGCAAGGCACGGCCGCGTGGGGCGACGTCGATGCCGACGGCCGCCTGGATCTGGCCTTACAGGGCACTGACGGGAACGCGCGGACCGGGGTCTACCGCAGCCTGGGCACAGGTGGCTTCACCCCCGAAGGCAGCCCCTTGCCAGGCCTGCAGGCGGGCGCCCTGCACTGGGGCGACCTCGACAACGACGGCCGCCTGGATCTGCTACTCAGCGGCCGGGAGAGAGACGTCTACGGGCTGGCGGGGGACTACCCCAACCGGGCGCTCCTGTTCCGTGCGACCCCCGAGGGCTTCGTCGACGGTCATGCCTACCTGCAAGGCGTGTCTGGCGGCTTCGCGGGCCTGGCGGACCTGGATCGCGATGGGGATCTCGATGTCCTGCTCGGCGGCACTACCGGCGCGGTTCTG
Source organism: uncultured Actinomycetota bacterium (assembly GCA_964481885.1). Taxonomy (GTDB): domain Bacteria; phylum Actinomycetota; class Humimicrobiia; order Humimicrobiales; family Humimicrobiaceae; genus Fen731. Next base: position 5,397 of record CAYZUS010000066.1, on the reverse strand, counting down.
GGGGACACTCCGGCCCTGTTGTACAATGGTATCTACAGCAGCGCCGTCAGCCACCCCTCGGCCTTGGCCCGGGTCAACACCCCACCGCAGCCGCCCAGCGGACTCAGCGCGGCCGCGGCGGACGCGGGCGCGGTCCGGCTCACCTGGAACGACGGCAGCGACGCCGAAACCCCGGCCAGCGGCCTGCGCTACCAGGTCCGTGTCGGCAGCACCGCCGGCGCCGGCGATGTGCTCAGCGGCGCCCTGCCGGTGGGCCCGTTCGGCCTCCTGCGGCGCAGCGGCCTGCCCTTACGGCGGCTGTCCCCGGGGACCTATCACTGGGCGGTACGCAGCGTCGATAACGGCTTCGCCGTCTCCGCCTGGAGTGCGGCGGCCAGCTTCACCGTCGGGACGCACACGCCACTGCGGCAGTTGACGCTGGCGACCGCCCCGTCGACCTGGGGCACGACCACCCCCGCTCCCGGCACGCACACCTACCCGCGTGACACAGCGGTACCGATCAGCGCCGTGGCCAGCCCCGGCTACCGCTTCAGCGCCTGGCGGGGGGCGGTGGCCGATCCCGCAGCCGCCGCCACCAGCGTCCTGCTCCACGATAACCGCGCCGTGACGGCGGAGTTCGCGGTCAAGTATGACGCCTCGCCCGTCTGGACGCAGCAGACGCCCAGCGCGCCCTGGCCCCAGCGCTACATGCACCAGGCCGTCGCCTTCCACGGTCAGCTCTGGATCCTGGGCGGCAGCGGCCAGCCGCACCGGCGTGACGTCTGGAGCTCGAGCAATGGACAGGCCTGGACCCAGCAGACCGCCGCCGCCGCCTGGAGCGGACGTTACGGCCATGCTGCCGTCGTCTTCAAGGACCGGCTGTGGGTACTGGGCGGCTATGATGTGAGCGCGCGCAACGACGTCTGGTCGTCCGCCGACGGCATCACCTGGAGGCTCGAGACGGGGACTGCGGCGTGGCCAGAGCGGATGCTGCACAGCGTGGTGGTGTTCAACGACCAGCTCTGGCTGCTCGGCGGGTACGGCTCGGGAACCGGGGCGCTGAGCGATGTCTGGAGTTCGAGCGACGGTAGCGCCTGGACGCAGGTCAGCACCGCCGCCTGGCCGGCCCGGCACAGCCATGGCGCCCTCGCCTTCGGTGGCCGGCTCTGGGTCCTGGGCGGCAGCAGTGCCATGGTCCAGCCCACCCATGACGTCTGGTCCTCCGCCGACGGTGCCACCTGGACGCAGGTCACGGAGCACGCCGAGTGGGGGCCGCGCAGCCTGCTCGGCGTAGCGGTGCTGGCGGATCGCATGTGGGTGCTGGGAGGCGCTGGTGAGGAGGGCCTGGGCACGGACGATGTGTGGTTCTCGAGCAATGGCGCCACCTGGACCCGCGCCGGCACGGCCTCGGGCTGGTCGCCGCGCCAGGGGCAGGCGGTGACCGTCCTCAACGACCGCCTGTGGGTCCTGGGCGGCAACAGCGCCGCCCTCTGCTCCGATGTCTGGTCCGGCCTGCCCGGAACCAGCGTGGCCGGCCTGGCGACGCTGTTCGTCAATGTCGATCCCGCCGACGCCGGCACCACCACGCCCAGCATCGGCGAACATGTCGAGGCTGTGGGGACCGTCTTCCCGGTCAGCGCGACGGCCCATCCCGGCTACCGCTTTCTGGGCTGGACCGGCCCCGTCGCCGCGCCGAGCGCCGCCTCCACGACCGTTACCCTGAGCGCCGAGCGGGCGGTGACCGCGCGTTTCGAAGCGGTTCCCGTGCCGCTGACGACGCTGCTCATCAGCGTCTCCCCGGCCGGCGCCGGCAGCACGACGCCGGCAACGGGCAGCGCCACCTACCCGGTCGGCAGCGTGGTCACGGTCACGGCAACGCCTGCCCACGGGTACCTCTTCAGCGGCTGGACCGGCGGCGTGGCCGACCCGACCGCGCCCGTCACCACGGTCACGCTGGACAGCGCCAAAACGATCACCGCGAGCTTTGCGGCGGATGGGTTCGTCCGTGCCATGCCCCTGGCGGCGGGTCGCGAGCACAGCGTGGCGCTCAAGACCGAAGGCAGTGCCTGGAGCTGGGGTAGGAATGACCTCGGGCAACTGGGCAACGGCAAGACGGCGGCGGTTGCGGCGCCGTACCCGCTCAGCATCCTGGGTGAGGTGACGGCGCTGGCGAGCGGCGAACGGCACACGCTGGCCCTGCGACGCGATGGCACCGTGCAGGCCTGGGGCTGCAACGACGAAGGCCAACTCGGCAATGGCAGCATCCACACCCCCACGACGCCGGGCCCCGTCGTCGGCCTGCCGCCGATCGTGGCCATCGCCTGCGGCGCCGCCCACAGCCTGGCCCTCGCCGCGGACGGCACCGTCTGGACCTGGGGGCGCAATACCGATGGCATTCTGGGCTGCGGCCTCGACCCGCGCGGCTATGGTTACGTGATGACGCCGGAGCGGCTGCCGGGGCCCTATGGCGTCAGCGTCCTGCGCGGCATCACCGAAATCGCTGCCGGCGGCGACCACGCGCTGGCCTTGCGGGCGGACGGGACCGTCTACGCCTGGGGGCGGAACACCTGGGGCCAACTGGGCACCGGGAGCTGTGATCCGAGCGATTTCCCGATCGCGGTTCCGGGCTTGGCTGACGTGCGGCTGATCGCCTGCGGCGGCGACACCATTTACGGGGGACACAGTCTGGCCGTAGATGCCAGCGGTACTCTCTGGGCCTGGGGCGCTAACCGCAGTGGCCAACTGGGCGATGGCACCACCGGCGAGCGCTCCAGTCCGGTCGCGATTTCGGCCGCGGGCGACGTCATCGGCATCGCCGCCGGTGGCTGCTTCAGCCTGGCCCTGCGCTCCGATGGCACGCTCTGCGCCTGGGGCGATAACGCCTACGGGCAGCTCGGCGACGGCACTCGCGACAACCGGGCCGTCCCGGCGCCGCTGTCCGGCCTGCCGCCGGTAACCGGCCTGGCCGTCGGCGCGCACCACGCGCTGGCGGCGCTGGCGGATGGCAGTCTGCGGGCCTGGGGCCGCAATACCGCGGGCATGCTGGGCGACGGTACGCTGACCGACCGCCTGGCCCCGGTGGCCGTGGCCGGCATCAACCTCCAGGTCGCCTCGCGCGGCCTGACCCTGGCCAGCGAGCCCGCCGCCAGCGGCACCCTTGACCCGCTGCCGGGGAGCTACCGCTGCCTGGAAGACGCGACGGTCCCGCTGCTCGCCACCGGCAACGCCCGCTACGCCTTCACGCAGTGGACGGGAACCGTGACGGCTGCCGACACGGCCCAGACCAGCGTCCTGATGAGCGCCGACCAGACCGTGATCGCGCACTTCGCCTTGCGCCCTGGGGTGCAGGCCCTGCTCACCGTGGCCGCGGCCCCCGCCGTGGGCGGCGCCACCACCCCGCCCGTCGGCATCCACAGCGTCGACCAGGGAAGTGTGGTCACCCTCAGCGCCCGTGCCGGCTACCGGCATCGCTTTACGAGCTGGACAGGCAGCGTGGCCGAAGCCGCTGCCATGGATACCAGCACCACCGTGCTGGCCGACCAGACCGTCACCGCGAACTTTGCACCGCTGCCCTTCGCCACCTCCGCCAGCCTGCGGGCGGGCGGCCTGCATACTTTCCTGATCCGTTCGGACGGGACCGTGCTGGGGGCCGGCGACAACACGGCGGGCGAGCTCGGACGCCCCGTCGGCGACGTCCGCTGGCCCGGTCCGGTGGCTGGACCGGCGGGGAACGGGCTGCTCACCGGCATCGTCGACCTGGCCGTCGGGACCTACCACACCATCGCCCTGCGTTACGACGGCAGTGTCTGGACGTGGGGCAGCAACCGCTGGGGACAACTGGGCGACGGGCAGGAAGTCGCCACTCATTCCAGCCAGCCGACCCCCGCACCCGTGCTCAATGCCGATGGCAGCGGCCCCCTGCGGGGTATCCGAGCGGTGCGCGCCGGCCGCGATTTCAACCTGGCGTTGGCCGACGACGGCACCGTCTGGGCCTGGGGCGACAACCGCGCCGGGCAACTCGGCGACGCCACGACCAACCCACGCTGCCTGCCGGCCCGCGTGCGCGGCCTCGACAGCGTCGGTGCACTCACCGACGTGGTCGACATCGCCTGTGGACCGCAGCACGCCCTCGCCCGCCGCGCCGACGGTTCCTGGTGGGCCTGGGGCAGCAACACCGACAGCGCCTTGGCCATCCCTGGTCTCACCGGCAGCCTGACCCCGGTGCCGACGCCCATCCCCAGCGACGTCGTGCAGATCGCCTGCGGCCTGCGCCACACCCTCGCCCGCCGCAGTGACGGCACCCTCCTCGCCTGGGGCTGGAATGCCTTCGGCGAAATGGGCGAAGGCGTGGCGCTCAACACCCTCAGCCTGACCCCCATTGTGGTCAGCGGCATCAGCGCCGTCGCCATGGTCGCCGCCGGCCAGGGCTTCAGCGTTGCCCTGCGTACGGATGGCAGCGTCTGGACCTGGGGCTGGAACCGCGAGGGGTACCTGGGCAGCAACAGCACCGACCCCTCCAGCCAGCCCGTGCAGGTGTGGGGACCGGACGGCAGCGGCCTGCTGGCCGACATCGTGGCCATCGCCTGCGGCAGCAGCCATGCCGCGGCGCTGCGCCGCGACGGCAAGGTCTTCACCTGGGGCAGCAATGACCATTACGAGTTGGGCACGCTGGGCGTACTCATGGCCCTGGTCCCGACCGCCGCGGTTATGGACTCCGCCACGGTGGCGGTCGCGACGCGAGTCCTGTGCCTCAGTGCCTCGCCCGCGGCCGGCGGCACCACGCTGCCCGACGCCAGCTCCCACACCTACGACCTTGGCGATGTGGTGGACCTCGAAGCCCGACCGGGGACGGGCTGGCGCTTCGTCACCTGGACCGGCAGCGCCGCCAGCCGCGGCGCCGCCCGCACCACCCTCACCGTAACCGCCGACGAGGCGGTCACGGCGCACTTCGAGCGCGAGCTCGCGGAGCTCGGCGATGTCAACCGCGACGGTACCGTGAACCCCACCGACGCGGCGCTCTGTCTGGCCATGGCCGTCCGCCGTGAGGTCGTCCTGGCCGGCCTGACCCGCGCCCATCCCTACCCTGCCGCCTACCGCGAAACTGCCGATATGAATGCCGACGGACAGCTCACCGCCGCCGATGCGGAGGCCGTCATGCGGCGCGCCCTGGGGGTGGAAGGCCCCGTGCCGGATCCCTATGTGCTCCGCGCCCCGGCGCCCCCGGAGACGCACCCTGAAGAAGTCGTTGGCTACAGCGTCCCCGGTGAAGCGGCGACCGTGACCCTCAGCGATGGCACCGCCGTGGAGATCCCGGCCCTCTCCAGCGCCGCCGAGATCCGCCTGGCGCGGCAGACGAACACGACCTCGCTGGCCGACTACGGCCTGCAGGCCAGCGGCAGCCGCCGCACCCTCACCCTC
>CAYZUS010000065.1:0-8395 GCA_964481885.1 uncultured Actinomycetota bacterium | reverse complement strand
TCGCTTCATTAAAATCTGGGATATTTCTAGTCACCTTGTGAGCTACTGCCATCTTTATAATATAGTGCTCAGCCTGCAGGAGCATTGCCTTGCAATGGTTTTCTAATTTAGCACCAATAAATGACGTCGAAATATCTATGATTTTATATTTGCTCAGTTTGCTTCGGGACGTTTAATTTGGCTTTTGTTCACGAATAAGCATCGTTATTATATACTTAACATATGGTAACAAATAAAAATCTAGAAATTATTAAACCATCCAAAGCTGAACAGCTTTTAATAGAAACCATCCGTCAGGAAATAGAACAAGGCAAGTTAGTTACTTATTGGAAAGTAGGTAAGCATATAAAGAAGCATCTACTTAAAAACAAAGACAGGGCTAACTATGGAGCAACACTTTTCCCACTACTTGCTGATAATTTAAAGATAGACGTAACCACATTATATAGAAGCGTTACCTTCTTTGAAGAATACCCAAAGATTCTTGAGTCGACTCAAGAATTGACATGGACACATTACACTGTATTGCTTGCTATTCCTGACAAAGAGCAAAGAAAAGCATTAGAAAAACAGGTAAAAAAAGAGCATCTTAGTGTTAGTGAACTTAAGGAACTAATCCACCATTCTGATACAAAAGAACTTCCCAAAACTAAACCAGTTTTGGAAGTAACTCGCACTGCACCCTATGTATACCAGAACAAACAAATCCAAGGCAAAGACATGGTAGACCTTGGCTTTAATGTCTTCCTGGATGGCAAAACACTCCAAGAAAAGGGCTCAGCAAGGATTCATCTTAACTCAATACCACATTACACCTATAAAGCCTTTGTATTAGAAGTGCTAGACGGTGACACTGTCTGGGCAGACATCGACCTTGGTCTAAACACTTGGACTACTCAGAAGCTACGTTTCCGTGGCATTAATTCAGAAGGCATAGAAACCAAAGAGGGTAGGACAGCTAAAGATTACGTTATTAACGTGCTTAAGGATTGTAAGTTTATTGCCATAAAGACATCTTGGCGCGACAAATACACTCGTTATCTAGTAGACATCTTTTATGACAAGGATGAACAAGACCTCTTAAAGGTAATAACTAATGGAAAGTTTCTTAACCAAGAGCTTTTAGAACTTGGCTTGTGTGTTGAATATTTATAATTAACGTTATCTTTATATGATATATAATATATAACGTTGACTTAACATATCGCAATAGTTTATTATAGTTGTTATGGAAAACCTAATACCTATAGAGAATATTCAGTCTAAGATTTATATCATTCGTGGAGAAAGAGTCATGTTAGATCGTGATTTAGCCAACTTATATGGTGTAGAAATAAAAAGATTAAGCGAACAAGTAAAGCGAAATTCGGATAAATTTCCTAATGATTTTATGTTTAGCCTAACCAAAACCGAGGAAGTAGTTTTGCGGTCGCAAAATGCGACCGCAAAAAACGTTAAAGATAGATATGTATCAAAAGTCTTCACAGAGCATGGAATTTTAATGCTTTCCAGTGTTTTAAATTCTAATATTGCGACATTGGTTAGTATTCAAATAATGCGAACCTTCGTTGAGATGAGAAAGTTTATTTCATCTAATATAAAGATTCACAATAAACTTAGTGAACTTGAAACAAAATATAACCAGCATGATAAAGAGATAGCTGTTATTTTTGAAGCAATCAAGCAACTAATGGAGCCAGTTATAGATGAATCAAAATATAGAATCGGATTTATTAAGGAGTAATTGTTATATGGAAAACATAATACATATTGAGAATATTCAGTCTAAGATATACGTAATACGTGGCAAAAAGGTCATGTTAGATAGCGATTTGGCAGAATTATATATGGTTGAGACTAAAGTATTAAATCAAGCAGTTAAAAGAAATATTGATAGTTTTCCGCAAGACTTTATGTTTCAGCTTACAAAAGAAGAAGATGACTCTTTAAGGTCACAATTTGTGACCTTAAAGAGGGGACAGCACCGGAAGTATACTTCATATGTATTTACAGAACATGGAATATTAATGCTTTCCAGTGTTCTGAAAAGTGTAAGGGCAAGAAACGTTAATATTCAAATTATGCGTACTTTTGTCCAGCTAAGAGAATTCCTAGCAACAAACGAAGAGATAAAAAAGAAACTGCAAGAGCATGATTATATGATTAGTTATCTTGTTGAAAGTGTTGATGAATTATTAAATCCAGTTCTTGAAGAACCAAAATATAAGATTGGCTTCATTAAGGAGTAACACTCTTATGGAAAACATAATACCAATTGAGAATATTCAGTCTAAGATTTATATAATACGTGGTAAGAAAGTCATGTTTGATAAAGATTTAGCCAAACTATATGAAGTTGAAACTAAAACTTTAAATCAAGCAGTTAAGAGAAATATTATCAGATTTCCAGAAGATTTTATGTTTAAGCTTACTGACAACGAGTATGAAAACTTGAGGTCACAATTTGTTACCTCAAGTTGGGGAGGATTAAGATATCTTCCATTTGTCTTTACTGAATTAGGAATTGCAATGTTATCTACAGTTCTAAATAGTGATAAAGCAATCCTAATTAATATTCAAATTATGCGTACATTCGTCCAGTTAAGAGAATTTCTAGCAACAAACGATGAAATTAAAAAGAAACTGCAAGAGCATGATTATATGATTAGCTATTTAGTAGAAAGTGTTGATGAACTTTTAAACCCAGTTATTGAGGAACAAAAGAGGAGAATGGGTTTTATAAAGGACTAATTGTTTTATGTTAAGGGCTCATTGCCGCCCTTAACAATCCCGCTAGGCACATGAAGCTCCAGAGCTAAGATTCCGTATAGCTTATTCCACTAACGGACAAATTCGCCTATCCTGGCTCAGTTGTCCTGAAAAATCGTCCTGATTTTTCTACGTTCCATTCGCTAACTCCATCTATAGCTCTTCTCGCACAGTGCCTTTTAGTATATATGCTTACTGTGGTATATTTTATGTTGAGGTAGTTATGGTTTCATCAAACGCAGTACAATTAATTGGGGTTTATTTGCCAAGCATGAGTGGAAATTCACTATTAAGTGGAGTTTTTGCTTCAGCGATAGGAGCTTTGGTAGGTGCTGGTGCAGCTTTTATTTTTAATCAACTTTATGAATTGAAAAAAAATAAAGAAAAACAATTAACTAGTTATTTATATTCCTTTATTGCATTGGAGGATTGGTTGGCGGGGTTAATGGCATTAAAAGGTCAAACTTTGCTTTTAAGAAAAGCAGAATCTGATTTTTTACAAAACATTTTAGATTTAAATTATATAAATAAGGATGAGTTAATTAGTATTAACAACTTATTTTCTCCATTAAGTCCTATTTCTTTTCGTAGATTAAACATTGAAGACTTGGCTTTTTTGTCATTAACTAATTTTGAGATACTTAGATTATTGAATTATTGTAATGATGTTTTTTTAACAATAGAACAGCTTATTCTTTATATTAATAATAGGTATTCATTAAGTAAAAATATGTTTGAATTAGATTTAGAAGATGACAATAATGTTTTGTTTGTTAAAGACTTAATTGGTGATAACGAAAATTTATCTCAAACTGTAGATAAGGCAATATATTTTATTAAGTATTCTTCAGAGCATATGATATTTGTTGGTAAATATTTATTTTCCAAGAGATTTAAAAAAATTAAGCTTACGATTGATGAAGAGATAATAAGTCTTATTCCAAAAGGTAATGAAGAATGGGAAAAACTTGTGAAAAAATTATCTAGTAAGCTTGATAAGTAGATAGTGTAAGTCTGTGTTTTATTTTGAAAATATTTTTTTGATTTTATCGTATATAATTTTTATTAAATCACTAGTGTCTACTGCTTCATATCCAGGAGTTTCAATGATGGGTTTATCTCTGTATTCACCAAGCTTATGCGTGTGAGCATTAATGTTCTTTATAATGCCAACTAATGTAACAAACAAAATAAAAGAAAAAGTTTGAAGCGAAGTACGCTCATCAATAATTTTAAAGAAAAATAAAAGAAAGATTATTAATGCACAAAAAAGAAAAAGAATAAAAATAACTATAAGATTGTCTTTAAGTTTCATGTCATTCTTTGATTGGGAGTAATAAATTAACAATGTCATTAACATGAAATTTTTCTTTTATTTTAATTAATAAAGATTTACTTAAGGTTCTTGTGGAGTAAATGGTTAAATTTATATGTTTTAGAGTAATTAATTTGTCTAATATAGAAAATGAAATGGCTTCATGAGTAAATATAGTTTTGTTTATTAAATTGTACCAATTATTTGATTCACTATCTTTGATATAGCCATGAGCTTTAAGAGATTTCTTGATTTCGTTGATGTCCATGATTTTGATAATATCATTATTGTTAATGGTTATCAATAAAGCCCCCTTTATCAAAGGGGGAGAGCGACGATAGTCGCAGGGGGATTATCTTTGGATGAAGATAATTCTTTAAGGTCACAATTTGTGACCTTAGAATCCTAAAAGTTGTCCCGGAGCATCCTGAGCGGTTATCCACGAGCTAACAGCGAGTAAGTTGGAGCATTTTTGATTTTTGTGGTCGCAATTTGCGACCAGTAATTGTCCCTAGCAATGTTTGAACGATCTTAAATTGTAGAAATTTTAAAATCATTTAACGACAATTAGTCAAAAGATGATAGTAGTGCAATGCTCCCGCAGGTTGAATAATAGTATTGAAAATAGTCATAGATAAAAGGGTGATGAAAAATTTCCCAAATTTTAGGGAGTGAGTTTTGAGAGGGACAGAGGGGATATATAAGGGGCGAGGAGCCCCTTATTGAAAAGGATTTTAAGGTACACCTTAACCAAAAAAGCATATTGAATTGTTGCGACGTCGCAACAATTGAGAAAAATTCCCCCTTCATAAGGGGGATGTCCGTTAGGACAGGGGGATTATCTAAAGTCCCCTTTAGGGGATTTAGGGGCTAAAATATTTTTTATAGTTGTTGTTACTTAATAACATCAAATCAAAAGTATTTGTCTTAAAAGTCTGCGCTATTTTGTCGCATTTACAAAGAAATAAGTAAAACAAAGGTTTTTCGATTGACTCTTCGGTAAGAGTCTCAAAGTTACCTTGCCCCTTTGAGATGATAAGGTCAGCACCTGCTAGTCTTTTATGAAAGAGTTCATTTGCTCCCGCAAGGGTAGTGCCTGCTGTGGCGCAACCACTTTCAATAACATCTGTTATTTTATCCATCCCAACTTCTTTTGCGTCTTCTAATAACGCGTCATTTAGGATTGGATGACTCTTTACAGTAAAAGTAACTTTCTTTCCTAATGAAATTAGGTGTTTGACGAGTAACCTATCTAATACAATTTCACCAGTATTGTCGCCTATATATAAGATGGTATTAGCTTTATTTATCTCGACTTCTAGGTCAGCGTAATTATCAATAGCAAAATCACGATGAACATAGTCGTCTATGATGTTTTCAATGTTAAAGCTTTTTAATGCTCCATAGTCTATAAGGTTGCCAGCGATAGCGATTTTTATAGCAGTTTTTAGCTTATCAGCAGAATTATTATAAAGTTCTTCAGCATGTGTATAGATTTTTAGTGCCTCATTGTTACATTCTTTCTTTATATCCTTATATATGTCTCGGCCATCAAGATAGGTTAGCATTATTTTATGAAGGTTATCTGTAAGTACTGGTGGACTAACCTTAGAGAAGTCTGTTCCATGTAGTTCTTTAAGTATTTTCTTGAAAGCTTCTTCTCGGTCATCTCTATTAGTTATATGGCCATTTAAGGTCGCAACAATGTTATGCATTATGCAGGGAATACAGTCTATATAAGATTTCATGGGGCTGATTTTAGCATATTTAAATTTATTATAACTATCCCTTTGAATGAAATCTTGATAAGCGTTATAATAGCGCTTGGTCTTGGGGCGACCATATTTAAGACAGGCCCTGAAAAAATTAGGAGGTTAGTTAATGGCAAAGAATATTTATTTTTTCGGAAATGGGAAGGGCGAAGCAGATGCTTCGATGAGAAATCTGTTAGGTGGAAAGGGTGCTAATCTAGCGGAAATGACAAATTTAGGAGTACCAGTACCTGCTGGATTTACTATTTCTACAGAAATGTGTTTAGACTACTATAAGAACGGAAGAATGCTTTCAGAATCACTTTTAGCTGAAGTAAAAGAAAATATAACTAAAACAGAAAATGCTATGGGCATGAAGTTTAATGATGCTGAGAATCCTTTACTTTTCTCAGTAAGATCCGGTGCTAGAGTTTCTATGCCTGGCATGATGGATACAGTACTTAACTTAGGACTTAATGACACAACTATAAAAGGTCTTATAACAAAGTCAGGCAATGAAAGATTTGCTTATGACTCTTACAGAAGATTTATCAATATGTATGGTGATGTTGTTATGGGTGTTAATCATGAACATTTCGAAGAAAAGATTACTGCTATGAAAAAAGCTCGTGGAGTTGAGAACGATACAGATCTTTCAGCTTCTGACCTTAAGGAATTGGTAGAACAATATAAGGTAGTTGTTAAAGAAAACGCAGGAAAATCTTTCCCAGATGATGGATTTGAACAATTAAAGATGGCTATTGCTGCTGTTTTTGGTTCATGGGAAGTTCCACGTGCTGTTAAATACAGAAAAATGAATAATATTGATGACAGTTGGGGAACAGCAGTAAACGTACAATCAATGGTATTTGGTAACATGGGTGAGACTTCCGGAACTGGTGTTGCTTTCACACGTAACCCATCAACAGGTGAAAACTTATTCTATGGTGAGTTTTTAATGAACGCACAAGGTGAAGACGTTGTAGCTGGGATCAGAACTCCTTTAGAAATATGTGAGTTAGAAAGAATGATGCCAACTTGTTACAAACAGTTAGTAGATATTTATCTAAATTTAGAAAAACATTATAAAGAAATGCAAGATATGGAGTTTACTATTCAAGAAGGTAAGCTTTATATGTTACAGACTAGAACAGGCAAGAGAACTGCAGCTGCTGCTGTTAGAATCGCTGTTGAAATGGTAGCAGAAGGTCTTATTGATAAGACAACAGCTCTTAACAGAGTTGCTCCTACTCAATTAGATATGTTGCTTCACCCAAATATTAATCCAAAAGCAAAGCTAAATGTTATTGCTAAAGGATTACCAGCATCACCAGGTGCTGCAGTTGGTAAATGTTCATTTACTGCTGAAGACGCTGAAGCAAGAAGAGATGCAGGCGAAAAAGTAATTCTTGTAAGACAAGAAACATCACCAGAAGATATTGGTGGTATGGATGCTGCTGAAGGTATTCTTACAGCTAGAGGTGGTATGACTTCTCACGCTGCTGTAGTAGCAAGAGGGATGGGTAAGCCATGTGTTGCTGGATGTGCTGCTTTAGAAATTAATGAAAAAGCAGAGACAGTAATTATTAATGGTGCAACTTTTGGTAAAAATGACTTCATAACATTAAACGGTTCAGCCGGTGAAGTTATCGCAGGGAAGGTTGAATTAACAACTCCTGAGCTTTCAGGTGACTTTGGTGTATTAATGAGCTGGGCTGATGAAGTAAGAACTTTAGGTATCAGAACAAATGCTGATACTCCACATGATGCACAAGTAGCTAGAGATTTCGGAGCAGAAGGAATTGGCCTTTGTCGTACAGAACATATGTTTTTTGAAGGTGACAGAATAAAGGCAGTTAGAGAAATGATTCTTGCTGAAGATATCGCAGGTAGAAAAATAGCTCTTGCTAAACTTCTTCCTATGCAAAAAGGTGACTTCAAAGGAATATTCGAGATAATGGACGGACTACCAGTAACAATCAGATTACTAGACCCACCTTTACATGAATTTGTTCCACATACTCCAGAAGCACAAGCTGACATGGCAAAAGAAATGGGTATTTCAGCTGATGCTGTTAAGTTAAGAGTTGACCAATTACATGAGTTCAATCCTATGCTTGGTCACCGTGGTTGCCGTTTAGGTATCACGTATCCAGAAATTTATGACATGCAAGTTGAAGCTATTATTTCTGCAGCAGTGGAAGTAGCAAAAACAGGCAAGACAGTAATTCCTGAGATAATGATTCCTCTTGTAGGAATGGTTCCTGAACTTAAGTTATTGAAGGATAATGCAGTAAGAATAGCTGATGAGCTTATTTCTGCAGCTAATATAACTTTAGATTATAAAGTTGGTACTATGATTGAGATTCCAAGAGCAGCACTTATCGCTGACAAAATTGCTGAACATGCAGAGTTTTTCTCTTTCGGAACAAATGACCTTACACAGATGACTTTAGGTTTTTCTCGTGATGATGCAGGTGTTTTCTTGCCAGAGTACGTTGAAAGACAGATTCTTCCTGATGATCCTTTCCAGTCAATAGACCAAGAAGGTGTCGGAATG
>CAYZUS010000064.1:0-9596 GCA_964481885.1 uncultured Actinomycetota bacterium | reverse complement strand
TCCTGACTAAATTATATATATTGAAACAAAGCATATCAACATTTTTGAAATGTGAATAGCTTATTACAATACTTCCCTTTCAAGATGCCCGCGGGTGTAATCTGAAAAGAGTATGTTGTTTTTGGCGGATGCCATCAAATCTTCAATTCCTTTTGGCCCGTTTTTATTACAGGCCTGCAGAGCTTTGCTGTATGTCCTTATTATTTCTACTGCCTCGCCAGGTCCAAAGGTCCTCGCATCAATATAAAGATTTCCCATGCCGCTTGCAATTATTTTATCGATGTCAAACAAGACGCAAATCTTTTTTGAGCTTAAAAAAGAAATATTGCCGTTAAACTCTTCAACGATCCTGAAATCATAGTTTTTCTGATCCATCAAATAGTAATCCATAAGTATGCCCTGTGGCTTTTTTTCATCTATATATTTTAATTTAAATCTTGACTGCATCACCGGATAATACCCATAGCTGTAAATGCTGTAAACAGGTTTTTTAAAGCTGATATCAGGCTTGGCCAAAGAGGCCTCAGAATGGGAAACCGGTTTAAAAGCGGCAACTGAGCTGGAAGTAATATCGGGTTCGGAAGTAGTTAAAGAATCAGAATATGATTTGGAAATCAGGTCATTTATCTCATTTAAACTAAGCTCAACCGACAGGCATATGTCCTTTATATTTATGCCTTTATATTTTTGGCTCATTCCATGGAAAAAAGAAGCAGCTTTGTGGTTAAAAACATTAAAACCAAAATCTATATCTATATTTATGTCTGTGTCTGTTTCAATGCCGCCATTTGCTGCATCAAGCAGTGTTTTCAATACCCCAAAGTTTGAGACAGAAAAGTATTTAATCCCGATTTCTGCAAGTGCCGGTATTAAAGATTCTAGCTTTGCCAAATCATTATCATATATTACCTGAGGCGTTTTGAATATGAGGTCAATTCTCTTTTCCCTGCACTTTTCAAAAACAGTTTTAAGCAAACCGCTATTTAAATCAGCCCCATTTAATGCCGAGCCAAAATTATTGATGACAATACCTTTTAAGCATTCATGACTTTCATTCAAAATTTTATCCGCAAAACCCAAATCATATATTTCGACCTTAAGCCCCGGGACGGCGGAAAGGTTCTCCCGGTGTAATTTTTTAAGTTCAGCCCGATTTGCTGCTCCAAGTGAGGAAGTTTTCAGTATATTAAAACCGGATAAATCCGATACTTTAATTCCTGAACCAAAATCACCGGTACCCTTATCCGGTTTCCCCCCGAAATAATTTTCCGGTATTGTTCCGGCAAAAAACCTGTCACCAGAAGCGTCCTTTCGGAATTTCCCGGGCTTGTTTTTAAGGCCGCCTGCAAAATAGCTTTTAGCTTCTACATCAAGATTATAGTCGAAAGATTTAAATACCCTGTCCCCCATGCCCGCTTTTATTTTTCCATCGGCATCAATTGAGTATAAGTACTTGCCATTTAGTGTTTCAAGAAGCTTAAAACTGCTCACTGTAAGCTGCTCATTTCCGGCATTTGTCCATATCTGTAGAATATCGCCAATTAAAATCGGCCAATTACTTTTTACCTGAAATGATTTTATTCGGCCTGTCTGCAGGCTTCTTTTGTCTCTATACCCTGGTTTTAGGGGTTTTTTAAATCCGGCCTTTAAAGCCTTAAGTTTTTCGGGCTCTGAGTATTTAAAACCTGTTATCCTTCCCAGAAAATTCCCGATGCTGCCCGATTTTTTCATGGAAACGATATCTTTAGGAAACTCTTCCTTAAAATAGCCATGTCCGAGTTCCCTGGAATAAATCTGTGTGGCTTTGTAAATATCTTCCTTTGATACAGAATAAGAACCCGAACCGGAGTAAAAAAGGTCTATATATTTCCTGTAAATTGCAGTTATTATCCCGACATATTCCGGATTTTTCATCCTGCCCTCGATTTTTAGCGCAGTAACCCCTGCTTTTGAAAGTTCAGGCAGAATATCCAGAGTAAAAAGATCGCTTTTGCTTAAAACATATGAGTTTTCCAGCAGTACTCTTTCCCCGCTTCTGCTTTCTGTGTTTTTCCTTCCAGCAGGCAAAGCCGCCACATTGTATTTCATCCTGCAGGGCTGGGTGCACCTTCCCCTGTTGCCGCTTCTTAGTCCCGTAAATGAACTAAAATAGCAGCTTCCCGAATAGCAGTAGCATTGGGAGCCGTGAGCAAATACTTCTAATTCCCTGCCGGGTAAAGACTGTGAAATAGCAGTTATTTCGCCAAGAGTCATTTCCCTTGCGAGCACGGCCCTTGCAAAGTCAAGCTCAGATAACATTTCAAGTGAGTTTAAGTTATGAATGCTTAGCTGGGTACTGGCATGTATCCTTATACCAGGAAAAAGATCTGAGAGTACCTGGTAGAGACCCATATCCTGGATTATTATGCCGTCTGTACAAAACGAAAAGTACTCGTTTAAAAGCCCGGCCACTTCCTGCATCTCGCTGTCTTTTATCAGGGTATTGAAAGCTAGATAGACTTTTACACCATTATGATGCGCTGCATCCACGGCCTGCTTTAACCGGGAAAGCTCAAAGTTCTCAGCAAATGCCCTGGCGCTGAACCTGTTTAAGCCAAGATAAACAGCATCTGCACCTGCATTTATGGCAGCAACAAGCGCATCCCAGCTTCCCGCTGGTGAGACAAGTTCCATTTTTTTGTTCTCAGGCATTAATAATAAAATAGTATTTTTTTAAAACTGCAATCCATGAGTTGGTAACGACAATAAATATTAAACCATGAAATCAGGATTATGAATAATTCTATGATTCTGCGAACAACAAAAATATGCAGGAAAATCTGCAAAAACCCGGAGTATTGCAAATGTCATAAACATTATAAATAAGCTGAAACTATGCTGTCAAAATCAGGTATTCGCTCTTGCAGGCTTTTTATTTGACTGGCATACATGTCCATCTGCTCTTTCTTTTCATCAAGTCTGATCTCGACAGACCTCGGAGAAGTACCCGAGCCGGTTACTTTTGAGTTTATGCAGCTCTTGATTTTTATTGCTTCATAAAAATCCTCTTCAAAAACCTCAGAGTATTTTTTGAGAACTTCCAGGTCCAGGTCAGCCAGTTTCATGCCATTGTCCAGACAATACCTTACAATTGCGCCCGCTTTATGATGGGCATTCCTGAAACTCAGTCCCTTTTTTACCAGATAGTCAGCAGCATCAGTAGCCTCCATAAACCCATTTTCACCCTTATTTTCGGCCATGATATCTTCTTTAAAAACCGTATTTGAAATTACCCTTGTAAAAATATCCAGGCAATCCTTTGTTTCTTTTTCGGAGTTGAAAAGAATTTTTTTGTCTTCCTGCATATCGCTGTTATAGGTTACAGGAAGGCCCTTAAAAAGCACCATGAGCTGGAAGAGATTGCCTATTACAAGCGCGCTTCTGCCCCTGACAAGTTCAAGCACATCAGGGTTTTTCTTTTGCGGCATAATGCTGCTGCCTGTACAGAATGAATCATCTATTTCAATAAATGAGAACTCCTGGGTATTGTATATTATAAGGTCCTCACAAAACCTGCTTAAATCAATCATTATCATGGAGAGGCTGAAAACATATTCAATGAGATAATCCCTGCTTGAGACTATATCCATGCTGTTTGCGCCTGTACGTGAAAATTTCAATATATCGGCCAGCATTTCAGTGTTTATGGGATATCCGCTCCCGGCACATGCGCCTGCTCCAAGCGGCATAAAGTCGCATGAGTTAAAGTTTTCAAACAGCCTCTTTAGGCTCCTTAAGAATTTCTCAAAATATGAAAGCAGGTAATGCGCTGCAAGTACAGGCTGGGCCTTCTGCATATGGGTATAAGCAGGTATTATCAGATCTCTGTAAGCATATGCCTTTTCCAGTATAATTCCGAGCAGATCAAGAATCATTTGTGCTGCTTGCGCTATGGATTCTTTCATATAAAGCAGCTCATCAAGCACTATCTGGTCGTTTCGGCTCCTGCCGGTATGAATCCTTGCCGCAGGCTCCCCGGCAATTTTTAACAGCTCATATTCTACAAGGCTGTGTACATCTTCATAATCAGTAAAATCGATCTGGCTATTCTCAATAAGCGACCTGACTTTTTTTAAGCCTTCCAGTATGGCGACCAGTTCGCCTGCCGGTATTATCCCGATGCTGTTAAGCCCGATGGCATAAGCTGCGGTACCCGTTATATCCTGGATATAAAGTTTGCTGTCTATATTAATCGATGATGTAAATTTTTCTGCAGCGCTGTCCGGATCCTTCTGTATCCTGCCCTTCCAGATTTTTTCTTTTTCCATTTCCCCACCTAAAGTTTAAAATAATACAGGCTTATAATTTCTACCTTATAAATATTTTTAATGTAATCTATTTGCCTTTTGCAGTTTTTATCCTGCCTTTTGTGCCAAGAAGCTCATATGGATAGCCCCAGATTTTTATGAAGCTTTCTGAATGTTTTGGGTCAAAAAGGTCTCCCCTGTCATAGGTTGCAAGCTTTAAATCATAGAGAGAATGTTCTGATTTTCTGCCGCATACGGCAAAATTCTTATACTCCAGTTTGACTTTAACTGTCCCGCTTACATATTTCTGGCTTTCCAGTACAAAGGTTTTAAGGCAATCCATAAGCGGAGTAAACCACAAGCCGTAATAGACCATTTCAGCCATTTTTTCTTCAATAAGATATTTAAAATGCAGCAGCTCCCTGTCAAGCACCAGGCTTTCAAGCTGTCTGTGCGCCTCAATTATGACCTCTGCGGCCGGTGCCTCATATATCTCCCTTGACTTTATGCCTATGAGCCTGTTTTCAATCATGTCTGTCCTGCCTATGCCGTAAGCGCCTGCAATTTTGTTTAATTTCCCGATAATTTCTGTGCAGCTCATGTTTTTGCCGTTAAGTGAAACTGGTTTTCCATCTTCAAAACCGATTTCAGCATATTCAAAATCGGTCGTGCTTTTTGTAATCTTTGTCCATGAATATATGTCCTCAGGTGGTTCGTTCCAGGGATCCTCCAATACGCCGCATTCTATGCTTTTGCCCCAAAGGTTTTCATCAGTGCTGTATGGGGATTTTTTTGTTACATTTATGAGGATTCCGTGTTTTTTTGCATAATCAATTTCTTCATCTCTTGAAAGTTTCCATTCCCTTAAAGGGGCGATTATTTTTAAATCCGGGTTTAAGCTCCTGATGCCGACATCAAATCTGACCTGGTCGTTACCCTTGGCGGTGCACCCGTGAGCAATAGCTTTTGCATTTGCTTTAGCCGCTTCCTCCACAAGCTTTTTAACTATAAGTGGGCGGGCAAGCGCAGTGGCAAGCACGTAGTTCTTTTCATATTTTAAATTTGCCATTATTGCAGGAATAATAAAGTCACTTACAAATTCTGATTTTGCATCGACAATCCTTGCATCAAAAGCTCCGTTTGTTTTTGCCCTGCCATGAGCCTCATTTAAATCATCGGGCTGGCCGCAGTCAATAAGGACAGCAATGACCTCCATTTTATAATTTTCTTTTATCCATTTTATTGCCACAGAGGTATCCAGCCCCCCTGAATATGCAAGTATTACCTTGTCTTCCATCTTGAGTTTTTCTCCTTTTATTTATGCTTTTTAACTTTTTTACTTATGCAATTGTTTATCAGTAGCTCTTAAATAATTCCATCATTCTTTGCGCTTCTTTTTCATTCTTGATGATGCAGATTATCGTATCATCACCTGCAACTGTCCCCAGTATTTCCTCAAAATTTGAACCATCAATTGCCAATGCCACACCCTGCGCTTCACCTGTATCAGTCTTGATAACAATAATATTGTTTGCCACTTCAACAGATATCACATTGTCTTTAAACTTTGATCTTATCTTCTGGAAACCTGTGTGAGGGTCGCCCTGATAATTAACGCTTAAGCCATAGTATTCGTTTTGGAGTGAATCCCTGATCTTTACAAGGTTTAGCGAACTTATATCTCTTGAAACTGTTGCCTGCGTTACTACGGTCCCTCTTTTGTTTAACTCTTCAAGAAGGTCTTCCTGGGAGGATATCTTTTTTTCCTTTATTATCTCCCTTATTATTCTTAATCTTTCCTGTCTTTTCATGATATTTCCTTATGAATAAAGATAAACAAGCAGCGCCTTCTGCGCATGCATCCTGTTTTCAGCCTGCTCCCAGACAATTGAATTTTTGCCGTCAATTACTGCTGATGTTATTTCGGATTCCCTGTGTGCAGGCAGGCAGTGCATGATTTTTACATCAGGTTTTGCAAAAGATAAAAGTTTTTCATTTACCTGGAATTTAAAGAGCTCTGCAATTTTTTCCTCTGAGTCTTTCTCCCCCATGCTTACCCACACATCTGTATAGATTATATCGGCCCCGGAAACTGACTCGAAAGGATCGTATACAAGCTTTATGGTACTGCCGCTTTTTGCTGCCTGGCCATAAACATATTCCAGTATTTCCTTTGCCGGTTCGTACTTTTGGGAACATCCGACGGTAATGTCAATGCCAAGCTTTGTAAAGCCGACAAGAAGGCTGTTTAAAACATTATTGCAGTCCCCGACATATGTAAATTTGAGTGTTTTGTCAAGCAGGCCCAGCTCAAAGATAGTAAACAGGTCTGAGAGTATCTGGCAGGGATGGTAGGAGTCGGTCAGTCCGTTAATTACCGGAATTGTTCCGTTATCCGCAAAAATCTCCACGGTTTTTTGCTCAAAGGTCCTTATTACAAGACCGTCCAGATATCTGGAAAATACCCTGGCGCTGTCTTCCAGAGTTTCACCCCTTTTAATCTGGAGACTGTCTGCATCAAGATATATGCAGTTGCCGCCAAGCTGGGTGATACCCGCCTGAAAAGAAAGCCTTGTTCTGGTGGATTGTTTGTTAAACAAAAGCGCAATGCTTTTCTTGTTTAAGAGATCGCCATACAGGGTCCTGTCCTTTTTTATTTTGGACGCAAGATTTATCATGTATTCAATTTCTTCTTTGGAGTAATCCTTAAGAGTTAAAAAATCTTTTTTCTTTTTGTCCATTATTATTCTCTTCCTTAATAACACATTTATAATTTAATTTTTCAGTAGTTTCATTTGCCAGTGATTTTTAAAAATTTCCAAGGTTTTCCATCAGCCAGCCCAGCAGAATCTTTACATCTGTCTTGCTTATAACAAGTGATGGCAGAAACCTTAAAATGGAAGGGGCCACCTTGCTTATAACAAGTCCATCATCCAGCGCTTTGGAAACAATTTCTGCAGCTGCAGGTTTTGAAAGCTCCAAACCCACCATCAGGCCCATTCCTCTTACTTCCTTTATTATGGGAAAATCGCGCGACATTTTTTTTAATTCCCTCATTAAAAACCCGCCAAGTTTTTCCGCTTTTTGGGCCAGGTTCTTTTTTAAAATATAATCTATAACTGCACAGCCTGCCGCACAGGAAGCTGCATTTCCACCAAATGTGGAACCATGGCTGCCCGGTGTAAATGCTGAGCTTACTTCTTCACCTGCGACAATGGCTCCAAGGGGCATGCCTCCGCCTATGCTTTTGGCAAGGACCAGTATATCCGGGACCACACCATAATTCTGGAATGCAAACATTTTGCCGGTTCGGCCAAAACCGGTCTGCACTTCATCCAGAATAAGAAGCATATTATTTTGAATGCAGACTTCCTTTAGCTTTACCAAAAAATCTTTTTCTGCAACATTAACGCCTCCCTCACCCTGTATTGGCTCTAACAACACGGCACATGTATCAGAGCTTATCTTATCCTTAACTGACTGTATGTCATTGATTTTTGCATATTCAAAACCATCTATAAGGGGCTCAAATACCTTCTGTTTTTCCTCCTGCGCAGTTGCTGAAAGCGCGCCCAGCGTCCTTCCGTGGAAAGACTTGTAAAAGGAGATTATTCTGTAGCGGGACGGACTGCCGCGCTCCTTGGAGTATTTTCTTGCAAGCTTTACAGCTGCTTCTATTGCCTCGGTTCCGCTGTTTGCGAAAAATACTTTCTTTCCAAATTCCGTGATTTCACATAATTTTTTTGCAAGCTCGACCTGAGGTTTGTTGAAATAAATATTTGACGGCTGTACAATATCTGCCGCCTGTTTTTTAATTGCTGCAAGTACAAAAGGATTGCTGTGTCCCACATTAAGGCACCCATAGCCTGCAATGAAATCCAGATAACCTTTCCCATTTGCATCCCAGAGATACTGCATCTTTGCTTTTGTAAAAACTACAGGCTGTCGTGCATATGTAGTCATCAGGTATTTGCTGCCCATTTCAAATATTTCATTATTCAAGTCCGTTTTGGCTGTACTTTCAGGCATTTATGCTACTCCTATCATAGTGTTATCATTGTCCCGATACCTTTATCTGTAAAGATTTCAATAAGGATCACATGTTTGGATATCCCATTCAAAATATGGGTCCTTTCGACGCCGTTTTTTAATGAATTTATGCAGGCTTTGACTTTGGGTATCATTCCTGAGGCGATTTCGCCGCTTTCTATCATGTCTGTGCATTTTTGCGAAGACAGCCTTGAAATAAGTTTTTTGTCCGGATTTGCCTGGGGGCTCTCGCTTTTTACAGAGAAACTATTTCCAGTGATGCCGTCAACGTCAGTAAGCAGAATCATTTTTTTAGCCTTGAGCGCCACAGCAATTTCGCTTGCGCACGTATCAGCGTTTATATTATACAAATCACCTATCGTGTCTGTGCCTAAAGTTGCAATAACAGGAATATAGTCATTTAGAAGAATATTTGTAATAAAACTTCCATCTACATGCAATATCTCGCCAACATAACCAAGGTCTACGTCCCTGCCTTCTTTTTTATAAATTTTCTTTTTGCATACTATGAAATTTCCATCATTTCCGGATATTCCGACCGCTGCATTGCCATGCTTGTTTAAAAAAGAGACAATTTTGGAATTTATACTGCCCATTAAAACCATTTTAACCACATCAATTGTATCCTTTGTCGTAACCCTTAGACCGTCGACAAATTCCACTTTAATTTTTTTCTGTTCCATAAGCTCGGTTATCTGTCTGCCTCCGCCATGGACAAGAACGACTTTTATGCCTACGTATTTCATCAGGATTATATCGTCAAGAACGCTCTGCATGACAGAATCATCCTCCATCATTGCACCGCCAATTTTGACAACTACAATTTTTGAAAAATACTCCTTTATGTATGGAAGTGCTTCCACCAGCACCTGTGCCTTGTTAAAGTAGACGCTTTCTATTTTATTTTCATTATCAGTATAAAATTCAATATCTTTTGGGCTTTGGCCCAAGTCGTCATGAGAAAATGCCATAGCCAATCAACCCTTCCTTCTGGTCAAAATTAAATATAAGGTTCATGTTCTGAACAGCCTGGCCCGCTGCACCTTTCAGCAGATTGTCTATTGTGCTGAAAATCTTTAAAGTCCCGGTCCTGTCATCAAGCGCAATACCTATCTGGCAAAAATTGGTCCCTACCACGTCTTTTAGCTGGGGTATTTTCTCACCGAGAAAACTGACAAAAGCAGCATTGCTGTAATAAGTACTGTAAAGGTTCAGTATCTTTTCTTTAAGACCCTTATAAAAATCCGGATTATGGCCATT
>CAYZUS010000063.1:0-9748 GCA_964481885.1 uncultured Actinomycetota bacterium | reverse complement strand
GCTTAAATGACGGGTTTAAATTTACATCCTGCAGCAAGTTCTGTGAAATATGGAATAATTATGAACAACAAAATCAATAATAAATAATTAAGAAATAATTAAGAAATCAAAAATTTCGAAGTATAATAACTTTTATGTCAAAAGAAAATATAGACAGAATACAAAACGGCAGGAACGTTGACCTTAAATATATCGCTAAAATTGCGGGCGTCTCTTCTTCGACAGTTTCCAGGGCAATTAGGGGAGATACAACTGCCAATAAAAAAACTGCAGACAGAATCTTAAAAATTGCAAAAGAGCTGAATTATTTTCCCAATCTGCTTGCAAAGGGGTTGCGGGACAAAAAAACCAGGACTATTGGCATTATCTTAAACGACCTTAAAAACCCTCTTTATTATGAAACAATTAAAGTAATGGAGTACATATTAAATGACATAGATTACACCATGATTTTATGTGATTCAAATTTTGATCTTAACCTTGAAAGAAAAAATATCATTACGATGCTTTCAAAGGGAGTGGATGGAATAATCATCTCCCCTGTTAATATAGAATCTGAAAATATCAGCTTTATCAGGGAACAGGGATTAGATGCAGTTTATATTGATTATTCTCCAGAATTTGAAAATGTAAACTACGTTCATGTTAGCCATGAGCATGCTGCATACATTGCAACAGAATATCTGATTAAGTGCGGCCACAAGGATATTCTTCTTCTCAACGGTCCGGCGCAGCTTTCTGTTTCAAAAGATTTCCTGAAGGGATATTTGCTGTCTTTAAAAAACCATAAAATGGAGGTGGCAGAACCACTGATACAATATGCTGAGCTGTCCCTTAAGGGCGGACACGAAGTTATAAAAAACCTTTACCCTCATAAAGAATCCGGCCAGGGAAATAACTTTAGCGCTGTTTTATGTTTAAGCGATATGCTTGCAATAGGAGCCTATGAAGCTGCAAAAGAAATTGGGTTTAAAATCCCTGATGATCTAAGTGTAGTGGGCTATGATAATATATTTATGACTGCTTATCTGGGGCCGCCTTTAACCACAATTCATGCACCCAAAATAAGGATCGGGGAACTGAGTATAAAAATACTTCTTGACCGGATTGAAGGAAGGGACAAAGAATTTCACAAAATAATTCTGGATGTAAGGTTAATAGAGAGAGATTCAGTAAAAAAGTTAACATGACGTTCTCTGTTTTTTCTTGACGTGCCAATTATTATAATGTAATATTGGTAACGTTGCCAAGAAATAGCCTTTCTGTTAACCAAATGCACTGAAAATGCATAAAGGAAACAGTTTAGATTTTCATTGTTTTAATATTTTTTAGGTTGATACACTTTTATTTTTCATGTTGGTATCTTCTTATTATTTCAAATAGATATTTATTTACTTTTTAATTCTGGTAAATTTATACTATTTTAGTTTGATACCGGATTATTGTTTCAACATGGCACCCGATTATTATTTAGTAACATAACAGGTCCGATTTAAAATCATTTAAAATCAGAAGGAGAAAGAGATGATTGAAGCTAAAGAGTTTAAAAGAAGAAAAGACAATGTAGTCAACATCCTAAAAAAAAATAATCTTAAAGGCGCATTGATCTATTACGATGAACTAAACATAGGAAATGGATGGTACCTCTCAGGATGGTGCCCACAGTTTGAGAGCGGGTGCATACTAATTACAGACAGCGGCGCAGCATACATACTTGGCGGACCTGAGTCCGAACCATTTGCAATAATGGATTCCACAATCAAGGATACAAGAAACATGAATGTTTTCATGGTCCCGGATGAAGAGTATCCAATGGCAACAATAGTGACCTTTAAAGAAGTGTTCAATGATGTTTTTGGAAAGTCAGATTTGGACAAGATAGGCATTGTGGGCATGAACGCAATGCCTTACGGTGTGTATAAGGCCCTGACTGATGATATAAAAGGCATAAAGCTTATTGATATTACTGCAGAATATGAAACCTTAAGGATTATAAAATCCCAGTATGAGCTTGACCTTATGCAAAAAGCCTTTTCCATCACAGAAGATGCCTTTAAAGATATGTATGCTGCAATCAAAGACGGAGTCAGCGAAATATATGTTGCAGGCATTGCAGACGGAAAATTGAGGACCGGCGGAGCCAACTGGTTTGGCTTTAAAACCATCCTTGCCGCCGAAGAAAGAAGCAACGGAGTCGTCCCTACTGCTTCAGGCAGAATATTAAGAAATGGCGAAATGGTTCTGACAGGCTGCAGCGCCAGGTATGAAGGTTATGCATCCGCTGCAGGCTATTCGGCTATTGTCGGCAGCAAGCCATCAAAGGAGCAGAAAGATTTTCTAAAGATGCTTGCAGAAGCATATCTTATAACCAGGGATATGTTAAAGCCGGGAATGATAGGAAAAGAAAATTATGCAAAGATAAAAAAATATTTTGCTGACAAGGGCGGGTATGAAAAATATGTGGTCTGCCCGTTTGTCCATACATGCGGACTCCATGAAGCTGAAGCTCCATTTTTCGGGCCGAACAGCAATGATGTTGTTGTTCCAAACATGGCAATAAATATTGATGTAAGTTTGTGGAGCGTTCCAAAATTTAACGGTTCCAGATTTGAGACCGGTTATATTATAGAGGAAAAGGGAATCAAACCATTTTCCCCTTACATGGACAAAATGATCGAAGATGTAATGAATCTATAGGTGACATAGTTAATCTGCATCAAAAGTGTGCAGCAGGCAGCAGTTTCCATGAGTCCTATAAAGTTTTTATAGTCCCATAATATTACATTGGCACATGGTGTTTAAGATAGCGAATCACTTTTTTATTAATTCGGCTTAAAAGAAGGAGAAAATAGTGGAAGAAGGAAACAATGTCTGGCTTTTCCCTGATGGTGAACTCCCTGAACCGGATAAGGATAGTCCGTTACAGGCGCATGAAGCATTAATAATTCTTAATACTTCAAATAAAGATGCGAAAATGAAAATGAGTATATATTTTGCAGATAAAGATCCTGTGGAAAATATTGAGCTTGAAGTAAAAGCAAAAAGGGTCAAATGCATAAGACTTGACAAAGCTGAAGAAATAGGGGGAATTGTTATCCCAAAACATGTTCAGTATGCCTTAAGGCTTGAAAGTGATGTTAAGATTGCTGTTACATTTGGCAGGCTTGATACATCTTCAGAAAAAATGGCTTTTTATGTCGGCGTTGCATACAGCTATTAACTTCTCTTCAATGGAATTTACTTAAGTTTCTTGAGTTATTTACATAGCCTTGGATTGGATTTCATCCTTTGCAAGGCTATGTTTTTTCCAAAGCTATACTTATACCGTTCATGCACCTGTTAAAGTACCCAAAAAGTCCGCAGCCCGGGAATGAATAATCAGTAAAGGACACGTGGCGCCTGCACGCTGCAGCTATCAAAATAGCGCCCTTGCACTGCAGTTATTAAATCTGTTTTGATTTATAAATGCTTACAGCCATAGCCAGCCCAGGGCTTCCACGCCAAGGTAAATTTGCCCGTTATCCTGCACATCCGGATTTAGCAGATTATGGATGACCCTTTTTATCTCATGGTATGGAAACATGCTTACTTTAGTGCCGCTGGCATCAATAATATCTATATCAAAAAACATTGTTTTCGCAAGGCTGAAGTCCTTTTCATTGAAATAATCCATTTCTCTTAAATATTTAAGCTTCTCCTGCTCTGTTGAGGCACCATTGTATTTTATTGAACTTAGACACATTTCATAAATATAATAATTTCGCCTGTGGGCATTTTCTATCTTATCAAAATGCTTATAGTATGCTTTAAGCTCTGCGTCATTTTCTATTTTGTTTTTTATGCTGACTATTTTGTTTAGGATATTTGGCCACTGCATTTTGGCATGTTCTATTGCTTTGATGTCCCTCTCTTCCACCCTGTTTCTCTGGAACGGAAATTCTGAGGTAAATATTGAAACCTGGCTTTCATGAATGGTTAAAATATTTTTCAGTATAAATAAAATATCGTCCTTCAGCTCTTCTCCAAAAACAGCCTCAATGGCATAATCGTAGAAATCGTTTCCTTCCATGCCGGAATTCCAGCCATAACCGGCATGTACAAAGAAATGAAGGAAAAAACCATAGAATTCAAACATGTATCCGTTTATTCCCCTGACCTGCGCTTTGGACGAACCCTTGTGCTGCCTTATATCATTGTCTATATTCTGATCGTTGGTCTCTTCTTTGCTTCTTAAAATATTGCTGTTAAAAATCCTGTAGAGCCTGCCCATACATGAAGAAATTGCATTGGATTCTGTATCCCTTGCACAAATCCTGTCCTTCCCAAAAACATTTACCCATTTTTCAAACTCTTCCTCGCCAACATACAAACCCGGGGCCCAGTACAGTGAAACATCCTTTGGTATGCTTTCTTCACATTTTTTTAAATATTCAGGGTCCTTCTCGAGAGGCGGTTCCCTCCAGGCCCTCAAACCGATTCGGCATTCAGGATTTACGTTTTTAATTTCTTTATGCAGTGTTTTTAAAAGCCGGTAATTTGCAAGATGCTTTGCTTCGCCTGCTGACTCTGTATTGTCAAGATATTCTGCTTTGCATTTTTCGCAGCTGCAGAACCAGAAGGCTTCTTCACTTTCTTCAAATACTATCCCATCAAAACCCATGCCTGCAATCTTTCTTACAGAGGCCTTCAAATATTCTATGGTATCTTTGTCACTGAGACATAATGTATCAAAATCATTTATAAATTTGCCGCCATCAGGCAATTTCATTCTTTTTTCCCGATGCACATTTGCATATCCGCCGCTGTATGAGTTGAGGCCAATATAGGCATGGATATTTATAGACAGAGAATGGGCGTAACTGATTAAATCCGGTAAAAACTCTTTTACGATGTTAGGATGGCTATACCTGATTTCTATCCAGTTTTTGCTTTCTTCGTTCCACACTTTCATCTTAAAATCTTTTAAAGTTGTCTCAGGATACTCTTTAAATTCAAAGGGCCAGTAACCATACATGCACATGTTAAGCTGGTTTATCTTAAAGTCACAGCAGTAATCAAGAAATGATTTCCAGTCGTTAAAATCCCACAACTGCATGTCAAATCCAACCCTTCCATAGCCTGCATACCAGGCAAATGTTGGAGACAGGGCCCTCTGCTGAATGTCGGGATAGTCCAAAATATAAAAATCCGGAATCGTAAAGCTGCCATTTGGATTTTTCTTTATCAGCTGCTTCAATGTTGAAAAAGCATTTATTATTCCTGCTATCTCTGAAAAATAAATATTTACAGCATTATCTTTGCAACGGATTACATAACCCTGTTTTATGAACAAATCATGGTGCCCTGTTTCAACCTCATCAGTATCAAGCTGATTGAAAATATTTACACTCAAAGATTCCTTTGGAATTTCGGTGTCACAGCAAACTGTAAGACCTGAAAATCCCTGAATCCTCAAATCAATGATTTTCCTTACTGGCTCTATTAAATCTGCAGGGCAATTCCTGAAATTTACTGCAATATTTCCAAATAGTGGACCGATTTTTTCGCCTATAACAACTTTTTTTGGTACCGGCAGAAGCTTGTGCATAGTAACCCCCCAATTTTAAATTATGCCATGAAAATATGCCTTTTTAACTATCTTCATTTTAATTCCTAACAATTGGTTTTGGCAACAGGACTTTATTTAATTTTGCATTTCAGATGTTTTTATTAACAATATTCCGGTCCTGCTATCGAACAGATGCTGCAAAGTGGATTTTTATGGGACGGTCACAGAATATTGCCTCCCTGGCAGTATTTAATATCCTTGAGGGCAAAAGATTTAAGGGTGCTGTTGGCAAAAAGCAAAACTCCGGAAAAAATACAATATACGATGTACTTGAAATACATTTTTAAATGAAATAACAAGTAGGATTTCCAAATGTTTAATTTTAAGTGATTGCCCTTAAATTATCCTAAGCTTTCTGCCTTTTTATTTTTTTACGGAACAGTACAAAAAATAAAATAACAAGAACTGCCACCGACGACATACAGGAAACCAGCCATATTATAAGAGTCCTGCTGGCAGCATTATTACTGTCCTCACTATTTTTGCCAATGCTTACAATCTGGAAACGGCTGAATTTGACAATATTAATTTCAATTCCATATGGTTTACCGTCAACTAAAACAATTTTTCCTTCTAAAATCTCCCTTGTGTTGTCTTCATGTTCCACAAAAACATGAAGGGAATCAGAAAAACCGGTCTCTGCAAGTAGTTTTTTATCTATTTCACCAAACGGCAGGATAACCCTGGCGCTATACCCACTCATATTGGTATCAATTTTTAGCGGAATACCAATAAAATTTACAGAGTCTGCGTTTGCCAGGGAAATAATATCCTTGTCCAGCAACAGCACATTTCTAGCTTCCTGCTGCAAAGCTTCCTCATTAATTGGAAGCACCCTGAAATAAGCATCTGTCCCTGTCTGGTAAGCCTTTGCTACCTCTTCTGCGGAAAAAGATATTACCGCATCCGGAGTATTTATAGTGATGCCTGCGTTCCTGGCTGCAAGAGCAGAAAAGACGTCTCCCGGTATTTCCAGGGCAATTTCATCCGCAAAATCGGTTTCAGGATTGTCGACTGCAATGGACACAAATCCATTCCATTCAGAGTCATTTTTTGTACTCTCAAGGATTGCGGCTACTTTTCCCTGCGTTACAATAACAGTATCGATTTTTGTACCGTCGTTTAGAACTGTCCTGTAAATTGTCTCATAATTCCTGGAATCGCCATCAGTATCCTTGGTTTGGATGGTTGCGCTGCGTTCGGTAACCTGGCGCACTTCATCTCTTGATTCCCCTTTTCTTTTTACTACAATTAAGAATGACTTGGTTATACTTTCATTGCCCTGGCTTATCTCTGCGGTTACCGTCACAATTTCATCTTTTTCTTCGGGTTGGAAAACAACTCCTGATATTTTTTCGCCACCACCTTCTATCCTTAGAACTGCTGGTTTTGAAGAAGTCCATTTAACTTGCATACCACTGCCCTCGATCTGCAACAAGATAAAATCACTGGTAACACACTCCCATGTATCACCCTGTGAAAACCTGAAGGCAGTCTGGAGCGTAAGATTGCGTGCAGCATCCGCGATTTTGCTTGTGCTTAAAGCAACTTCTTCATTGTCAACTAAATATTTTGCGGTCAATTCAGTGTTTTCGGTTATATTTTTATAATTTTTATCCCAGCCGATGAATTTATATCCCTCTCTTAAAGGTGTTTCCGGCGGCTCTGCGTTGCTTCCATTCTTTACAACTTGCTTTTTTATCAGACTTTTATCCCAGTTAGTAAATGTTACTGTGTATGTTTTTATCATCCACTGGGCATACAGTATGGAATCTCCGCTAATTTGCAAACTGCCGCTTTCAGAGTAACCCGTGCCGACTGAATCTTTTCTTGTGCCCCAATTGCTGAAAATATAGCCTGTTTTCTCAAGATTTCCGGTGTTTCCAAGTACAATTGCTCTATCTCCAATGGTATAAACATTTTTGTCGGTTGGAACCTTTCCTGCTGTTGCTCCATTTGCATTATAGCTAACCTTGCAGCTGATTAATTTTACATTTATTTCCTTTTCATTTACGTTGCCGGCCCTGTCATAAGCCCTTACTTTAACAGCATATTGTCCCGGCGCAGAAGCAGTGTAGCTTCCGGTAAACTGTATTGTGTTTAACCCGTTTGAATCCTGTGAAAAGCCTGAGCTCCAGGTTTCTTTTAGCGTGCCGCCTTCATAAATCTCAACTTTGTCAAGACCTGCGTCCAGATCGCGCACTTTAAATTCAAACACGGAACTTTCATACCACTTGCTGCTGTCAAAATTGGGATTGGCAGAATTAAAAGTAACAGCAGGCAAAGTTGTATCGGTGGTAAAAGCGCCTCCGGAAGCATCGCTTTGATTGCCTGTGGCATCTGTTATATAAGCATAGAACCTGCCTTTGAAATCCGGCCCTTTGTCTAAAATTTTAAACCCTGCCGACAAATCGCTGCTGCTTAGCTGGTATGTTGTGTAATTAATACTATTTGCATCGCTTCCCTCAGGCACAAACTTGTACGCAAGTTTATTTGGACCACTATGGGCATCGCTGAACTGTATTTTAACCTCGATCTTATTATTAAAGTATTTTCCAAAAGTCATGACATTTAGCATTTGCTGCCAGAGGCTGCTATTAACATTTTTTATCTGCATACTGTTTATTGAAGGTTTTGTAATGTCAAGTTTCAGGCTGTATGGTTCTGTTTCTTCTCCCTGCGTATCCGAGTCAGAAATTGTTCGGAATTTGTAGGAATCATTTGTGCTTGAAGATATGCCAAGTGTGTTTAAATCATCTCCAGACATATCCTTCCATATGCCATCACTTGCAGCCTGGTACTGGTATTTCTTAATACCTGTTCCGTTATCCTCTGCTTCTACAGTTATGCTGATTTGAGATGTGTTTGTCCAGCTCCCCCGGGTGTATGCCGATGAATCGTATTTAACTGCCGTAATTGTTGGAGCAACCATTTTGTTTTCACTCCATTTGGCGTAAAGGGTAATACGGTTTGTTTTATCAAACTTTGTTGTGTTTTCTATTAATGTGCCGGTTCCTTTTTCTCCGGTCCACCAGCCCTTAAATGTGCTGCCGTCTTTTGTCAGTACGGGTAGCAGCTCAGCAGTGGCTCCGTCAGATTTTTTCCCGTAAGTCGAATCAAAACATTTAGTCTGTGCACTGGTATTCCCTTCACCCTCATATCCTTCAAATTCGACAATATATGTTCTTGGGGTCCATTTGGCGTAAAGATTTACGGCTTCTGCCGGAACTGTATTAACATTAAAATTCCACTGTGAGGTGTATGCCTGCTGTTTGTACCAGCCGCTGAAAGCATATCCTGTCTTTTGAGGATTTTCGGGGCCGTCAAGCAACGAACCGTATAAAGCAGTTGTCGAAACAGATTGTTCACCATTTTGATGATTATATGTAACTGCAAATGAGTCCAGCTCAAAAGTTGCTGATATGGATCTGTTTTTCATTAAATTTGTAAATTTAACGCTTTCTATCGGGTCACCATTGCTGTCTTTTTCTGTAA
This sequence comes from uncultured Actinomycetota bacterium, assembly GCA_964481885.1. GTDB lineage: Bacteria > Actinomycetota > Humimicrobiia > Humimicrobiales > Humimicrobiaceae > Fen731. The sequence continues at coordinate 645 of CAYZUS010000063.1, read as the reverse complement.
TTCCGTCTGCCAGGACTTCTGCAATTTTATATCCTGTATTTGCTGTAATGGTAAAATCCTGGTTTGAGCCTTCAAGCAGCTCTTTTGATTCTGGAGATATTTTTCCTCCCGTGCCGGCATTGATGCTTATAGTATATTTGGGTATTTTCGAGTATTGAGCAGTCACCGTAATTGCGCCAGTGATATTACCAAACTCCCTGTCCCAGCCTGTAAACCTGTACCCGTCTTTTTGGGGATCTCCAGGTGCAGATGCTGAGTTTCCATGGCTGACTGTCTGGGATATCCCTCCTCCACTTACTGAGCTTCCGCCGTTTAGGTTAAATGAGACTGCATATGTTTTTTGCGTCCATTTTGCATAATATTGAGCCGCAACGGTTATAGCGGCACCTTCATTAAACTGCGTCCCGGTCCCACCCTTTCCTGCATACCAGCCCCCGAAAGTATAACCTGTCCTGTTTGGAGAGGCAGGCGCCTGTGTGGTTGTACCGTCATCGGCAACAACTGTCTCAGCATCAATATCGTTATAATCAGGGTCGAAAGAAAGTGTGTATTTTTTACCAACATAGAGTGCCTTTACCGTAAGATTATCAGTTATGGAATTAAAGGCAACGCTCCATGCTTCAAATTCACGGTTCTGTCCGTTTA
>CAYZUS010000062.1:0-10060 GCA_964481885.1 uncultured Actinomycetota bacterium | reverse complement strand
CTGCAGTTGTGGCGGCAGCTGTAGTTTCTGCTGCAGTTGTGGCGGCAGCTGTAGTGGTTTTACATCCTATGAATGACATGCTTAATGCAAGAGCCAAACATACAACTACTATTATGCTGATTTTTAACTTACTCATTTTATATTTTTCCTCCTTTTTTTGAGTAAAGCTATTAGAATAAACCGATAAAAAACTATCCCCCTTTCTTTCTGGAAATGTATATACGAAAACTTCATTTTTTGATAAGAAATATTTAAAGTAATTTATTTTGAATATACGATGTTTTTACGCTTTTAATACCCGAGTTCTTTCTATATATAGATTTGATATCAACACTATAATCAATATAGCGCCAGCTGCTATATCAGCAATATATGTACTGATACCAACAATATTCAAACCAGTCTTTAGTGTCTGCATTATTAATAAAGCTATTACTGTTCCGGTTACCTTTCCATAACCACCTGAAATAGAAGTTCCACCCAATACTACTATGGTAATACTCTGCAATATGTATGAAGAACCGGTGCCTATTTTTGCGGAATTATATCGAGCACTTATTATTATTGCAGCAATAGCTGCCATTGCAGCTGAAAAAAGATATACAGACATTGTCAGTCGTTTTGTGTTTATACCGGAAAATAGTGATGCTGTTGGGTTAGATCCAAGCATATAGATACTTCTTCCCCAGGAAGAGCGCTCCAAAAATAATCCGGTTATTATAGCGACAACTACAAATATTATAAAAAGAAGAGGAATACTGAAAATATTCATACTAGCAATCTTTACGAACTGCACAGGCAATCCAGCAATAGAGCCTCCTTTAGTAAAATAAAGGCTTATTCCCTCAAATAATGTCATGGATGCCAGCGTTACTAATATTGGGGAAATACCGACTTTAACAATAAAAAACCCATTTATTAATCCACATATCAGAGCCACAGCAAATATTGCGACTATGGCAATAAGTATTACAACAGGTCCGGAAAATGCCCCAGAACCCATTTCTCTCTCAAGCCCTTCTACGCCTATATCTAAGGGAGGGCCCCATTTTGTCATTATCCAGGCACCTGTAACTCCAGCTAAGGTAGAAACACTGATTATTGATAAATCAATTCCTCCAGAAAGTATAACCACCATCATTCCCAGTGAAATTATACCGAGTTCGGGAAACTGGGATGCCATTGATTGTAAATTGTACTTGCTTAAAAATTCCTGGGGTCTTAAAAAACTCAGAATTACAAATACCAACACAAAAATAAGCAGTAATGCTATTTCCTGGTTTTTAAAAAATCCTGCAAACTTATTTTTTATCATCTAGTCCCACCTGTTTCAAATTATTCTGCAACATCTATTTTTGTTAACCTTGATTCAAAACGCTTCCTCTGGACAACGTCAAAACTTATAGCGAGCAAAATAACTGCTCCTGTTACAATCTGGTGCCAAAAAATCGGGATTCGGGCAATAATCATCCCATTGCTTATTACTGCCAGCAGTAAAACACCTATAATTGCTCCGAATACAGACCCTCTTCCACCTGTAATGGCAACACCACCGATAAATACTGCTCCTATTACCTTGAATTCTAAGCCTGTAAAAGAGTTAGGGTCGACTCCCACCATTATTGTAGTGTGAACAAATGCAGCAATTCCACTTAATATCCCCATTAAAATATAAACATACAGAATTACTCTATCTACATTTATTCCGACACGCATTGCTGAAATCGAATTACCGCCGATTGCATAAATAATCCTTCCAAAAGTCGTATACTTTAAAATTAACCAGCATATAATGGTAAGAACAAAAAATATTACAACCTGGACCGGTACTCCAAAAACAGTCAGCAAACTTAAAGATTTGAGCCATTCCGGAAGATCAGATCTATTTACCCAGTAGCCTTTTGTAATAAGAAATAAAACACCTTTGAATACTGCCAATGTCCCAAGAGTTGCAACAATCGAGGGAATTTTTACCTTCCCAATCAATATTCCATTTATTGCTCCAAGAATGGCCCCGCATGCTATTGAAATTAAAAAAACAACAACTACATTGTTAAAAAAACTATTTCCGGAACGAAACATGTAATTGCCAATAACTGATGCAACCGTGGCTATTACTGCACTCACAGATATATCTATGCCGCCGGTCATTGCCACAAAAGTCATTCCAAGAGCACAAATGCCAATAACAGACGACCCTTTGATTAAGTCAAGCAAATTTTCTGCACTGAAAAAAACATTATTCCTGATACCGATCAGTACCGATATTGAAACCAGTATAATCAACAACCAAATTTCTTTTGGTAACCTTAATTTCATTTTGCCTTCAATCTTATTAGTCAAACTAAAATATTTAATACTTATAAAATTATTGTTTTATTCACTTGATATTGCCTTACTCATGATTTTTTCCTGGGTGGCTTCTTTTATATCAAATTCTGCTGCCACTCTGCCTCTTCTCATGACAATTATCCTGTCACTTACAGCAAAGACTTCCGGCAGTTCTGAAGAAATCATCAAAATACCCATTCCAGCATCAGCAAAGCTCTGCAATAATTTATGGATTTCCGATTTCGCACCTACATCAATCCCATTAGTTGGTTCATCTATGATTAATATTTCAGGTTTAGTTGCAATCCATTTGCCAAGAACAACTTTTTGCTGATTGCCTCCTGAGAGATTTCTTACAAGCATATTCATGCTATATGCCCTTACATCCAGTTTTTCAATCATTTCATTAGTAATTGCTTTTTCTTTTTTGAAATTTAAAAATCCAAGTTTATTCTTTAATTGATTTAAGACTGAGATCGACATATTTTTTCTTATTGATTGCCCCATAATCAGTCCCTCATGTTGCCTGTTTTCAGGAACATATGATATTCCATATTTCATGGCTGCTTCTGGAGAGGAAATTCTTCTCTTTTCCCCTCTCAGATAGATTTCACCGCTGTCAGGAATATTAAGTCCAAATATTGCTTTGGCTACTTCAGTTCTACCAGAACCTACCAAGCCGGTTATACTAAGGATCTCATTTTTATGGAGTTTGAAGGATATGTCTTTAAAATTACCTTTTTTAGTAATTGAACGAATGTCCAAAAGGATGTCTCCGACAATATTAGATGACTTTTTTATAAATTCTATATCACGGCCAACCATAAGAGAGATTAATTTCTGTTCGTTCAAATCTTCTTTTAAATAAGTGCCAATTAATTTTCCATCTCTTAAAACAGTTACCCTGTCAGATATTTTAAATACTTCATCCAGCTTATGACTTATAAATAATGTTGATATCCCTTTTACTTTAAGATCGTTAATAATCTTAAATAAATTATCCACTTCTCCTTTTGTCAGAGATGAGGTCGGTTCGTCCATGATAATAAGTTTTGCATTTAGGATAAGCGATCTTGCTATCGCAACTAACTGTTGCTTTGCAATAGATAAACTTTCCAGTACGCTATCCACTTCTATATCAGTAATGCCAACTTCTTTTAGTGCTAACTTTGCCCTATGATTAATTTTCTTCCAATTAACTAATTTTTTACCTTCTTCCAAATCTACGCTGAAACTGATATTTTCTGCCACAGATAAATTAGGGAAAAGGCTGAAATCCTGAAATATTACTGCAATTCCTTTTTTAGCTGAATCTATTGCATTTATAAAATGTGGTATATGTTTACCATCAATTATAATCTCAGATCCTGGGTCGGGTTGCTCGACTCCTGCCAAAATTTTAATAAATGTCGACTTACCGGCTCCATTTTCTCCAACTAAAGCATGTACCTCTCCGTGCTTTACTTCAAGACATATAGAATCACATGCTTTTATGCCAGGATATGTTTTTGAAATATTATCAATTTTAAGAAAACAATTATTTCCCATAATCTATAAGAAATACCTTTTTACTAATATTATTGTTGTCAAATAAATATAGGCTAATGTTTTAAGTTTTGTTGAAAAATTTTGAAGTAAGCTCGTAAGATATGTTTAAATGTTTGGTTAACTCATAGCACGCAGTATTTGTATCCCTGTTTATTATACTTTTTAAAAGTTCTAAGTGGAGGTTAGAACTTTTTTTAGGGTCACCAAATTCAATAGTTACTGATGTTTTTATAAACGATCTTAATTGTTCTCTTATAAAAATTATTAGTATTTCTGAAATCTCATTTTTTGCGGCCTTAATTATATTCATATGGAAATTAAAGTCTTCTTCTATGTATAGATCGATTAAATTTTTACTCTTATAATCAGTCATTTTTACACAACTATTCTCAAGTTCACTTATTGCATCTGGCTCCATACTTTCGACACTAATCTCTAATGCCCACAATTCAAGACGCAATCTAAGGGCCCAGAAATCTTTTAATCTTTTATCATCCAAATGTAGCTTTATGCCTGCAGGATTGATTAGGTTTTCCAGGTTTATTTCTGAGATTAAAACACCTTTACCAGGTAATACTCTGACTATATTAAATAAATTTAGTGCCTGTATCGCTTCCCTGACTGTTGTCCGGCTGATATTGTACTTATTGGCGATATCATTTTGGAAGATTATTTGTCCAGGTTTCAGATTTCCTTCAAAAATATCTTTCAATAACTGGTCAAACAAAGACTTCACAAGATTTTTATTGTTAGAAAATTCCAAATTGTTTTCCATTTTATTATTTAATAGTAAAAGATAATAAAACGTAACCTGTATTACATGTAGTATATTTCTATATTACCTGTATTATATGTGTATTTTTTCCAATTGCAATGCTTTTTTAAAAAAACTTTTATATTATTTTTTTTAAGAAGTAATTTATTAAAATAAACCAAGTATTTGACCTTAAAAAACAAACTTTAATATTTTAATTCGATGCTAAATTTGTCTCAATTTTTATGATATAATTCCAAGTATTATGGAAGAAAAAGATTTTAAGAGACTTTTAACTGAACAGACTGAAGAAATTAAAAGACATGAAAAAATGCTTCTTGAGGAATTTGAGCACCAGTTGGCAGTTGTGGCGGAAGTTCAAATCAGCCACAGCCGCAAACTCGATGGACTTTTAGAAATGGTCGCCAATAATACAGAAAATATTGAAATAATTAAGAGCATGATAAAACGCAGGGTGGATATTGAGGAATTTGAGGCACTGACTAAAAGGGTTATGGTTTTAGAAAAAAAGCTTTTGTTCTCCAAATAACTTTTATTACCCCAGAATGACTGCTTGACAGCTGCATATATTTTTCAAGTAGCTCCTTATATCCCAAACAAATCAGATTTCGATTATTCCAAGACATTATCCCTTTATAAGCTTCCTTTAATATTCCCGCCAGATAAGGTAAAAATCATTTTGATGACAACAGTATGCATTTGTGTTAGCACAGGGGTCTGGCATTACTCCTCTAAAGGTACTTACAATCAACCAATTCACAATCAAACAATAGAAATTGAAACAGTATTATATTAGAATAGAAAACTGCTTATAAAAATAAAATGCAGTGACAGGAGAAATATGGAAACGAGTGAAATTAACAGCATCATTGATATTAAGACATTTATACCAGGGAAAATAATCTGCGTCGGGATGAATTACAAATCACATATCCTGGAGCAGGACGGCCGGTTTCCTGAAAAACCGGTATTATTTGCAAAATCAAACAGTTCGATAATAAAAAACGGTGAAAGTATAATTTATCCGCCGCAGACAACACAACTTGATTACGAGGTCGAGCTTGCAGTCATAATAGGTAAAAAGATGAAAAATGTTGCCGAAAGCCAGGTGCAGGAATATATCTATGGTTATACTATAATGAATGATATCACTGCAAGGGATTGCCAGAAAGGCGATGGCCAGTGGTTCAGATCAAAGAGTTTTGATACATTTGCGCCAATCGGCCCGGAAATCATCTTAAAAGAAAACATGCCTGACGCCCAGAATCTTACTCTTAAATCATATGTAAATGGCGAACAGCGCCAGAATTCAAATACTTCTGATATGATCTTTAAAATAAATGAACTTATCTCATTTATTTCGATGTCTCAGACACTGGAAAGAGGCGACCTTGTTTCAACAGGGACACCGGCAGGTGTAGGTATCTTCATGAAAGAAAAGAAACTCCTGATGCCCGGAGATGAGATAGTCTGTGAAATAGAAAAAATAGGGACACTTGTAAACAGAGTCAGGTCCGAAGGATAATTGGAAGGATCTGCATTTTGGTTTTAAGGGCGTTTCCAGATTTTTTGGCGTCTGCCAAATAAAAACTGTTTAAACCCGGAGCATTGTTCGGCCCGGCACATTAAAATGGTTAACAGGTATACAGGTATATATCTTTTTAACAGATTCCATTTATTATTGATGCCGGACAACAGTCGCTGCCGCCTTTATAAAATTTATGAAATTATTTAGCAATGAATGAAGTAGCGCAGATATTCTTTGGATCACTCATGGTCGCATTTACCGGAGCACTGATGCCCGGACCCATGCTGACTCTGGTAATATCAAGTGTTGCCCAAAAAGGGTTTAGAACATCTGTTTTTATTGTTATAGGACATTCTTTTCTTGAGCTTTTAATTGTGGCAGGCTTTTATCTTGGGTTGCTGAAATACCTTGATAACCCCCTGGTGATTAAAATAATCAGCATCACGGGGGGAGCTTTCCTAATCTACATGGCCGTAAGTATAATAGTCTCGGTGGCAAGGAAAAAGATAAAACTTGAACTGGACGCCAAAAGTCTCTCACAAAATCTTGGGGCCAAAAATTCTTTTCTTGTCGCCGGCAAAGGAGTGCTCATAAGCCTTGCAAATCCATACTGGTATATCTGGTGGCTGACTATTGGGGCCTCGTTTATGATCAGGAGTGTTCAGCACAGCTTCGGCGGCGTGGCATCTTTTTACACGGGGCACATACTGGCAGATTTTATTTGGTATTTGTTTGTCGGTTTTTTAATCAGTACGGGACGGCGATTTTTCAACCAGAAAGTATATATAGGGATACTTCTTGCCTGCAGCGCATTTCTGCTTTACCTTGGTGTAAAATTCATCCTGGATTTCATGTTTAAATAAGAGCTACGAAAATAACATTACAAGAGCCAAGAAATAATTCTTTCAAAATATTGTCAAGTTATTGACCAAATAATTGGAAAATTTTTTTAGGGTCAGCTGCCTAATTTGCTGATTACTTCCTCAGTAATACAGGCGACCAGCTTTTTTATATAAGCATCATTATTGCCGCATGTGCATGTAGGGTTCTCGCATTTAAGACATCCCGTGTTTTGTGTTGCGTCCGGTTCGTTTGCTGCCACTTGCTGTTCCTGCCATTCTGTTATAGTTCTTAAAAAATATTAAATGGATTTGCGTAAATAATAATATAACTGATAAAATTTAAAATCAAATTTTGTTTATTTCATTGCCGTGTATGCTGATATTACATTATCATGCATGTTATTATTGTCGAGTAAGAATTTCTTTCATTGCCGTGCGTGCCGATAATTCAGCATCATGTATGTTTCTGTTTTTCCACCTGTTGATAAATTTGTGTATGTTTTAAATAATAATATCTTTAAAAGTGAGGTAAAAATGGAACTTATATTTAACCAGAAAGTTGTAAAAAAGAAGAATTTCGATGACAGATGGGTAAGGTTTGCTTTCGGACCACAGGGATTTTTAAATACTGAAAATCTTAATCTCGGAATCGTTAATTTCAAAAAAAACAGCACTGCTTTAAATCACAGCCACGAGGTGGAAGAGGCCCTGTATGTATTGTCCGGAAATGCAGAAGTAAAAATTGCCGGTAAAATCTTAAGTATTCATAAAAATGATTTCGTTTATATTCCTGCCAACACGGACCACCAGGTAATTACCGGAAAGAAAAGCATAAAGATATTATTTATTTTCGGTGGGGATATAACAATAACACATTAAAAGAAACCAATTCTTATTTAAGCCGGTACGGTGAGGGTTTTACCTCTGTCAGGGCAGATAATCCATGGGATTGACCTGGCTGTTGTCTTTGATTACTTCATAATGAAGATGGGGACCGGTAGAATAACCAGTATTGCCTGATGCAGCAATCAGTTGTTCTTTTGTGACTTCGTCGCCGACAGACACAAAAATTTTATTAAGGTGGGCATAAACAGTGGTAATGCCAAAACCATGGTGGATTATTATCTCATTACCAAATCCCTGGTTTCTGCCTGCAAATATAACAACTCCGGCTGCAGAAGCCTTGACATCTGTACCTACACCTGTTGCCAAATCAATTCCGCCATGACTGTGGCTGCCTCGCCATTCAGCAAAAACACCGCTTACGACTCCACTTGTGGGCCAAATTGACGGGGTGTGGTCCGTAAGATAGATATGGTCCTCCATATGCTGTTTGTCTTCAGTCAGCTTGGTGGAAATTTCGGGAACCTGGGAGATAAGATTATCAAGAATTTCATTTATGCTGTTTAAATCTTCTGCATCTGTATAATCATAATAAAAAATTTCGTTAGTATCACTTTCAAGGTCAACATTGGCGCTAAGGTCCGCTACATAAACCGATACCTGGTTTTCGTATCCGCCTTTCCCGGTAATGTCTCTGACCATCTTGTCAAGATCTTCAACCTGGGCAAGATAATCTTCAAGGATTTTTGTTTTGGTGATAATTTCATTGGATTTGGTTTTCAGGTTGGCAATCTCAATATCTTTATAGCTTATTTTCTCTTTCAGCCTGTTAAGTTCAACCACTCTGTTGTCAAGCTGATTGCTGACCAGATAAACATTCGAAACCAGAGTTACAAGCGCAGCAAGAACCACCCCGGCAAAAATAAAAATACTTCTCAGCCAGTTATAATGTATCTTTATCTGCCTGATCCTGCTTTCAAGGCCCGAAACCACTATCAGGGTAAAATATTTATCTTTCTTGTTTAGACTCATTGAATAGACAATCGGTAATAAAATGATAATACTTGAGAAAAAAATAGTTATGAGGATTATAACTTAAATCAGAATAAAATCAACTAAAAACGATTGAACTATAATCAGGGCATAAAAATGACGAAAAAAATCTTAAAATGTTTTATTGGCCTTACAAAATAAATGGTATAATTGCTTTCCTTGTCTTCGGGTAATCCGGAAAACGGTTAAGGTACCAATTGTGATTTGCAATTGCCCTTGGAGCCAGGTTTGCTATTGTAAATACTGCAAAAGCAAGGCCCGGCAGGCTCCAGGTGAGTATCGCCCACCCTATCCATTCAACTATTTCGCCAAAATAGTTGGGACTGGATAAATACCTGTAAAATCCCCCTGTCGGAATCTTATAGCCGTTTTCCCCGGGTTTTCGCAGCTGTCTTAAGATATGGTCAGAATGCAGGTTTATTGCAAAACCCAGAAAAAATATTATTGTGCCTATTATAAATCTCGGGTCAGCAAGCCAGCCTATTTCGTACCAGGGCGCAAAATGAAAAAGATACCTTCCGTTTAAGTAACCGTTCCATACATTAAAAATGATTGAAAATAAAATGAGCAGAACCGGAAAAGTATTCTTTTCACTTTTTAATAAAAACGAATAAATAAATGTTCTCTGGAAATAGTGGAGAATCCATATCCCAAGGAAAATCAGAGTAACGAAACTGTTCTGGTTGTCTCTTATAAGGAAGCAGAAAATGATGGTAAAGAAAGCTGGCGCCTCCATAACCAGCCAGGCAGCTTTTGGGTTAATCCTTAAACCCCAGTTTTTTCTTGTAAACCTTCCATATGGAGCCTTTAAAAAAAACAGGATCATGAAAATCAGGACGGAAACAGCAAACAATGCGGCAAGAAGTATATTAAAAATTTCTCTTTCTGAAAACATTATTAATTATTACGGTTTTACAATATGACAGTTTTTCATACTACACAAAAGTTTTTCATACGACGATTTTAAACCATAGCTGTTTTAAACTCGAAATATTTGTAAGATTATAATGTTAAAATATTATAATTGATACAATTATTTTAATCTGTAATAATAGTAAATTATGGAAGACTTTGAAAACAACGAAAAAGAACAAAAAGAAAATTTTTTCCAGGTTGAGAAAGAAGAAGTATCCAAACCAC
>CAYZUS010000061.1:8008-10593 GCA_964481885.1 uncultured Actinomycetota bacterium | reverse complement strand
AAAGTGTCCTGATGGACTTTATGGATATAAAATTAGATATATTGCGACACATCCAAGTATTATAATTCTGCATTATTTTAATTATATCAAGTGGATGTATCAGAGAGTGCGATATGGTTATGATGATAGAGCGCATTGGGATATTGCATACTATCTGTCTGATGTTGCTATTAAATTAATCAATAGTTTAAATGACAATAAAACTGGTATCCCTATTAGTTTATTACATGATGCTGAATATGATGGTGAATACGAATATACCCAAAAACAAATAGACAATATGAAAGCAGAGTGGACTAAAATATTGACGGATATAACGAAAGGATTTGAATCTGCTGTTAAGATAAACAATTATGAATATTCCAGTGATGATGAATATAAAGAATTAGAAAAAATTTTTGACAATGGATTTGAATTGTTACACAAATATTTTTTTGACCTATATGATTAAGGAGATGATAAAATGATTAGTATTTCAAAAATTGTAATTGATATTAATGATAAAAAAATAGAATTGACCACAGAAGAAGCAAAAGAATTATATGAATCATTAAAAAATTTAATGGATAACAAAGAAACGATCCATATAACTGCCTCGCCTATGCGTCCATTTTTTAGTGATGATTATAAAATTACTTATGCATCAACTGCGCTAACAAATGACGCGGATCGGACTGTGTATCGTAATAAACTTAGCGGTAAATAAACATGATCCCAAAACCAATGATTGAAGATAAAAGAAAAATTCGTGCTATTTATCAAGAGTGGTCTGGAATTTCCATAGGAGAAAAGGGGGTTACGGAAATTACTGTTTATCAAGAACCTGGACAAATGGGATATGTAAACTGGTTTGCGATTTATAAGGGTGATTTTTTATGGCAAAGAATTGATGCAAGTGATTATACAGTAGAATATTTTGAATAGAACAAGGATTTTATAGGAAGTAAAATTTGATTGAAATAAATAAAATTTATAACGAAGATTGTCTACGAACAATGAATAATATGGAAGATAATTTTTTAGATTTAACTATAACTTCTCCTCCATATTCAGATTTGCGGGATTATAAAAAATACGATTGGAATTTTGAGTCTGTTGCTAAGGAATTATTCAGAGTTACAAAACAAGGAGGTGTTTTAATTTGGGTTATAGGCGATAAAACAAAAAATGGTACAGAAGAATTAGTTCCATATAAACAATGTTTATTCCTTAATTCCGTTGGGTTTAATGTTTGGGACACAATGATTTATGCCAAAAACAATTGTCCATTTCCTGCAAATGTTAGATATAACCAGCAATTTGAATTTATGTTTGTTTTTAGTAAGGGAAATATAAAAACTTTTAATCCTATAAAAGAATCTAAATCAGAAAAAGCAATAGAAAAAATTAAAAAAGGAAATATTAGTTTTAAATCAAAATCTTTTAGAAATAAAGATGGTTCTATCACTAGGGCAGATTCAGATATTCGGATGTTAAATAGAATAGAAATATCTGGAAAAAAATTAGAAAAAACTAAATCAAATGTATGGTTTTATAATTCAGGATATATGGTATCATCTAAAGATAAATTTTCTTTTGAACATCCTGCAACTTTTCCAGAAAAATTAGCAGAAGATCACATTTTATCTTGGTCTAATATAAATGATATTGTTTATGATCCATTTTGCGGAAGCGGAACAACTGTTAAAATGGCAAAATTAAATGGTAGAAACTTCATAGGTAGTGAAATTAGTAATGAATATTGTGATATAATAAGAAAAAGGATACAATAAAATAGATTTTTTATGAGGCTATTATGAATTATGTATATAGCGAAGAACAAATTGAAATTATAGTTAAATCGGTGTTTGAATTCGCTTATTTATGGGGCGTATCATGTCAACCGCGGAACAAACCAACCGAAGAAGATAGCAGATTACATTTAGAATCTGCGAGAGAGTTGGCATTAAAATTAGCAAAAGAAAAGGGAAATGATATAAAAGCGGTATATTATGATTAATAATAATAAAAATTGTGATAAAATGAAAATAAGAATACTCGATGTTCATGAAACTGACGCTTATTATCCACACATCAAACAGATTATAGGTCAAACTGGAACGTTTTATACAGTTAAAGAGTTGGAAAACGGATATTATCAGGGATACTTTTATGCTGGAAGCAAAATTTATATCAATAATATACTTAAGCCTAGGATATATTTTGATGCAGTGAGTTTTAGTATTGAGGAACAATAATATATGAAAGTAAAAATATTGTCTGAATATGGTTACGAGGAAACCGCTATTGGATTTTCATTATCTTATGATTCAACTACACATAGAGCGAAAGAAATTTTTTCTAAATTTGCATTCGGTAAGCCTGGAGAAAATAAATTTTTAGAAAGCATTATGTTGTGGATTGATGTAACAGCCCCTATTTTCTGGTGGCAAGAAGCGGACACTTATCGTCTTTCTACTAAACAAAGTGCATCTAAAATGCACACATTCCATAAAAGAGAAGTAAAGAATACTGATTTCTTATATCCCATACCAGAAGTTTATTTAATTTTTATAAATCAAAACATAAAAAGTTATATAGATAAG
>CAYZUS010000061.1:0-7908 GCA_964481885.1 uncultured Actinomycetota bacterium | reverse complement strand
TTTATGAAAATTAGATGCATAGATGATTTTAATGCACCCTTGACAAATGGAAAAATTTATATTATAATAAGGAAGATAGGAAGTGATTCTTATCTAATCATAGATGACAAGGGTGAAAAGAAATCTTATTTTGCTTTTAGATTTGAAAAATGTAATAAAGGAGAATAATTGAATGTTCACACATCAAAAACTACCAGACGTTATAACCCATCATAAATATGAACGAAATAAATCGCTTGAAGACGGGTTTATGTGTTCAATCATTGGTGATAATAGATCGGATGTTTGTATTGATTATTATAACCATAATCAATGTAAAACTTGTGAATTATTCAAACCTTATGTTTTAACGTTAGAAGGTAAGGTATTTGTTTCAGAAAATCAAATTATCGTCGTTGATAGATGGGGACGAAAAAGTGTATATGATCAGTTTGTGTTTGAACAAATATTTGTAGGAATTTAACAATGTGCTTAGATCAATTAAGACAAGATGGAAAATTTCCAATACGAACATATATTTATCGGTGCAAATCATGTGGTGTTGTGTTTGAAACAAATTTTACTACTGAAACAGAATGTCTTACTTGTCAATCATATGAAATCGTAAGAGTTTACACCGCACCCACTGTCGTATTTAAAGGACATGGGTTTTATAAAACAGACAATAGTACGAAGAAGGAATAAAAATGGGAATGTTTACTGATGTAATTATTGAAGATAAGGGTGTTCTTCCAAAGCGATTACAATGTATACAATTTGAGTATCAAACAAAAGATTGTGTCGTACCAGAGATGGAAACATTGACTATAACCAGAGATAACAAATTGAAGTACGAGTGGTATGAATATGAGTCTGTCCCAAATGAAAACAGTTATTTTAAGTTTTCTTTGCGTAAAACATTACGCCATATAGAAATATTAGATTTTCATGGCGATATGCACATATGTGGTGTAAATCATGAAATAGATAAGTTTGTTGATTTGATTGCTCGCTTTACGGAGGGAAATCTACAATGGATAAAAGAAGATGAATCAATTTCAAAAAAGGCTTGACATAACTACATAGTTATGGTATAATCTTATTATAACAAATAATTACATAAAGGAGTTTTTACAAATGAAAGAATATACTGAATACCTAAAATCATTAGAAGTAGATAAAAGCAACAACACTATCATAGCATATAAAAATGCTATTGATAAATTTATTAAATATTTTAAAGTAGAAACAATTGAAGATTTAACAAAATTAGGACTCAAAGAAATTAGACAATATCGAGATCAAATCGTATCTGATGGTATGAAAACTAGCACAGCAAACTCTCACCATCGCTATGTCAATGTATTTTTTAATTGGTTGCTAAACAGTGAATACATTATTAAAAATCCATTTTCAAAATTAAAATATTTGAAAAACGAAGAAAAATTACGTATATTCCTTACCCAAGAAGAGGTACAACAAGTATTAAGTTCTTGCAGGAATAAACAAGACAGGATGATTGTAGCATTTTTTGTTTCATTGGGCATTAGACGTGAGGAATTAATTAATATCAAAATGAATGATATTACAGATGACATGATTCTTATTCATGGTAAAGGAAATAAACAGCGCAACGTTATCATGCCACCAGATGTTTATAATCTTTATCAAGATTTTCTTGGATGGCGTGAATGGAATAATAAAAAAATGGACTTTGTTACCGATTATCTATTTGTGTCTAAAAATAGAAAGTTTTTTAGCAAAGCTGCAATTTCTTTAAAAATTAAAACCTTGTGCAAACAATCTGGTTTATCAAAAGAACGTGTTGCACAGATTTCACCACATAAGTTACGACACACATACGCAGTGAACATGGTGGAGCGTGGAATCAATATGATGATTATTAAAGAATCAATGGGGCATGAAGATATGGCAACAACACAAATTTATGCTGATGTATCACAGCGTGCATTACGGGAAGCTATGGTTTCTCAAAGGGCAATTGTATAATGAAAAAGAAAAAGGAAATTATTCCAACTGCAACATTGGATGAAAAGAAATACAATATAATAGATGTTGCCGCTATTCCAAATGTCAGACTGTTCAAGCTGTATTATGGGGATTATAAATTCTGCATAAAAGAATTTGAAGAAAAATATGGACAACTTGGAGCAAAGCATGAGATTTATCATTGGAAAGAAAACAAGTTGATTTTTATTGTTGATGAAATAATAGATAAAATAATGAACCAAATATAGATTTTACTGATTATAACGATTTGGAAAAGGAGAAAAATGATTAAAAAGATTATCGCACTCAATGGCTATACGGAAGGAAAGAACGAATTTGTAAAATGCGTTCTTTTACGAAAAGATTTGTTTACAAGACATCGTAACCCATATGATAAATTATCGAAAGTAGCTGATGAACTTGGATGGGACAGGACTAAAAATACAACTTATTGGCTATTTTTGGAGCAACAAATGCAATTAGCCAATGAATATTTTGACTTTTTAAACCGATTTTTACATAATAATATTTATAGTTTTTTAAATCACCACCATCACAACTTGTTGATTTTACATGGATTGGAAAAAGATAAGGTCATTGCTTTGAAAAAGTCTTATGAAGTTATTAGCGTCCACATTCATAAGATGGGCGGTGATGAAACACTAGACGGATATGATATTATTATAACATATCCTGATGGAAAATTTTTTACTGAAAAGGTAAATATCATGCTGGATGATTTGTATGTCGAGGAGGAAGAATGATTTTGTGGAAAATTTTTATGGAATATTTACGCCGTGGTTGGACAAACATTGGTTATAAATGGTTCGACTTAGAATATATCGTATATGGGAACACTCTGTATGAAACAGAAACCATTAAAAAAGATGACGGAATTCATACCATAGAGAAATTTAAAGAAAACAGCATCAATAATGGTAAATAATATGTTATGAAACTAAAAGATATTTTAAAAGCATTACAAGAAATTTATAAAGAATATGGAGACATAGAAGTTTTTACAGACTGTTACAATGGCTCTATTGATAACATTAGGGTAGATCAATCCTCTGATGATGAAAATGACAAACCCTACATTATTTTAGAAGGATAACTATGAACAAAATTAAATATGTTATTTTAAATTTTGAAAACCTAGAAAACTTAAGACTGAACAATTTTTATGTAAAACAATTGTATATAAATGATGTGGTAGGAATATCGTATATGCACAAAGACGAATATGTTCGCAACGAAAAAATTGCTAAAAGTATTTATATAACTCTTGATAATAGGATTTTAGACATACCCGTTTTATCTTTTGGACTAAAAACCGTTAAAGAACGAATTGAATATAATGATATATCATCTATTGATATTGTTTTTGATAAAGACGGATTGGAAATTGAGGATTCTTTTAGGGTTGATTGGGAAGATGATCCCAAAGATGAAAGCAGAAACCTAAATCAAATCAATGAATTTACTGATGAGGGTATTTTTATAACGATCAAATAACGAGGAGAATGCTATAAGTATTTTCGTAATTTGATTGACAAATAAACAACAAGGTGTTATAATAACAGTATGCTAAAATATAAAGAAAACTTATTAGACAAAATATTTCCAAACGGCATATGTGGATGGAAAGCATTATATGCAATCGCACATCCTTGGCTTGTAGTAGAAAAATGGGGTTTGGAAGTCAAGTGGGCAAACCAACGTGTTTTTAGAGGATATGATGACAGAGTAGTTTGGTCTATTGACTGGTACATCGCAAGCAGTTTACCAAAATGGTTGTTGCATCTAAAGAGAACAAAAATTGGTGTCCCTGTCAGTATGTTTGAAAAAGAATATTATTCTAAATCATACGAGGACATAGATGATGAACATATGCAAGAAGCGCATAACAAATTTGATAATATTCTTGATCAGATTATTGAGGGATTTCAAGATTATGAAAAAATGAATTTAGAACGATATGATTCACCAAAACACAAAGAACTTGAAACAAGTTTTAACAACGGATTTGATTTGTTTAGAGAATATTTTAGCAACTTGTGGGATTAATATAACATGATACAATATATGGTCAGTTGTAAAAATAAATCTTTTATGATTAGTGCAACCAAGTTCAAAGTAACTGAAGGAACACTCTTTGTTTATGAAGAAGAAAAAGTAAAAGCATTATATCATTGCGGACAATGGGAAACAATTTGTGAAAAAGATTAGGAGATTATATGGATAAAGAAACTATTAAAGCAGTATTAATGATGCTAGACCAATCAAAATCGTTTTTAGACATTTACAAAAATCGACAACCAGAAAACATTGGATTCAATCAAGACTTGTATAGTTGTGAAAACTGGCTAGATAAAGCAAAAGATACTCTGATGTTATTGTTGAAATAAAATGAAAATTTATATTGTATCACCGCATAATGACAATAAGGATTTGGGTTGTTTTTTGGACAAGACTAAAGCAATGGAGTTTAAGGATATGTGTGATGAAAGCGCAACCATAAAAGAGCATGACACATTAGACAATGAAGATATTGAACCATTGATCAATATTAGATATACATATGATTATAATTGGATTGGAAAACAGTTTGAACCATCTTGTGTTTTTACATATGAAAAAACCAATTCACATATATGTTCACAAGAAGATGCACATAACTGGATTTTTTATGAAGATTTTCAAAGGTTTGAACATATCTATATCGGCCTTACATTAAGATTGGATAATAAAAAAAGCAGGGATACTAGTTTACTACGAGGGTTTGTGGAAAATTTATCAAAACAAATAACAGAATTAAAAATTTCTGGATGCGAACAACGTGAAGTTAAACCATTCGTTGATCAAAAGTTTAAAGAATTTGTCAATCAAAAATTAGAAAAATTAGGAGAATAATATGTATTTTATCATTGGAATTAATAAGCTGAATGAGGAATTAGAGTCTTTACGGCTGTTTGGATTTGAAACTCTTTTAGATAGTGCTGAAAAAGCATTGTCTCTAATTGCAGAAAAAGAGAACAATATGTTCAAATATGTGGCTATTGAATACATTGAAGGTGGTGTGTATTACCCCATTGTATTGATGGATAAATATTACGAGTTGGACACCGCTTCTGGTATTTATAAAGAAATCATCAAACCAGAAAAGTTCAAGCGTGAAAATAATCACTCTATTTTTATAGGATAATTATTGTGGAAGAAGATTATGAGGTTAGCAATAACAAAGAACTCATAGATGAATATTTGAATATGCGTTCCCTTTCAACCGAAGGGAACGCATATAACACAATAGATGGAATACTAGGAAGATTGGTGATCATAAAAAGAAAATTTATGAATGAGGTTTTAGGTGAAGAAATATCTATTAAATCAGCATTCTTAGCAGTAGAGGACGTTCTTAATAATCCATTAAATGGCACACTATATAAGTCAGCAGTAATCTTATGGGAAGACGTTAATTCTAGGGATTGGGATATGAGCGCATGAAAAAAATGATGGATTTAAAAATAAAAGGGGAAACTAAAACCTGGATTTTTAATGTTTTTGGCGACACGAAATATATTAGAGAATGGGAATATGATGGATTAGATATTAAGGTTAGTCCACACCCAATTCCATTTTGGTTTGATTTTTCTGGTAAAAAAAGAATGGCGGTTTCAGGACGTGGTAAATGTCATGAATGGTCATTTAGTTTTGATGGACTACCAACTGACTTAGAACAATGGCAATCTGATGGAATCGATGTAAGCATTGTTTATAACAGCATCCCTATGTGGATAGTAAATTGTGGATGGACTGATGCATATTGCAAAATTCAGGATTTTTTAAATAAAATAGGATTATAAATGGAAGTAAAAACTGGTGATATTTATAGTTATAAGGGGAAAAGGTACGTTGTTATAGAAGTGTCTGGTGAAAAGGTCGTTGCTTTATGTGAAAATGGTGCAACACTTGAAATTTCTAAAGGTAGACTGTTGAAATTATTAGACAAAGAGAAAAAACAATGAAACAATATGTATTAAAACCAGACCAAGTTTTAGCAGAACAGTTTTTATCTGATGATTTTGATACTTATTGGTATCAATACATAGAAAAAGATATAGATAATAAAAACAACGTGGAATACTGGTTAAAAAATAATAGAGCAATATTCATCATCGATGGAGATTATATTATTTTTGATAATGAAAAACCCATAGGGGCTATGCGTGAATCTTATTTCTTAAGTGTTTATAAAAGTGCTTGACATTTCTATAAATTGTGGTATAATATATCTATATTCAAAACATATAAGGAGTAAAAAACAAATAAAGAATGAATTCTTCATAATATATTAATATCTTGTTATCGTAATTAAAAAATCAACTTAAAAAATGGAGAAAATATATGACAATTGAACTGAAAAGAGCGCAACGTAAGAGCGCAAAGTTAAAAATGGGAATGGCATCGCCAAGCGGTGGCGGTAAAACATTGGGGAGTCTGCTTATTGCTTTTGGTCTAATGAAAGAAACCTATCCACAAACTCCAGAGAGCGAACTTTGGGGGAAGATCGCAATTATTGACACCGAGAATGGTTCTGGCGAGCTATATGTTGGGAAAGAAGTTGGAAATATTCGTATAGGTGAATATAATGCGATCACTTTGACCGCACCTTTCGTAGCAGAAAAGTATCTTCAAGCAATGGAAGTATGTGAAGATGCAAAAATGGAAGTTGCTATTATTGATAGCACCACACATCTTTGGTCGGGAACTGGTGGTTTGCTGGAACAGCAAGGCAATATTGCAAAGCGTACTGGCAATAGTTGGACAGCATGGCGTGATGTTACACCAATGCATAACAAATTTGTCGAAAAAATGTTGCAATGCAATATGCACGTTATCGCAACAATTCGTTCCAAAACAGAATATGTCCAAGAAAAGGATCAATCCTCTGGTAAGACCACAGTACGCAAGGTTGGACTTAATCCTATTCAGAAAGATGGAATGGAATACGAATTTACCACTTTTTTTGACATTGATGCAGAGCATAATGCTTTCGGGAGTAAAGATCGAACTGGAATTTTTGATCAAAAATATTTTGTTATCACACCAAAAGTCGGTGTTGAAATTATGCAATGGTTAAATGGTGGCACAAACAATGCTACCGAAATTATTGCTACTAGCAAAATTGAAAAAGTTGTAGATTCTGATACCAAAGAACTTGCTAGATTGGCAATTGGTATTTGCAAAGAGTTAGGTGGTTCTTCCAATGAAGAATTAATGACAATTGTGAAAGAATTTGAACCAAGTGGCAATCCAAACAAGATTAAAGATGTTGAAAAACTCAACAATCTTTTATCTAAATTAGAAACATTTAAAAATAATCAAATGGAGACTAAACAAAATGCTTAATTTTCGTGATATGACCAATACAAAAGCTCGTGTTATAGCAATTGAAAACAAAGGGAAGTATAGTGTTGTAAAAATGCGTACTGCTCGTAAAGATAAGAAAACCGATACATGGATTAATAGCACATGGAGTTTCACTCGATTCATTGGGAGTGCACACGACCATATTTCAGAAATTGAAAAACAGATGTCCACAATGGAAAAATTTGAAAATGGTGATGTCAAAAACGGTGTGTCTGTTGTACTCAAATCTGTTTCACTAGAAAACGCTCCCTATATGGATAAAGATGGTCAGAAACAATACCCTAAAAACTACCAAATGGTTGTGTGGGATTGGGGTTTTCCAAAGGAAGACGAATCTTCTATGGACACACCCCCTGTAATCGAAGAATCCACATCTGATGAATTGCCATTCTAACAAGTAATTAGCTTAAAATAATCAATACCTTCGCCAATTATGAAAGCTATGGTATAAGTGTAATAATCAAAAAATGTAATCACAATATGAGGCTT
>CAYZUS010000060.1:0-10999 GCA_964481885.1 uncultured Actinomycetota bacterium | reverse complement strand
AAGAAAAGTGTTTCATTACTGGCCAAAAAGGTTCCATTATAAAAATGACAATGCAAAGTGAAACTGAAGAAAAGAAAATACTTGAGAAAATTGTTGCAATATCAGAAGAATTTCTGCAGTCAGCCAGCTATGAACTAAATTACCAGAAAATCACTGATAATATTCTGGATATTTCCGGCGCAAAATATGCAGGCTTTAATTTGTTTGATGAAGATGGCCTCAGATTCAGCACCATGGCTTTTTCTGCGCCGGAGGGAATAGTGAAAAAAGCATCCTCTTTGCTCGGCTTTAAACTGCCCGGAAAAAAATGGGATTACGATCCGGTCCGCGCCGAAAAAATCAAATTCTCTACAATAAATCGCTTTTCAAGCCTGAGTGAACTTACAGGAGATACCATCCCCGTTCCGGTCATTTCTCTTATAGAGAAAACCTTTAATACAGGCGAAGTTGTCCTTGTAAAGATTTTAAAGGAAAATGTCATGGTCGGAGACTTTACATTAATAATGTCCGGAGGGGTCAGATTTAAAAATGACGATTATGTCAAGATATATACTCGCCAGGTAGGCCTCCTTATTGCCCGCGCCAGATCAGATGAAGCGCTAAAGAAAAGTGAGGTCAGATACCGCCAGCTTTTTGACAATATGACCACCGGTTTTGCTCTGCACGAAATGATCTATGACAAAAAAGGAAATCCGGTTGATTATCGTTTCATTGAAGTAAATTCCGCTTTTGAAGAGCTGACCGGGCTAAAAGCCTCCACGCTGATAGGTGAAACTGTAAAAGATATCATTCCCGGCATAGAACAATACTGGATTGATGCTTACGCCAAAGTGGCTCAAACCGGGGAATCCATCTCTTTTCAAAACTACACAGAAAGTCTGGACAAGTGGTATCAGTCATGGGTTTTCAGCCCGGCCAAAAATCAGTTTGCCACAATCTTTTCCGACATAACGGACCGCAAGAAAGCGGAAGAGGCCCTTCAGGAAAGCCAGGAGAAGTTTCGCGACCTGGCTCAAATGCTTCCGGAGGCTGTTTATGAGATGAATACTCAGGGCGTCCTGACCTTTGTAAATCAGCAGGCCTTTGAGGTATTCGGATACAGCAGGCAGGACTTTGACCGGGGTATTAATGGTCTGGAAATGCTTGTACCACAGGATAGAGAGCGGGCGAAAAAAGCGATGCTGCTGTTACTTGCAGGCAAAAACCCCGGCACAAGCGAATATACGGCACAGCGAATTGGTGGCAGCACTTTCCCGATACTCATCAGCTCTTCTGCTATTATTCGCCAGGGCAAGGCTGTAGGCATAAGGGGACTGATTGTCGATATTACAGAGCGCAAAAAAGCTGAAGAGGAAATTATCCGATTAAGCTTCCACGATCATTTAACAGGGCTTTATAACCGCCGCTTTTTTGAAGAAGAGTTAAGGCGCCTTGATACCGAAAGACAGCTTCCTTTGAGCTTTATAATGGGTGATTTAAACGGCCTTAAGATAATAAATGATGTTTTTGGGCATGATGAGGGAGACAGGCTGCTAAAAGAGACGGGTGAAATATTAAAAACGGTGTGCCGAACTGAAGATATACTTGCACGTTGGGGCGGCGATGAATTTGTAATCCTTCTTCCCAAAACTTCAATTTCAGATGCCGAAGAGATCGCAGAAAGGATAAGAAAAGAATGCAAAAACTCAGTGGGCCAAAAGATAGCTCTTAGTCTTTCACTTGGCGCAGCAGCAAAGGAAACTGTAAAGCAGGATATAAATACAATTCTTGTAGATGCCGAAAGCAACATGTATAAAAACAAGCTGGTTGAAAAACAGAGCCTGACAAGTTCTGTCATTTTCGCGCTTGAGCAGGCCCTTTACGAAAAAAGTAATGAAACCAAAGAACATACCGACAGGATGCATGGCCTTGCCAGAAAGCTGGGAAAATCAATCAAGCTCCCATCCAGCCAGATAGATGAGCTTTCCCTTCTTGCATCTCTTCATGACATAGGCAAAGTTGCAATACCTGAAACGATACTACTAAAAAAAGAAAAATTAACAGAAAAAGAATGGTCAATTATAAAAAGGCATCCTGAGATAGGCTTTAATATTGCCCAGTCATCACCACAGATAGCCCATATTGCCAAAAGCATTCTTTCCTGCCATGAAAACTTCGATGGCAGCGGCTACCCTATGGGAATGAAAGGGCAGGAAATTCCCATTATATCGAGAATTATACTTATCGTTGATGCTTATGATGTCATGACAAGCGGTCGGACATACAAGCCGGCAATAAGCAGTAAAGACGCAATCGCAGAGATCAAAAGATGCGCCGGCACACAGTTTGACCCGGCGCTGGTCGATAAATTTATAGAAATTCTGGAAAAATAATAACGATTAATAAATTTTATGTACAAATTCAGCAGTCATTTTAAAAATAATTGAATTATTTGCCGATAAGTAATTAAAATAAATTGTAAGAATATTTCCTGGCAGGCCAGGAAGGTTTTAATTAAAAATGACAACACAAAACGAAGTTGAAGAAAAAAAAGTACTTGAGCTCATTGTTGCAGCGTCGGAAGAATTTCTGCAGTCTACCGGCAATGAAATTAATTACCAGAAGCTCACGGATACTATTTTATATATTTCGGGTGCAAAATATGCAGGCTTTGACTTATATGAGGAAGACGGGATCAAATTCAGGACAGTGGCTCTTTCTGCGCCTGCGGTGATGATAAAAAATGCTGCATCACTGCTTGGTTTTAAATTGCCAGGCAAAGTATGGGACGCTGATCCGGTGCGAGACGGAAAGTTAAAATTCTCAACAATAACCCATTTTTCATCCCTGCTTGAGCTTGCAGGAGATGTAATCCCTAAACCGGTTGTGTCACTTTTAGAAAAAACATTCAGGATAGGCGAAGTAATCCTTGTAAAGATTTTAAAAGAAAACATTATTATAGGGAATTTTACTCTTGTCATGCCTGAAAATGTCAGCCTTAAAAATGAAAGCTATATTGAATTATACACACGGCAGGTGGGGCTCCTTATAACCCGCAGCAGATCTGAGAATGCACTGCAAAAGAGCGAAGAGAAGTTTTCGATGGCTTTTCATTCAGGGACAATACTGATGGCTATTTCAACCGTACAGGAAGGCCTCTATATTGATGTCAATGATGCATTTTTAAAAGTTCTCGGTTTTAAAAGAGAGGAAGTCATAGGCAGGAAATCCTCAGATTTGAATATATTTGCAATAAAAGAGCAAAGAGAAATAATTAAAGAAAGATTCCTTAGTGAAGGCAGAGTCTCCAATGCTGAAGTGCAGATAAAGGGGCAGGACGGACTTGTGCATACCGGGATTTTTACTGCTGACCCTATAAATGTAGGCGGCACGCTATGCTGGCTTACGACCATGACAGATATAACCGATCGTAAAAAAACAGAGGATGCTCTTCGGGAAAGTGAAGAGAAATTTCGTGATCTGGCACAGTTGCTGCCGGAAGTTGTCTTTGAAATGAACCTGCAGGGTACTTTAACCTTTGTAAATCAGCAGGCCTTTAAGATATTTGGATATACCCGGCAGGACTTTGACCGTGGGATAAACGCAGTTGATATGCTTATAGCGGAAGACAAAGATAAAGCGCTAAGAGCGATGCAACTAATAATTCAGGGAGGGAGCACAGGTCCTAATGAATACACTGCGCTAAAAATCGATGGGAGTACTTTCCCGATTCTTATCAGCTCAGTTGCTGTAATTCGCGAGGGTAGAGCAGCGGGTCTCAGGGGACTTATTTTTGACATAACTGAGCGAAAGACAGCTGAGGATCTAATCCGCAGAGAGCGAGAGAGGCTTACTAACATTATTGAAGGAACCAATGTGGGAACGTGGGAGTGGAACGTTCAGACCGGAGAAACCCTATTTAATGAGCGCTGGGGAGAGATTGTTGGTTACACACTTGAAGAATTGGCATATTTAAGTGTAGGGTCATGGGAAAAATTCGCCCATCCTGAGGATCTTAAAAAAGCCAGGGAGCAGTTAAATAAGGTTTTTTCCAGGGAAATAAATTACTATGATGCCGAAATGCGAATAAAACGAAAAGACGGGAGTTGGATTTGGATACAGGACAGAGGTAAAGTAGTTTCCTGGACCGATGACGGAAAACCCCTCTGGATGAATGGAACATACATTGACATAACCGAGCGCAAGCGGGTTGAAGAGAAACTTAAAGAAAGCCAGGCTATTTTAATGGCCGCATTTGAGAATAGCCAGGCAGGAATAGCAATTGCAGAGGCTCCTGATGGAAAACTCCGTTACGTAAATAATGCGGGCCTTTTAATCAGGGATAAGTCCGAAAGGGAACTTGTTGAAAATATCTCAATTGATCAATATGTTTCAAGCTGGAACATTCTGCATCTTGACGGCACTCCCTATAAACCCGAAGATGTGCCACTTTCCAAAGCAGTTATGCATGGTAAAACATCCAGTGAAGAATTCATAATCAGGAGAGATAATACGGAAGATCGTATAGTTTGGGCCAATGCAGGGCCCATCTTGGATGAGACCGGCGAAATAAAAGCTGGCGTTGTAGTCTTCCTGGATATCACCGAGCGCAAAAAAGCAGAAGAAGAAATACTGCACTTAAGTTTTCATGACCACCTGACTGGACTTTACAACCGCCGCTTTTTTGAGGAAGAGTTAAAGCGCCTTGATACAGAAAGGCAGCTTCCGCTTAGCTTTATAATGGGCGATTTAAACAGCCTTAAGATAATAAATGATGTATTCGGCCATGATGAAGGTGATAAACTCCTTAAAGAGGTTGCGGAAATAATGAAATCGGTATGCCGCTCTGATGATATACTGGCCCGCTGGGGCGGAGATGAATTTGTAATCCTTCTTCCAAAGACATCAGCTGCTGATACAGAAGATATTGTGGAAAGAATAAAAAATGAGTGCGGAAAAACAAACAGCCGGAAGATACCGGCCAGCCTGTCTCTTGGAGCTGCAACGAAAGAAAAGGTGAGCCAGGATATACAGTCAATCGTTATTGATGCAGAAGGCAATATGTATAAAAACAAGCTTGCCCAAAAGGAGAGTCTTACAAGTTCCATTATTTTTGCACTTGAGCAGGCTCTTTATGAAAAAAGCAGTGAGACCAAAGAACACACCGACAGGATGCATGACTTTGCTTTAAAACTGGGTAAATCAGCCAGGCTTTCCTCCCACCAGTTAGATGAACTCTCCCTTCTTGCATCTCTTCATGACATAGGCAAAGTTGCAATTCCTGAGAAAATACTGCTCAAAAAAGGAAAATTAACAGAAAAAGAATGGTCAACCATAAAAAGGCATCCCGAGATAGGGTTTAATATTGCCCAGTCATCTCCACAGATTGCCCACATCGCCAAATCCATTCTGTCCTGCCATGAAAACTTCGATGGCAGCGGATATCCGATGGGGCTTAAAGGGCATGCAATTCCTGCTATATCAAGAATCATACTTATTGTTGATGCTTATGATGTCATGACAAGCGGGCGGGCTTATAAGCCGGCAATGAGCAAAGAAGACGCTATTAAGGAGCTTAAAAGATGCGCAGGCACCCAGTTTGACCCGGAACTGGTTGATAAATTTATAGAAATAATATCGAAAAAGTAATCTTACCCAATATCCAAAACTATCAAACATTTTAATATAAAGTAAATTATTTACCGATAGATAATTAAAAGAATTATAAAATCGTTATCTGTCAGACACAAAAGAGTGATACTAACAAAATGACAATTCAAAGTGAAACAGAAGAAAAAAAAGTACTGGAGCTGATTGTTGCAGCATCGGAAGAATTTTTGCAGTCTGCCGGCAGTGAGTTTAATTACCAGAAGATAACTGATACTATTTTATATATTTCCGGGGCAAAATATGCCGCTTTCGACTTGTATGATGAGGACGGCAGTAAATTCAGGACCCTTGCGCTCTCAGGTCCTGACGTGATAATAAAAAAAATATCTTCTTTAATTGGATTTAATCTGCTTGGCAAAGTATGGGAGAATGAACCTGCTCGCGCAGAGAAAATAAAGTCATATGCAATAACTCATATTACAACAGTAAGTGAATATGCAGGAGATCTTGTTGCCAAGCCTGCAGCGTTCCTTGTGGAAAAAGCCCTGAATTTAGGCGAACTTGTTATCCTAAAAATTTTAAAAGATAATCTTATTATCGGGAAATTTATACTTGTCATGCCTAAAAATGTCAATTTTAGAAATGAAAACTATATTGAGTTATACACAAGGCAGCTGGGGCTACTTATTACCCGAAGCAGAAGCGAAGCAAAACTTAGGGAAAGTGAGATGCAGCTTAGAAATGTTTTCTCTGCTGTGGCTGACCCGCTTTTTTTGCTTGACCAGAAAACAGGCGCCATATTAGACATAAATGCTGCAGCATGCAGTCTTTACGGATACACGCGTGATGAAATGCTAAAACTAAAAGATATTGATATGTCTGCTGAGCCGGATAAAACCAAAAAGGCAACAAAGGAGTTTAAAGATATTGCTGTTATACCTGTCAGGTATCACAGGAAAAAAGACGGAAGCAAGTTTCCTGTAGAGATTACAGCCAGTATTGTTGATTTAAGCGGCCGAAAAGTCATCGCGGCTTCAATGAGGGATATCACTAAACGAAAGCTGTCGGAGGATATTTTGCTGGCAAGTGAGGAGCGCTACCGCGTTATTTCAGATGAGTCTCCGATTGCAATTGAACGATATAACGAACTGGGCGCACTTTTGGATGTCAACCCTGCCTGTTTGAAACTTTTCGGTGTAAGTGATATCAAAGAAATTCAAAATTTTAATCTTTTTGCTGATCCCAACATTTCTGATGAAAACAGGAAAATGACAAAACAGGGCAAAGCAGTACGCTATCAGGGATTATTTGATTTTGAGAAAGTCAAAGAGTTAAAACTTTATCACACTTCAAAATCCGGCTCTATCTGGATCGATGTAATTATTACGCCGTTGAAGAATAATGAAGGCAGCATCAATGGTTACCTTTTGCACATTAGTGACATAACTGAGCAAAAAAAAGCAGAAGAGGAAATCCTGCATTTGAGCTTTCATGATCATCTGACGGGCCTTTACAACCGCCGCTTTTTTGAGGAAGAATTAAAACGCCTTGATACCGAAAGGCAGCTTCCATTAAGCTTTATAATGGGAGATTTAAATGGCCTTAAAATAATAAATGATGTTTTCGGGCACGATGAAGGCGATAAGCTGCTGAAAGAGGTTGCTGAAATACTTAAAACTGTATGCCGCTCTGAAGATATGCTGGCAAGGTGGGGCGGCGATGAATTTGTCATACTTCTTCCAAAGACATCCGCTGCAGACGCAGAAGATATTGTTGATAGGATTAAAGCGGAATGCGGTAAAACAAGCGGCCAGAAGATACCGGCAAGTCTGTCCCTTGGAGCTGCAACAAAAGAAAAGGCGGGCCAGGACATACAGTCAATTGTCATAGACGCTGAAAGCAACATGTATAAAAACAAGCTTGCCCAAAAGGAAAGCCTCACAAGATCCATTATTTTTGCACTTGAACGGGCCCTTTATGAAAAAAGCAGTGAAACCAAGGAACATACTGACAGGATACACGAGTTTGCCTTAAAACTGGGTAAATCAGTTAAGCTTTCCTCCAGCCAGTTAGACGAGATTTCCCTTCTTGCATCCCTTCACGATATAGGCAAAGTTGCAATACCTGAAACAATACTCTTAAAAAAAGGAAAGTTAACCGAAAAAGAGTGGAACATTATAAGAAGGCATCCTGAAATAGGATTTAACATTGCCCAGTCATCACCACAGATCGCCCATATTGCTAAAAGCATTCTTTCCTGCCACGAAAACTGGGATGGCAGCGGCTATCCGCTGGGACTTAAGGGGCATGCAATTCCCGTTATATCCAGAATCATCCTTATAATTGATGCCTATGATGTCATGACAACCGGAAGGATATATAAGCCGGCAATGAGCAAAGAGGACGCTATTGCAGAGCTTAAAAGATGCGCCGGCACCCAGTTTGACCCGGAGTTGGTTGATAAGTTTTTAGATATCCTGAAACAATAAAAATTTGTCTTGGAAAATTTGTTAATCAGGAATCATTCTGCTGTTATTGTAACAATTGAATTTTTGCCGATAATTTATAATAATTTATAGCTGTGTGAATAAAAACGCTGTACGCCTGGATTTAGGGGATAGCGCCAAAAAATGACAACTCAAGATCAAAGAGAAGAAGAAAAGAAAGTTCTGGAGATGCTTGTTACTGCATCAGAAGAATTCCTGCAGTATAGCGGCAGTGAGCCTGATTATCAGAAAATAACCGATAATATTTTATATATTTCCGGTGCAAAATATGCCGCTTTTAACTTGTATAATGAAGATGGCAGCAAATATACCACCATGGCACTTTCAGGCTCCCGGGCAATTATAAATAAGGTGATATCTTTGGTTGGTTATCAATTGCATGGGAAAGTATGGGAATTTGATCCGGTTCGCGCTGAAAAAATGAAGTTATTGCCAACAACCTATGTTTCAACAGTCAGTCAATATGTGAAAGATTTTGTTGCAAGGCCGGCAGGAGCTGTTTTGGAGAAAACCCTGAATATGGGCGAAGTGGCTCTTGTAAAGATTTTAAAAGAAAATACGATGATAGGGTATTTTACCCTGGTGCTGCCTAAAAATGTCAGGCTCAAAAACGAAAACTACATTGAGATATATACCAGGCAGCTGGGCCTCCTGATAACCCGCAGCAGAAGTGAAGCCAAACTGATAAAAAGCGAGACGCGGTTCAGAAGTGTTTTTGCAGCTGTGAGCGATTCCATTTTTTTAATCGACCAAAAAACAGGCAGTATTCTGGATGTAAATGATGCTGCATGCAGACTTTACGGATATACGCGTGATGAAATGCTTGAATTAAAAAACACTGATTTGTCCGCAGAGCCCCAGGAAACAAGAAAGGCTATGCAGGAATTTAAAACTTCTATACCCCTAAGATACCACAAAAAGAAAGACGGCACCGTGTTTCCGGCAGAGATTTCACTCAATATATTTGAACTGGAAGGCAAAAAAGTTTATACAGCATCGATACGGGATATCACTGAACGTATAAAGTCAGATGAAATATTGCAGGCCAGTGAAAAAAAGTATCGAAACCTCTTTATTGAGATGATTGATGGATATGCATTGCATGATATCATTTGTGACCGGGAGGGCAATGCAGTTGACTATATTACACTCGAGGTGAATAAATCATTTGAATTGCTTTTGGATGCATCAGCCTCATTGACGGTAAACAAAAAAGCCAGTGAGATTCTGCCGCAGCAGGAGCTTAAGCACTGGCTAGGCATTTTTGGCCCTGTTGCATTAACGGGCAAATCAGCGTTTTACGAAATGTATTCACCTCTAAACCATAAATTTTTTGAGGGCGTTGCATATTGTCCCGAGAAGGGTAAATTTGCTGTCACTTTTAGGGACATAACAAACCGCAAGAAAGCAGAAGAAGAGCTGATCCGGTCCAATGAGCGCCTGGCGTTTGCCCAGAAGTCGGCAAATGCCGGTATATGGGATTGGGATATAAATACTGGAGAATTAAACTGGTCACCGGAATTTTATATTCTTTTTGGCCTGGACCCCAAAAAAGATTCCGCAAACTTTGATACATGGCGCAGGGCGCTGCATCCGGAAGACAGGCAAAGTGCAGAGGAATACATAAATAAATCCATTAAAGATGGAAAATCGCTCTCTAATAATTATCGAATAATAAAACCTTCAGGAGATATTATTTGGATAAGCGCCCTGGGAAATACTTTATATGATGAGCAAGGTACAGCTTTGCGCATGTCCGGAATCTGTATAGATATTACAGAACTGAAAAAAGTACAGGAAACACTGCATATATCCGAGGAAAAGTTTGCAAAAGCATTCCATTCAAGTCCGCAGGGCATATCTATTACCTCTTTGGATGATAACAAGTTAATCGAAGTCAACTCCACCTATACCGATATCCTTGGATACAGCCGCGAAGAAGTAATCGGGCGTTCCGCAGTAGACATTGGTATCTGGGTGAGCCCGCAGGAAAGGATAAAGTTCGCTGAAATCCTTAAGAAAGAAGGGTTCCTGCGCAACAGGGAGTTTGAGGGCAGGACAAAAAATCGCGGAATTATAACTCTGTTGTTTTCGGTAGACTTGATAGACCTTTCGGGGCGAGCGTGCATACTGACCACTTTCTATGATATATCTGAACGCAAAAGGGCGGAAGAACAAATCCTTTATTTAAGCTACCATGACCAGCTAACTGACCTGTATAACCGAAGGTTTTTTGAGGAGGAGTTAAAACGCCTTGATACAGACAGGCAGCTTCCATTAAGCATAATAATGGGTGACTTAAACGGGCTTAAGATAATAAATGATATATTTGGCCATTCTGAAGGGGACAGGCTTCTTGTCGAGACCACTGAGATATTAAAGAAAGCATGCCGCTCGGAAGACATACTTGCACGTTGGGGCGGCGATGAGTTTGTAATGCTTCTTCCCAAAACATCAATAACAGACACAGAAGTCATTGTCCAGAGGATAAGGAAGGAATGCAAAAAGACAGGAACCCAGAAAATCCCCATAAGCCTTTCCCTTGGTTCTGCAACCAAGCAAACAGCTTCAAATGAAATAAAGTCAATCCTGATAGATGCAGAAAGTAATATGTATAAAAACAAGCTTGCCCAGAAAGAAAGTCTTGCAAGCTCGATTATCTTTGCGCTTGATACGGCGCTGTATGAGAAAAGCAATGAGACAAAGGAGCATACCGACAGGATAAAGGGCCTTGCTGTAAAGCTTGGCAGGTCGATAAATCTTTCAGCAAGCCAGTTAGACGAGCTTTCCCTTCTTGCTTCTCTACATGACATAGGCAAAGTCGCTATCCCTGAAAAAATATTGCTGAAAAAGGGGAAACTGACAAAAAAAGAATGGACAATCATCAAAAGACATCCCGAGAT
>CAYZUS010000059.1:0-11078 GCA_964481885.1 uncultured Actinomycetota bacterium | reverse complement strand
CTGATTTCTTATTGTGCCTATTTCAACTAATTTCATAAGTTTGTTGCTATCTTTTATTGAATGTATACAAAGTATAGCTGTTTGTATACATTGGGTCAAAACATATACACAAACTTATCATTTTTGTAATCCCCACCAAGATCCTTCCAATGAAGAATATCACCAATGCTTTCAAATGATTGCTCGAACATAAGTATTATGCTTTCTAATATTGAAGGTATTAAAAAAATGCCCCCGGTCTTTCAACCGGGGGTTCTATGATTCATCACCATAGCGTGTGTTTGATATCTCTTATAAAGAGATTCTATGATTCATCATCATAGTGATTAATTTTATATTACCAATAGAACATGGAAATGTAAAGTTTTAAATGATTTAAATTAATATTTTTTATATATATTAACTATTAATATATATTTTTTAATTTTTTATAAACTTAAGTATTTATTACATGTAAGTATATAATCGATATCATTTTGTTCCAGGATTAATACAACTTTTTTTAATAATTCCTGTTGTGACATTTTATTAACCTTTCGATATAAATCTTTCTTATTTCCTTATCACCAAGGCAGGAATATTTTACTTTCAATCCTTCAAGAAGGAGTGTTTTTCCAAACTCAGTCAACTCAAAACTTTTAAGAAGTCTTTGCTGGGGTGACATTTTTTTTAGTATATTTATATACACTAAATGGCTTTCATTGTCTGAATTATTTTTAATAAATTGTCTACTCATACTTTTCTTTTAATCCAAAAATCCTTAATTTTAAAGATATTGTTTATTTCTGCATACTCGCAGCAAAATCTTTTATATTGTCTTCGAGGATATTGGATACACTTTTGTCAACTTTTGATATTTTTTTAATTATTGCCTTCATCGCAAAATTCATTTTTTCAAAATTAAATTCATACCCGAAATAACCTTTGGCTGTTGCAATATTTAAAAGTTCCTGAGGGAAATTATCGCTTAATTCCTTTTGGGCCTCCTCAGCATTAGCGCCGCAAATAAAAAGCCCGATTTTCTTTTTTAAAAGATCGGCCAGGTTATCTGCACAAAACTTCCTGACCTTTGAATTGATTTTCCCGGCAGTGATGGGCCCGCCGATTATGACAATTTCAAATTCACCCAAAGCAATTTTTTGTTTATTCCCCAAATCGACAACAGATACTGATGAGTTGTCATCCTCCTTAAGATTTACTGAAAGCGTATTGGCACATTTTGCAGTGCACCCATATTGTGTAGCATAAACAATTAGAGTATTCATTTTTCAACCTCACTTCTTTATTTCAGCGGCAATATTATTTATATAATCTATTCCTTCAGAATTCAGCTCAATACCAAAAGAAGATTTTGCACCGAGCCCAAGCTGGACCGCTCGTATGATTTGCGGATGTTCCCATACATTCCTGTCCTGGATTATTCTTGTGGTTCCCAGATTTTTTAAGACAGCAAGGCCGGTTATGTCATTTGCAATAATATCATTGGAGGCAATTATAAGGTTTGAGACAACAATCTTACCTTCTGTGGGCCCACCTTCAACAAAAGCCCTTGAACCATCCATTACAATAAAATCAGGCACCCGGGCAAGATGAAGTTCTGCAAGCTTAAAGCCGAATATTTGTTCCTTGCTGCCATACAGATGAAGATCAGATACCCTGTCTTTGGCATACAATATCCCTACCCAGTTTTTTATTGACATGGAAAAATTGGCAATGGAATGAGTCTTTAACACGGGAATACTTATTACATAATCGGCTTGATTTAAAAGCTTCGGGATTCGAAAACCCTTTGGCCAGTTTAAAGCAAGCTTGGGGGTAATTTTTTCCCACTCTCCATCCTCCAGCGTTGCAAGTTCAGCACCTTCTTCATTTGCAACATCAGTGATGCCATTTTGCTGCATGCATTTTTCGGTATCCAGCCAGAAGCCTGACCTGTCTGCAATTATAATCTGCAGAGGATTTTGTTTTTTAACAAGCCTAATAACCTGCCTTATCACTTCCGGATTTGCTGAAGCAGGATTCTGATCGCCGGTATTAAAATTGGGCTTTAGCATGACTGTGCTGCCGCTTTTTATAAATCCAAGGCCCCCGGCAAGTTCTACTGCTTTGGTGACAAGGTATTCCAAGCTGTCGCTGCTGCCGGCAATCCCCACTCTGGCTTTTTTACCTGAAACTGTCTCGGAAGTTTTGGCACTTTCTTGTGTGTTTTTTTCAGTGGTCTTCGAAGACTGGGAAGACTCTTTGGCAGTATCTGCGGATTGCGTTGATTCAGTTCCCGGCGCAACAGTTCCGGTAGAAGGAGCCGAGGAATTTTCACTGATAAAATCGATGGAACTGGCGCGGGCAAAGCAGCCGGTCAAGAACAGCCCAAACGCAGAAGCACCAAAAATTGCCAGAAATTTTTTTCTTGCTATTAATTTCATGGCTCAATTATATAATATTTTTCAAACAATATAGCAATTTAACACTGATTATTATTGGCAGTTCATGAAATAATTCCTGTTATTCTCAAAAATTATTTTTGAACTGCTCTTTTTAAAATCAAAAAGGATAAGTGGATGGATTTAGCCTGAAACCAAAAGTAAATCAAAGTGTGGGGTTATCCTGAAATCAAATAAACAATTAAAAAAAGGTACTGCCTACAGGTTTTGTAATTTAACCTATTTGCAGTACCTTTTTAAATTTTTTTTAATAAATTTTTCTATTATATCTTTAAAATCTCTACACTGCTGATATTTAAAACAGCACTAAATCCAGAAATTTTATTCCCAGCCGACTTTACCAGGCATAACCATGGAAACCCATGTATTGCCTAAGTTTAGAGCGATTTCATCGCCATCACCATTAAAAAAACTAAACGGCTCGGCAAGTGAGCCTCTCTCCCATGTCCCTTCAACAGCGGTTCCGTCAATAAAGTAATAGGCCTGGCCTGAACCGGTGGTCCTGACAGCCATATGCTTGTACTTATCAATGGGCCCTTCAACATCAGTTATCAATGCAACAACGTTTTTAACTGATATGATTGCACCGGTCTCATGGTCAACATGGGCCTTTCCGCCCTGATATCTTAAGTAGCTGTTGGATGCCTTATCGTATTTGAAGTTTACATTAAAACCCTTTGGCGAATAAGCAGGTGTACCGAAGTCAATGTACACATTATTTACATCGCCACGGCTTCCTTCATCAGCCTTATAATTAAACGGTATTCCGCCACCGTCCATAGGATACCCTACAGCTGCAGCTTTTTCCTTGATTTTTATAGTAGAAGTAAGCGCCGTGTGCTCTATGGCCTTGCTTCTTGCCTTGTCTCTCCAATATGGCAGCAGACCTACTATATTGCTCAGACCGGAATTATCCGTCATTGCGCTCATGTTGTACATGCCAAGGCTTTGAATATAAGCATAGCATTGTGGGTAAGTTCCAAAGAAACCGTATACCGGATCAAAGGATTTGGCGATATCAGCATAATACATCCTGGAACTTCTGACGGGTCCGACTATACCGGCATCCCGTGAAGCATAGACGGCAACAAAACGAGTTATACCGTATTCGTCTACTACCTCAAAAACCACATCTGCAAGATAAAGGCCTGACTGCGGCCTTGCAGCAAAACTGTTTTCAACCATTATCGCAATAGGCCTGACATTGGCCATCCCTGCCTGCTGTCTTAAGATGTCTTTTACTCCTCCAGGTATAATTACAAGAGCGGAGCTTACCAGCATTACCACAACAAGCGCTGCAATTATAATTATCAATGTTGATTTTTTCATTTTCATTCCTTCCCTGTCTCAGGTGGCGTAACATTATAAAAAAAATTAAAAAGCCTTTCAGTTGCTTTAAGCAACCTGCCAACAATAGTGATAAACTATTATTATATGTAATTATCGGCAAATTAGTAGATGTATTTTAGTTTATTTTTATAAATTGTTGAGGAAATTTGTTTTCAGGGTATTAACTCATTGAAGAATTTTTTGCAAAATTGTTAATAATATTATTTACTATCACTAATTAACTCTATAACAAATTTCAAAGGAGTACAGGATGGAAGACGTATTTTTAAGGTTTAAAAAAGAAGATCTTTTTGATTATGCGCTTATCTATATGGAGAAACTCGGGGTTCCGGAAGCTGATGCAAAAATAGTAGCGGATGTATTAATAGAAGCCGACATCCGTGGAGTTGACTCTCACGGTATAATAAGACTCTACAGTTATTACGGAAACAGGCTTGAAAATAAATACATGGATCCCCTTACGCCATTTAAGGTTATATCAGAAACAGATACGACATTGCTTTATGACGGCGGAAACGGCCTTGGGCATGTAGTCTCGCATGATGCCATGAAAAAATGCCTGGAAAAAGCGCAAAAATCCAATATAGCCATTGCTGCAGTAAGAAACAGCAACCACTACGGGATAGCCGGTTATTATGCAATGATGGCGCTTGAAAAAGATATGATAGGCATTAGTCTTACAAACTCTCAGCCGCTTGTGGCCCCGACATATGGCAGGACAGCGGTACTTGGTACAAATCCGATTGCTATTGCAGTGCCTTCCTATAATGAATACCCGTTTGTGCTTGATATGGCAACAAGTGTTGTTCCCATAGGCAGGATAAAGGTGTTTGAACAGAAAGGCCAGAAGCTTCCATACGGTTGGGGTATTGACGATGATGGAAACGTCACTGAAGACCCTAAAAAAGTCCAGAGCGGAGGTCCAGGCGCATTAATGCCGCTTGGAGGTATAGACGTTATGAGAGGGTACAAAGGATATGGCCTTGCAGCAATGGTGGAAATACTGTGTTCTGCGCTTTCTGGAGCATCATATTTCACAGGTGTAGGGTTTCCCCATGAAGCAAAAGCCTGCGATGTGAGCCACTTTTTCATGGCCATAAACATTAATGCATTCAGGCCCCTGATAGATTTTAAAAAGCAGATGGATGACATGATAAAGCTCCTTAAGGCTTCCCCGAGGGCAGAGGGCCAGGACAAAATATATATTGCCGGTGAAAAGGAATTTGACAACGCAAAATATAACAGGCAGCACGGAGTACCAGTACTTAAAAATGTTGTAAAGGAACTGGTTTCAAACGGCTCCAGGCTCGGTATTCCTTTCGAGCTAAAATCAATAGGTGAATAATAAAGTGCCGGCCTAAAATAATTTTAAAACTTAAAATATTGCTAATCGGAAAGTCATTAGAATAATATTTTATTTATTTATTCATTTGCATATTTACATATTTTACTATTGCGGTTATAATAGCTGCAAATGAAAATTATCGGCTTTGCAGCAAAAAACATTTTTTTATTGATTTTAATCTGTACTATTGTCCTGTGTTTTTTGCCCATTGCTTTTAATATCAGAGAGGTTCAGGCCCAGCCTTTGTCTCCTCTCATTGCACCTTTGCCTGGAGAATTTACTGTAAAATTCAGGCAGGAATATTTTGATGAAATTGAACTGGTGACAAGAAAACACACAGGAGTTGATATAGCCGGCGAACCTGGTGATAAAGTTGGGGCTTCAGGAAACGGGTCCGTGATTTATACCGGATTTTCTGCTACCGGCGGAAGGACAGTAGTAATAAGACATAATGACAAAATAAGGTCAACATACCTAAACATACTGGACTGTTTTGTAACCAGAGGTGAGACTGTATCCCGGGGAGATATTATTGCGACTATTGGAGCAGATGACGATCCGTCACTTGGAGAAGCGCACCTTCACTTTGGAATAATATACATGGACAGTTATCTGGACCCGGGGGACGTACTGAATATTGATTATTCTGACATTTCGAAATTCATTTACCTTGAATATATTAATCCCAGCACCAGTACGCAAATCAATCGGGGATATGCCAGTTTCTGAAAAATAAAATCCGGTTACAGATCAGGAGGAATGAAAATAGTTTTCGAGATTGCTTATTTCTTCTAAAATCTTCTGATTGATGTCTTCTTTTTTAATACCAAATACTATTACATTAAGTGTGAGCTTTATTTTTTCAAATGTTTTCCTGAGTATTCCGTCTATCTTGGGAGCCTGGTCAATATCCAAAACGCTTAGTTGGAGATAGTCTTCTCCATTGGTTGTAGAAATAAGCTTAATGTGTCCAAGCTGGCTGCAGCCATTATCTTTCAGGAAAACAACAAGGTTTTCGGCAATTTCTTTGATTTTGCCGACAAAATCATCCTTGGAAACCGCTTTGGGGAAACTTAATATAATGTTCTTAGTTAAAATTACTGAGCTGTCGTCAGGCATATGGTAGGAATTAATTGGTAAATGATAAAAATATTAAAGTTCTTATATAAAAGTGTTTCATAATTTTCATATCACAAGGCCTTAATTTTATCACACTGCACCATTAAGTCAAAATTTTTAAAAACTTTCATCACGGGTAAGTATTTCGCTGACATATTGCAGTATAAATATTCGGGCAGTGATACTAATTCATTTGCCCTGCCAATACTGCTGCCAGGCAAGTGCTGATTTCAGGCCAGTGCCGCTGCTGCTGCGCCCTTTAGGATAGCCTCCTCTACTGCATGGATCTCATGATATATCTTATCCGGGTAATCGGCCGGCCCATCAATATTTTTTGCGCAATATTTTGATAAAATCCCATTTAGGTAATACTCGACTCTTGTCCTGAAATTTTTCATCTTATAAAAACTGCTTCCGTCTGCAACCATGCATATAGGTGAGCAGGGATTATATCCGGCTTCTTGCTTAATTGCCGAAGCTGACAATACAATCGATGAGAGCACTGCGGCTCTTTCTATCAGGCTGTCAAAAAGAAAATAAAGGGCCGCTTTATCGCAAACACTCATGTCAGGAACCAGATCTGCCAGCTTTTTATTTTCAGGGGGGAAATAAAGATAATCATCCAAATCCCTTGGCTCCAGGTTTTCAAGATTTCGCAGGTGTCTGGCAAATTTTTCTGAAAATAAACCGTCTTCAGCCGCAAAACCCAAAACAGTCTGCGCAAGGCCGCCGAGATAAGCGCCTGAAAACATCTTTTCATAAGTTGAGAGCGAAGGGTTTAATGTTTTGGCATCAAAAGCCTCATCTATTCTTGACAGAGGTCCCCTTAAATACTGGCCCGCTTCTACATTTATTAACTGGTATCCTTCCCGGGGCAAGCCTGATGAAATGCCGGTCTTTATGTTTGAATTTTTTTCAATATAGCAGGCATTCATTCCTGTTCCCAGCACAAAACCTATATAGCCGGAAAAATCCCTGTCCTGAAATGAAGAAATCCCTGAAAGCAGTGAGGCCACCGTATCATTTAGAAGGACAATTGACTTGATATTATTAAAGCCCCTGTTCCTTATTACCCTCATAAGATTTTCACCTATGAACTGGCCCTCTACTTCTTTGGCTTTTATTTCTTTTGTAAACCTTACCAGGCGGCCGTCCCTGTTGGGAAAAATCTCGATGGGATAAGAAAAAACAAAGCCTATTCTTTCACTTTCATGCAGAATATCACCGATGCTGTCTGCCAGTGTATTAAAGAACTGGTCTTTTGAGACTTCATTTTTAAGTCCCGGCATTAGTGTTTGCCGGTATTTTGAAACAACAGGTTTTCCGTCAGCTCCAAAATAGAAAACTGCGGACCGTAAATTTGTTCCTCCGGCATCAAGGACTATAACCGGCTCGTTTTTCGGGATTTTATTATTAAACTCTATAAACGTGGGATACATTTTAAGAGAGCTTTGCCTGCCTTCCAGGCCATTTACCATTTCCGAAGTAAAGAGCTTGATCTGGCCCTCTATGTCAATATCTGCATAATGCATGCCATATTTTTCAAGGAAGCCAGCAACCTGTTTTTCGGCGTATTTTACTTCAGATGTTTTTAAGTTCTCCATTATATTATTTTATATATTTCTTAAGCATGTCATTAAATTTGCCAGACTCTTCCGGCAGGATTGAATAAGTATGCTCCGGTCCGGGAAATTTTGAGCCCCGCACGTCTGCAACATATTCCTTCATTGCATTTACTATCACTTCAGCAACATTAGCATATTTTTTAACAAACTTTGGAGTGAATGCCTGAAAATAACCCAGAATATCGCCACATATCATTACCTGTCCATCAATGTCAACACCGGCCCCAATCCCAAGAACCGGGATTTTTACAATCTTTGTAATAGCCGCCGCAAGTTCCGGAGGGATGGCCTCTACCAGCAACAGCCTTGCTCCGGCTTTTTCAACAGCGATAGCGTCTGCTATTACTGCTTCTGCTGATTCTGCGGTCCTTCCCTGTGCTTTAAAACCACCAAGCGCAGCAGATGACTGGGGCGTAAGACCGATATGGCCAATGACAAGAATACCTGCATCACTTATTGCTTTTATCCTGGTTGCGACTCTTTCGCCGCCCTCCAGCTTAATTGCATCAACATTTGCTTCTTTGACAAAACGCACTGCATTTGCCACCGCATCGCTGTCACTTGTGTGGTAGCTTCCAAAAGGCATGTCTCCGACTACAAATACTTCGGGTGCGCCCCTCCTGACGGCCTTGCTGTGGATTATGCACTCGTCCATGGTTACTGAAACTGTACCGTTATAACCATACACAACCATTCCAAGCGAATCCCCGACAAGTATCATATCCATCCCGGAGGCCTGCGCAAAAGATGCAATAGGGTAATCATAAGCTGTTATCCAGGTTATTTTTTTACCTTCCTTTTTCATTTCATAAAAGTCACTGATTGACGGTTTCCTGCCAGCCATAAAATATTTCCTTTCGCTTTAAATTAATATAAATGTTTTCAATCAAAATATTTTTAATGAAACGGTTTTTTCACAGATTTATTATTTTATATCCTTTTTGATTAAAAACCACCACACTTATTCATATGATTTAAAATAAATTTCCATCATTTCCTCTTTTGTTGCTATCCTTGGGTTATTTCCCGGAGAACCGGAGGCTATTGCAGCTTCTGCCATAATACCGGCCACTTCTGAAAGCTTGTTTTTTTCAACCCCCAGCTCTTTTAATGAAGGGATTTTCAGGTCCGAAATTAATTCCCTGACTGCTTCCACCGAAAGCCTGGCTGACTGCTCAACAGCCATAGTTTCATCGATTTTCTTTCCCATGGCTTGGGCAATTTCTTTATATCTGTGAGGGCTTCCCAAATAGCTGAATTCCATTACATTTTCCAGCAAAGCTGCATTTGACAGGCCGTGCCCAATTCCAAAGAAGCCTCCAATCGGCCTTGACATCCCGTGTACCAGTGCAACAGAAGCATTAGAAAAAGCAATTCCTGCATACATGGAGCCAAGCATTACATTTTCCCTGGCCCACTGGCTTTTTCCATCGGAAAATACTTCCCTTAAGCCGGCGCTTATAAGCTTTATTGCCCTGATTGCAAAAATGTCACTGGCAGGATTGGCTTTTGCAGACACAAACGCTTCTATTGCATGAGTAAGAGCGTCAATACCTGTGGCTGCCGAAAGCAATCCCGGGCAGGTAACAGTAAGATCAGGGTCCACTATTGCGGTATCTGCAATAAGATACGGGGAAGTCAGCAGCATTTTTTCTGACGTTTTTTTATCAATTACTGCAGCATATCTTGTTACCTCGCTGCCGGTGCCGGCAGTAGTCGGAATGGCTATTACCCTTACACCCCTGTTTGATATCCTGTCTACTCCCCGGTAATCAGTAACACTTCCTTCATTTGTAACCATGACAGAGATAAGCTTGGCAGTATCAAGAGGGCTTCCTCCGCCAAGAGCAATTATTTCTTCACAATAGTTCTCATTAAAAACTTTCAGCCCGGCCTGCACATTTTCTACAACCGGCTCACTCTCAATTCCGTCATAAATGACAAAGCTTTTATTATTATCTGAAAGAGTTTTCTCAATTGAGCCCAGCAGCCCTGCGGCTCGTACAATCCTGCCGGTGACAATAAGGTATTTTTTTGCGTCAGTTTCGTTTATGAATGGGCCAATGTCCCTGGATGCGCCGCTGCCAAAAACTATCTGCCTGGGTGTCAGAAATTTCCAGATTCCCTGCATAAATACCCCCCTTTTTTTTTAAATAAAGATTTCACCTGAATTGTAAGACTTTAATATTTCAGGCATATCATTTTTATTGACTATCCTGATGTTTCCAGTCTTGCCGAACCCCTCTGCCGGCTCATCAAATTTGTATAATGGTATTTTTTGCCCTAATAAAGCTTCACTTCAAATTCAAGTCCTGCCAGTTTTATCTCTCCGGGCTGAATGTATTGAAGAGTTTTAAAAACTTCCCTTTCTTTTAGACGCCCTTCAACGTGGCAGTTGGAGGGTTCAAGGCCCATAACATATTCTCCCTGTCCCATCATTTTCCATTGCGCAAAAATTGGAAGCTGTTCTTTTTTATAGCGCATCGTCAGCTCCAGTTTTCTTCCATCACCGATATTATTATTTATTATTGCCGCGCTGCAATATCCATCGCCGTCGGTCTCTACATCATGATAATACACTCTCTCTGCAATTCCGTTAACGGGCGCAGAGATTTTATTCCAGTCTGCAACGTCATCTGTAGGTGTTCCTTCCTTAAAGCCGGAAATCTTTGACTTTATTATAACTTCTGAGCTAACGTCAATAAGAGGAAACCCCAAATTGCAATGATAAAGAAGCATAAAGGCTGATTCCTGAAATCCTATATTTTCTATCTCGTCTTCAACTTTGATTTTGTTTGAGCCCAGATATGTAGTGATTTTCCTCCTGAGCTCAAGATTCGGGTAAAATGGCGCGACTTCCCTTACCCTTCCCCGTATCTGCAGCCTGTACTCATCGCCTTCCCACATGCCTTCATACTGAACGTTTTTTGCAGCTATGCGGTTGTAATTGCCGTGAAGCACAAGATTTTCAATTCCTTCCTCGCCAGGGTCGCCAACATTTGTAAGTCCGGCCGTATTCATCAGGCCGCCTGCCCAATTTTTGATAAATGCAAGGGGATGATCTGCATGAAAATCCGGCCTCATTTCACCGGGATGAAACCTTATTGCCAGGGGAACTCCATTAATATCAGCTACGGTGATGTCCAGTCCCCTGTCTGCAACAACCAGAAAATGAAGCCCTCCGCCATTTCTTACATC
>CAYZUS010000058.1:0-11486 GCA_964481885.1 uncultured Actinomycetota bacterium | reverse complement strand
CGGTAAAGTCTGATATTATATTATTATATTACATAAATACCGGCTCCAAAAAAATCTGCAGTATTTTAAGCAAATGAATCTACTGCAACGGGCACTCTGCGGCATTAGGGACGATAATCCTTCAGCAAACAACTTTACATGGACAAAACAGTACAATATACCTTATTATATATCCTGTAAGTTCATAAAAATTCCATTTTTTAAATAAGGGAGAAAAAAACAATGATGCCGAAACTGATTCTCATGTTCACACTTAATGACATGACCGTGCCTGATGCGATTGATTACTTTGAGCAGATAAAAGATCTGCCGGTGGATTATTTTGGTTTTAAGGAACTTGGCCTTGAACCTGCAAAGATGAAAATATTAAACGACAAGATTCATGAAGCAGGGTTTGAGTCTTTCCTTGAAGTTGTTGAATATGAGGAAGAGACAGTTCTTCCGGGAGCAAAAATGGCCGTGGATATGGGATTTGATTACCTGATGGGAACAATATATTTTCCGTCAATCTGGGATATTGTGGGCAAGGGCAAGGATAA
Organism: uncultured Actinomycetota bacterium; assembly: GCA_964481885.1. GTDB lineage: Bacteria > Actinomycetota > Humimicrobiia > Humimicrobiales > Humimicrobiaceae > Fen731. The sequence goes on along the minus strand of CAYZUS010000058.1, from coordinate 10,947 downwards.
AAAAATAAAGTACTTCCCGTTTTTTGGAAAGATATATGACAGGCCATCAATTCTTGACGGTTCAATTGATGAGCTTGTAAACCAGGCAAAGGAGCTGCAGAAAGCAGGGGCCGATGGTTTTGATATTTTACTCTACAGGTATAAGTATCCTGAAAAGATAAATGAGCTTATAGAAAGAGTTCTCAGAGAAATAACAGTACCTGTAGTTTCTGCCGGTTCGATAAACAGCTGGGAAAGACTGCAGGCGACAATCGACCAGAAGGTCTGGGGCTTTACAATTGGCGGCGCATTTTTTGAAAAGAAATTTGTTCCCGGCGGTTCTTTCAGGGATAACGTTGCTGCAGTTTTAAAAAAGCTTGGTAAAGATATCTGATAATCACGCAGAAATATATAAATAATATAAATATTTTATAAGTCACAGTAAGTAAGGAAATTATATAAAACATCTATGATGGTTTTAGGCAGGTAGTCGTCCAGTAAGAAAGATTTGGGCGTACACAATCTGAGTTTGTATTGCAAGACTTTTAAAAATTGAAAATTTTAGCGATAAAAGTATTTGAGGCAGAGGGCCCATCTACAGAAAGCTCGAAAAGATATGACTCATTTATGGCTTGATATTTTTCTGGGCGTAATAGGAAGATATATAGTAACATTTATAGACAAGTATTATTATTTTTTTGTGCCGCCCATAGTTGCTTACGGAATATTTTTAACACTGTCATCCTTTAATTTAAAGCGAATAGAAAAAGTAGCCGCAAGAGAAATAGTCAGGCAATTCAGGGAAATACTGAAAGAAAAGCCCAATATAAACTATGCTGACCTTACAACTCTTATAGAGATTGATTGGGAGAATATAATAAAGAAATATTCTTTTTTCCCTTTTATTTCACAGGAATCAGGACTCTGGGTCCGTCGCTCAAGCCTTACAAATATTCGCAACCTGATAATGAAAAATGAAAGAAAAATACATATAATTCTTGAACGGTATGGAGTATTGCTTCTTAACGAAAGAAGGTTTGATAAAAGAAACCTATACCATGACAGCTTCTGGCACATATCTGAATAACGAGGATTTGACATTTCGTCTGAGGCATCGAAAGCATTCAAATAATCTGTACTAAACAGGAATACGCGGGCCAGATAAAATCTGCCAGTTTAACATTAACAATATTTATACCCTAAAGACAGGCGATCCAATTCCCATTAATGAGTCTATGTAAATAAGTTCAGTATCGGCTTTATTATCTGCAGCAGTATCCAGAAAATCCAGCTTGACCCGCTGCTATAGCTTGAAAAGTTTTTTACCCCTTCAGCGACTGCGATATTATATTTCTGGAAAAAACTGGTAAAAAGCACGGCCATATCGCTTGATATCCATAACGTCAAAGGAACAATAATAACAGCTGAAATAAAGCTTCTGAAAATGTCACCTCTTGTAGGCACCACTGCCCATATAAGAAGAAATGGAATGACTATAAGATCTGCTGAAGGGAGAATGTTATTGCCGGGAAGCAATGTGGCAATGTAGACAGAAAGAGGTATTATTATAATTGAAAGTGCAATTACTGAAGGGTGCCCTACAAACAGTATGGAGTCAAGACCTATATATAAATCTCTTTTTGTGATCCGTCTGCTGATAAAACTTTTTATGTCCGCCATTGCAGGGTGAAGTCCTTTAAAGATCAGGTTTACAAGTCTTGGCATGAGTATCATAATAATCGAAAGTTCCAGGCCCATTTTCAATGCAAAAAATATATTTGGCCAGATGCTTAACTGAAAATCGTGGTATTTTGTTATTAGTCCTGCGATAAACCCAAGAATAAAGCCCATAATCATCGGCTCGCCGAAAAATCCCAATTTGTATTGTATTTCTTCGAAAAACACCTGCGCGCGGCGAATGCCCGGCACCCTGTTAAGGATAAGGCCTATTATATGAGCTATGGGAGCCCAGGTAACAAACTGTGGCTGAGAGCTGGAAACACCTTTTATACCGTAATACTGTTCCAGAAATGGAGCATAGATATCTGCAACTACCAGAGTGATGATATAAATTATAACTGCTATCAAAATACCGAGCCACTTGATCTCAGTTATTGCAGTAATAATTGAACCGGTAAGTAAAAAAATCCACCAGTTCCATAAGTCAATGTTGATTGTCCTTGTCAGCCTCAACAGGAGCATTACTATGTTTATGGCTCCTATTGCTATTAAAATATAAAGAGTGTTGGGTGAATTTAAAATAATCTGCTTTGAAACTGCCCATCCCAAGTCTGCAATAAGAAATTCTTTCGGGGAAGCCAGGAGGATTGTTTCTATCAGCGGTTTAAAAAAGTTGATAAAAAGCGTAAGGACTATTGAAAGGCCCATCGTCCCAACAAAGATATAAGAACAGTTTAAAAGGTTCTTTAATGGTTTTCTCGTGGTGACAAATCCGATAAGAAAAAGCATAGCCGGCAATATTGCCACCGGTCCGATATCAATTATTTTACTTACAACCTGGTTTGTCAAAGACATCTTCCTGAAATATTTCTAATTTTTTAAAAGATTAAAATATCTGCGTAAATCCTTTTTGAACCACCAATATTTTTTTCTACAGAGCAAATAAATCTTTATAACACCTATATTACCAGATTTAAGAAACTGACAATACTATTTTAGCCTTACAATGCTGTAATCCACAATCCGACATCACTGCAGTGTTGAATCTTCCTTAAGCTATTTTATAAACTAATTATATTATTTGCAATTTTTGAAGTTTTTATATAATATAAATGCATAAAATTGCAACTACTGCACAAATGTGCGATATAGCGCTGCGGATACTGTGATTTAAAAGAAATTAAAATATATGAATAAATCAGAAGAATTGAAACTGTTATCCAAGATAGCAAGGCTTTATTACCTGGAAGATTTAAACCAGCAGATTATTGCTGAAAAGCTAAACATATCGAGGACAAAAGTGTCAAGGTATCTTACAAAAGCCAGAAAAGAAAAGATTGTTGAAATAAGGGTAAACTCCCGGCGGGAGAGGTTTGAAAAGCTTGAAAGGGATATTGAGAAGAAATTCAGGATAAAGGAATGTCTCCTGATTTCATCCTCTGAGGACCTCCGGGAGACCTATGAGCAAATGGCTGTGTCTCTTTCGGGTCTTCTTGAAAGATTTTTAAAAGATGGTGATTTTTTGGGCGTGGGATGGGGGACAACGTTAAAATCCATTGCCGGCTTTCTTGAGCCGGATAAAAAAATAGATATAAAAGTTATTCCCTTGCTTGGGGGGCTCGGAAAGACGGATATTCAGGTGCATACAAATTCTGTTGCCAAAGCTCTTGCTGACAGTTTTGGCGGCACAGGTTATGTTTTAAATTCACCGGCAGTACTGGACAGCAGGGAAGCAAAGGAGATGCTTGAAAAGGATTCAAGTATCCGTGAAATAATTGAGATGTCCGAGAAAATTAATACTGCAGTTATAGGCTTGAGCGATATTGGCCCGGGTTCAACAATGGTCCAGTCCGGGAATTTTACTATTGATGATTTTACTTATCTCAAAAACCTTGGGGCAGTAGGCGACGTTAACCTTATATTTATAAATGAGAAAGGTTTACCTGTTCCAAACAGGCTGGATGACCGTATTGTTAAAATATCCTTTCAAAAGTTAAAAAATATTAACAATATAATAGGTGTGGCTTTCGGTGAAAAAAAATTGAAAGTAATATCCGGGGCACTGACAGGCGGCCTTGTAAACATCCTGATAACAGACGAGATAACGGGTTTAAAACTATTAAGTGATTGATTATTGTAGTTTGTTGAAGGAAAAGCAATCCGAAAAAAAGTAAATTGTTTTTGAAAAAAATATATGTAATTTATAAAAAAGGGGTGTTAATTTTGGCGGAAAACAAAAAAATATCAGAAGTAAAATCAACCGGGGTCAGCTTTTTGACAATTGACGGACATAAAATAAGGGACTCATTTTCCCTTCTCAAACCGGAAATTAAAACAGAAATGCTAAAGAGGCTCTATGAGATCAGGCATTTCGAGGCCCAGACTGAACAGTTCATAATAAAGGGCCAGATCCATGGGACCTGCCACCTTTATGTGGGCGAAGAAGCAACTGCAGTAGGATCAGTTTATGCTATTGATAAAAAAGACTACATAACATCCACTCACAGGGGACACGGGCACTGCATTGCAAAGGGAGCTGACATAAGCCTGATGATGGCGGAACTTCTTGGCAAAGAAACAGGCTATTGCAAGGGAAGAGGCGGTTCAATGCATATTGCAGACGTAACCGGTGGAAATCTTGGAGCAAACGGTATTGTCGGCGGGAGCATAGATATTGCTACCGGAGCAGCTTTGTCCTGCAAACTCAAATATAAAGACAGAATTGTATTATGTTTTTTTGGCGACGGAGCAGCAAACCGCGGTAACTTCCACGGTGCATTAAATATGGCTTCAATATGGGATCTCCCTGTTATTTATATCTGTGAAAACAATCAGTACGGGATGTCCATGCCTGTAAAAGAGGCCATTAATATAAAAAGAATCTCTGACAGAAAATTTTCATATGATATGGATGGTTTGACAATAGACGGTAACAATCTTGTCGAAGTATATAATACAATCAGGCATTTCTCTGATTATATAAGGCTGGAAAACAAGCCGGCCCTAATTGAATGCCTGACTTACCGATGGAAAGGTCATTCCAAAAGCGATGCGCAGGTTTACAGGTCAAAAGATGAAGTCAGGGAATGGATGGGTAAAGATCCGATACCTGCTTACCGTAAAGTGCTCATTGATGAGGGAACGATAACCGACCAGGATGACAGGGACATCGAAGCCAAAGTTCTTGAAGAGTTAAAGTGTGCTGTAAAATTTGCAGAAGACAGTCCGTTTCCTGATATTTCCAGGGTCGAGGAAGATGTTTATGCTTAAAAAGATTTGGCAAAATATTTTATAAAATAAATATTTATGAAATAAGTATTTAAAGCCAAACAGACGCCATGTCAGGGGTCATTTTTAGAAATTATTAAAAAACCCGGATACACATGTTATCAAAAAGCATCAAACAGGAAGTAAGCCCGGCAGGGAATAGTCGAAGACAAAAATATGCAGGGTATCCAAAAGCAGCAGGCAGGGATCAGGCAGGGTACCGCAAAACTGCAATCCGGTGAGGTAGAAGTAATATTTAATATTTTTAATTAAGGAGATAATAGCAAATGAGAGAAATTACATATCTGGAAGCTATAAGAGAAGCAATGCAGCAGTCAATGCGTCTTGATGCGGATGTTTATCTGATAGGGGAAGATGTTGCTGAGTATGGCGGCGCTTTCGGGGCCTCTGTAGGAATGCTTGAAGAGTTTGGAAAAGACAGGATAATAAACAGCCCGATTTCTGAAGATGCGCTGGTTGGAGTAGCAACAGGAAGTGCGGTAACCGGCATGAGGCCGATTGTCGAAATAATGTTTTCTGATTTTATCACAATAGCCATGGACGAAATTGCAAATCAGGCAGCCAAAATAAGGTATATGTTTGGCGGCAAAGCAGCCGTTCCGATGGTTATAAGGATGGCCGGCGGCGGCGGAACAGGCGCTGCTGCCCAGCATTCCCAAAGCCTTGAGGCGCTGGTGGCCCATATTCCCGGATTAAAAGTAGTAATGCCCTCTTGCCCTTATGATGCCAAAGGTCTGCTGCTGTCTGCAATAAAGGACAATAATCCTGTTATTTTTATAGAGCATAAATTACTTTACAAAAATAAAAAATATATTGAGCATGTGCCGGAAGAATTATATGAAATTCCACTCGGAAAAGGGGAAATAAAGAGGCCGGGAAAAGATATTACTGTTGTGGCAACTTCACTTATGGTAAAGAAATGCCTTGAAACTGCTGAGACGGCCATGCAGGAAAAGGGCATTGATTGTGAAGTCATTGATCCGAGGACTTTAAGGCCGCTGGATTTGGATATTATATTAAATTCTGTAAAAAAAACCGGCAGGCTTGTTTGTGTTGAGGAAGCATGCGGTTTTGGAGGATATATGGGCGAAGTGGCAGCTCAGGTTGCCCAGGAGGGTTTTGACTTTCTTGATGCTCCAATATTAAGGATTTCAGGAAAAAATTGTCCTGTACCCTATAGCCCTGTGCTTGAAAACGAAATGATACCGAATCATGAGAGGATAAAACAGGGGATATACGGAATTTTTCAATAGTTCCCACTGAACAAATTAATATTTTATTAAAATTTATAATTTATTTGGAATGGATTTTTTTGGAATTTTAAATTCTGTGTAATTATCAAGCCGGAACCGAATAGAAAACATGAGCATTTTTTATTGATTTGGTGAAGAATTTCAGTTATTATAATGCAATAATATTGAGTATATGCAATAAATTTCAGTTTTATTTTTTCATTTTTTTGACTGGTAAGTTTTTATTAAAAATATGATAAAATACCGTGGAAAGGTGTCAAGTCAGAAAAGAAAAATAAGTTAAAATAAAGTAAAATAATACCGACAGCGGAAATCAGGATATACCTGGCTGAAAGAAGAACACATTATAGTAAAATAATAACGGCAGCAAAAACCAGAATGACTTTGGCTGATAGCAGGGGGCGTTAAAGTAAGGTAAAATAATTCCGGTAATAATACCGGCAATATGGACATAAATACTGGTATTTATATAAAGAAACATGATTAAATTTGTAAAAAAATGTAATTATGATTATCAATTTTTAGGAAATTAAATTGCGGGAAGGACAAAACAAATGTATGAAGTAATAATGCCGAAACTTGGGTTGACCATGGAGACCGGGACCATTGAAAAATGGCACAAAAAACAGGGAGACAAAGTGGAAGCCGGAGAGGTTCTTTTTGAGGTAATGACAGACAAAGTATCCCTTGAGGTTGAAGCATATAATTCAGGCTATCTAATAAAGGTCCTTAGAGATCAGGGTGAAGAAGTCCCTGTAACAGAGATAATTGCATATATTGGGGAAAAGGACGAAAAAGTCGTCGAAACTGTAAAAACTGCACCACCAAAACAGGAGACGGCCAGTGAACCTGTTGCCCAAACTGCAAGTATTCATCCGGTTTCTGTTTCATCCGATGACTCAAAAGATATCAGGATATCACCGCTGGCAAAAAATCTTGCCTTATCAAAAGGCGTTGATATTTCAAAGGTTGTCGGAACGGGTCCGGGTGGCAGGATTGTAAAAGAAGACATTGAAAATTATGCGGCGCAGCCTGCTGCTCAATCGGCTGCACAGCCATCAGCACCAGGTACTTCTGATGAGAGGGTTAAAATATCTCCGCTGGCAAAAAATCTTGCCAAAGAGCTTGGGGTTGATTTTACCGGCATTAAAGGCACGGGACCTGAGGGCAGGATCGTTAAAGAAGATGTTATTGCATTTTCAGAGAAAATTAAAGCTGCTCCATCTTTCCAGGCTGCGACTGCTTCTCAGGCTGTCCAGACCGGTAAAACTTTTGCAGTCAGCCAGAATATTGTTGCTCCAAAAGCCATCTCTTCAGTTCCGCTGAAAGGCATCAGGAAAGTCATAGCAGACAGAATGGTATTTTCCAAACAGAACATTCCTCACATCCTTTTGACCACAGTAGTTTCTGTGGATTCACTTATAGACCTGAGGGATAAGATTAAAGATAAAGTAGCCGAAGTCTATGGAGCAAAAATAACTTATACAGACTTTATAGTAAAAGCCTGCGCAACTGTTCTTGCTGAACAAAAGCAGGTCAATGCATCGCTTACTGCAGAAAATAACCATGTAATATATGATGATGTAAATATCGGGGTGGCCGTTTCAATTGACGCCGGCCTTGTCGTTCCAACAATCTATGACTGCAGCAACATATCAATATTTGAAATAGCAAGGCGCAGGGCATTTCTTGTAAATAAGGCAAAAGAGCAAAAGCTTACAATTGAAGAAATGTCTAATGCAACATTTACTATATCAAACCTCGGAATGTTTGGGGTAAGAACATTTACAGCAATCATAAATCCCCCTCAGGGTGCAATTCTTATGGTGGGAGAAACTTATAAAGACACTGTTGTAGATGAAAATGACAATATTAGCGTACAAAGGCTCATGCAGATATCCATAGGCGTGGACCACAGGATAATTGACGGGGCAGTTGCAGCAAAATATCTGCAGAGATTAAAAGTAGTAATGGAAAGTCCTGAGTTACTTTTGATATAAAGGCTTCGCATGAAAGATGAAATAAACAATATCACGCTTTTCTGTGTAAACTGCAATGAGGAGACACCTCATACCGTGCAGTATATAGGAGTTTATCTGAGAAGTGTCACCTGTGACAAATGCTCCAAGAAAATAGAAATTGACAGGCTGCATCTCAGAACAGTATTTGCAGAAGATTTTATAGACAGGCTCCTGACAAAGCCTCACAGGATAAACGAGGACATGAAAAAGGCATTTGCAACACTAATGCCTTTTATACCAAAAAGGCTCTTCATGGAACCTCTTCAGGTATTCAGGGAAATCTATGGGATCCTGAGAAAAGATGAAGATAAAAAAATGCCTAAATCCAGGAATCTGGGCGAGGATAAAAAACAGGCTGAGAGCAAGACCATAACTAATAAAAAAGCGATCAACAGCAAGGCGGATGATACAAACCAGACGGGTAAGCTTTAATCTTATTCGGAGTCGTCAAGTTTATAAAGCTTTACTTTAAAAACAGAAGCGAAGCTTTCCAGGACAAGCTCTTTGACAAAAGATAATGGGATTTTTTTATCCAGTAATTTTTCCATGGATATCTGCGTATAATCGCTAAGTCCGCAGGCTATTATGTTTTTATAATAGCCAAGGTCCACACTTACATTCAGTGAAAACCCATGCAGTGTTATCCACTTTTTAACATGGATACCGATTGAAGCAATTTTATTTTTACCAACAAAGACACCGCGGAGTTTCTCTATCCGGGTGCCTTTTATTTTATATTCATCCAGAACATCAATTATTAACTGCTCAAGCTTATAAACAAAACCGGTTAAATCCCTGTCAAATTTTGCGAGATTAAAAATAGGATAGCACACAAGCTGCCCTGGCCCGTGAAAAGTTACATCACCACCCCGGTTTGACTGGATAAGATCAATACCCTGGGTCTCCAGGCTTTCTTCACTTGAAATAAGGTTATTCCTGTTCTGGCTGTTTCCTATTGTAATAACGGGTTTATGTTCCAGTAAAAGGAGGCAGCCTGGCAAGTCTTCCCGCAGAATAATATCAAAGATTTTTAATTGCAGATCAAAAGCATTACTGTAATCGATAAGGCCGATATCAATATAAGGCATAAGAAACGGCCCATCGTGCATATATCTATCCGGGTTTTTAAATCCCGGGTTTTTAATATTTTCAGCGTAAATGCTGAATCTGTCGATTAATTTTTTCACATCTGAACTATTTTTTTGCATAAGACTAATTTAACATATCAGGTATAAAATATTTAGGATTTTTTTAGTTTAAGTTTAAATATAGTTTTAAAAGAGAAATTGAGTTAAGGATAGTTGACCAGTTTTAAATATTTTGAGAATGGCACTAATTACTATGTGAGTTTAATATTTTTCTGACGATAAATATAAAGAAGCATATAAATACATTTATTTTAAACCGTATTAATTACTATGTGAGTTTTAATATTTTTTCTTATTAAAGGAGATGGTTTTTATGGAAACAAAAACTGCTGATCTTGTAGTTTTAGGCGGCGGCCCGGGAGGTTATGTTGGAGCAATAAGGGCCGCAAAGCTCGGGGTCAAGACTATAGTTATAGAAAAAGAGTATCTAGGCGGGACATGCCTTAACTGGGGTTGTATTCCCACAAAAGCTCTGTTCCATGTCGCTGAACTTGTGGAAGAAATTAAAAAATCAGCTGTTTTCGGTATAAATGTTCCGGGGTACAGCCTTGATTTCAGCAAGGCAATGGAAAGAAAAGACAAAGTGGTCCAGGCCCAGAGACAGGGGCTGGCTTTTCATTTTAAAAAAAATAATATAGAACTGGTGACCGGCAGCGGCAGGCTTGTATCCAATAACAAAATCCTTGTTGATTTAAATGACGGCAGCCAGGTTGAAATAACTGCGTCTAATATAATCATAGCTACAGGTTCACTTGCCGGCAGTGTTCCACCTTTTATCCTTGACGGGGAGGGCATTATTGATAATATCGGCATACTTTCGTTAAAAAAGATGCCGGAATCTCTTCTTGTCGTCGGCGGCGGAGTAGTAGGTTCTGAATTTGCCAATATTTTTGCCACTTTTGGAAGCAGTGTTACGATTGTTGAAATACTGCCAAGAATTCTCTCAACAGAAGATGTTGAAGTTTCAAAGGTCGTATCCAAAGCATTTGCAAGAAAAGGAATAAATATACTTACAGACACAATGATAGAGAGCGTGCAAAAGTCCGCAGATGGCAAATTTTTATGCAGGATAAAAGGCGGCAGCGAGATGTCATTTGACAAGATACTTGTTTCAGTAGGAAGGAAACCCAGGACCTCCGGTATCGGTCTTGAAGCTGCAGGAATCCAGCTGGACGCCAGGGGATTTATAAAAGTTGATGACAGGCTTAAGACAAACGTCCCGGGAATCTATGCAGTAGGGGACGTCAACGGAGGGCTGCAGCTTGCACATGTAGCATCCGAAGAGGGCAAAATTGCTGCAGAAAATATTGCAGGCAAAGACAAGAAAATGGATTACAGGGTAATTCCCTGGGCAGTCTTTACGTCTCCTGAAATTGGCACAGTAGGATTAAATGAAGAACAGGCCAAGGCAAAAGGACACAATGTCTGTTTCGGATTTTTTCCGTTCTCAAACAGTGGAAAGGCATTTATAACGGGGGAAACCGAAGGATTTATAAAAATTGTAACCGACGAAGATACAGGGGAAATACTAGGTGCACAGGCTGTGGGCCCGAGATGTTCAGACCTTATCCATGAAGT
>CAYZUS010000057.1:0-11772 GCA_964481885.1 uncultured Actinomycetota bacterium | reverse complement strand
TCCCAGGTATAAATCCAAACCCAAAATCCCAGAAAAACTGCCAGCAGGATAGCAACAGTTTTATCCTTGGCATAATTTGCGGCCGGAGTGGCAACACTAAGGTCTTTAACCTGTACACCGCAATTGGGACAAATCACTGTTTCGTTTTTGATTATTTTGCCGCAGCTCGAACAATACTTTTCATCAAGGCCTTTTACTTGTGCAGCTACTTCATCCATCTTTACCTCCCCGTTTGAAAATATAAAAATAAATTTTTAAGACCGGAACATAAGATCAGTATATTTTACTTTTTAAATCAGCGTCTATCAAACATTATCATAAAAATTCTAAATATAATAAATACTATAAATACTGGTAGAAATATTTTTTACCTGATATCCGCATTAACAGGTAATTACTGCATATTGCATTTGGACAAACTGTGCTAACACTTCAAGGCCTCATACAGCGTGTACCTGAGTAAGGCGAATGCACAACTATTTTTTTAATAACTCGAGCACCACTTTGAAGCGATGGGGATAGTAACTATTACCCAAATATTTGGATCGCCATAATTAAAGCGGTTAAATAAAAATTACTAAAATTTTTAAATAAATTTTGTTGAACTAATCTTTACAAATAATTATAATATACGCATTATTTATTTTAACATGGAAGGAGCATCATGCAAGACAACAACACTGCAAGCGGTCTGTCAAAAGCGTCTCTAATCTGCGGTATTTGCGCTATAATCCCCTTTGCTGGAACAGCTTCGGGTTTAGCTGCAATAATCACCGGTATTATTGACCTTGTGAAAATAAGTAAAGGCGAATCAGGCGCAGCTGGTAAGGGCAAAGACATCGCTGGAATAATTATGGGTGTTCTTTTCCCAGTAGTAATATGGATTATTTTATGGGTTACTGTATTTGCCGTTGTAACCGGAGCTGCTGCAGCATTAAACGGTTAGCATTGTTTTTTAGTTTGGCATTTTTAAATTAATTTTTAAATAAAGGACAGATGATTTTAGCTTAAGCATTTGTCCTTTATTTATTTTTTACCGTAATTAATGATAATTGGTTATAATGCTGGTGTTGCAATTAACAATTGTTAAACAGTATCAGGTTTTATTATTTTTTAAGCTTAATATCTTTTTATTAGCAGAAAAATATTTTAATATAAACCTGTATTTTTATAATTATTTTAATTTTTTTTTGGGTTATTCTTTATCGAGCAATTAAAGTGGTCTGCATATGTTAAAGCGAAAATACTTAATTTTTAAAAAAGGAACAAAATGGATTTAAAAGAAAAGAAGCTCTTGAGTGAAGTGGCAGCAAAGATAAGGGCGGATATACTGGACATGCTCTGTCTGTCAGGTTCGGGCCATCCGGGAGGGTCACTTTCCATGGCTGATGTTTTTGCTTACCTTTATTTCAGCGGCAAACTGAAACTGGATCCGCAAAACCCTCATTTGGCGGACCGTGACCGGATAGTTTTATCCAAGGGGCATGCATGTCCGGTCCTGTATGCGGCGCTTGCTGAAAAGGGCTATTTTGAAAAATCACACCTGTCGACTCTCAGAAAGTATGGAAGCATATTGCAGGGTCATCCGGATATGAATAAAACGCCGGGAGTGGATATTACTTCAGGTTCTCTTGGGCAGGGCCTTTCGTGTGCAGTCGGAATGGCAATTGGCGCAAAGCTTGATAATATCTCAACACATGTTTATGCAATAGTTGGTGACGGGGAATGCGATGAGGGCCAGATCTGGGAAGCGGCAATGGCGGCGGCACATTACAAGCTTGGAAACCTTACCGTTATTCTTGATAAAAACGGCCTGCAGATTGATGGGTACACAAAGGATATAATGAATTCTGACCCTATGCCTGAAAAATGGAAAGCATTTGGATGGCAGGTAATCGAGATAGGCGGCCACGATTTTGAAGAAATAGAAGCTGCCGTAAACAGAGCAACAGCCTCAAAAGATGTACCTGTCTGTATAATTGCAAATACAGTCAAGGGCAAGGGCGTTTCCTTTATGGAAGACAGATGTGAATGGCACGGCAGGACCCCGACTGTTGAGGAAAAAGAAAAAGCGCTATGTGAAATTTACGGCGCTGAAGAAGATTAAAATCCAGGGGCAGGCAAACAGTTTTAAAACATTTTAAAGGTAATGCGATTGGGAAACCGGATATTTGAATTGTCGTGTTGTCTGGGGCACGGTTAATTATTTGTTGTCTGGTTTTATCAATCACTAAGGACAAGGCCTTCAGTGGTTTCCCAGCAGAATTCGACAGAGTCATTTTCAGAAAATCTTATGCCTGATTCCAGGTTTTTAATTTCTGACGTGATATTGCCCAATGCTTCAGAAAATATCTTTAACCTGATGTCCGGGCCCTCAAAGACAACTGATGTTATTTTTCCGCGATAGCGGTTTGTCAGGTTCCCGTCTGCTGAATCTCTTTTTACTGAATCCCTGCTCGGCAAATCTTCGCCTGCCACGCCCCTGTCTGTCTCATCACTGATTAGCAGATCACTCTTTGCCACATATCTGCCAGACTCGCACCTGCCTGCCGGATTCCCGCTTCCTGACTCAGTGGAGCCTGGTTTTTCACAGGCGCTTATTTTTATTTTTTCGGGCCTGATAAAAAAAACAGTACGCTTTTTTTTAACTGAACCCCCAGAGCCGTTTTTTTCAAGCAATATCCTGCCGCCGCTTTCTGCAAAAAGGACCTGAGGCTGGCTGCCGGTATCGATATGTTCCAAAGGAATGAAATTTCCGGCTCCTATAAAATCTGCGACAAAAGTATTGGCTGGACAGTTATAGATAACATCAGGCTGGCCGATCTGAATGATTTTGCCGTCATTCATAACCGCTATATTATCTGACATTGTAATTGCTTCACTCTGGTCGTGAGTGACATAAAGAAAGGTTGTTTTGGTTCGCCGCTGGATTTCTTTGAGTTCCGTTCGCATGGAGACTCTTAATTTTTTGTCAAGTGAAGCCAAGGGCTCATCCAGCAGCAGGATACCAGGTTCAATAACAAGAGACCTTGCAAGAGCAACTCTTTGCTGCTGACCCCCTGAAAGCTCGTTTATACTTCTTTTTTCATACCCGGTAAGGTTAACTGCAAGAAGTATATTTCTTAATTTTTCTTCAATGGTGCTTTTATTAATTTTTCGTTTTTTCAAGCCATAAACGATGTTTTCCTTTACATTCATGTGGGGAAATAACGCAAGATTCTGGAAAACCATGCTTGTATTTCTTTTGTTTGGCGGTACCCCGTGCATGTCGGCACCATCGATCAAGACTGTTCCGCTGTTTTGCTCGATGAAGCCGCCTATTACTCTTAACAAAGTAGTTTTACCGCATCCTGACGGCCCTAAAAGAGAGAAAAACTCTCCCTCTTTTATCGCAAACGAAACATTATCCACAGCAGTGACATTGCCATATTTTTTAATGATATTTTTTATCTCAACTATAAAACTCATGTTGGAGAATATTATATTAGTTTCCTGTCTTATTTAAAGTCAAAATAATACTTGATTTTTTTTATTTCATGTATAAAATAACTATACATTTTTAAAAGCCACGTTAGCGGAGTTTTATAGTGGTTTTTAAAGATTTAAAAAACTAAATAATAATTTACACAAAGGTGTGTAAAAAATAAGGCTACGGGAGCCTCTATGTGATGTAATACTCATATGGGGGCTTTTTGTTTTTTATATTTTTATGAAACCAAAAAAGAGGAGAGCAAATGAGTTATTGTCAAAAAGTTTTGGCTGCAGTTAAAAAAGCCAATCCGCACGAGCCTGAATTTATACAGGCTGCAACAGAAGTCATGACTTCACTTGAGCCAGTGGCTGCTGAAAACCCGCATTATGAAAAATTAGGACTCCTGGAGAGATTTGTAGAACCTGAGAGGCAGATAATGTTTCGTGTGCCATGGTTAGCTGATAATGGTGAAGTGAGGGTTAACAAGGGATACAGAATCCAGTTTAGCAGCGCAATAGGTCCCTATAAGGGCGGCCTGAGATTTCACCCGTCTGTATATCTGGGAATTATGAAATTTCTGGCGTTTGAACAGATTTTAAAAAATTCGCTTACCGGCCTGCCAATAGGCGGAGGCAAAGGCGGCAGTGATTTTGATCCAAAAGGTAAATCTGATCTTGAAGTGATGAAATTCTGCCAGAGTTTTATGACAGAGCTTTTCAGGCATGTCGGCGGGGATCTTGATGTACCGGCAGGGGACATAGGCGTAGGTGGAAGAGAAATTGGATTTCTTTACGGTCAGTACAAAAGGATAAAGAATGTTTCAGAGGGTGTTTTGACCGGAAAGGGCCTGACCTATGGAGGCAGCCTTGTAAGGACCGAAGCGACAGGGTATGGACTTGTCTATTTCCTTGAAGAAATGCTTGCTTCCAAGGGCCATGAGATAAAAGGAAAGAAAGTCACTATTTCAGGTTCAGGAAATGTTGCGATATACGCTGCACATAAAATAGCTCAGTTGGGAGGAACAGTCGTAGCAATGAGCGACTCAAACGGATTTGTTTATAATCCTGATGGAATTGATGTTGAGATGCTGCAGATTGGAAAAGAAATAGGCAGAAAAAGAGTAAAAGAGTGCTTCCTGCCTGGCAGCGGAACTAAATTTAACGAGGATTGCAGTAATATATGGTCCATAAAATGTGACATTGCTCTTCCAAGCGCAACCGAAAATGAACTTAACCAGAAGGATGCCGAAATGCTTGTAGGGAATGGCTGTATAGCAGTTGCTGAAGGAGCAAATATGCCATGTACTCCTGAAGCAATTGACATTTTCCTGAAAAACAAGGTTCTTTATGGTCCTGCCAAAGCTGCAAACGCCGGTGGGGTTGCAACATCTGCCATTGAAATGCAGCAGAATTCAATGAGGACATTCTGGACATTTGACGAGGTGGATACAAGGCTTAAAGACATAATGATAAACATATTCAGGAAATCATCCGAAGCAGCAAAAAGGTATGGCTTTGAAGGAAATCTTGTTGTTGGGGCAAATATTGCAGGATTTTTAAAAGTTGCAGAAGCCATGACGGCACAGGGAATAGTTTAATAAAAATCATTTTAATAAGAATCCAGTGGTATTTTAATACTTATGATACCACTGGATTCTTTTTTTAAAACTTTAAAAAAACCATCCTGCCCCGAAAACCCATAAGAAAACTGCAGTCAGCTGGCTGTAAAAGACCATATGAAAAATGAAGGAAAACGGCCGCGAAAACCCATAATAAAACTGCAGGCGATATTAAAAAACAGCCTGCTTCCCGGCTACTGATTTGGCCTATTTAACTGTTGATATTTCTTCCCAGAATGTCGTGTAGGCAGCAATTACATCTTCAGGAAAATTTGGCTGCCAGACAAGTTTTTGCAACTCTTCTTCAGAAAAGCTGTAATTTTCTTTATTCTCTACTGTGGAGATTGCAAGGGCTCCTTCGACTGTTGTTGTATACCCGGATTCATCAGTAAGCATGGCCGCTATCTCAGGACGAAGCATAAAATCAATAAACATATGTGCACCTGAAGGATTAGGAGCATTTTCCGGTATCATGAATGTATCGGTCCATCCAAGCCCGCCGGTCTTCGGAAGCACATACTTAAACTTCGGGTCAAAACTCATCATCTTTCTGCCGCCTCCGTCCCAGATGTGGCTGGCATATACTTCACCATTTTTTAAAAGATCCAACAGCTCTGCGCCGGTATCATAAAATTTCAGAACATTATTTTTAAGTTTCAGCACTTCAGGCTTTGCTGCTTCAAGAGTTGGCTGTGTATCAGTAAGAAGTTTTTCCCTTGGAATTCCAATAATATCGAGGCAGAGCATAAGGGATTCAGCTGCATTTTTGGATGAGACCCTTCCCTTTAAAGCCGGATCAAGTAATACTTCCCAGCCCATGCCTTCAAGTGATCCTGTATATTTTTCAGTATTTACGACAAGCCCGCTTGTACCAAAAACATAAGGGATTACATAAATATCACCTGAACCCATTGTTTTGCCATCCCATTTTGCCCATGACTGGTCCTTAAGCGCAGTGGAAACTTTTGCATAGTTTGGTATTTTATTTAAATCAAGTGGTTGCGCCAGTCCTTCTTCGTAAAATCTGTTAACCTGGTTCTGGGTGGGCATTATGATATCGGCCTTGCCTCCACCTTTTAAAAGGGTAAGCATGGATGAATTATCGGTTGCAAATGTTATGTTAAGTTTTATGCCGGTTTCCTGCTCAAAAATATCTGCAGCAGCTTCAGGCAGGTAGCCCTCCCATACATATATGCCAAGTTCCTTTAAAACTGCTTTTTCAGCGCCGGATGCAGTTGTTTCTGCGTCTGAATTTGTGGCTGCCACATTGTTTTCTTCAGATGAGTTTGCAGCAGTCGAAGTGATCTCTGCGGAACCAGCCGGCCTGCAGCCGTTGCATGTAAAGCTGAATGTCAATATCAAAACTGCCAGGACAGCAAAAACAAAAAACCTCTTAAATACAATTTTCATCTCTCTTGCTCCATTCTGTAAATTAAATAAAACCATATGTAAAGAAAAATAAAAAAATAAATATTAAATATTATTTTACAAAATAGCATTATATTAAAATAATTATTAAAATGCTCTAAAAATAATTACAATGGTATAATATTTTTATTAAAAAATTCGACTGGTGGGTTAGTAAAATTTATTAAAATAATTCAATCAAACAGGCGGGGAAAATGAAAAAAAAGTCCGCAGCTTTTGCTGTGAAAATGATGTTTGTTTTTCTAATCTCTGTAATTTCGGTTTTCATGATTAACGGATATGCTCCGGTTTTTGCAGAGGAAAGCACCGGACCTGCTCCTGCTGCAGCTTCGGAATCTTCTGCAGGCTCAACTGACTCTTCTTCTGGTTCTTCGACGGAGGCCACAGGAACACCTGATTCAGCTTCAGGCAGCACAACTTCTTCAGAAACTGTTTCCGCCACGGTTGAGCAAACAGGTGCATCTTCTGCAGAGGAGGTGGCTGCAAAGATTATTGAAAATTATAAATTTGATTCCGGAACGTCTTTGCTTCTTGTACAGCCGGCTATCTGCTATGTTACAACAATATATTCTGCTTATGTTTTTGATCCTGTTATAAACCAGTGGAGCACTGATAAATTTATCTGGGGGCCCTTTAATGGCACAGGTTTCGTGGTAAATCCGGAAACCGGTAATATTATAACCAGCGGTGACCTTGTCGATGACAGGGAAACAAATGAGGTTGCATTAAAAAATGCAATGCTGGAAGCATATGTATCTGCAACATACCCGGATGATTACTATGAACTCTCAGAAACAGACTGGACCACCATTTATAACGGGTTTAATTTCAAAGGTGAAAGCTCAGATTCTCCTGACAGGGAAGTATGGGTACAGTTTAATACTGCAACTGTATCAATACCTGACAGTTCGAATAATAACTTTATAAGAGCCGAGGTAGTTAGTGTAAGCGACAGCACCCAGGGTAACATAGCGGTACTGAAAATATCTCCGGCTGTTGGAAGGGCGCTTTCAAGTACCATTCTGGGCGATTCGTCAAAAATCAGTATTGCAGATGTTGTAAATGTAATGGGATATCCCTGGACAGCCAATTATGGCCAGGACGACACCTTAAGCCCGTCGGTTGTACCGGGTTCCATAAGCGGTAAAAAAATGGTGAATGGAAAATCAATATTTCAGGTACAGGTTTATGCTGTGGAGGGTAACAGCGGCAGTCCGGTCTTTGCCCAGGATGGGAGTGTTATCGGGATGCTTACGGCAGGAACCGATAATATGACAAATTTTTTAAGGCCGTCAAATGATTTAAAACTTGTATTTGAAGGTGAAAACAAGCTTGGTGCAGTTGATAAAGAATGGCGTGACGGACTTGCGCTCTACATGCAGAAGCACTATTCCGAGGCAATCAAGCACTTCAATGCAGTACTTAATTTAAGTTCGGGTCATTTTCTTGCACAGGAGTATAAGGCATTGGCCCAGTCAAACATGGGAAGCGATGTTCCCATTACTGCAGAGGCTGCTCCCGTCACTGCAGCTGAAACAACTGCTCAGGAGACTATTCCTGAGACAACTGCACCGGAGACAACTTCAATAGTTTCTTCTTTGCTCTCTTACAGTCTTTTTGGCTTAAGCCCCACATATACTTATCTGATATTTGGCGGTGCGCTGCTTCTGCTTATTTTATTAATAGTGCTTATTGCGGCACTATTAAAGCGCAGGAAACCTGTAAAAACTGCCCCGGATATAATACTTTCAAAGGGTCCAATCTATATTGCTTCTGCACAGCCTCCGGTGGCATTAAACCAGGCTGCAGCAGCGGGAGGTACTATTAAAATGATTGAGACATCCGGCGAGCAAATAAATGCAGGCACGCAGACCAAAGTGGACGGGAAAGCAGATATAAAAACAGCTGAAGATTTGAGTGCTGGAAAAGACACTGTCATAGAGCCTTCAGAAGCAGAGAAGGCGGCAGGCGCAGCAACAGTTTCTGAAGCAGGAAATAAAGAAGTTTCCAAAAAAGGCAGAAAAACCAAAAAGACAGATTCTTCGGATGATAAAGTAACTGAAGAAAAGCCTTCGGATGATAAAGTAACTGAAGAAAAGCCTGCAGATGAGAAAAATGCAGAGTCCGGGCAGAAAAAATTCTGTGTAAATTGCGGCGCGCCTGTTTTGGGAACCAATTTATTCTGTGCAAACTGCGGAAACAAGCTTAAGTGATATGGAGTAAATTTGATTTTTTTAGTGCAGGAATATTTATAAAATTTAATTTATCAGAATTGGTGGGGCGACTATGAAAAAGAGTTTTTTATTCCTTTTTGTCTTTGTCTTGATTGCAGGTATTTGTTTTTTTAATCCCGCAGTAAAACAGGGCTTTGCTGAAGGTGAACAGAAAATCATTCTTAAAGGAGTTATCCGGGGCGAGGGGGAGCCAAACTTTTTAGGGCATGCGCGAAGTGTGGCCATTTCAGGAAATTATGCATATGTTTTAAGCTTTAATGATATAGCCTTGTCAGTTTTTGATATAAGCGACCCGGCCAAGCCGGCGTTTGTCAACAGCATAAAAGTGCAGGCTTATGAAGACAGTGAATATGGGGCCTACAGTATATTTATATCCGGAAATTTTGCATATATTTATGATGTTGGCGGTGCAGTGCTTATTTATGACATAAGTGATCCTGCAGGCGCGGGCCCTCAATTAAAAAGTATGGTTTCAGTTTATGCAACTGAAGAACAAAGCGGGGGTCAAATCTATGTGGAAGGCATCCTTGCCTATGTGGTTGATTATCTTGCGGATGGTCTGACTATTTTAGATGTCAGCGACAAAGCTAAACCTAAAATCATAGGGTCAATTGCCGGAACAGACGCCCCAAATTACTTGGAAGGTTCTTTCTCTGTGACTGTTAAAAATGATTTTGCGTATATTGTTTCCAGACTTAGTGATGCGCTTACAATTATTAATGTAAAAAATCCGAAAAATCCGGTTTTGGCTGCAGTTATAAAAGGTGCGGGAGAGCCAAACTATCTTGATGGTGCCTGGAGTGTTTTTTTAGAAAATGATTATGCGTATATCGCGTCGAATAAAGATGCATCTCTATCGATTATAGATGTAATAAATCCATTGAGCCCTGCTTTTACAGGATATATCAGCGGCAAAGGCAAACCAAATTATCTTTCAGAAGCAAGTGCCGTTGAAGTGGTCAATGATTATGCTTTTGTAGCAGCGCATGCTGATAATGCAATCTCAGTGTATGATGTTATTGATGCTGCTAATCCGATCCTTGTTGATGTCATAAAAGGAGCAGGAGGCCCGAATTACCTGGGTGGAATAAACCAGATAAAGATCAGTGGGAATTATCTGTATGCCGTATCAGAGGATGATGCACTTGTGATTTTTGACATCAGCAGCTTTACTGCGAGCGATGAGACGGGCACATCAGACGCTTCCACTGAAACAATAGAAGGTACAGAAACCGATAACGGTGAAGTATCTATCCTGAGGCAATGGTTAAGGATAAATAACCCAAATTCTATATGACACACAGCATATAACAATAATTTCTTATTATTTGCCGGATTCATTATCAGCCGGAATAAGTATTTTTGGTTTTTATGCCATGATATATTTTTCTGCTGCCTGCCAGAAAAACAACCACAGCCAAAGTAAAAATAGTTATAAGAACTGAAATCACGTTTACTTTGGGAGAAATGCCGAATCTTAATTGTGAGAAAATATAAATCGGCAATGTCACATCCGTCCCAATTAAAAAATAAGTTACTATAAATTCGTTCCAGCTTATCATAAAGGCGAAAAGCCAGCCTGCAAGTATTGAAGGCAAAAGGCTGGGGATAAGAACATCCTTTATGCTGCCAAACCATGAAGCTCCAAGGTCAACTGCCGCTTCCTGTATTTCAAGATGAATTCCCTCAATTCTGCCCATCATTATAAGGAAAACATAGCTTATGCTTATCGAAACATGCGACAGGATTACAACCGGCATACCCAGAGGGATGCTTATTGCCCTGAAAAAAACCAGGGCCGCAATACCTATTGTAAGACTTGGCATTAAAACCGGCAGAAGCAGTAAAGTGACAAGGAAAGTCTTGTATTTTTTAATACCCTTAATTATGCCGATGGTAAGCCCTGTTCCAAGAATTGTCGAAACAGTGGCTGAGATGACTGCGATTATTGCGCTGTTTTCTATTGAATGCAGAGCTGTCCTGTCAGAGAAAAATGCGGCAAACCAGTGCCAGGTGGCGCCCGTAAGAGGAAAATTGTACCCTTCACCACTGTTGAATGCAAAGATGAAAATAAGAATGAGAGGTGAAAAAATATACAGGAAAAATAATATGGTATAAATTGTTAAAAACACCGGTTTTTTATTACTCACTTAAACTTCCAGACTTTCTAAAACTCCCTGTTTTTATAAATTGTTTCAAGCCCGAATATTTTTGAATAAAAAAGAATAAGCACAATTGAAAGCACTGCAAGAGTCAGTGTAAATGCGGAACCGAAATTCCAGTTGCCTATATGAGCAAACTGGTTTTCCACCATATTACCTATCATTTGTGAATCTGTTCCTCCAAGTATTGCAGGAATTGCAAATGAACCCAGGGCCGGGATAAAGACAAGAAGGGTGCCTGCAAATATGCCTGTAAGGCTTAGCTTGAATGTTATGTCAAAAAAGGACCTGAGCCTCGAAGCTCCAAGATCTCTTGAAGCCTCAATCAGGGAGTTATCTATTTTTAGAATAGTTGCATAAAGTGGCAGAATCATCATGGGCGTATAAGTGTAGATTAGCCCAAGAATGACTGCTGTCTGCGTGTAAAGAATCCTGAAAGGTTCATGAATCAACCCCGCCCATAACAGAAACTGGTTAATGATGCCATTTTCAGAAAGCAGGAGCTTCCATGCAAAAATCCTGATGAGATAGTTAACCCAGAAGGGTATCATTAAAACTACGATAAGAATTTTGTCAAATCTTGTTTTTTTAGCCAGATAATATGCAACAGGATATGAAAACAGTATCGAAAAAAATGTGGTTATTGCACTGATTAAAAGCGAGCGCCCCAGGATTATCAGGTAGTGCTTTTTCTGAAAAATAATAAGAAAATTATTAAATGTGAAAGTAATCTTGCCGCCTGAAAAAATATAATCTGTTGTAAATGAATAAATAAGGATTATCATTAAAGGGAGAATAAAAAAAACACAAAACCATGTCAACGCCGGATAAACAAGCCTTTTATTACTTTTGGCAATT
>CAYZUS010000056.1:0-11838 GCA_964481885.1 uncultured Actinomycetota bacterium | reverse complement strand
CCTGGCAGTGGCCATCCATCTCGGACAAATGTTACCATTTGCCTCAAGCGGCCTAACCCGGAAGAAAGGCGGGCCACCTCATATCTTCCCTATTTGGCCTTGCTTTGGATGCGGTTTTCCAGGCCAGCCTGTTGCCAGACTGCCGGTGAGCTCTTAACTCGCCATTTCACCCTTACCAGGTTTAAAAATACTATTAATATTCCTGGCGGTATATTTTCTGTTGCACTTTCGCTGAAGCCACGCTTAAGCATGTCTTCGCCGGGGGTTACCCGGCATCCTGCCCTGTAAAGCTCGGACTTTCCTCCCAGGGAATACTATTATCAGGCATTAAGCCTTTCAAAAAGCGCGCCCGGGGCGGCCACCCAACTAACTCCAATGTATATGATAAGGTTAAATATATAAAAATCAACACTTATAACGGGACTTCCTGATTACCTGGAGCTGTATATCATATAATTTTTAAACAATCGTCGACGGCAATCCAAATAATACTGCAAAATCAATGATTTGTTTGTTTTAGTTTTAAAGGTGTATTTAAACCAGGTATTACGTAACTTAACTCAGATATTTTAATAAATCTGTTTTCCGCCAAAAACAAATCGCTCAATAGCTTCTGCAACTCCGTCATTATCATTGTCACTGACTATAAAATCTGCATTTGCTTTTAAGACTTTCGTGGCATTCCCCATCGCGATCCCAATGCCTGCCAGCTTTACCATGCCAAGGTCAGATTCGCTGTCCCCGATTGCCATAATATTATTGCTTCTTATTTTCAGGCCTGCCAGTATTTTCTTTAAAGCTCCCATTTTGCCGGCATTCTTATTGCATCCCGCAAGAAAGTATGGTCCACCCCTCCTGAGTTTTATTGCATCCCCGACACAATCCATTGCCGCATTATTGAAAGGGTCATCTTCATTGACAGTTGCAGTAATAAGGAGAACCTGGCTTGAGATTTCATGTTTTAACAAATCATCAGTAAATTTAGGCTGTTCGCCGGTATCCCATATGTAATCGAGGAGCTTGTTTTTCTTCTCATAATAAACAAAACCATCCAGGCAGCTTGCGCCAAACCCGACATCATACTGCCTGGCAAGCTTGACGACTTTCCTGTAAGCCTTAAGAGGGATTTTTTTAATATAAACAGGTTTGAGATCCTTGTCTATTATTACTGAACCTGCTGATGCTATCTGAGGATCCTGCAGGCCGAGCTCTAAAATCAGCTTCTTTACCCAGTAAACCGTTTTGGCAGTAGTAATAATTACCTTTACCCCATTGCCCAGGCATTTGTGTATGGCTTGCATATTCCTGTCTGTTATTTTTGATTCTGAATTAAAAAGTGTGCCGTCGAGGTCAATTGCAACAAGTTTTATTTCATTATCAGATTTTATCCCCATGTTTTCCTTAGCTCTCAATCCTCAATTGTTCCAAAATTAATTGCATTTTCGTCAAGCAGCGTGCCTGAGCCCCCGGGACCTTTCAATTTAAGATCAAGTGCCCTGTTAACAAGCCTGTCAGCTGCGGTGTTTTGTTCACGGGGAATGAGCCGCATGTCCACCACTTCATATTCTTTGAGCTTTTTTATAATTTTTTTATAGACTTCAAAAATATTTTCATTTTTTATTTTCCAAAGCCCTTTAACCTGGCTGAAAAGCAGCTTGCTGTCAGTAAAAATCATAATCCTTCTTAGATTATATTTTGCCTTATATTTTTTTATTGTATCAAGAGCGACATCAAGCGCTGTGTACTCAGCTATGTTATTTGTGGTTTCACCGATATAGAGGCTTATCTCTTCAACAATGTTATCATTCTTGTCATATATGACCGACCCAATGGCTGACGGCCCTGGATTACCGCGTGAGCCGCCGTCTATATAAATTTTTAAGTATTCGAAATTTAAATCCATAAAATCACCTGGCGCTTTTTATAAGCCGTCAATCTCGACTTTTAGGTTTTCTATTCTTTCATTGCTAATAATCAGCATCCTTTTGCATTCCGGACATTTGTGAATAGTATCGGGGTCCTGAAGCTTAGAAACTTCCCCTGTGGATATCTCCATCCTGCAGACATCACATACCCTGTTTTTTAAAACTGCAACACCTACTCCGCCTTTCTTTGACTTTACCTCATCGTATCGGGCGCCAATTTCTTTTGGAATCCTTGGTATTACAGATTTTCGCCTATCCTTAAGCACTGCCAGCTTTTCATCAATTTCTTTTATTTTTAAACTTATCTCCAATTTTAAGGCTTCAATACCTTTTGCAAAGGCCTGCTTTGCTGCTTCTGCCTGCTTTAATTTTGGCCTGTACTCATCGATCTTAATCATAATCTCAAGCTCTTTACTCTCAAGTCCGTCATTATTAAGTTTTGATTGTTTTATCTCTTCCTGAAAATTTACCAGTTCTTTTGATGACGTGATGGTCCCGCTGAATAATTTTGCTTCATGCTTTTTTATTTTTTCATTATTTAATGAAATGCTGTCTTCCAGCTTTTTCTTTTCATGTTCGATATCTGAATATTCCCGGGACATTACTTCATAGCTGGCAGCAATCTCAGCAAATTCTGATTCCATTTTTTGCAGCTTCTCATTTTTCTTAAGCAGATTTATTTCATTCATCTTACGAATGATGTTTTTCTCCAATAGCTGCAGTTCCACCAGGTTTGCCAGGTCAAACTTATTTTCACTCAAAATAATACCTCCAGGGTAAATAGCCAGTTTTGCTTTTTAAAACTTCAATATCATTATTTAAATTATTGCTTTCCAAAAAGCTTTTTAATATTTCAGACATGCCGGCAATTGCAAATTTTTCGCTTTCTGCATGCCCGATTGCAATAACTATAATGCCGCTCTCTGCAATTTTGAGGGCATTTGAATGCTTTAGCTCTCCGACTATTACAGCATCGGCCGCTGTGGCACCGCTGGCATTGCTGACGCCGTCGGCACAGACTAAACCAGAAACAAACCCTGATGATACCAGGTAATCAGTACATGAGTTTGCGCTGCCGCCGATGATGGCCGCCCTTTTTATTATTCTTTTTAAGTCTGCTGTCGGACTGGCAGAGAGCCATGTGAAGTTTTCAAGCTCCAGGAGCTCCTTTAATTCTTTTAAATAGGCCGGCAACATTTTTTGGCTCCCGAGATTTCCAATCCTTCCGATTCCTGAGTCGGCAGTCCTGCTTTCCGGCTTATCCGGGCTGCAGAGAGGCTCAAGGATCTCAATGTTTTTTAGCCCTATTTTTTCTGCGATAAGCTGGTTTAGGCCACCGGGCATTATATCATAATTTGTATGCGCCGCATAAACAGCTATCCCGTTTTCTACCAGTCTGAGTATTTTTAATTGTATTTTTTCATTTGATATTATGGTTTTTAAGGGGTCAAAAATCAGAGGATGGTGGACAAGAAGCAGATCCGCACCAAGCTTGATTGCTTCATCTATTACTTCATCCGTGGCATCAAGGGCAACAAGTATTTTACTAATATCTTTGCTGGTCCTGCCAATAAGAAGCCCGCAGTTATCGCCTTCAAGCGCCAGTTCTTTTTTAAAGATTGTGTCTAAAAATTTTATGATTTCAGAAAGTATCATAGTTTCCAGGAAAATAATTCCGCATTTGTTTTTTTAATTTCCAGATATTTGGAGTTTGTAATTTCCAAGTATCTGGTTTTTTAATTTTCTGGTATTAGTTTTTTGCAACTTCAAAGTGTCTGATTTTTTAATTTCCGGATATTTGGTTTTTTAAATTTCCTTATATCTCTTATAATAATAACAGAAATAAATAATGGGTGTAAGTAAAAAAACTTTAATTATCGTCGCATCGATTTTCGCATGCATCCTTACCGCTTTGTTTTTCTACCTTAGATTTTCAGTTCTTGGCAATTATATTGCACTAGAAAAAATTGAACTGACAAACAGGATTGTCCAGGCTGTAAAAATACTTAATAAAAATATAGACTCTGCCGAAAGGGTTGCTTCAAGCCTGTCGGTCTCAAATGATGCATATGATTTTATGCAGGGAAATAATGCTGCTTATATTAGCCGCAATATTTCGCCCCAACTTTTGGGAGAGCTGCAAATTGATTTTTTTGCTTTAATAGACAACACAGGTAGTATCAGGTTCTCTCTCTTAAATGATAAAGGCGGTTGGAAAACTGACAGCCTTTCAGAAAACTCAAAAGCACTTCTTTTAAACAATAAATATCTTACAGGCAGGGACAATACAGGCAGGGGACTTTCAGGCATCATGTTTCTCGAGGACAGCCCTTACATATTTACATCCAAACCTGTATTGCAGAATGACGCCAGCGCCGCCGCAGACTCCGACACAGGAGCCAAACCTGACGCCAGCTCCGTCACCCCCGCGTCCCCTGCCGGCACGATGATTGTCGGCCAGATACTGGACAGTAGCATGGTTACCTCAATAGCAAATGAACTGAGAAACCCTGTGTTTTTCCTTAATATTAATGAAAGCGGCACTCAGAATGATTATAAGGATATTTTGACAAACCTGCTCGGTGGAAGCAGTTATGAGATAAATTATAAAAGTACCAAGGAAATAGAAGGATATACGGTAATAAGGGATATTGACTCAAACCCTCTTCTGCTTCTTAAAGTTGTCTCGCCAAGGAATACTTACACTGAAGGAAGAAACAATATATATACCTTCTTTTTTGTGATGATTATGGTGGGCCTTGTAAGCTGCCTTTCTTTATTTTTTATAATGGAAAAATTTGTACTCTCAAGAATAGTCAACTTAAGTTTAAAAGCTGAAGA
This sequence comes from uncultured Actinomycetota bacterium, assembly GCA_964481885.1. Lineage (GTDB taxonomy): Bacteria > Actinomycetota > Humimicrobiia > Humimicrobiales > Humimicrobiaceae > Fen731. Next base: position 7,072 of record CAYZUS010000056.1, on the reverse strand, counting down.
AATAGGCAGGGCAAAAGATTTAAACAGGAACATCCCTTATGAAGGAAGGGATGAAGTAGCCAAGCTTGCAGTCAGCATAAACAGGATGCTTAGGGATCTTAAAATAAATGAATTGGATATTTTGAAAAGTGAGAAAAGATTTAAGGACCTTGTACAGCTTTTACCTGAAATTGTCATTGAAACAGACAAAAACAATCGCATGATTTTTGTCAACCAATCCTTTTTTGAAGTACTCGGATTTAGTGAAGCAGACCTTCAAAAAGGGCTTTATATTAATGAGATCCTTACCCCGGCAGATGCCGCAAAGGCAAAAAATAAATTCAGTAATCTGGCAAGAGGTGGTAAAACAGAAAGTTCTGAATTTGCAGCAATAAAAAAGGATGGCACAATTTTTCCTGCCCTTGTTTCATCGGTTGCAATATTTGACGTTGAGGGGAATTTTTCCGGCATAAGAAGTATTGCAGTAGATATTACGTCAAGAAAGAAAGAGGAGGAAAAGCTAAGAGAACTTGAAGAGAGATGGGAGTTTGCTCTTGAGGGAAGCGGTGATGGCGTATGGGACTGGAACTTTGAAGCCAGCGAGGTTTACTATTCAAAAATTCTAAAGGAGCTCCTTGGTTTCGATGAGGCCGAGTTTAAAAACAAGTTCTCTCAATTCAAGGAAAGGATCCACCCTGATGACATGGAAAATGTTATGGAGAACATAAACAGGCATCTGAGAGCCGAGACGCCTTATTATACGGCTGAATACAGGATAAGAAAAAAGGACAGGACATATATGTGGGCCCTGGACAGAGGTAAAGTCATAAGATGGGACGGCACCGGGAAACCTTTGAGAATGATTGGCACATTTACTGATATTTCTGTCAGAAAAAAACTGGAAGAAGAAATAAAAAAGATGGCTTTCAGGGATCCGCTGACAAACCTTCCTAACAGGCTGCTTTTTAATGACCGCTTTGAGCATACTATCTCTATATCAATGCGCCATAAAAAAATGTTTGCAATGATAATAATTGACATAGATAAATTCAAAAAAATCAATGACACCCACGGACATGATATTGGCGACAAGCTTATAACATATGTGGGTTCGAAAATTCGGGACCTGCTGCGTAAAAGTGATACAATCGCCAGGTTTGGAGGAGATGAGTTTCTGCTGCTGCTGCCGGAAATTGGTGACAGGGCAGATGTGGAAATAATTGCCAAAAAGATTATTGATTTCTTCAGGAACAGCATACTGCTTGACGGAAAGAAACTTTCGATTACTTTAAGTATGGGTATTTCATTATATCCCCAGGACGGCCAGGACAGCAGCACACTGCTAAAAAATGCCGACCTTGCCCTATATGATGTTAAGGCGGGAGGGCGAAACAATTACAAGTTCTATACACCTAAAAAATCTGAAAAATTTATCTAGATTTAAAACATAGCACAAAGGAACTGATAGAGAGGCCCAAATATAAGTAAGCAAATATAATTAGTTGAGTATAAAATAAGTGAATATTAAAAAAGTTAATAAATTTCTGGTCTTGCGGGCCCAAATATGATTAAGTGAATATAGTTAAGTGAGCATGAGTAAAAGTTTATAAATTTCAAGCCATTCATGGCCGGGCATAAATAAGAGAGTATAATAAGTCAGGTATAAAAAATCAAATTAGAGTTAAAAGGAGTAAAAAATGGTAACAATTATCCTGGTTGGAGCTTTTATGACATTTGCACTACTGGTCAGCGCTTTAATAATTGCGATGGCTATTAGAAAAAGTAAGACGGGAAAACGTAAACTATATATTACACACAGAATCCTTGCTGTAAGTGGAATATGTTTTGCGCTTGTTCATGCGTTACTCGCTTACAATGTATTTATACATAAATTATTTTAATAAATGTGTGAAAATTGAAAATTTAAACCAAATAATTTCTTATAAAGATCCTGGCATGCTGTCGAAATTGGTGGATACAAGAAATGAAATTTCAAACAATTCTTAAAAGAAATGTTTGTTGCTAAAATTTTAAAAATCAGACAGTCCCTTTGGTTTTTTTAGGAATGATTTTTTTTAGCAAATCAATATTGGCAAAATAAACAGCGCCGTCATTTTTTAACAATTCCAGATCAGTTAACTCTTTAATATCACGCATAAGTGTTCTTTTTGATAATGGTTGGTATGTAGTCGCAATTTTTACATTTAAATTTATAATTTCTTCAATATTTAATTTTTTATTTAATGGGATAGCAAGTATTAAATCTCTTCTCCTTTTATTTAAAGAATCTGTCTTACCCCTAATTTTATTTGTTTGAAAGGTTTCGTGTATGTAATTAATCCATGATATTATAAATTGATTTTCCTGAATCAAACTTAAAATGTTATGTAATCCATCCCGATATCCCTGTATGGCATAAGCAATAAAATCACTCAGGTCTCCTGTTTTGGTTGTTTTGTCCAATTGCCTATAATATTCATTTCTGGTTTCATTATAAAAATTTGAAAGTAAATGGGAAGCAAAATCCGGATTTCCTGCACGCAGCAGAATATAAAATTCCAGTAATCTTGCTGTTCTTCCATTACCATCTCCAAAAGGATGAATCCATACAATATATACGTGTGTAATAATAGCTTGAATTACTGAATCAATAAAATCCTGACTCTTTTTAAAATGAAATTCTTCAATACTCCAGTCACAGAATTGTTCTAATAAGTATTCCACATCCTGACTATCTGGTGCCCTGTATTTACCAACAACAACATTATGCCCTCGTAATTTTCCTGGTATGGCTTCAAAATGCTCCCCAAGATTCTTCCCAACTAAATAATTGAATCTCTTAATTAATTCGACAGAAATTGTTTTGAGCTTGTTTTCAGATGTGACTTCTTTTAATAATGAATTAAGTGCGTTTAAAATATTACGGACTTCAATTTCCTGATATTCTTTACTTGGCGCTAATTTAATTCCCTCGTTAACCTTTTCAATTTCTTCATCTGTAAGAGTATTACCTTCAATGGCGGTAGTCGATTGAGCACCTTTTTTTAAAGACACCGACATGAGCATTTTTCTATATTCAGGAGGTATTGGAGTATCTCGCAGAGCTCTGATTATAGATTCGCATTGGCCCAGTTCAAATATTGATTTATTTTTTAACTCCCATTTTTTAACAAATGAGATATGCGGGTATTGATTTAAATCTTTTTTCATTATCCCCTCTTGACAAAGACATTGACAAAAAGAATATAGTTTTTGTCAATGTATTTGTCAATGGTCTTCTTTTAAGTAATATTTTTAAAAAAAATTTAAATTAAAATAGGGGAAGGTAAGCAAGACAACAATGCGTATTTATGCTTCAGTCCAATATTGGTGGGCCCACCTGGATTCGAACCAGGGACCTCCGCATTATGAGTGCGCTGCTCTAACCAGCTGAGCTATGGGCCCTTAAAAAATGAAATCGGAAATGTAGCATGCATATATTATTAAAAATCGCTTTATAAGTCAAACTGTTTTCAACATTTGTACTCCGACATCTGCCTTTATTCTTGCATTAATTCACTGTTTCTGGCTTGAGCCTTAAATAATTGTCTGATAGCCTATAACTTCAATATTTTTATTTAAGAATATCTGATTTAAAGTTCCCTATTTTTCACTGACTCATAGATATATTTTCTATGCCCAATTCCCAAAATTAAGACTGTTTCCCGCAACACTTTATACAAAATTCTATAATCCCCTATCCTCAGCTTTCGGAAACGTTTGTAATTCCCTCTTAATGGTTCTCCTGATTTTATTGGATCAACAACAAGTCTTGTTTCTATTGCACTTTTAATTCTTGCTTTTATCAAAGCTTCCAGAAGTTTTAAATCGCCTTTTACAGCTTTGTGATAATTTATTATATAAGGCAAATTTATCCCCAGACATCCTCATGAGTTAAAGATTCCGTCTCAGTAAAATTCTTTTCTCTCTCTTCAGCAAATTTTGCAAGTATATCGTCCTCTTCGAGCTCTTCTTTTTCCAGCATTCTTTCAAGATATTCTTCCACTACTTCAGATACCGTAAGATCCCTTTCTGCTGCTTTGATTTTAATTCTCCTTCGCAACTCCGGTTTCAGCACAACTGTTAATCTCTCTTTTTGCATATTATTTTCCCCCAAAAGTAGTATATTATACCAGTAGTATATCATAAAAGTAGCATATGTGAAAAAGAGAGTTGTCCATTTATTTACAGCATGTTCTTCTGTTTGAAGCTGAAGTATCCACTTTCTGCTATGATAAGGTGGTCCAGAACGTTTATTCCTACAATCGAACAGGATTTGCACAGTCTGTTTGTAATTTCAATATCATCAATTGAGGGTTCAGGATCCCCGCTAGGGTGATTATGCAGAAATATCACGGAAGCAGCGGAAGCCTTAATGGCTATTTTTAAAACTTCCCTTGGATGGACAATCGATGAAGTAAGTGAACCCTGCGATATCATGACTTCCCTGATTATCCTGTTTTTAATATTTAGCATTACCAGCCTGAATTGTTCATTTTTGAGATCCTTGAGCAGAGGTATATAATAATTTGCCACTTCTTCGCTGCAGCGAAAGCTTACGTTATTTCCATTTTTCTCAGATACGGCCCTCTTGCCAAGTTCAATGGAAGCAACTATCTGTACAGCTTTTGCAGAACCTATACCTTTTATCTCAGCAAGCTCTGCAACTGATACATTCAAAAGTTCATTTAAATTTTCATATTTTAATAAAACAGTTTTTGCAAGGTCCAAAGCAGACTTGCTGCCACCGTTTTTACCTACACCGGTCCTTAGCATTATTGCAATAAGCTCAGAATTTGTCAGATTCTCACTTCCCTGCTTTATCAGCTTTTCCCTTGGTCTTTCATCTTCCGGCCAGTTTTTTATGGGCAGATAATCAGTTTCCGTTTTTGTCAATATAACCAGCTTCCTTTTTTAAAATCAGTAATAATTAAAGGAAATTTAAAATCATCAAGCTGATTATAGCATTATTATATATTTATGTAAATGCATTTATGTCTATTTATTTTAGTTTGCTTTCGAGCTCATCAAGCTTTTTTCTTATAAGATCTATTTCTTCCTTTGACGGAATATCAAGTTTTTTAAGAAGCTCCTCCACCCTCTCTTCGTCACTTTTGGTGATCTTGTCTTTGAGTTTGCTGAAAGCCTTCTGCTGATTTTGTGCAGTTTGCTTGCCTATTCTGATAGTATCCTTTACGGTTTCCCTGATCCTCTGCTCTGCTATCCTGCCGGTGACTTTAGCCCTAAATGTCATGTCTTCAATAAGCTTGTCCTGCTTATCCTTAAGAGGTCCCCCTTTTTCTGCAAGATATTTTACTTTCGCTTTAACTACTTTCTCAAGTTCAGAGCTGTTTTTCTTTGATTTTTCCATAAGCGCCTGTATATATTTTTGCTGCTTCTCTTTAGCCAGTTCCCCCTTTTTTATCAGCTCATTAGTTATACGTTCGGCTTTTTCATAAGTAAGAACTGCGACTCCAAGGCTTGCCATATATGCTTCTCTTATTATTTTTGACATAACAATCCTTTCTAATGTTATTTTTAATTCCTGCTATATATATGTGCTCCATGTGCTCCATGTGCTTCATGTGCTCCATGTGCTTCTGAGCTCTCTTCAAAATGTACTATAAATATTATCATGAAAAATTTATATATAAAAACCTTGAAAACTGATAGTTTTATACACCTGTATCAATAAGGACAGAATCATTAAGATGAGCGTATAGCTAAAATATAAATGTAACTTTCCCGGAAATTATTAAGAATCTAAAAAAACTACTGCTTGATTATAAGACGTCCCGGGGGCCAAAGTTGTTTTAATAAATAAAAAGCAATAAAATCGCTTATTGATATTATTTACTTAAATACTCAGAGTGCATTACTGTGATGTGTGCTCTAGCCTAAGCTGGATAATTCAGATAAATATTCATGATCTTGCTAAATATGAATGCGCCGGGGGATAAATAACACTTGCAAATAATCTGAATGCACCAACAGTGCGAGGCTGTATATGGTCCTGATTGGTATGGATGAACTCTGTGAGTTTAATATATTTGGATAATCTGGAACATGAGACAAATGAATGGATTTGGATGGATGATTTAAATAAAACTGATTTATCGGCAGGAACTCCTGATGAATGGCTGGAATGCTGCACTGTTTGTCCCCATAAATGCGGGGTGAACAGAATGAAAAGTGCAGCAGGTTTTTGCAGGGCGGGCCATATTGCTGTAGTCTCGTCCGTAATGGCACATCATGGCGAAGAGCCCCCTTTATCAGGAACCCGAGGCTCCGGTACAATTTTCTTTTCCCACTGCAATATGAGGTGTGATTATTGCCAGAATTACCAGATAAGCCAGGAGCATACCGGCACTCTTAATACAAACCGGGAACTCGCACAATCCATGCTGAAATTGCAGAATACAGGTGTTCACAATATCAACCTTGTATCCCCTTCAATATGGGTGCCGCAAATCATTGAGGCTTTGTCCATAGCAAAACAATCAGGGCTCAATATTCCCATTGTTTACAACACAGGCGGTTACGATGACCCGGAATCAATAAAAATGCTTGACGGTATTGTTGATATTTATATGCCTGACATAAGATACAGCAGCAGTTCAATGGCAAAAAAGTATTCTCACATTAAAAACTATGTTGAGTATAATCGTGCAGCAATCCGGGAGATGTATCGGCAGGCAGGAGTATTAAAAACTGACAAAAAAGGCATTGCAAAGAAAGGAATTATAATCAGGCTTCTTGTAATGCCGGGCGATATTGCAGGAATAAATGAAACACTGGATTTTATAAAAAATGAACTTTCTGTAGATATACACTTAAGTATCATGGCGCAGTATCATCCTGAATACAAAGCGTGCAGTATTCCTGCAATCTCAAGAAGGATATCAGAGAAAGAATATTATAAAGTCACTGATTATGCTGAAGAGCTTGGTTTTTATAATGGCTGGACCCAGGAGTACGAGTCTTTGTCTGAAAAAGAGGACCTTTTTATACCGGATTTTAATAATGAAAAGGTATTTAAATACTATGAAGATGA
>CAYZUS010000055.1:0-12042 GCA_964481885.1 uncultured Actinomycetota bacterium | reverse complement strand
AATTATTGTGTATTAAATAACAAGAATCAAGAAAGTACAGGTTTTTATGAATAATAACAAAGTAAAAGTAGCTATATTAGGTCCCGGCAATATTGGCACGGACCTGATGTACAAGGTGCTTAGGAGCAAGAACCTTGAAATGGCAATGATGATTGGAATTGTTGAATCCGAAGGCATAAAAAGAGCATCAGGCCTGGGAATTGAGACTTCAACAGCCGGTGTGGAAGCAGTGCTGTCAAGGAAAGACATAAAAATAGTCTTTGATGCAACCGGAGCAAAAATCCACCTAGTTAACGCCCCTCTGTTAAAAGAGGCAGGTAAAATTGCTATTGACTTAACACCGGCAGCAGTAGGGCCATATGTTGTGCCATGCGTTAACCTGGATAGTTTAAGCAATGAGCCAAACCTAAACCTTGTGACATGCGGCGGCCAGGCAACGATACCTATAGTATTTGCAGTGTCAAGAGTTGCCGGTGCAAGCTATGCTGAGATTGTGGCTTGTATATCAAGCAAGAGCGCCGGTCCAGGGACAAGAGCAAATATTGATGAGTTTACGCGTACCACCAAAAAAGGAATAGAACTGGTAGGCAAGGCAAAAGAAGGCAAGGCACTGATTGTGCTAAATCCTGCTGAGCCTCCAATAATTATGACAAGTACCATATATGTTGAAGTGGAAAAGCAGGACGAAGCTGCCATCAAAGCCTCCGTTGAAGATATGGTAAAAGAAATGCAGGGCTATGTTCCAGGATACAGACTAAGGGTGCCTCCGCTTTTTGATGGTAACAGAGTAACAACAATTATTGAAGTTGAGGGAGCCGGGGATTTTCTTCCCAAATACAGTGGAAACCTGGACATAATAAATGCCGCTGCAGCTGCAGTCGGTGAAAGACTGGCACTAAAGATTCTAAAGGATGGGGGTAACTAATATGCTAAATAAAAAACACATACACCTGCTTGACACAAGTCTTCGTGATGGCAGCCATGCAGTAAGCCACAGCTACACAGCCGATCAGATAATGGCAATTGCAGAGGGCATGGATAAAGCCGGCGTTGAATATATTGAGGTATCACATGGAGACGGTCTTGCCGCATCTTCTGTTAATTATGGTTTTGCAAAACTTTCAGACAAAGAGATGTTAATGGCAGCATCAAGCGTAATAAAGAAAGGCAAGCTAACAGTGCTATCCATACCTGGCATAGGCACTCTAAAAGATTTAGAGCTGGCAGCAGAATGCGGAGCCAAAGTATGCAGGATTGCAACCCATGTCACCGAAGCAGATATTGCCCAGCAGCACATAGGGATAGCAAAAAAGCTTGGAATGGAAGTATCGGGATTTTTAATGATGATTGCAACAGTAGAGCCGGAAATAGTAGCAGAGCAGGCAAAACTGTTTGAAAGCTACGGCGTTGATTTTATTACCATGGCAGATTCTTCAGGAGCGCTGTTACCCGAAGGAGTAAAATCAAGAGTGGGCGCAGTTGTTAATGCTGTAAGTATCCCTGTTGATTTCCATGCCCACAACAGCATGTCTCTTGCAATTGGAAATGATCTGGCAGCCGTCCAAGCCGGCGCCACCTATCTTGACTGTTCACTCAGGGGTCTTGGAGCCGGAGCAGGTAATGCTCAGACTGAGGTACTTGTAGGAGTACTTGACAGAGCAGGATACGAAACAGGCATCGATTTTTACAAGATAATGGATGTTGCAGAAGATATAGTTGAGCCTATAATGGCAAGACCCCAGGTCATACGTAATACATCCCTTATGCTTGGCTATGCCGGGGTATATTCAAGTTTTCTGCTTTTTACATACAAGGCAGCTGAAAAATTCAAGCTTGACCCAAGAGACATACTTGTAGAACTTGGCAGAAGGCGCATGGTTGGCGGGCAGGAAGACATGATTATCGATGTGGCATACCAACTTGCACAGAATAAAAAATAACTCATTAATCATAAACTTTACAGGAGCGCATTTTAATGGAACAAGTAATTTACAAAGTAGTCTTAACGGATAATGAAAGTAAGCCGGTAGAAATTGAGAAACAAACATTAAGTGAAATTAACGTTGATTTTGTCTACTTAAACACAATGGACAATGATGTAATTATAAGGGAAGCTAAAGATGCTGATGCTTTAATGTGTACATATGCCAAGATTAATTCTTCTGTTATTCCTGAGTTAAAAAAATGCAGAGTAATTGCAAGATACGGCATAGGAGTAGACAACATTGATGTAGATGCTGCATCAAAAGCTGGCATATGGGTTGCAAATCTTCCTGATTATGCAGTTGCAGAAGTTGCAAACCATACGATAGCAATGCTTCTGGCCTTGAACAGGAAATTATTTACATATAATGCAGGCATAAGAAAAGGTTTGTGGGGTTTCAGCATGGGAGTTCCAATTGAAAGGCTCGATGAACAAATATTAGGACTGGTTGGTTTTGGCAACATTGCACAATGTGTTGCACAGAAAGCCCAAGGAAATGGGCTTAAAGTAATATCGTTTGACCCTTTTGTAGACGAATCTTATATGGGCAGTAAAGGAGTTTTAAAGATGCACAGTCTGGATGACTTATTAAAAAAATCCGACTTTGTATCCCTGCTTGCACCACTAAACGAGATGACAACGAAAATGATTGGGGAACATGAATTAAAAATAATGAAACCGGGTGCATATCTCATAAATACCGGAAGAGGCGGCTTAGTTGATGAACCTGTATTGATAACGGCTTTGAAGGAAAACTGGATCGGGGGCGCAGGTCTTGATGTATATCTCAAAGAACCGATTGATAGAGAAAATGAATTATTAAAGCTAGACAACGTTATTCTAACTCCCCATGCTGCTTATTATTCAGAGAAATCGCAAGAAAACCAACAAAGAATGGCAGCCGAATCAGTATTAGATGTATTAAAAGGAGGAACGCCAAGATCTCTTTTTAATAAAAACTTGTTAATTAAATATGGAAATAAAGTAAATTAAAAAAAGGGGGCTTAAGAGATTATGTCAGTGAATAAAAATACAATGATAAGTTTGTACGAGACTATGTTGAAAATAAGAAGATTTGAAGAAATGGCAGTCAAATATTATGCTGCCGGAAGTATCCCCGGATTTGTACATTTATACATAGGAGAGGAAGCAGTGGCTGCAGGTACTTGTTCAAATTTAAATAAGGATGACTATATTACAAGCACTCACAGGGGCCACGGCCACTTAATAGCAAAAGGTGGAGACGTAAAGTTAATGATGGCAGAACTTTTTGCAAAAAAGACCGGCTACTGCAAAGGCAAAGGAGGTTCAATGCATATATGCGATCTGTCGCTGGGCATAATGGGCTCTAACGGCATAGTTGGGGCAGGACTTCCAATTGCTGCTGGTGCAGGATTTGCCGCAAAATCCAAGGGAAAGGGCCAGGTTTGTGTTTGCTTTTTTGGGGATGGAGCTTCTAATCGGGGAACCTTCCATGAAAGCATTAATCTGGCATCAGTCTGGGATCTGCCGGTAGTCTACGTTTGTGAAAATAACCTTTACGGAATATCAGGGTGTGCCCGTGAAACAATGAAAATTCGAGACATTTCCGTGAGGTCCAAATCTTATGATATTCCAGGAGTTACTGTTGAAGGTAATGATCCGATGGCAGTTATGGAGGCGACGGGTATAGCAATAGAGAAGGCAAGAAAAGGTGAAGGACCATCGATTATAGAGTGTAAAACATGGCGACACAGGGGTCACTGGGAAGGCGACCTCGATCTCTACAGGGAAAAGGAAGAGCATAAGCAGTGGCTTGATAAAGACCCGATAAATAATTTTGCCTTACGAATTATTGAAGTAAAGGCAGCATCCCAAAAAGATTTGGCTGACATCGAATCAAAAATAATGCTTGAGTTAGATAAGGCGGTTGAGTTTGCAAAGAATAGTCCTCTGCCTGATCCCGAAGACTTGTTTACTGATGTTTATGTTTAATACAAATTAAATATTATTTAAAGGAGATATATATGAGACAGATAAGTTTTGCGGAAGCCGTAAGCGAAGCTTTAAAAATTGAGATGAGAAGAGACCCTTCTGTATTTGTTGCAGGTGAAGATATACGTATCGCGCCTTTCGGTTCAACAAAGGGTTTGTTTGAAGAATTTGGTGCTGACAGAGTAAAGGATACTCCGATAAGTGAAACAGCAATTGTTGGTCTTGGTGTGGGGTCAGCTGCAGCAGGAATGAGACCCGTTGTAGAAATAATGTATGTAGACTTTTTTGGAGTATGTCTTGACGAGATTGCAAACCAGGCAGCAAAAATGAGGTACATGTTTGGAGGTAAAGCTAAAATACCTTTGGTAATCAGAGCTTGCTGTGGTGCAGGGGTAAGAGGTGCAGCACATCATTCTCAATCTATGGAAGCATGGGTAACACATGTGCCTGGACTAAAAGTAGTAATGCCTTCTAATTCTTATGATGCAAAAGGATTGTTAATCAGTGCAATTAGGGATGATAATCCTGTAATATTTTTAGAGCATAAAGTCTTATACAGTATAAAGGGCGAGTGTCCTGAAGAAGAATATACTGTTCCTCTGGGAGAAGCAAAAGTTGTAAGGCAGGGGAAAGATGTAACTATAGTAGGCTGGAGCCTGATGGCTAATAAAGCCGCATCTGCAGCAAAAATGCTGGAAAAAGAAGGCATTGATGCCGAAGTTATTGATATTAGAACTCTGGTTCCTCTTGATAAAAAAACTATCATAAATTCGGTTAAAAAAACAGGCAGGCTTGTTTTGGTTCAGGAAGCAGTAAGAACTTCAGGCTTTGCAGGAGAGATAGCTGCAATAATTGCTGAAGAAGCTTTTGATTTTCTTAAAGGCCCAATAATAAGAGTGACAGCGCCTGATACTTGTATTCCTTTCAGTCCTGTACTTGAAGATAGTTTCATGCCTAATGAGGCAAAAATTATGAATGCTGTTAAAACATTGGTAAAGAAATAGCTGGCTTTTTTTAACGCCTTAAATATATTTTATCAGAAATTGGGAAAGGAGGTTAATAAAGTATCAATAAGCTAATCTCGATTGTTTAAGAAAGGGCGGTGAATATTTAGAAAAATATCTATAGCTATGAACGTGTAGAAAAAATGTACATTTAATAAAAAGAAAGATACAAGGGAGTGAAAATGAAAAGTAAGTGGATAATGGTCCTAACAGTTGTTTTAGCTGTAGCAGTAGGACTATCAATGGGTATGGTAGGTTGCAAATCAACCACTGCAACAACTGAAGCAGCAGCAACAACTGCAGCAGCAACAACTGCAGCAGCAACAACTGCAGCAGCAGAAACAACTGCAGCAGCAACCGAAGCAAAGGCAAAGAATATTGGTTTGGTACTTATTTCAGGTATTAACTCACACTGCCAAGAACTTGAGAAGGGCGTAAAGTCAATAGTAGAACCAAAAGGTGACAAGGTAATAACACTCGACTCACAGTTTGATACCTCTAAAGAGCTTCAATGTCTTGAAGATCTGATTTCACAAAAAGTAGATGGTATTGTATTAGAAGTTCTAGGTTTTGAAACATCTCAAAGTGCGCTGGAAGGTGCAAAAAAAGCAAATATTCTTGTAGTAGGTAACGATCAGCTTGTTAAGGCCGATGATCTTGTAGTGTCTCAGACCATTTCTGACAGTATGGGAGCAGGAACTTTGTGTGCTCAGGATCTTGTTAAAAAGATGGGTGAAACTGGTGAAGTACTTGTTGTTAATATACCTGGTGTAACAGCCAGCGATATGAGAGAAAAAGGATTCGTTGATGAAATTGCCAAGTACCCTGGAATTAAAATTGTTGCAACAATAAATGGTGAAGGACTTGTTGATAAAGCAGCAGCTGCTACAGAGGCTGTAATGCAGGCCCATCCAAATATTAAAGCAGTATTTGGAATAAATGATCCTTGTGCTATAGGTGCGCTTACAGCTTTTATCGCTGCAGGCAAGAATGAGGGCGTATTCTTCTACGGAGTAGATGGTTCTGCAGATGCATTTGCATTTATAAAAGATGGAAAGATGACAGGCTCCGTTAAACAGAACCCGTTTGATTTAGGGACTATTTCAACTATAGACTTATATAAAGCATTTGCAGGAGAGACAATCGAAAACAGGGCAAAAGTAGTGCCAGTTACGCTTGTAAACTCAGATAATATTGGTGAATTTCTTAAATAATTATATTGAAACAATATAATAGTAATTAGGATTATAAAGACAAGATTATAGGTGTAAGGTTTTATATGGAATAAATACAAAACCTTACACCTTATCAAGGAGATTTTAGTTGTGGAAGAAATTATACTGAAAATGGAGAATATTAGTAAGCATTTCCCAGGAGTGCAAGCCTTGTCCAATGTAAACTTCGAACTGAGAAGAGGAGAGGTCCATGCATTGTTGGGAGAAAATGGAGCAGGAAAATCTACATTAATTAAAATACTTGCCGGTATTTACAAAGTTGACAGTGGAAAAATATTTATTAATGGGGAAAACGCAGAAATCCATAATGTGAAAGATTCTGAAAAGTTAGGAATAAATGTAATATTCCAGGAACTAGCTCTTGCCGAAAATATGACAGTAGCAGAAAACATTTTCATGGGGAAAGAGCCTTTAACCAGGATATTAAAAGTTGTCGATTACAAAAAAATGAGAAAAGATTCTTTAGCAATTTTGGATAAAATAGGAATTGGCATAAACCCTAATGCCAGAGTATTCTCTTTGAGTATTGCACAAAAGCAAGTAATTGAGATTGCAAAGGCATTATCAGCAGAATCTATAATAATTGTAATGGATGAACCTACCGCTTCGTTATCAAAGGATGAAGTAGACAAACTGTTTCAAACAATAGAAAATCTAAGAAAACGAAAAGTCTCAGTTGTATATATTTCTCACAGAATGGAAGAAGTATTTAAAATTGCCGACAGAGTAACTGTTCTAAGAGACGGCAGCCATGTGGACACAAAAGAAATTAAGTCTACTACACAGGATGAATTGATTAAACTTATGGTAGGCAGGGAATTAGTTGATTTCTATAAAGGCGACCACTCATTTACAGAGGAAGTGATTCTTGAAGTTTGCAGTGTAAGTAATCCACCAAAAATAAGAAATGTCTCTTTAAAAGTTAGAAAAGGTGAGATCATAGGTATTTCCGGTCTTGTTGGGTCAGGAAGGACTGAAGTAGCTAAGATGCTTTTTGGAATTGATCCAGTATCTTCAGGGAAAATAATTTTAGATGGGAAAGAAATGATTTTCAAGTCCCCATTGGATGCTATGAGAAGCGGTTTTGCATTAGTGCCGGAAAGCAGGAGGGAGCAAGGTTTAATAATAATTCAATCTATCGGCTTTAATATTACTTTGTGTGTATTGGAAAAGTTTATGAGTCTTTTTCGGATAAAAAAGAAAGTCGAAAAAGCTATTGAAAATGAGTATATAGAAAAATTATCTATCAAGATGTCGTCGAGATTTCAAACTGCGATGAACTTAAGCGGTGGGAATCAGCAAAAGGTGGTACTGGGGAAGTGGCTTGCCACTAATCCTAAAATACTGATTTTGGATGAACCGACAAGAGGTATAGACGTAGGAGCAAAAGCAGAAATTTATACGATAATGAATAACTTGGCAAAGCAAGGAGTGGGAATCATCATGATTTCTTCGGAGTTACCTGAAATTATTAATATGAGTGATAGAGTTTATGTTATGAACAATGGCGAAGTAAAGGGTTGCTTAAACAAAGAAGACTTGAGTCAGGAGAAAATAATGAGTTTAGCAGCGGGGATTGATAAAAATGAATAAAAAAAGTGAAAAAAAGGATTTGCAGATAAGGACTTCAGATTTAAATATTTTTGAAGTTTTATGGCAGTTTTTAAAAAATAATTTAGGTATTTTAGCGGGTCTTTTGGTAATGTGTATTGGACTGTCAATATCTACTTCAACATTTTTAACATCAGACAACCTTATTCTTGTTTTAAGGCAGGTCTCAATAAATGCTATGGTTGCATTTGGTATGACATACATAATAATTCTGGGTGGTATCGATCTCTCTGTTGGAGGAGTAATGGCAATGTCGGGCATTATCACAACATTGATGCTTGCAAGATTTAATTTACCATTACCCATTTCAATAATAATAGGCCTTTTGTCCGGCATGGTCGTAGGTTTAACAAACGGAATAATAATAGTAAAAGGAAAGATGCCTCCTTTTATTGTAACTTTATCTATCGCTTATATTGCCAGAGGATTGGCATATATTTTTTCCAATGGAAAACCAATATCTGTTCAGGAACCTTTATTTAATGTAATTGGGAACGGTTATATAGGTCCAATTCCGTATCCGATTATTTATATGATTGTAGCCCTACTAATTCTTGCATTTATTCTTTATAGAACAAAGTTTGGAAGACATCTATATGCTATTGGAGGCAATACAGAAGCTGCAAAATTTTCCGGAATTAATGTTAATAAAGTACAAATTATTTCATATACTATTATTGGCTTTTTAGCTGCCCTGGGGGGCATTGTATTATCTGCGAGGCTTTATTCCGGACAGCCCACAATTGGAGTTAACGGGGAATTGGATGCAATTGCGGCTGTAATATTAGGAGGTACCAGCTTTTCCGGGGGCATCGGAACACTTGGCGGAACCCTGATAGGTGCAGTTGTAATTGGTATAATTAATAATGGATTAAATTTATTGGGTGTAAACAGTTTCTGGCAACTGGTAGCCAAGGGGGTCGTTATATTAATTGCTGTTTATATAGATATGTTGAAAAAAAATAGAAAACAGGCCTGATTATTATGAAATGTATATTTTGTAGTTTATAAATGCCATTCAGTATCGTGCCTGGAGCGAAATAAGTGGCCAATGAGGCGAACTTTATTGATTCAGTCGAATTTGATTGGTAAAGAAATAATTGCTTTTTAATATTGTAAATATATTTTATTAACTTTAGTTTTTATATTTAAGGGAGATAATTGTTATGAAGGAAAGTGTGTATATGCCAAGGATGGGTCAGACAATGACAGAAGGAACTATAGACAAATGGCTAAAAAAAGATGGTGATTTAGTCTCTAAGGGTGAAGAGGTTGTGGAAATAACTACCGATAAAGTAACAACCATTCTTGAGAGCCCAAAAGCTGGCATTCTTCAAATACTGATTGATGAATCCACTACTGTACCGGTAGGAGAAATTATTGGGGAAATTATTGACGAAGAAGATTTATAGTATGGTAGATATTATAAAAAAAATTATTTTTATTTAAGGAGGTTTTAATGAATGCTAAAGAAAGATTTCAGGCAGTAATGAATTTCGAGCCCTGTGACAGAACATTGGATTGGGAATTTAGCTACTGGGCAGGGGTTGTGAATAGATGGTATGATGAGGGACTGCCAAAAAAAGAAGGAATACCCGCAAATCTTGCACATGCTGATCTTGTACACGGACCAGGGCTTTACTGGCCCGCTAATATGGGGGGCGGTGGAGTAGCTGCTTCAAGCCCACTAGATAAGGACATTACAGAATATTTTAATTTTGATAAGGGGATAAGAAGAATACCTTTAAATGTATGGATGGAACCTGATATGGAAACACAAACCATATCTGAAGATGACAGGACCATAACAATGAAGGATGCTTGGGGAATTACAATGAAGGTCAGCAAAATCACAACATCCCCTCCTGAATATATTGATTGGCCGGTTAAAAATAGAAATGATTGGGAAAATCTTAAAGAAAAATGTTTTCATGATGATATTAACAAAAGACTTCCTTCGAATTGGCCTGAACTTGTTAAAGAATTTAAAAATAGGGATTACCCTTTAATGTTTGGAGGCTATCCCTGTGGATATTATGGAGCCTTAAGGCATTTGATGGGAGACGTAGGTCTTTCTTTAATGATTTACGATGATCCGAAATTAGTTAAAGACATCCAAAATTTTCTTACAGAGCACTGGATTAAACTCTACGATGTAGTGTTAAAAGAAATAGTTCCTGATTGGTGTCTGTTGTGGGAAGATATGGCTTATAATTCAGACTCTATGATTTCTCCTGAGAGCTTTAAAGAATTCCTTACACCCTATTATAAAAGGCTTACAGGTTTTTTGAAATCCAAAGGTGTAAAAAATATTCTAGTTGACTCTGATGGCAATTGCTGGAAATTAATACCGCTATGGATCGAAGCAGGTGTAACCGGACAATACCCTATGGAAGTAACTGCCGGAATGGATATAGTAAGAATGCGTAAAGAGTTTCCAAATTATAGGATTATGGGAGGTTTGGATAAAAAGGAGATTGCAAAAGGCAAAGCTGCAATTGATAAAGTATTAAGTATTGTTCCAGAAATGATCAGGCAAGGAGGGTATGTACCATTTTTAGACCATACTACACATGAGGATATATCCTGGGAAAATTTTAAATACTACAGAGAGCAATTAACGAAAATAATTTACAGCACAAAAGTTTTAAGTTAAAAGAATGCTTTCGATATTATAAGCAAAAGTAGACAATAGAAAAAATATTATATTTATTATATTTATTATTGATTTAAATAAAACATTTTAGATAAAATGTAATTCTTATTGAAGAATAGAAGGAGGCTAAATGACTTTCACGGATTTCGGACTTTTTGCTCAAATTTCCCTTTATGCAATCCTGGCAGTAAGCATCCTTGCCCTTCTTTATGCTTTCTTTCTTTCCAGACAGGTTTTCAAACAGAAAACAGGCACCAAGAGAGCCGAGGAAGTTGCGGAAGCCATAAGAGAAGGCGCGCAGGCATACTTAAGAAGACAGTTTAAGACAATACTTTACCTTGTCTTTATTCTGGCTGTTGCTATTTTTGCTTCTGCATTTTTTGCAAAACAGGGAGTAAATATTTCCATAGCAAGAGGAGTGGCATTTTTAATCGGCTCTTTCTTTTCTGCAATGGTGGGCTATATTGGAATGAACATGGCAATAGCAGGAAACCGAAGGGTTGTTGTTGCGGCTGAAAAAAGCCACAGGGAGGCCTTAAGGATAGCATACAGAACCGGTACCATTACCGGAATGTTAACAGATGGCCTGGGGCTTTTGGGCGGAACACTGATATTTATAATATTTAAACTTGATTCCCCCGAAGTTCTTTTGGGCTTTGGTTTTGGTGGAACACTTATTGCATTATTTATGAGGGTCGGCGGCGGTATATATACAAAGGCAGCAGATATCGGCGCTGACCTTGTTGGCAAACTCGAAAAGGGAATGCCTGAAGATGACCCACGAAACGCTGCTGTTATTGCTGATCTTGTGGGAGATAACGTTGGAGATTGTGCAGGAATGGCAGCTGACATATTTGAATCCTATGAAGTCACAATTGTATCAACTTTAATCCTGGCATTGCTGCTGACGCCTTTTAATATGAAATGGCTTATTTTCCCTTTACTGGTAAGAGCCATAGGAGTTGTAAGCTCAATAATCGGAACCTATGCGGTTTCGTGGTGGAAGACGCAGGATCCATTTAAAGCAATGGATTATTCCTATGACCTGTCATCAATTATTTCCATAACTTCATTTTTCTTTCTTGCAAAATTTTATGTACATGACTTGAGGGTCTTCTGGGTCACAGCAATAGGAATAGCGCTTGCAATATCATTTAACAAGCTGACTTCATATTTTACCCATCCCGAGCATTCACCTGTAATTAACCTTAGCAAAACTGCAAAAACGGGGCCCGCGACACTGCTCTTAAACGGACTGTCTCTTGGGTTTGAAAGTGCTGTATGGGCCATTATGATTATTGCAATTACCATATTTCTTTCAGTTTTAATATTCGGAAGTGCGGGGATCACTTTCATTCTGTACGGAGTTGCGCTTACCGGTATTGGCATGTTATCGCATACCGGAAATAATGTTGCCATGGATGTATTCGGTCCGATTGCAGATAATGCAAACGGCATTGGCGAGATGTCCGGTGCCGCCCCCAAGACAAGGCAGGTACTTGCTGACCTTGATGCAGCAGGCAATACCACAAAGGCCATAACAAAAGGCATAGCAATTGCATCTGCTGTAATTGCTGC
>CAYZUS010000054.1:2705-12394 GCA_964481885.1 uncultured Actinomycetota bacterium | reverse complement strand
AATTACACAGACATAGAACCGTTTGCAGAGATTAATGAAGTCTCAATGCAGGAATAGAATTATCAAACCAGGATATGCTTTGCATGATTTAAGGTGATGTTGGTGCAGTAACCTTATCAAGGTATTATTTATCAGTCTTGTTAAGATTGATAAATTTTTAAGTTTGCCTGCAAATCAGGAATATTAAACTAACGGCGTAAACCTATTAGGCTTATCGACTCCACTCATTAAAAAATTCTAATAATTGAATTCTGATATAAAAAAAGTATAATTAAGAAAACGTTTAATAGAATTTATTTTAAAAAGTCTCAGCCGCTATAAAAAAGTAAGAGGAGATAAAAATGGCATATAAGAATTTTGCGCTTAACACGGGCAAGGCAATTAGGCTAAAGAGGATTTTCAATGAAAAAGGGAAAGCAGTTATTTTTGCTCCCGTACATAACATGACTTCACCTGATCCATATAAAGGACAGATAGATGTTGCAAAGTCTGTATCTCTGGCCGCCGCCGGTGGAGCCACCGCAATGGTTATGAGCAAGGGGTTTTTAAGGCTAAGCGCAGAGCAGTGGGATGGAAAAATAGGGATACTTAATTATCTTTTTACTTATGCAGCGCTAAGTCCGGACCCCATAGCGCAGGTAATGATCTCATCAATAGAAGAATCTGCCAGGATAGGTGCTGACGGAGTTTGTTTCTTTGTAGGTTTGGGTACAAAAGATGACAAGCAGGTTTTGGAGCTGCTTGGAAAAGCCGGTGATTTGTGTGACAGGTATGGCCTTGTATTTACTGCAGAGGCTGAATTTCCCGGATTTTATGAATCTCAGGAAAACCAGTTAAAAAAGCATGGAGCAAGATACTTGAAGTTTACTGCAAGGGTATGCGCCGAGCTTGGGTGCGACCTGATTTCAACAAACTGGACAGGCGACGAAGAGTCTTTCGCAGAGCTTGTTGACTATGCAAAAATTCCTGTACTTTTAAACGGGGGTCCTAAAATGCCTGAAGCGGATTTTCTGAAAATGGTTAAAAGCTCCATAAAAGCTGGAGGAAGCGGATGTCTTGTAGGAAGGAATTTTTCCGAGGCTGATGATATCGAAAAACTTGTCAGGGCGACCGAACAGATAATAAATAGTTAGTCAAACAATTAACGTGGAGTGATTAAAGTGAAAATCAAGCCAAAGATTTGTATTGTTTTTACGGCCATTGAAGGTATGGATGCTGATCAGGGAAGGCTCGAAGGCTTCAAAGATGACTTTGTCAAAAGCCTTGCAGCCTTTGAAATAAAAAGCACTGTTATTGATTATACAGTTGCCAATAATACGGATGCGGCAAGAGCAAATGAATTTATAAGAAACAATGATTTTGATGTGGTTTGCATTGCTGCAGGAGTCTGGACCCCTGACACTACAGCCATCAGGCTGATTGAAAATATTGGCATACCTGTAGTAGTTTTTACCACAACTTTGAGCCCTTATACTTTAGGTTTAAATGGCGCGCAGATAGTAGCAGCATCCTTAAAGGAGCTTGAGGTCGAGTTCCGGTTTATTTTCGGAAAACTGAGCCAGCCAAAAACTGTTAAAAAAATATATGATTTTGCAATGGCCTCTGCCATTGTTAAAAAACTAAAAAGTTTAAGGGTTGGAGTGGTCGGCGGAAGGCCAGAAATCATGACGAACCTGGCGCTGGATGAATTCGGTTTAAAAAAAGTCTTTGGAGCCACTGTGGTCCCTCTTGATTTCAGCTGCCTCGAAGATTTTTTAAAAAATGTTGAAAATTCCAGGGTTGATGAGAGGATTGCAGAAATAAAAAATACCATAGCAGACATCAGGGTGGATGATGGTGTGCTTGGCCAGTCGGTCAGGTATTATCTGGCACTTCTTGACATGGTCGGGGAGTTTAAACTCGATGCCATATCATTTAACTGCTACCCGTTCCCTTATGTCAAGGCAAAAACCTGTCTTGCAGCTTCAAATTTAAATGATATCGGGATTCCGGCTGCATGTGAAAGCGACGCTTATTCTGCGATGCTGATGTATATATTAAAATCCATTACAGGCAAGAGCTGCTTAAACTCTGATATCGTTTTTGAAGATGAACCGGAAAATACTATAATCTTTTCACATTGCGGCTGCGGGCCATTTTCATGTGCTGAAAGCCGAAAAGACATAAGGCTTGAAACCCACTTCGAGGTAAAATCAGGGATGGCAGTCTATTACCCTCTGATGGCCAAGGGCAAAGATACTACAATAGTTAATCTCGTCGGCAGAGAAAACACATTCAGGCTTTGTGCTTTAAGCGGCACCACAATGCCAACAAAGCTTAAGGATTTTGCAGGAAACCCAGTTACTGTTAAATTTCAGACAAATATAGTGGAACTTATAAATATTTTAGGCAATGAAGGATTTGGCCACCACTGGATGGTCTCATTCGGGGACCATAAAAATATTTTTGAAGAGCTCTGCAAGATTCTAAAAATAAGCGGAGTTTTTATAGAATAGATTCGAGGGCAAAAATGAAAAATACCCAGAATTTTCTTGCACTAGACTTTGGGGCGAGCAACGGCCGTGCAATAGTCGGAAGCTATGACGGACAAGTCTTAAAGTTTAATGAAGTACACAGGTTTGAAAACAGGCCCGTTTACATGGGCCAAACACTTTACTGGGATTTTTTAAGGCTCTTTTCTGAACTTAAGACCGGTATCAGCGAAGCGGTAAGGAATTTTAATAGCATTGAAACAATCGGAGTGGATACATGGGGCTGCGATTTCGGACTCCTTGGAAAAGATAAAACTCTTTTGTCAAACCCTGTCCATTACAGGGATAAAAGAACCTTAGGTGTGGCAGAAAAGGTAAAAGAGCTTTTTTCAAATTGGGATATGTATGAGCGCACACAGGCGCAGATATTAGAGATAAACACAATCTATCAGCTCTACTCTCTCAAAGAAAACAGATCCCTCATATTGGAAAACTCAAAATATCTCCTGCTTTTGGGGGACCTTTTTAATTATTTCCTCACCGGCGAACTAATCTGTGAATTTACGAATGCAACACTTACCCAGCTTCTTAACCAGAAGGATAAAAAGTGGGAAAAATATATTATCAACAAGCTTGGCCTCCCGGAAGACATATTTATGGATATCGCAGAGCCCGGCAAAATCATCGGCAACCTGAGTAGTGAGATTTGCGATGAGCTTGGGTGCGGGCCACTAAAGGTGGCGCTTCCGTGCTATGATACGACTTCGGAAATAACGGCAATACCGGTGTCGAAAGAAAACAAGTCAAAAAACTGGGCCTACCTTAACTGCGGAACATGGGCAATGGTGGGGCTGATAAGCAATTCCCCCATCATCAGCAGGGAAGGCTTCGAAATGGGTTTTGGCAATGAGGGAGGTTTTGCCGGCAGATATCATTATCTCAGGAACATGACGGGCCTCTGGATAATACAGCAATGCAGGAAAAAGTGGTCATCGGATACAAAAAAAGAGACAAGCTGGAAAGAGATAGACGCATATACTTCCATGGCAGCAAGTAAAAATATTTTTATAGATGTTGATGACACAGTTTTTGAAAGAGAAATATTTGATATGCCTGCCTGTATATTGAAGTATTTAAAAGATACCGGGCAGGGTATTCCGGAAGGCATTGGGGAAATGTCGATTTGTGCATATGAAAGTCTGGCGCTTAAATATATCCTCAATTTAAATAAACTTGAAAAAATTGCAGGCAGAAAAATGGAACTGCTTCACCTTGTGGGAGGCGGCACTAATAACCGGTTGCTTTGCCAGTGGCTTGCAGATGCTTCAGGATTACCGCTGATTGCAGGACCGCAGGAAACAACATCCACTGGCAATCTGCTTGCACAAATGGTGGCATGCGGGTCAGCAGCAAATATTGATGAGGCAAGGGAAATCATGATAAGCTCTGTGGATCTGAAATATTATTTCCCCAACAGAAACAATTTCGGTTTATGGCAGGATAAGTTTGAAAAATACCAGAAAATTTTGTCTCTGAATATATGATATGGGTGTTCCAGGCAGCCGGTCTGGTTTTTGATAATTTAATTTTTGTTAAATTGAGTTAAAATTGTTAAACTTGGAGAGCATGAAAAATATGCTGATTTTTATGACTGTGACCTGGAAATATTTAAATAAGAATTAAGGATAAATATTAAGAAACACAAAGAAAATTATGAAAGGATAGTAAATGGACGACAAAATGGTATGTTTCCCTGAAGATGAAATTACAAAACCAAGGGAAATTATTATGGATATAATGCAGCATGTAATTGACAGAGGACTGACTGACTATAGCGGCGGCAACATGGCGCTCAGGGTTGGCCAGAGAATATATTCTACCCAGACGCACAGCGCTGATAAATACAGATGGAAATTAAGGCCCGACAATATAATAGTTACAGATATAAACAAAAATATTCTTGAAGGCAGGGAAGAAAAACTTTCCAGGGAACTCGATTTGCATATCGGCATACTTCAAAGATTCCCTGAAATCAACTGCACCCTTCACGGCAACACTTTTTACAGTCCTCTTCTTGTAGCAGCAGGGGTAGATCCTGCCGGTGCCACAGAAGTTTCAGATTATTATAAAATAACCAGGATTCCTGTCGTCCCCGAAGGAGTCGTACCTTTATCTGATGAAGAAAACAATATAATCTTTTCTTATATGTCTGAGCTAAAGAAAAAAGGCGAGGCCCTGGTTGTAATTATGCCCGTTCACGGGATAATAGTTGCAGCCCCAAACCATGATGAAGCATTTGCGCTTTTGGAGGCAGTGGAAAACAATTCCAAATTTGTTCTTTTCAGGGAATTATTAAAGACCAGTGTTGTTGTTTCTAAAGTGTTTGAAAAGCTCAGCTCACAACCAACGTTATCCTCACCGGCTTCTTCCGGGCAACAAGTCATATCTCACATGCCGTCTTCGGCGGACAGCATCAGGCAACCACTACAGGCCCAGCAGTCCCATTCTTCTGCACAGGCAAGCCGTCCTGAAGCTTCTGTTGCAGG
This sequence comes from uncultured Actinomycetota bacterium, assembly GCA_964481885.1. Classification (GTDB taxonomy): domain Bacteria; phylum Actinomycetota; class Humimicrobiia; order Humimicrobiales; family Humimicrobiaceae; genus Fen731. Next base: position 7,377 of record CAYZUS010000054.1, on the reverse strand, counting down.
CACCAGCCCTGAAGAAATATATGTTCTTGATAAATCAGTAAGAATACTGACTGCAGAAGACATTCTTGATATTACAAAAAATAAGAATGTAAAAATATTCAGGATCAATCATTCTTGTAAAGTAACGGATTTTGCAGAAACAAAAGCGCTGGAACTGGGTATTAAAATTGAGTCAAACGAGTAGTTTTAAAGAACTTTGATTCCCGGAAAAGCCGCAAAACTTTTTTTATGATTTGAAAGCCATCCAAAAGTCAGAGGCTTACCTTTGGCCAGACCCATAGTCGGTATGCTTAAAACCATACACTTTACCTGTGTAAATTAAAGACCCGGCCAAACGCGGTGCTGATCGAGAACCCAGATGTATAATTTGAGGTCTAAAAACTTGCCTGCAGCCTTAAGTTTGCTCTTAGTTTGCGTGACTGAAAAAGGATAATCAGGAAAATAATCTGAAATACTATATTTATTCCGTAAGCAAGAAGCACTATATTCAGATAATACGAAGCATTTTTAAACAGGGACTGTATCTGGCTTATTGCCCAGTATTGCGACGACAGATACCCGGCATAATAAAAAACAGAAAGTGCAATAACTCCTGTAAGTACACCTCCATAAAAAACCTGCACCGGTGTGTGCCTTTTCAGCTTCAGCCTTGCCCAGCCTACAAGCGGTATCAAAAGTATTGTAAAAACTGCCCATCCACCAAATATTATCAAAAACACTATTGAAAACATGGTAATAAATCCGGAATGAAAGCTTATTTTCCAGAACAGGGTAATCAGGGTGACAACCGGTAGTCCAATCATATATATTGTATATACACTCTTCATCATCTTGCTTGGATCAGTCATAAGTAGAAAAGGAAGTCCTGCAAAGACACTGATATTTACTATCAGCAGAGGGAGCATTCTTTCTTTTCTTCTGGGTATATGAAGATCGTTTAGTTTTCGAAACTTATAAAGGAAAAGTATAAAAAAGTACGGTATTAATGCTGCAAAAAGTGACGAAACAGCAAAGGAAGGAAGCATCTTCATAAAATTATCCTGCTTGTAAAAGCATGCGGCAAAAAACATCGGAAGAACCAGTGCAGAGCCGTCAAACATATAGGAAACTATCCTTGCAAATTTGGCGGAACCATGCAATTTGCCTGTTAATACTTTGTTGTCGAAATCTTCACTTTTCATAATTGCAGTATACCAAAACCCGGTAAAAAATTGTATAGTTTTATCTATTGAATGATTTATTAATATATTTATATTATATATCGGTTAATTATCTGGTATTGTAAAATAATAATTGGATTATTAACAGATTATTATTTATTTTTTAAAATACTCTTAGGCCTGTTCCTGTGCAATTTTAGACCTTGCTTCCGTAAAAAAGGGTTCGGCAAACTCACTGGTATATGTCCTTTGTTCAAAAGTCTTGGTGTTCATTGTCTCAAGAAATCCTTTAAACTGGTCAAAATATGATCCATAGACATGGTAGCTGTCAGCAATATCAACATATCTTCCAACTTTTACTTCTTTTTGGGTTTTTTCAGATATCCTGGCGGCCATTGATTTCATAAGATCAGTCAGAGCAAAAATATTCATGAATGCTGCTTTAAATGCATCTCTGGATCTCCAGTGAGTATTTAAATTAAGCACCAGGCCTTTTATTGGGTCCTCGAGAATCCTGAACCACATTCTCTGAAGGCATGGAGGTTCATGGTGGCTCGCATCCAGCTCAGGGTCCCAGGTGATGGCCTGCGCCCTTCTTGTATAATAGCATTCTGTAAGATTATCAACGACTCTTTCCATCTGGTCCAAAAAGCCTGCCGAAGTCTTGTAATTAAAAAGTCTGTCATGGTAACTGTATGACCAGCCATGGCCGCCAATCCAGTGATTATGTATTCCCAGAACGACCTCCTGCCTGTAAATTTCAAGCTCATCAAGCCCTGTAGGAAGCGCCCTGTGTATCCTGGGTTCCGCAAAGGGCTCATGAATAACCATTATCATTGTTGCATCCCGGCTGGGCGGGTCCGATGGGCGGTCATACTGGGTTTTTATTGCAATGCCATTTTTCCACACCTCAAGCAGGGATTTCTCCCAGGCTTCGGGCAGGCTCCTGCCTTCGACCTTTAAAACCGGTATATCACCGCTTGAAAAAGTTATATCCTCTGCCATTATAATTTCCTTTCAGTCAATAAAATTATTTTCTTCATTATACCGGCTGTTAAGTATCTGGTTTGCGCTTAAACCCTTTCTTGAGAGATATTTGCGCACTACGTTTTCGTTATTTACCCTTAAATTGTTGTAATTTTCCTGTGAATCATCCGACCATACCCGAAAGCCAAACAGTATACTGATACTTTTTTCAATGAACTCCCACTGCTCTGCACTGATTTCTCTTAAAAATATCTCTTTTCTGTCATTTTCATCATAAAGCTCGAGGATATTGGATATTACATCCTTTAGAATTGCTATCCATGCTTTAAAAGAGCCGTTTAGGTATATCTTTTCCGCTATTTTCTGCTCCCTGTTGTTATCTGCAAGGTTCCAGATTCCCTGCAATGTATAGTCAGAAATAAGATTAAGAAGCCTTATTACATTCTTTCTTTCAAATTCACGAAGCCTGTCAGATTCTTCAAGCTCTATTGCAAGAGGCGGGTTTACTATAAATCTTTTAAGCAGTGTCTGCCTTAACCTGTTTACTGTTATCGGTTTTTTCTCATCCCCGCTATATTCTTCAATATATTTTTTTAAGCGGTTCTGGCCGTCTTCGAGTATGCTGTCATAAATATTGCTTTCCAGCATATGGATTGCTTCAGGTTTTTTCTTGCCCCTGCCCACCAGGAAGGAAACAAAACCGGATTCAGATTTATCGCCTTTTTGCTCCATGTAATCTTTCCATTCCTCAGCGAAGATACTGGCCCATTTATTTATTAAAACAGATGTAAAAAACGGCATCTGCCTTAATTTGTCATGTGCTACAAGATTGGTTTCTTTCAGGACTTTGACTGAAGGGTCAATGTATACCTTGCATTCGAGGTTTTTTCTTCCCGCCCATATCTGTGCAGCCGCTTTGTGCTGTCCGTCAAACAAAAGTATTTTATTTTGTGTCAGTCTGCAAATCGATGGAGTAAGCTGGCTGTTAACCAGAAGGTGCCTGTAAAGATCCCAAAGCCTTTTAAACTCAAGTGGCCTTGGCTGAAGTTCGATATCGTTATTTAAAAATTCTACAGGCAGGACAATGTAAAAATATTTAAACCCTGTTGAAGGGCAGACGGATAATGGAAGCGTGTATGAAGTATTTTTTGATTTGGCAGCATTAGCTGTGGGTGAAACACTGCTTCCCAAACCGGTTCCAAGGTCGACTGCTATCGAGTTTCCGCCATCTTTCAAAGAGTAATTAAAAGGTCTGCATTTTTCTTTATCTTCAAGCATTGCCATAAGGACATCATCAAGTTTTTTAAGGGAACCGTCACTGAAGAAAGTCTCCATTGCTTTTAATGCCTTATACTCAGCAATTGAGAGATGGCCGATTTCCCTGTGATGCTTTTTGCAGACAGTGGCCGTATTATCATTATCAAGCTTTTCCTCAAAAAGGTAGGGGCGTATGTGATGATACTCAACATCGCTTTGTGAATCAACCGGACAGTTATCAATCAGGCATATTATTTTTCCATCCCTGGTATTTTTCCGGTTAATTATTTTCCTGTCTTTTCTTAAGGGCTCAGGATGGACGGTCATTAAAAACCTCCTAATTTACGTAAAGTTTTAAAAAAAGGCAATACTCTCAGGACACGTTATTATAAAATATGCCTGTACCATTATAGATTAGCGGCGGATTTAAATTAACTTATTTTGTAAAATTATTAAAATAATATTACAAAATAAAAAACTTGTTTAAGAATAATCCCACTAAAACATATATTCCAAAAAAAATCTGTTTTCAGACGATCCCCATAACTGAAATAATACAGTTTCTTACAAACAGAATAATACTTCGTAAAACTACCATTTATTTATGTGAATCTTTTTTTCATCATACCTTTGTGATGCTTCTTTGCTTTCAGCAGGGTGGCCGACTGAAATAACTGCAAGAGGTATAATGTTTTCAGGAATCCCAAGAAGGTTAATAAGCCCTGCAACCCTGTCTTCCCTCGGATAAACACCCAGCCATACGGCACCAAGTCCAAGAAACTGCGCCTCAATAAGCATATTTTCTATTGCAGCCGCACAATCCTGCATCCAGTAACCCTTATGTTTTTCCCTGTCAAGCGCGCCGCAGACTATTATTGCCAGGGGAGCTTCTTTAAGCATCTGGGCATACTGATGAACCTTTGGTATTTCATTTAAAACGGCCCTGTCTTTTACCACTATGAAATCCCAGGGCTGCTGGTTTCCGGCTGATGGCGCAGCCATCGCTGCCTTGAGCAGTTCTGTTACCAATTCTTCTGAAACATCTTCACCGGTGTATTTTCTTATGCTTCGTCTTTCAAATATTTCTTTCATTTTATTCCTTTCCTGCTACCTGTAATATTTTGTTTAATATTAATTTTCTAATTTAACTGACCAGTTTCCAACCTTGCGCCACGCGTGTTGTGCTACGCTACTCAAATTATGCTAAGCTACAAATGTTATGCTGCGTCACACAAATTATGCTAAGCAACACATGTTATGCTGCGTCA
>CAYZUS010000054.1:0-2605 GCA_964481885.1 uncultured Actinomycetota bacterium | reverse complement strand
AATGTTATGCTGCGTCACACAAATTATGCTAAGCAACACATGTTATGCTGCGTCAAACAAATTATGCAAAGCTACACATGTTATGCTGCGTCAAACAAATTATGCAAAGCAACACAAATTGCCCCGAACCTTTCAAAATATACTGCACTACTCAAGTCACCCTGTGCCACTCAGCATTTTAAACTTCCGCTTGAAAATAAACTTTTTTAATTATTTCCAAATACAAGTGGTATCTGCTCAATGCGCGAAAATCCCCAGCTTTCAGAAGGCTCAACAGATGTTCCTTCCTGGTGTTCGTTAAAAGTGGCAATTGATACCTGATTGATTTCAGGTTTGATATTAACCGGATCCAGCAGGTTTGACAGTATTTGAAGCTGAAAGTTAAAATCCTGCGCCGTACCGGAAAGCACAGGAAGACTTTTTCGTTCATTTTCAAGGCAGCTGTCATCATAAGCGGCCATTCCTGAAGGTATAAAGTCTTTCCCGGCCAGCCGGGCAGCCGTTTTCCATGCCATATAGAGGAATTTTAGCCTCTGACCAAAATCAGCAGTATCCTGCGGTCGTCCCGCGTATGCAGAATAACACGAAACTGCGTCAAAAGCGCTGATTGTGGAAAACCTGTAATTGTAAAAAACGGAATCACCTACAAGGTAAACATCAAAACCTTTGCTTTTTAAATTTTGCCTGGCCTGCTCGATAACAGATTTATAGTTTCCAGTATAGTCCCGTGTAATATATACCCACAAAACGGGCCTTCCGTTTATTTTAAAATAGTTGTCACTGGCAAAATATGTGTCGGCAATGTGGTTTAGGTCATCGAGAAATGTTTTGCTTATGACTTCATCATTAAAATCATATGGCGGTTTTTTATATCCCACACTTTCAAACCTGAGCCGGGAATCGTACATGAGGCAAAGCTTCGTATTTCCAAGATCATGCTTTAATATACCTGAGGTGATTGTTTCGTCAAACTGTGGGATGTATTCGACTTTTAAAACATCAATACCGTACTCATTGGCCCATCTGACATGTTCTTTTATAATCTCATCATCAAGACTGTCATAAAGCCCCAACTCCGGAGTGTCAGAATAACCTCTGCTCCAGTTTTTAGGGCCGTGCCAGGTGTAATAATCGCAGTAAACAATAATGTCGCTTATCGTGACAGTATCTTTCCTGAGGTCTTTTGCGGCTTTTTCGAAAAAAGCATAGGCAGGGTAGATGACTTTCCCGATTAAAAAAAGCCTGCTTTCCAGCAGGTAACACAGAATCACAAACACCAGGATTAGTATCAGGACAAGCGGCACAGACAGTTTTTTGAGGATGCTTTTTCTGCTGTTTTGCTTATTGTTTTTTTTAATGTTTTTTTCCTCATGAAAAATCATATGCGAGGCGGTTTATTTTTTGGCCCTGATTTTAATTATTGTAATTTCGCCCTGCAACTGCTGGGTGACACCTTTTTCGTCAAGATATTTTACAGTTGAGTAAGTACTGCTGATAATTTTTTTCGGGAAAATGAGGGTTATTATTCCATTGTTTTTTAAAACTATCAGGTCTTCATCTTTGGGCTTTATGGCGGAAATTGTTATATAATCGCCTGTGAGAAACTGCTCCCGTTCATTTTCATCAATAAACGAAACGCTTTTATTGTCATTTGTAGTAATGGTTTTTGCAAAGCTTATCTGCTCGGCATCACCTTTTTCAACAATCACCAGGTATTTTTTATTGTCGGCGCAACCGGTTAGTACAGATATAATAAGTATTGACGAAAGCAGCAAAAGAGCTGTTTTTAAGACAAACTTCCTCATCTGTGCCTGTCTTTTTTTCTATGGTCCAGGGTTATCTTTGAGGCTATCCAGGCAAGAGTTTTATAAACCCCGGTACCGAATTTACCGGCGGAAAAATTTGGGATTACATATTTTTCAAACAGACTGTTTATAAAATCGGCCGTTATAAGCTTTTCCAGCCCCAGCCCTACTTCTATCCTGTACTTGCTTTGGTTCTTACTGATTAAAAAAAGCAATCCATTATGCCTGTCTTCTTTGCCGATTCCCCACAGATTAAAAAGTTCATTTGAATATTCTTCGACAGACTTTCCATCAAAGGAATCGACAGAGACCACCGATATTTCTGCGCCGGTTGTTTTTTCCAGCTTCCTGACAAGTCCGGTGATTTTTTTTATTTCCTGAGGTTTGAAAATTCCCGCAAAATCATTAACGGGTTTTGTCTGTGTATTCAAATTGACAGAGATTGTTTCTTCCTGATCGTCAAGCCTTAAGATAATGCTTGCCGAATAAAACCTGCTCCATTCCATGGCTTTTACTTCAAAGCAGACTTTCAGCGGCATTTTATCAGTCTGGTCTGCTGAAAGCGGAGCTGCATCAATAATTTTAAGAAAAGACTCTGCGACAGCCTCTGAAGGCCCGGACTGTACTGATACAATTTCAAAATCCTTATAATCGCCACCGACATTTCTTAAAATAAAATGTCCCTGTCGCACCTGTCCTTTTTCAAGGTCATCAAAGACAAAATAGGTGTGATCGGCAAGAGGGTGTGGTTTGGATACTTCTTCTTTCTCAACCTGGAAAAAATTTTCTTTTTGTTCTTT
>CAYZUS010000053.1:9309-13046 GCA_964481885.1 uncultured Actinomycetota bacterium | reverse complement strand
GCCATGATCTGGTCGGGGTGAGAGGATTTGAACCTCCGACCTCCTGCTCCCAAAGCAGGCGCGCTAAGCCAAGCTACGCTACACCCCGGCTAAATTTTTAGCAGAGTGTATATTAACATATATCCAGATATTTTCAACAAAACTATTATTTTGCCAATAACAAAACCGCATACATGACAAAACAGTACATTTTCAGCATTAAAAAAAGAATATAATGCACATTTTATCAAAACATCTTATTGCCGCACTCGCCACAAAATTTTGATTCTGCAGGATTTTTTGCTCCGCATTTTGTGCATTTTGACATGGACAGAGTGGCACCGCAGTTGTTACAGAATTTTCCCTGTCCTGCAGGTTTTCCACATTCGGGACAGACTGTCTGCTTTCTTTCAATCTCACCTGTAAAAACCTGAGTCTGGGCCGCCTTTGCCTGAATATCTTCAACAAGTTTGGCCCCTCTTGCAGCTGCTACCTCAACATTTTCCCTTGGCGCATCGTCAACGCAGAGTCCATCCTGCTCGTTCCAGTCATTGTCGCAGACCCACATTTTGCATTTTGGACATCTGTGAAAGTGGCCCTTTGCTTCATTTTGAGCAACTGCAAAAGCTTCGTCGTGCTCCTGTCTCCACTCAGGGGTCATCCCCTCATATTTGTCCCCCAGCATGTCCGATCCACGCTCAACAGTACTGCCTATGTCGCCGCGGCCAAAAAAAGAAGCGCCTATTGAAAAAGCCCTTCCAATACCGTTTATGATCTGGCCCTTTCCATGGGTTTTTGAAGGAATAAACGATGTCTTGTAGCCTTCCCTGCATAAATCGCAAAAAAACGTGAACTGAAAACCAGCTTCAGTGCTGTTATCTTCAAAATTATCTGTAAAACCCTGTAATGGCATGATAGATACCTCCTGTTTAACACTTGAAATATTTAATAATTATTTTAAATTCTTCCCGCACTTTATACATTTGTTATCATACATAATCTGCTCGTACCCGCATTTCGGGTTGGGGCACTTAAACGCAACCTTGTTGCCACAATGCTCGCAGTATGTATCAGGGAACGTGACCTTGCCGCAGCTGCCGCAGGTTATTTCCAGTGAAAAGCTGCAGCTGCCGCAGAATTTGGTGCCCTTCTGAATCGGGCTCCTGCATTTTGGGCATCTGGGCGGGCCCGCTGGCTCAACTGTTCCACAGAATGGACAGACTTTTGCATCAGGCTCTGCAAGTTTTCCACAGTGCCTGCATGGTTTTTTGTAACCCGGCATTTGCTATTTCACTCCTTTTTTAAATTTTACAGAATTATCAGCAGAATTCATATTGAATGCAATAAGTTCCTTAAAATCATCCTGCCATTCACTGATATCTTTATGTATTATCCTGCCGATGAAATTATCCCTAAGCCATGCAAGCTCCGGAATCATTGCAACAGCATACCTGTAGGAAATGTTTTTGTTATCTTTAAGCTGCTCATCAGTAAAATAAATGGGCTCGCGCCTGAAATTAATTGCAAGCATACAGCTGTTTATCTTCTTTATAAAGTCACCGTACTCTGAATCAATAGCGTCATTTAATTGCCCGGATTGTTTTCCACCGCCGCTTTTATACTCTGCGGTAAACCGGCCCCTGTCAATTATCCTAAAGACGTATGTTGCCCTACCGCCGGTTTCAAGGCCTGTCTGGGAATTGCCATCATCACCGCTACCGCCGCCTTCAACGCCGCCTTCACCGGGATCGGTATTACCGGCAGTGCCCCCAGCACCCTCAGCAGCATCCTCCGGATTTATAAGCGTCATTGCTTCCATTGCAACTGCATTTGCAGAGTTTTTTAAATTGCCGTTACAAACCGGGAACAAAAACCAGATATAATATCCTGTCGATGAACCAAAAAGACCTTTTTTAATACCGACGCTTGTATTTTCCGGGTCAGAATTTGTTTTTAAAAAGTTATAATATTCCCATACATTTTCACTTTTAACTTTTTCCTCGATACAGCTCCATAATTTTTTTGATTTTTTTTCAATATCGCTCTTCCGGGCGGCCTTACCGTCTTTTAATAAAAAAGATACCTCTCTTACTGAATCAGCATTTTCCCCGGGTGATATCTCCCCTATAAGATCCTGTGTTTTACTCATGAGGGTATTAAAAGATTTGGACAGCTCTCTTGTAAGGGGGTCCATCTGGTCCCCAAGCATTGAAAGTGTCAGCCTGTCCTGATTTTCAAGCCTGACGCCAAGCTTATAGTCTTTTGATTCAAATGAATCTATGAGTCCGAAAGGAAATCTTTTTATCTGGGATAACGCAGGGATTAAAACAAGTCCGGTCTCATAGGACCTTACCCGGCACTCCCCTTTTTCTTTTATGCTTCCGTCCTTATCGCTGAATTCAAATTCACCTTCGACATCCGGTTTGACGATTTTCTCCTTCATAAGAAGGTCCTTGATTAAAACATCATTTCGCAAATCCGAAAAGTGTTTTAAAAAATTCTCATACTCAAATCCCAGATCATACAGCTGTAAAAATAATGAAGGCAGGACCGTAAGAAATATCCTGTAGTCTGCAACAGTAAAAGAAATTATATCTCTTAGGGAAACTGTCAGTGCCGGAAAGCCAGATGCGCCCAATATTATGCTTTCTTTCTTTAACTCCACACTTCCTTCAAAGATTTCGGCATTTTCAAAGTCACCAGTAAACCCCTCTGCAAGGCGTTTTCCTGATTTTGAAAAGCTTAACTTATATTTAAAAAGTATTTCTTCTTCTTCCATTTTATTTCCAATCCTTCACTAATTTTAACTTTACTGCCATTTAAACACTCAGACATGTAATGCATTATTAGTATTACCTATTTTTTAAGAATCGAAGATGCTTCATTTGCTCTGCTACATTCTGATATATTCTTACTTTTCTTCTATGCGGAGCTTATGCCCAGCCTAAGGCTCTCATTTATAAAAAAATAAATAAATAATATTTAATCTTACCAGTCCGGCAGAAACTTTAAAAATTTTGCCAGCTCCTCCAACGCCTTGCCCCTGTGGCTTATGCTGTTCTTTTCGGAATCGGAAAGCTCTGCCATTGTTCTGTCAAAGCCCTCCGGGATAAAGACTGAGTCATAGCCAAAACCATTTTTGCCTGTTTCAACAAAACCGATTTTTCCTTCACAAACCCCTTGAGAAATATTAATAAAATCATTGCCTGGGCCGCACAGCGCCATCACGCATTTAAATCTTGCAGAACGTTTTTTTACCAGGCTGATTTCTCTGAGTTCTGAAAGAAGTTTTTTGCGGTTTTTCTCATCAGTTGCATCAGGGCCCGCATATCTTGATGATGTCACTCCAGGTTTGCCGCCGAGGGCATCAACTTCAAGGCCCGAATCATCTGCCAGCGCAGTTTTCCCGGTAAACTCTGCTATCTGCTGGGCCTTAAGCTTTGCATTTTCAACAAAACTTTCACTTCCCTCATCAACATCCGGAAACCCTTCAAAATCTTCAAAGGAAAGCCATCTGATTTTCTGGATATTTTGGGGCAGCATGATGTTTGAGAAAAAGTGCCTGATTTCTTTTATTTTACCCTTGTTTTTACTTGCAATTACAATTTCCATGTCAACTTACCGGTTATAAGAATCATTTTTTAATTGGTACTCGTATAAATATGGAAAAAACTACATCAGGGTAACCACAATATTTTGCAGCTGCCCCAAATTACCCTGATTATTTAAGGCCAGATTATTTAAGGCTCCACTCTTTA
>CAYZUS010000053.1:0-9209 GCA_964481885.1 uncultured Actinomycetota bacterium | reverse complement strand
ATTCTTTAAGGTCATATATCGTGTGCGCCTGAAGTATAAGACTGTATCAGGCGTGCACCCATCCTATTTTTTTTCAACGAAACTCTTCTTCTGGATATCCATAATCTCTCTTATTGCAACAGCCGAACTGTCAAGCATTGCATCAAATTCCTGCCTGCTGAAAGTTTTACCCTCCGCACTGGACTGTATTTCAATGAAATTGTCATGTGAGTCCATAACAACATTCATGTCAACCTGGGCAGCGCTGTCTTCAGAAAAACACATATCCGTTAATACTTCATTTTCAACCATTCCGACACTTACCGCACCAAGAAAACTTGTAAGCGGCATTGAGTCCAGTATTTTCTTGCTTACAAGGGAAGTAAAGCAGTCATACATGGCAATAAAGCTTCCGTTGATGCATGCTGTGCGTGTGCCGCCATCAGCTTCTATCACATCGCAGTCTATCCAAAGGGTTCTCTCCCCAATCTTTTTAAGGTCGACCACGGCCCTCAGGGATCGCCCTATCAGCCTCTGAATTTCATGAAACCTTCCGCTTATCTTGCCGGCTGTCTGTGGTCTTACTATTCTTTGCTGTGAGCAGCGGGGTATCATATCATACTCAGCTGTTACCCATCCTGAATTTTTCCCCCTTAAGAACGCAGGCACTTTATCTTCAACCGTTGCAGTGCAGATGACTCTGGTATTGCCCATCTCAAAAAAAACAGAGCCTTCAGCATGGGAAATAAACCTGCGGGTTATCTTTATCTTCCTTATCTCTGCAGGTTTTCTTCCATCCTGCCTTAGTTTTAGATTCCTGTCATCTGACATATGCACCCCTTAATTAATTTAGTTTCCGGTGAGACAACCACAAAAAAAGCCAGGCTTAAAAAAATTTATGCTCAATTTTAACAAGCAATTCAGCAAAGATTAAATTATCCACCATTTAATAAAAACGATAATTAAAACGAGACAACTAAAATAGTAAATATTAACAAAATAAATGATAGATACTTACTGCCCCATGTCAAGCTTTACCCTGACAACCTCGTTTATTTGGCCGCCAAGAAACATCCTTCCAACCTCCAGAAACTTGCTGGCATTGCCTGTTTCATAATATAACCTTTCAGGACCTGTGCCTTTAAGAGTGCCGGAATATTCGCCCTCAGCTGTGCCATTGATTTGACTGGTCTCATTGGTGTTTCTGCAAGTGCCGGTGTTATTGGCCACACTGCCGCAGGCTTCAGTGCTTTTGGTCTTCACTGCCTGCCTTATCCCGGTTTTTTCATTCTGCAGGCCAAGATTTTCAAGTGTACTTTTTACATCTTTTGCTGTCTCAACAGCCGAACTTATGGTTTTAAAATCCCCTGAATACTTTAAATTAATCTGTTTTTCAATCAGCGGAAAGTGGGTGCACCCCAGTATTAAAACGTCGATATTTTCTTTAATGAGCGGATCAACATAACCTGATATAACCTGCTGCAGCTTATCCCCTTCCAGCACTCCGGCTTCAATAAGCTCGACGAGCTTTGGAGCAGCATTTGAAAAGAGGCTTATTTTGGGATATATATTTTTAATGGCGATTTCATAGGCCCGGCTTTCAACAGTGCCTTTGGTGGCGATAAGACCCACCCTGTTACTGTCGGTGTTTTTACCCGCAGTTCTTGCCCCGGGTTCGATAACCCCTATTACAGGAATTTGCAGATTGTTTTTTAAATCATCAAGAGCTGCAGCAGTGGAAGTATTGCAGGCAATCACAAGCATCTTGACATTTTTTTCTGTTAAAAATTCTGCAATTTTAAAAACAAAATGCCTGACCTGGCTCAAATCACGGGGCCCATAAGGGCACCTTAAAGTATCTCCAAAGTAAATAGTATTTTCATCCGGAAGAAGATGGATGATCTCGGAAAGAACAGTCAACCCCCCGACACCAGAATCAAAAACTCCAATAGGCCTCTTATCCACTTGAAAACTTTCCTGCCAACTTTTTTTAAATCAAATCAAAAACGTAACTTAAATCTCAATAATCAGCTCCATTAGCTCTTGCCAAATAATCAGCTGAAATTAATAATTCCAGAATAATTTATGCAAAAGAAATCAAAATTACTTCAAAACAATAAATTATTCATTGAAAAGCAATTATAGTAAATATACTTTAAAAGTTTAAGCATTCGAATTACTTTATTTAAAAAGTATCTGAAACATTGTCGTTGCCTAATTTTAAAAACACCCTCAAATCTTATAAAATATCCTTCCACTCTTATAAAATATAATAAAAACAGCTAAAAAATTTAAACATTAATAAGTTTTGACAATTAAAACTTGTGGTATTAAAAAATAAAATCACCTGGCAATAGAAGCGATATTAAATTTGGATCAATTGCAGATTTAACAATTATTTTTACATTTATTTTACACCTATAGAATTGACTTTAAATGTGTATAGGAATATATTCAAATGAGTATGGAAAGAACTATAGCAGTTAGAAAAACAGATAAATTAAATTTAATTTCAGACAGCGGTTTTGCTGCCATGCCTGACATACTTTCTTTCAGGGGAAAAAAGACACTGATATCAGGGGCAGCCTCAGGAATAGGCAGAGCCATAAGCTTGAGGCTTGCAGAAGCAGGCTCCGATCTTATATTGCTCGACATTGATGAAAATGGTTTAAAAAACATAAAAGATGCAGCAGAGTCATATGGAGTCCTGGTGGAAACTTATGATACTGATTTGGCGAAAAAAGAATCAATTGATTTATTATGGAAAAATATCGCCTTTGATACCCCTGATATATTAATCAATAACGCAGGTATTTACCCCTTCAAAGACTTCCTGGAAGTTGAGAAAAGTTTTTATGAAAACACCCTTGATGTGAATTTAAATTCTGTTTTCTGGATGTGCCAGAACTTTATAAAGAAAAGGGGTGCCAGAGGCGGAGTTATTGTAAACATTTCATCGATAGAGGCGCTGATTCCTTTCAAAATAGACCTTGCGCATTACAGTGTAAGCAAGGCCGGAGTAATGGCGCTTACAAGGTCTCTTGCCAGGGACTATGGAAGAAAAGGTTTCAGGGTCAACTGCATATTGCCCGGAGCCATTAGAACACCTGGAACTGACAGCCTTGTAAAAAGAGCAATAACAAAGATGCAGCTGCACCTTATAAGAACAGGCATTGATTTCAATGCAAGGCTCACTTTGGGAAGATGGGGGAAACCGGATGAAGTTGCAAAGGTAGTTCTTTTCATTGCCAGCGACCTGGCAAGCTATGTACAGGGAACAATGATTCCAGTTGATGGAGGTTTTCTATCCTGCTGATTTATATAATGACGCGTGGAAATTCATATGTTAAGGAGCTTTATGTAAAAATATCAGCTGTGACTATTTGAATATATCTAAAAACAATATAAATATTTTTTAAATATTTATTACAATTTTCTTATAGTTATTTTTCAAATATTTCTCTCAAATTTGACATTAAATAAGATTAAGGATATTCTTCAACACTCTCATTTGTTTAATGATATTTTAATTAAGAGTAAACTTCAGAAATTCATACAGACTCTCCAGAAAAAATATTATCAAGCTTTAGGGGAATAATATATTTAAGGAGGTATGTATGCAAGGCAGTAAACTGTATGTGGGTAATTTCAGCTACTCAACAAACGATGAACAATTGGAAAAACTTTTTGCGCAGCACGGAGATGTTAAGAGTGTCACTGTTATAGGCAATAAAGGTTTTGGATTTGTTGAAATGTCCAGCCCTGACGAAGCTGAAAAAGCAAAAGAAGCGCTTGACGGCACAGACTTTGAAGGAAGGACTTTAAGAGTTAGCGAAGCCCGTCCGCAAACAGAAAGACCGGATAGAAATTCCAGAAGATATTAGATAATTAATTAAGCCTGCATTCAGATTCCAAGTGTCTGTTTTCAGTTTCCAGGGATATGCATGCAGGCTTAATTCTTCAAACCGGTAATTTTTACCATTTATGAATTATTCCTGGTCAAAAATTGTTTCAATAATAAATAAATAAAAGTCGTTTTCAATAAATAAAAGAGAGTCGTTCTTTTATAAATAAATAAAGAATCATTTTAATAAATAAATAAAAAGAAGGTTTTATGAAAATTTTACTGATTTCTCCGGAATGTGAAGATACTTTCTGGAATTTATCAAAACTCCTGAGAGTGCTGGGGAAAAGATCTGCGTACCCGCCTCTTGGACTGCTGACAGTTGCTGCAATGTTACCTGCAGAGTGGGATAAAAAAGTCATTGACATGAACTGCCAGGCTTTAAAGGATGAGCACATAAAATGGGCGGACTATATATTATTGAGCGCAATAATTGGTCAAAAACAATCCACATTCAGACTTGTAAAACTGTTGCACAAAGCCGGCAAAACAATAATTGCGGGAGGATCCCTTTTTACAACAGGATGGGAAGAATTTTCCGACATAGACACTATTGTCCTGGGAGAATCAGAAGATATTATCCCAGAACTTGTAAAAGACATGGAAAATAAAACCCTGAAAAAATTATATACCATGGAAGAATTCCCCTCTATCAGCAAAACTCCTATTCCGGCCTGGAGCCTTACAAATTTATCTTACTACAATTCCATGTGCGTACAGCTTTCAAGGGGATGCCCCTTTAACTGTGAATTTTGTGATGTTGTCCAGTTAAACGGAAGAACCCCTCGTTTAAAAAGCATAGACCAGATCATTGCAGAACTTGATTACATGTATGAGCTTGGCTGGCGAGGTGGGTGTTTTTTTGTAGACGATAATTTTATTGGCAACAAGTCCGTAATTAAAAAAGATTTCCTGCCGGTAATAATACAATGGCAGAAAGCTAGAAAATATCCTTTTATATTGAGCACACAGGTATCAATAAACCTGTCAGATGATCTGGAGTTAATGCAGCTTATGTCTGAAGCAGGTTTTTCCACGGTATTTATAGGAATTGAGACTCCGGATCCTGACGGACTGGAAGAATGCGGAAAAATGCAGAACAAAAACAGGAACATGCTTGACTCAGTCAAAAAGATGCAGAATATGGGTTTTGAAGTCAATGCAGGTTTTATTCTTGGATTTGACAGTGATAAGGACACAGTATTTCAGGATCAGATAGATTTTATCCAGAAAAGTGGAATAATTGCAGCAATGGTCGGGCTTTTGAATGTATCTCCAAAAAGCAGGCTTCATGACAGGCTCAAGAAAACAGGGCGACTGATAGATAATAATAATATCTCAGGAAAAAACACTTCAGAACTTTTCGAGTTAAATTTCATCCCAAAAATGAATGCCGGAACACTTATAAACGGTTACGGCAATGTGCTGAAAACTATTTATTCGCCAAAGTTTTATTTTGCAAGGATAAGGACATTTTTAAGAGAATACAGGCCAAGAAAAGTGGCTCCTCCAAAAATACGTTTTTATCATTTCAGGGGGTTGTTTTCTTCTTTATGGTTTTTTGGAATCAAAAATAAAGGAAGGCACTATTACTGGAGCCTGATTTTATGGAGCATATTCAAAAGGCCCGGGCTCTTGCCTTATGCAATTGGTTTGCCGCTTGGACTACTGCATTTTAAAAGTCTTGCATGGGCAAATCAGTACAATACTTACTATAGAGAAAGTTAATTGTGGTATAAGTTAATCTTCGGCACACACTGAATAATTAACTTATAATTTAAAATTTTAAATTAATTCATGCTGAATAAACTTGTGTTTTTTATAAAATAATGAATTATTCAGCATGAATTTACTGGTTTATGGCATCAGTTTCTTTAAAATCAGACTTCACTTTCACTCAAGGCTGATATCTGCTTATATAAAATCAGGCATCAGTTTCAGGGTAAATACTTCAAAGTATGCCGAATTTCTTGTTCAAATAAAGACCGGGTTTGTTTGTTGCGGCAGCTTATGCTGTCCGTTGTTCAAGGACTGATTAGTTCCTTGTGAGTAACTTTAATTTTGGGAGAATATTTTCTTAAAGTAAGCGCAGAATTTGCTATTTTCGCTTTTTTGGTTAATTATTCACCGTACACTAATTAACATTACTGCAAAAATATTTATATTTTAGTTGCAAAAACTGGATATATAAGTAATGATTCAAGAAATATATTAAAAAATAATAAGGGACGTATGATCACCAAAGAAATAATTGATAAAAAAATAAAAGATCCTGAATTTAAGAATAAAAAAATTCTTTTAACTGAAGCGTATGAAATTACCGACATACAGGAAGATGAAGCAGAAATTGATATACGTACAAAAAAGGTAAAAAAATCCAAAAAATCTTTAGCTGGAATTGGTTTGAGTTCCTTTACCAGTGACCCCGTTAAAATGTATCTCAGAGTTATAGGAAATGTCAGGCTCCTGACTGCTGCTGAAGAGATACAGCTTGCAAAAAGAATTGAGAAGGGTGATCTGTCTGCAAAAAGCAGGCTTATTGAAGCCAACCTGCGGCTGGTGGTAAGTGTGGCCAAAAAATTTGTAAACAGGGGCATGTTATTTTTGGATCTCATCCAGGAAGGAAACCTGGGCCTTATCAGGGCAGTTGACAAATATGATTACAAAAGAGGATTTAAGTTTTCAACCTATGCAACATGGTGGATAAGACAGGCAGTGACAAGAGCCATTGCGGACCAATCACGGACAATCAGAATTCCTGTCCATATGGTGGAAAATGTAAATAAATATATAAGGGTTCAAAGACAGCTAATTCAAAAACTTGGCAGAGAGCCCCTTGCAGAAGAAATTGCGGAACTTTTAAATACAACGCCGGAACGGGCCAGGGAAATTATGAAAATATCCCAGGACACCATATCTCTGGATACTCCTGTAGGAGAGGATGAAGATACGCATCTTGGAGATTTCATCGAAGATTTTGAGGCTAAGGCTCCCCCTGATGCAGCAGCATTTTCATTACTTCAAAAACAGCTTCAAATAGTTCTTGGCACTTTAAAGGAACGTGAACGAAAAATTATTCAGTTGAGATTTGGACTTTATGATGGCTGCCCCA
The DNA here is from genome assembly GCA_964481885.1 of uncultured Actinomycetota bacterium. GTDB lineage: Bacteria > Actinomycetota > Humimicrobiia > Humimicrobiales > Humimicrobiaceae > Fen731. Next base: position 2,214 of record CAYZUS010000053.1, on the reverse strand, counting down.
GGACACTGGAGGAGGTTGGCAGAGAGTTTGATCTTACAAGGGAAAGAATAAGGCAGATTGAATTTAAAGTACTGGATAAATTGAGAAAGACCAAGAAAAATAATTCACTTAAGGATTTTTTAAATAATTAGTTCCTGTTTAGGACTCTTGCTGAAAAAGACACAGCAAATCGAATTATTTAAATATTTCCAGGAGCTGTCTTATAAGGAATCAGTGGTTTCTGGGTTCCATGTAAGCACCACATGCTTTCTCACTGAACCGGATGCATTGGTTGCCGTAACTACAAGATCATAGCTTTCACCATTATTAAGGTTTACCTGTGCTATATTTTTCCCCCATACACCGCCGCTGTCATCCCTGCTGAACTTGATAAATGGAGCAGGTATGCCGGACACCCTGGCCTCAACCCTGTAATAGCACATGCCGCTACCCGGGATAATGACTGGCCCTTCAGTCACAATTAACCTGAGGGTTGGCAGATTTTTATCAATTTCTTCAGTAGTTGGTGCAGATGTTCCCAGGCTTGTTTCTGTGGTTGAAGAGTTTGCGGTGGTCTCGCCTGATGCTGTCGTGGTTGACGTGTTTGCGGTATCATCTGATGATGTTGCGCTTGAAGTGTTTGCGGTATCAATTGTTGTGGTTGTTGGGGTTGAGGTTATGGAACTTGTTGAGGTATCTCCAGATGCTGTCGTGCCTGAACTCTCCGTTAAAGATTTACTGACAGCGGCAGTTTCGGCGCCCGCTTCTGTAGTTTTTTGTGTCTCTGAATTTGGAGTATTTCTATTGTAGACAGCAACAGCTATTAAAAAAGAAATAACTATAATAATTAGAATTGGTACAATTTTAGTCTTCATCTTTCTTCCTTGTTCTCCAGTCCCTCATGTTCTGAGCTTTCTTACAGCTCAGGCTGCAATATTCTCTTTTGCCATCTCTGTTAAAAAAATTGCTGCACGTCTCATTCTTGCATTTGACTAATTTGTGCCTGTTTACTATAAGGCTGTAAAATTGTATCCACAAGGCTGCTGCCAGACTTTTGCAGTCAAACGCCGAAGTTACTGAATATCCCAGTGGATTCTCAATGTCTTTGGTTATCTTTATGTAACTCGGCAGGGCACCCTTGTTAACCCTTATCTTAAATATTATTAATTCAATCAGATAAAAAAAAGAGTGGCTGTTATAAAATTCATCATCCCTTGTATATGGTTTTTCCAATCTTATTTTTACCAAAGGTTCTTTTTTCAAACCAGACCTGATTAAGAGTAAATCAACCTCTTTATCTGCTTCTTTCCTGCCCGAATTTAATTTATCGTGATTTTCTTTATTGTCTTTGTCTGGGTCATCGTGGCTTTCTTTGCTGCCCGATTTTAAATTGTCTGAACCTTCTCCATTGCCGTATTTCAAATCATCTGAAGTGTCTGTATTTTCCTGTTTTAAATCCTGATGGGTTTCTTTGTCAGTAATATTTGTAAGTTTTATTATATCTTTTAGTTGGGAAGTTTTATTGTTAAACAGAGCTTCATAAATATCCCAGGCATTTTTAAGGGCCCTTACTTCCTCGTAAACATCTGATAACAAATTTTCATTTGTCCACAATGCCCCATGCTCTTTAAATATTTTTAATATACTGCTTTGATTCTGCTTTACATTGGCAAATTCCACAAATAATTTTACTCTTTTTGCACTGGAAACTGAATTATCATTTATTATGGAATTATAGGCTTTAGCGACACCGGCTTCATAATTTGGAACAATGGCAACGTCATCTTTTTGCGGAAATATATCATATTCTTTGTAGACTTTCCAAAGGAGAGCGCCTGGTCTTGGCAACTCTTTCATAACGGACTCCCTTAATTATGTATATTTTGTAGAGTGTTTATTTGCTTTCAATAATCTACTTCATGTTATATCAAATTATTAAGTTTTGCAAAACTTTGCCGGCGGCGAAAAAATATCCGGATTCTGCCAGATTACCATTTAAATCAATTTTCGCTTGTTAAACGCAGCTCCTGCGAAACGCAGCATGGCTTTTGAATTGGTGAGCCATACAATATTGGCATTATTCCTGGTGTTTTTCAGCATCTGCTGCACCAGAAATACCGCAACCGTTTCAGGCCTGTCAGCGAGAATATTAAATATTTTCCGGAAACCCTGATTCTCCAAAACAGGAGATCGCTCACCGTCAGGAGTTTTGGTTATAAAATCAGTCAGCATCAT
>CAYZUS010000052.1:0-13340 GCA_964481885.1 uncultured Actinomycetota bacterium | reverse complement strand
ATCCGGATAAATATCAGCCCTGAATTCCAGTATCCGGATAAATGATAGTCGCCAACTCCAATATCCAAATACTTTTAAAGCAGAAACTCAAAAATACCAATCGTGAAATAAAATAACTCACAAGAACATATAATTATTTCTTGTGAGTTATTAAAATAGCTTAAGTATCTGCAGAATACACTTCAGATAAACACTTAAACTTCAGTCCTAAAAAAACATAAACTTAAAGAATTTATTGAAAATTGCGATATCTTAAATGCTTATCGTATTAAATCTATATCTTATTTACTTATAACCTTAGTTAAATCTTTTTCTTAGTTCTCTTAATTTGGAGTTCAGGTCATCTTTGGGTCTTCTTTCAAAACCGCCACGACCGCCACCGCCGCCGCCATAACCGCCGCCGCCGCCGCCACCATAACCGCCGCCGCCGCCGCCACCATAACCGCCGCCGCCACCGCCGCCGCCTGGCCTTCTCTCCCTGTTTGTCTGCTCTTTTGCCTCATTTACAACTATTGTCCTGTTTTTGAAGCTGCTCTGGTTAAGCTTTTCCATTGCATTTTTTGCCTCTTCTTCGGTATCCATTTCAATGAAACCAAAGCCTCTTGGCCTTCCGTCCATTCCTGCTATTACTTTAGCATAGGTAACCTTACCCATGGTAGTAAAAAGCTCTTCGAGATCCTTGTCTGTAGTCGAGTACTCAAGGTTACCTACATATAACTTTTTGTTCACTTATTCTTCCTTTCAAGATAAATTTGCATTCCATTTAAAACAGGAACTCGTTTATAATAAAATAAAAGTTATTAATAGTCAAAAAAAAGATGATGCAAGCGCTTATGCAGTGGTATTTATGCTGTTAGTTTCATATAAAAAATTCAACAAACAATATTAATACCGTATTTCCATGGAAATATTTTTACATATAAAGATATATTTTATAATCTGCAGTAATGCTGCCCGGAAAATATATTTACAACCCAAGGTCCTTTATAAGTTTTGGAACATGTTTTTCCCATCCAAGGGCCTGGATATGAACTCCTGCACAGTAGGGTTTTATTCTTGTAATAAGCTCAGATAAAATTTCCAGGCACATGGAAACCTTGTCAGTTGTTTTAGCCATCTTTTCAATTATTCTTTCAGGTACAAAAATACCGGGAACATTCTTATTCATATATCTGGCCATTTTGTCTGATTTTAAAAGAATTACCCCTGCAAGTACCGGAGTTTTGATATTTAGCTTGTCAAGTTTTTCCATAAATTTTTCTACGACACTGTCGTCAAAAACTGCCTGTGTCTGAAAAAACTCAGCTCCTGCGTCGATTTTTTTCTGCATTTTTAAAAGCTGCAGATTAAGAGAATTTTCAGTATCTGCACCAGGGTTAACAACTGCGCCTTTGAAAAAAGACGGTTTTCCTTTAAGTGGGTTACCAACAAGGTCAAAACCTTCCTCAAGTTTTGACATTGTATATAAAAGTGATACTGAGTCCAAATCGTAAACCGGTTTTGCCTGGGGGTGGTCACCAACTGTGGTGTGATCCCCGGTAAGTGACAGGACATTCCTTATGCCAAGCACATATGCGCTTAAAAGCTCGGATTGAAGCGACAGCCTGTTTCTGTCCCTGCATGTCATCTGGAAAATCGGTTCAATACCCATATCAGTTAAGAGATGGCACGTGGCCAGGGAACCAAGCCTCATTACCGAACTTTGCAGGTCAGTTACGTTAACACCATTAACAAGTCCTTTCAGCATTTCGCCTATCTCATATATCTCGGCAGTATCAACGCCCTTTGGAGGGCCTATTTCACATGTTATTGCAAAGTCTTTACGTTCAAGAGCTTCTTTTAAACCGGGTTTGTTTTTCCCCGAATCAGCAGGCCTGGCGGATTCTTTGTGGCCATCGGACCCTTTGTCAATAGTATCAGTACTTAAATTTTCAGTCATGTTTCCCCCATTAGATTTAATAAAAACTTTAATATTTTAATGGATTTAAATAAAATTTAACAGAATTTTTTAACGCAGATTTTTTAATGCAGCTTAAAATGATTTATCGCGTTTTTATAAACGCTCCTTCTTTTTTTAAAAGTGTTCAATAATCCTGCACTAATAATTGCAGGCTTTCAGCTTTTTTGTCTTTTGGATTTTTTTCCATAAGTATTAAAAAAGCTTATTTGGCAAAACCGATTTTCTCTGGTCACAAGTGTTAGCAAAAGCTACTTAATAAAACCAAGTTTTATTAGCCAAAAGCAATAAATAGCGACTATTCAATAAAACCAAGTTTCTTTAGCTGCTTGTTTTCTCCGATAAGGGTCACAATATCATCCGGTTGCAGCCTGTAGTTGACATCCGGAGGACTTTTTATTTCATTTTTATTATTCTTTATTGAAATTATTGTTATGCAGTATTTGTGCCTGAGATTTAATTCTGAAAGATTATGCCCTATAAGCATTTGTGGCATATTTATTTCTATAATGCTGAATCCGCTTCCAACATCAAGAAAATCAAGCACGTTAGAGCTTATCAGACTTTTTGCAACCCTTTCGCCCATATCTTTCTCCGGGTATACAATAACGTCTGCCCCAACTTTTGAGAGCACTCTTCCCTGTGTCTGGGTGCCGCCTTTTGCAATTATTTTTTTTGCACCTTTCTCTTTAAGGATAAGAGTAACCAGAATGGAATTTTGAATATATTTTTCGCCTATCGCAACAATAATCGCATCAAAATCACGAATGCCCAGCGATTCCAGGATTTCTGCATCTGTTGCGTCACATTTAATGGCATCGGTTATTTCAGATGCAACCCTTTGTATCCTGTCTTCCGATTGATCAATGCCAATAACAGAATGCCCTGCTTTCGCAAGGGTTCTGCTCACACTTATACCGAACCTGCCCAAACCTATAACCAGAAAATTTTTTTTCATTTTTTTATCCTATTGTAACGCTTTCTTCAGAATGAAATACCCTGTCTGAACTGCTTCTCATCGCAAGAGCAAGCGCCAGGGTACTGATGCCAATTCTACCAATATACATACAAAGTATCAATATTACCTTACTTGCAATTGTAAGGCCGAAAGTGATGCCTGTACTAAGTCCAACTGTGCCAAAAGCTGATGTAACTTCAAAAACTGCCTCGGTGAGTGAACATTTTTCAAATATCATCACTCCTATTGTTGAACAGACTACAAGTACGAGTGCTGCAAGCATTACTGTGAGCGCTCGTGAAAAAACACCTTCCGGCAGTCTTCTTTTAAACATCACTACCTGGTTTCTTCCCCTCAGGGAACTAAACGCTCCGGCGGTAACAACTGCAAATGTTGTGGTCTTTATACCGCCCCCCGTTCCTCCCGGAGATGCACCGATAAACATCAGAATTGTAAGAAAAAACAATGATGATTGAGTCAGTTTTCCAATATTTATAGTATTAAAACCGGCGGTCCTCGCAGAAACAACCTGGAAAAAACTCGCAAGCAGCTGTGTCCCAAGCGGTTTGCCTCCGAGACTTGCCGGATTTTTAAACTCAAATAGGAAAAATAGAAGAGCACCGCCAAAAATTAAAATTCCTGTCACCAAAAAAACCACTTTTGCGTGTAGAGAAAACTTCCTTGTTCTTCTGTAGGACAGGATCTCTGAAATTACCGGGAAACCTATTCCGCCGATAATTATAAGAAGCATTATATCTACATTGGCAACAACATCAGAGGCCAGTATTTCAAGGTTAGTAGTATACAGCGCAAATCCTGCATTGTTAAAGGCACTCACACTGTGGAAAAATCCATAGGTAAGCGCTGTCTTTATAGGATAAGCATATTTAAAATAAAGGAGCAAACCAAAAATCAGGGACCCTGCAATTTCAACCACAGCTGTGACAGCGGCAACCAGACCAAAAAATCTTGAAGCTCTGAACTGCTGCCTCGGACCAAAACTGGAATCAATATAAAATTTATCTTTGATCTGTATCTTTTTGCCAAGAATAAGGCCAAATATTGAGCCTATCGTCATTATCCCCAATCCGCCGCACTGTATCAGTATAAGGATAACTGACTTGCCAAGGTCCGTAAAATATTTAGCAGTGTCCTGCACAATAAGCCCGGTGACGCAAATAGCAGATGTGGAGGTAAAGAGGGCATCGATGAAACTTATTTTCCCACTCAGGGTCATTTGAGGAATCATCAATATCAGTGCCCCCGCAAGGATCGCCCCTGCAAAAGCGGCCATGACCTGAACTCCAATTTGTTTCTGGGTTTTGGATGATATTAGAGATAGTTCTTTCATCTGCGATTTATGTTCTGTAATCCGTAATTATTACTTGGTAATCTGTATATTATAATACAATTGTTTATCTAACACTCAGCAATTCATAATTAATTTATAAGTTCATGCTCAATAATTCAATATTTTTAAAAAATTATAGTTTGCCCAGCATAAATTTTCCTGAAATTTTAAATTTTTGCCAATTGTCCAACCAGAACTAATTAATTTCCAACAGTCTCTCTGTTGTAATTTACATTGTATGCTTCAAATCTGTAATCAACATACTATACTCCTTAAAAAGGTTTTTTTTAACAGTGTTTTTACAAATTATTTTAAAAATATATAGGCTTGGTTTTCTGAGTGGCCAGGGTCAAATAAGTTTTGTGCAAATAAGTTTTGAACAATTGCGTACGGCTTTCAGTTAAGTTAAAATGAACTCGGTATGTCGTATAATATTTAAAACTCTGTGACAGTTTAAAGCCTATGCCAGATAATATGTCAGACAATATTCAAAAACCCGGATCCGGTAAAGGCAGTGTTTCCAGTTATGTTTCCTGCAATAGCCAGAATCCAATATCCCACCATATCCAAAAAACAGAGCCTCCTCAAAACTTTGCGGTATCTGCCATTCAAATCCCGTGGTATAAAATTATAGAGCACCTCGCAGACACCGGTATTGCAGTATGCGCCGCAAATATCGAAAATCTTTTTGAAATCGCTGCAGAGGGCATGTTTTCAATAATATGCGATACCAGGGGCGTAGAACCTGAGTTAAAAAAAATCGTAACTATTAGAGATGACTCAGAGCTGAAACTGGATGACCTTTTGATATTATGGCTCGAAAAACTTTTATATATTCATGAGACGACCCGGATTCTTTTTTCGAAATTTGAAATAAAGAAACTAAGGATTGGGCAGGGAGTAACATTGCTTAAAGCAATCATATATGGTGAAAAAATTGACCTGAAAAAACACAGAGTTTTCACCGTGGTAAAATCCCCGACTTATCACAAACTATATGTCAGTTTCGATGCTTCCAAAAAGTTCTGGCGTGGCCAGGTTATATTTGACGTGTGAGAAATTTAGCGAAACAACAGTTAAGCAATTACTTTATCAGAATATAAATAATATGGGTACCTGCAGAATATAGTTTGAGCATTACCAGGGCAGAAAACTAAAAATTAACAATTAGGGATTTAAATTTTTTACAGGAGGATTTATGTAATGCCTGAATATGAAATAAAAAAATTAAGCGATTACAAGTGGGAGGTCCAAAAAGAAGAAAAATCAGGCATGCGTGTCCCCGGAATCATATTTGCTGATAGGGAAATTCTGGAAATAGCCCAGAAAGAAAAGACACTTGACCAGATGGTAAATGTGGCAAACCTGCCCGGAATCCTGAAAGCCTCCTTTGCAATGCCGGATATTCATTACGGATATGGTTTTCCTATTGGAGGGGTTGCAGCGTTTGATCTTCAGGATGGAGTTATCTCTCCCGGTGGCGTCGGTTATGATATTTCCTGTGGAGTAAGGGTGTTAAGGACAAATATTGATGCCGGCGACATCACCAACAGGTTGGAAGACATTATGTACAAACTGTATGACTCAATACCCAAAGGGGTTGGCAGCAAGGGGAAAATAAAACTCTCAAAGCAGCAGATGGACAAACTCTTTACCGGAGGGGCAGGCTGGGCAGTCAGGCAGGGTTATGGGTGGCAGGAAGATATTGAATATACCGAAGAAAACGGCTGCATGGATGGAGCAAATCCTGAATATGTCAGCGATCAGGCATGTGGCCGGGGCCATGACCAGGCAGGCACGCTTGGATCAGGTAACCATTTTATTGAAGTTCAGAAAGTAGCTGAAATATTTGATGCTGAAGCTGCTGCGACAATGGGTTTGCATCAAAATCAGGTCATGGTAATGATACATTCGGGTTCAAGGGGGCTGGGACACCAGATTTGCAGTGACTATTTAAGGGAAATGCAGCAGTCCGAGTGGGCCGGTAAAATAAAACTCCCTGACAGGCAGCTTGCGTGTGCACCCATAAATTCCAGGGAAGGCAAAAGATATTTTGGTGCAATGGTCTGTGCGGTCAACTATGCAATGGTAAACAGGCACTGCCTGGCACACTGGGTAAGGCTCGCCTTCGAGTCGGTCTTTAATAAATCTGCTGAAAAAATGGATATGAGCCTGCTTTATGATGTTTCGCATAACATTGCCAAAATAGAAGAACACATGGTTAACGGTTCAGTTAATAAAAAAGTCTGCGTCCATCGAAAAGGTGCAACAAGAGCATTTGGGCCACACAGTACCGGAATACCCCAAAAATATAAAAACATGGGCCAGCCGGTAATAATTCCGGGCGACATGGGCCGGTATTCATATATAATGGCTGGGACAAAAAAAGCCATGGAGGAGAGTTTCGGTTCTACCTGCCATGGTGCAGGAAGGCTGATGAGCAGGTCACGCGCTCAAAAAGAAATAAACGGCGCAAAACTGCAGAAGGAACTGCTGGACAAGAAGGGGATAATTGTGCTAGCGCCAAGCATTTCAGGATTGGCGGAGGAAGCCCCGGACGCTTACAAAGATGTAAGCAAAGTGGTTGACGTTGTCCATAATGCAGGATTGTCAAAAAGAGTGGCAAGGCTCGAACCGCTTGGCGTAATCAAAGGATGATTTACTCTATCGTCCCTGGTTTTATTTTATAAAATTGCTTTAAAGAGCCGTCCTAAATATAAATATATATTAGAATGATCCATTTGATTAAACATTGTAGGATTTATTGACATACATATCGAAGTGGCTGGGCATGGTGGATTCAAATCAAAATTACAATTCTTAAACTTTAAATTTCCAGCTAAAGCAATAAGATGCTGCAAAATCAACAATTCATAAAAATACTTCTGTTTTTCTTCCAATATTTAAAAATAAATTGTAAAATATCTTAAATAGTAAAAATATTTTAAGAATTTATACTAAATATTAAAATAATTGAAAATTTTAGTTATATTTTTAAAAAATTAAGAAATTTGAAGTAAAAAAAATAATATTATATTTGTAATGCTTATTTTATAAAAAATAATAAGACAGGTGGTTAGTATGAGAGGTTTAGATGTTCTTACGGAATTTTCCATGAAGGCCGGACAAAAAATAGAACCAAAAAAAATAAAAATAGATGACACTACATTAAGAGATGGAGAGCAGACAGCGGGAGTAGTGTTTGCAAACGATGAAAAGGTACATATTGCAAAAATGCTTGACAAAGTCGGGGTTCACCAGATAGAAGCAGGGATTCCTGCAATGGGCGGGGATGAAAAAGATGCAATAAAAGCAATAGTGGCTCTAAACTTAAACTGCAGCATATTGGGCTGGAACAGGGCAGTGATTTCAGACATTGATGATTCCATCGAATGTGGAGTGGACGCCGTTGCCATTTCCATTTCTGCCTCTGACATCCACATCGAGCATAAACTTCGCAAAAGCAGGGAATGGGTTCTTGACAGCGTAAAAACCTCAGTAGAGCATGCAAAAAAATATAATCTTTATGTGTCTGTAAATGCAGAGGACGCATCCAGGGCCGACATGGAGTTTTTACTTCAGTTTGCAAGAACAGCCAGGGATCTGGGCGCTGACAGGATGAGGTATTGCGACACTTTGGGTATTCTTGACCCTTTCGAGACATTCATGCGGGTTAAAACAATAATAGACATAGTTGGCATAGATGTTGAAATGCACACCCATAATGATTTCGGAATGGCAATAGCAAATGCAATCGCAGGCGTAAAAGCCGGGGCGACTTATATAAATACTACAATAAACGGACTTGGAGAAAGAGCCGGAAATGCAGCATTTGAAGAATTTGTAATGGCATTAAAATATCTTGAAAATGTCGATCTTGGAATCGATACGCGACTTTTCAGGGACCTTTCCGAATATGTTGCAATTGCATCCGGAAGGTTTATACCGACATGGAAGCCCATAGTAGGGGCAAACCTTTTTGTCTACGAAAGTGAGATAAGAGCCTCAACAACACTGATAGACCCGAGTACATTCGAGCTTTTTGGTCCGGAAGATGTGGGCCTTGAGCGAAGATTAATTGTTGGTAAAAGTTCCGGGGTACATACCCTGATAAGCAAGCTTGAAAGCCTTGGACATAAAATAGACCAAAGCCAGGCAGCTGAACTTGTGGAAATTGTAAGGGATAAAGCTCTTTCATTAAAAAGGGCGCTTTTTGACAGTGAGATCATCGATACGTTTAATTCGTTTAAGGCAACCAGGCCAAAACATACTGATTCTAAAAATAAAGGGGTGGAAAAATAATGATAGTTGAAGACAAGGAAAGAAAAATAAATATTATTGACACGACACTGAGAAATGGGGAGCAGACAGCAGGCGTTGTATTTTCAAAGCACGAGAAAATAAGAATGGCAAAAATGCTCGGCGAGATAGGTATAACGGAAATAGAGATAGGCACACCTTCATTAGGCCCCTCGGAAAGGGAGATAATCAAGGAAATCGTCGCATCCGGCATCAAGGGAAAGCTATTTACTTATACAGAGGCAATCCCTGAGAATATACAGCTTGCAGCTGATTGCGGCATAAAAAACATTATCATTAATATCTCAACCTCTGATTTACACATCAAAGTAAAATACGGGCAGAACAAGACATGGGTCCTAAACCAGCTAAAAGAGACCATAGCTGCAGCAAAACATTATGATTTGAATTTTATTATAAGCGCTGAAGATGCAACAAGAACAGACCTGGAATTTCTGTTAAAACTTCTTCATCTTGCGCAAAAGAAGGAAGCCTACAGGTTCAGGATTTGTGATACTGTATCCAGGCTGGATCCCTTCAGGACCTTTCTTTTAATTAATACAATATTAAATACCGTTGACTTTCCAATAGAAGTCTACAACCATAATGATTTCGGGATGGCAACCGCGAATGCAATGGCAGCCGTAAGGGCCGGAGCTGTCAGCCTTGTAACCAGTATAAACGGAATAGGCGAGGGCACAGGCAATGCTGCACTTGAGGAAATTGTAATGGCTCTGAAATACCTTGAGAATATTGATTTGGGTGTTACTACTTCAAGATTCAGGGAAATAGCGGAATATGTGGCCAAAGCGTCAGCTCGAGCTGTGCCGGTATGGAAGGCTATCGTAGGTACCAATGTCTTTGCCCATGAATCAGGAATTCATGCAGACGGAGTGCTTAAAAATCCCATCAATTATGAAGTATTTGAGCCTGGCGAAGTGGGTCTTACAAGGCAGATCGTAGTCGGAAAGCATTCAGGATCGCACACTATCCTGCACAAGTTCAAAGAATTTGGGATAGACCTTACAATAAATGAGGCAAATGATATTCTTGCGATGTCGAGATCCATGTCAGTAGACCTAAAAAGGCCATTGTTTGACAAGGAACTTATGTATGTTTACAAGGACTATGAAGACAATAATAAAAAAACTGCCGATTCCGGAATCGAATAATCTAAAATAATAATTTATGGCGGCCTGAAAAGAGTTTTTGATTATGGCGATTTAATAAGTTGTAAGTTGTGAACTGACATAAAAATTCAGGTGATTTAAAGGAGTTTTTAATTTGGACGATTTTCCAAGTTGCAAACTGACATAAAAATTCAGGTGGTTTAAAAAAAGATTCAAGCGATACAGGTTTTATATATTGCATATTATTGAGTAAAGATTAATATTACGTTTCGAAAATCTTAAAAATTTTAAATATTTTTTACAAAGAAGGTGGTTTTTTTGGCAAAGACTATTGCAGAAAAAATATTAAGCGAACATGCACACAGAGATATCGCTGCAGGAGATATCGCGGTTGTTGATGTGGATGTTGTAATGGCTCAGGACGGCACAGGTCCGCTTGCAGTGAGCCAGATAAAAAAACTTGGCTTTGAAAAGGTCGCAAATCCTGAAAAGTCGATTTTCTTTATCGATCACGGAGCGCCCAGCCCTCGAAAAGAGCTTGCAGACACCCACAAAGTATTGAGGGATTTTGCTGAACAAAGTGGAGCCAGGCTAAGTGATATTAACGAAGGCGTGTGCCACCAGATTTTAGTTGAGTCATATGCCTGTCCCGGGGATGTTGTAATCGGCGCTGATTCGCATACCTGCACCTCTGGAGCCGTCGGGGCCTTTGCTACAGGAATGGGTTCGACAGATATAGCGGTCGGTTTTGCCCTTTCCAAGACATGGCTCATGGTTCCACACACAATAAAGGTAAACTTTAACGGCAGGATGCCAAAAGGGGTTTTTGCCAAGGACCTTATTATTCATCTTATCGGAAAAATAACTGCAGAGGGAGCAACTTATAAAGCTCTTGAATTTGGCGGGCCGGTTAGTGCAGGCATGACAATGGATGAGAGGTTTACAATCTCAAACATGGCTGTAGAAGCCGGCGCAAAAACCGGTTTGTTTTCAACTGACGACACAACGAAAACTTATCTTGAGGGTCAGGGAAGAGCCGGTTGTTTTAAGGAAATCTTTGCTGATGATGATGCCATATACGAGCAGGTTATAGACATTGACTGCAGCAGTATTGAGCCTATGGTCTCAAAGCCTCACACAGTTGATAATGTTGTAACTGCCGCAAAAATAGATAAAATAAAAATCGACCAGGTCCTTATCGGTACATGTACAAACGGCAGGTTAAGCGATCTTGAAATTGCAGCAAAAATATTGGCCGGAAGAAAAATTGCAAAAGGAGTAAGGCTGCTTGTCATACCCGCTTCAAAGGGCGTGTATCTTGAGGCCATGCGCAGCGGTGTGCTTGAGACGCTTATTATAAGCGGTGCAACTATCATCAATCCCGGATGCGGCCCATGTGTGGGTGTTCATGAAGGCACACTTGCAGATGGTGAGGCATGTCTTTCAACACAGAACAGGAATTTTAAAGGCCGGATGGGAAATCCGGAAAGCTTTATATATCTTTCATCACCGGCAACTGCCGCATGGAGCGCCGTAAAAGGTTATATTTCGGATCCAAGGGAGGTGCTTTAAATAAAATGAATGAGCATAATAAAATTAAAGAAGAAAAAGAGGCAGTAGATCCCGGTAAAAATTCTGCTGACAAGGATATGCTGTCCGGCAAAGCTTTTAAATTCGGGGATGATATTTCAACTGACCTTATCGCTCCGGGAAGATACTTCCATCTTCGTTCAAATCTTGGCGAACTTGCAAAACATGTGCTGGAAGACGCGGACCCTGAATTCGCAAAAAAAGTAAGCGCCGGTGATTTTGTGGTCGGCGGAAGGAATTTTGGTCTTGGCTCAAGCAGGGAGCATGCCCCGACAATAATCAAACTTGCAGGTGTTGGCGCTGTGCTGGCAAAATCTTTTGCCAGGATTTTTTTTCGTAACAGCATAAATATCGGCCTGCCGATAATTATATGTGACACTGATAAAATCGATGACGGAGACAGGCTTATAATCGATCTGCGCAAAGGTGTCGTCAAAAATTTGTCAAAAAATATTGAGCTGACTTTTAATCCGCTGCCAGAGGTCATGATAAAAATACTTTCCGACGGCGGTCTTGTGGAACATATAACAAAGAATAAGGGGTTTAATCTATGAAACATATAATTACTCTGATCCCGGGCGATGGAACCGGACATGAAATTACAGAAGCCACAAAAAGAGTTGTTGAGGCAACGGGAGTTGACGTTGAGTGGGATATTGTCCATGCCGGCGCTGAAGTTTATGAGAGCGAAGGAACAGTACTTCCTGAAAAGGTTCTTGAATCTTTAAGGAAAAACAAAGTAGGGCTAAAGGGTCCCCTTACCACCCCTATCGGCACAGGATTCAGGAGTGTTAATGTTGCAATGAGAAAGATCTTTGATTTGTATGCCTGTGTAAGGCCATGTAAAAGTTTCAAAGGTGTCAGAAGCAGATATGAAAATATTGATATCGTGATAATAAGGGAAAACACTGAGGACCTTTATGCCGGTATAGAATTTGAGCAGGGCAAAAAAGCAACTGATGATTTGATAAATTATATTGCATCCATCAATGATACCCCTATAAGAAAAGACAGCGGCATAACCATAAAACCTATTTCAATTACAGGCTCTGAGAGAATAATCAGGTATGCATTTGAATATGCCAGGAACAACAACAGGAAAAAAGTAACAGGTGTTCATAAAGCAAACATCATGAAATACACTGACGGCCTTTTCCTGGATGTTTTCAGGAAAGTTGCCGCACAATATCCTGATATTGCTTCAGAAGACAGGATTGTTGACAATATGTGCATGCAGCTTGTGCAGAAACCTGAACTATATGATGTCCTGGTTCTGCCGAATCTTTATGGCGATATACTATCCGATCTGGCTGCCGGGCTTGTCGGCGGACTTGGTGTCGCACCGGGGGGAAATATCGGAGTAGAACTTTCATTGTTTGAACCGACCCATGGAAGTGCCCCAAAATACAAGGGACTTAATAAGGTAAACCCTGTAGCGCAGATGCTTTCAGCTGTCATGATGCTAAGGCACATTGGTGAAAATGATTGTGCAGACATAATGGAGAAAGCAATAGCGCAGGTTATAGCAGAAGGAAAATCCGTGACTTACGACATGAAACCTTCGCCTGATGACCCCACTGCAGTGGGTACAAGCCAGATGGCTGATGCAATAATTATTGAGATAAATAAAATAAAAAAATAGTTGAAGTAATTATCAATCAGCTTTCGATTTATATTTTACCAAAGGAAATATATTAAGTTTGGTATATTTCCTTTTTAAACAATGATTTTGTGCTGCTTATTTTTATAGCCACTTTTAAATACTTTTATCCCTTCAGCCTCAGTGAAAATAGAATTATTCAGGGTTTTTTTACCCCAGATACGCGTTAGTTTGGTCCTTCTGGTATAAATAATATTAAAACTCTATAAAATTCCTGTTTAAAATAACTGTTTTTGTTACTGATGCAAATGCCAATCAGAAATTCCTGTAATTAATCAACAAAACCGAATCTAAAAGCCCACTTTTGACTGCATGGCCTGTTGCAGTTGCAGTATTTAATCAGTGATTGGCAATCTGTAAATTAAACCATATTTTTGCTATTGACATACCACTGG
>CAYZUS010000051.1:0-13367 GCA_964481885.1 uncultured Actinomycetota bacterium | reverse complement strand
TTGTTCTTTCAAATTTTAATTTTGCCGCCATTTTATAATTCCTTTCTTTAAGATTGGTCTAAATTGTTTAATTATCACTTAACTAATTATAGTTTTAAACCGCTATGCTTCCTTTTATCTTTAAACCGCTATACTTCCTTTTATTTTTCTTAAGATTTCGTTTGCAATGTTCTCAGGTACAGGCTCATGTTTCTTGAACTGCATTGTAAATGTGGCTCGTCCCTGTGTTTTTGACCTCAAATCAGTCGCATATCCAAACATCATTACAAGAGGAACGTCTGCTTTTACTATCCTGAGATTATTCCTGAGAATCACTGACATTATTTTTCCTCTTTTTGAATTCAAATCTCCGATAACTTCACCCATATACTCATCCGGAACAACCACTTCGATATCCATAACAGGTTCAAGAAGTATGGGAGCTCCCTTTGTGTTGGCTTCCCTAAAGGCCCTGCCGCCTGCAATCCTGAATGCCAGATCAGATGAATCAACTTCATGATATGAGCCGTCAAGGAGTACCGCTTTTACATCTACAACAGGATAACCTGCCAGCTCGCCGCTCTGCATTGCATCGATTATGCCCATCTCAATGGGTTTGATATATTCTTTAGGAATCGTACCACCCTTGGTCTTATCCAGAAACTCAAATCCCTTTCCATACTCATTGGGATAAAAATGAAGAACAGCATGTCCGTACTGGCCCCTGCCACCACTTTGCCTGATATATTTCCCTTCGACTTCCACGTCCCGGGTTATAGTTTCTCTGTATGCGACCTGGGGCTTGCCGACACTTGCATCTACCTTAAACTCCCTGAGCATCCTGTCAACAATGATCTCCAGGTGCAGTTCCCCCATTCCTGAAATAATCGTCTGTCCCGTCTCACTGTCTGTATTTATTTTAAATGTAGGATCTTCTTCAGCAATTTTATTTAATGCGACACCCAGCTTTTCCTGATCAGACTTTGTCTTGGGTTCAATGGCAATCGAGATGACAGGATCAGGGAAAACAATTGACTCAAACTTTATGGGTTTTGCAGGGGCGCAAAGAGTGTCTCCTGTTTTGACATTCTTTAAACCTACAACTCCGACAATATCGCCGCAGAATGCTTCATCTATTTCCACCCTGCTGTTTGCATGCAGTTCGATTATTTTGGAAATTCTCTCCTTGTTGTCTGTTGTCGTATTTAATACCTGTGTTCCCACTTTCAGGCTTCCTGAATAAATCCTGACATAGTTTAACTTTCCTACGAAAGGATCTGTCATTACCTTAAAAAGAAGCCCTGAAAAACTTGCATTGTCTTCAGCTTTTCTTGTTTCTTCCTCGCCGGTGTTAGGGTTTATTCCTTTTGAGTCAGCTATATCCACAGGAGAGGGAAGAAAATTAACTACTGCATCCAGCAAATGCTGGATTCCTTTATTTTTAAACGATGCCCCGCAAAGAACAGGCACACCATTTACTTCCAGTGTGATTTTTCTTAAGGCACTTATAATTTCACTTTCTGTAATATCAATATTCTCTATATACTTATGCAGAATATCATCATTATAATTGGCAATATTCTCAATAAGCTCCTGCCTGTACTGGTTTGCAATTCCTATCATGTCTTCAGGGATTTCTTCAACTGAATATTTGATACCCATAACATCTTTATAGAGAATGGCCTTCATTGTAACCAGGTCAATAATTCCTGTAAATTTATCTTCTTTTCCTATAGGAATTTGTACGGGAATAGGATTGACATTAAACTTGCTTTTCATCATTTCCACTACATAGAAGAAGTCCGCACCACTTCTGTCCATCTTATTGATAAATGCAATCCTTGGTATATTGTATTTGGTTGCCTGTCTCCATACTGTTTCAGACTGAGGTTCAACTCCACCGACAGCGCAGAACAGGGTAACAAGTCCATCAAGAATTCGCAGGGATCTCTCAACTTCAACTGTAAAATCTACATGGCCAGGAGTGTCAATGATATTTATCCTGTTTTCACCCCAGTAGCATGAAGTAGCTGCAGAAGTTATGGTAATACCTCTTTCCTGCTCCTGAACCATCCAGTCCATAACGGCAGCGCCATCATCAACCTCGCCAATCTTGTATGTTTTACCTGAATAATACAATATTCGCTCTGTTGTCGTGGTTTTACCGGCATCAATATGAGCCGCTATCCCTATGTTTCTTACCTTTTCAATTGGTATCGTTCTTGCCATCTTCTTTTAACTTCTGCCTTCTGACCTTTAAGCTTCTCTCTACTTACTTTTAGCTTCTGCTGACTTATATAATGCAGTTACCTGTTTTGCAACTTTTGCTTATATCCTTTAAATAGTACCTTTTAAACTTAAGCTTTTGCTTTTAAGACTGTTTTCTTTAAGCTTTCCGTCTGTCTTAGCGCTATGCATTAAACACCAATACTGCATTAAAAATGCAGAATGGTAAGCACAGCCATTCATTTAATAAAATTTTTTTAAATATTTTTTTATAACTGCAATAATAAAAATAGCTTTTAGGGGCCTTTTTCTGCAGTTATTACCATCTGTAATGGGAGAAAGCCTTATTGGCTTCTGCCATTTTGTGTAAATCTTCCCTCTTTTTTACACTATTGCCGGTATTGCTTGCGCCGTCAAGTATTTCTCCTGCAAGCCTCTCAGCCATTGTTTTTTCTCGCCTTTTTCTGGCGAATCCTATTATCCATCTTAGAGCGAGGGTATTAGCTCTGCTTGGGGTTACTTCGATTGGAACCTGGTAGTTTGCTCCGCCGACTCTTCTTGATTTTACCTCAAGATAGGGACGAACATTATCCAGGCACTTTTCGAGGATGTCAATAGGGTTCTCCTTGGTTTTATCACCAAGTATCTTCAGACTTCCGTACATAATTCCTTCGGCGACACTTTTCTTGCCTTTCCAAAGAATTTTATTTACGAGCTTTGTTACCAATACGTTCTTATAAATCGGATCCGGAACAACTTTTCGCTTAGTTGGATTGCCTCTTCTTGCCATTAAAATAATCTCCTTAGCAATTTAAAATCTAAAATTACCTATTTTGGTCTTTTTGCACCATATCTTGATCTTGAATTTTTTCTGCCTTCAACTCCACTGGTATCCAGCACGCCTCTTACAATTTTGTACCTTACGCCCGGTAAATCCTTGACTCTTCCACCTCTGATTACAACAATCGAGTGCTCCTGAAGATTGTGACCAACTCCGGGAATATAAGCTGTTACTTCAAGACTGTTTGACAGTCTCACCCTTGCAACTTTTCTTAACGCAGAGTTAGGTTTTTTTGGCGTGGTTGTATAGACCCTGACGCACACTCCCCTTTTCATCGGATTACTCTGCAAGGCGGGAGTCTTCTTCTTTTTAACTATCTTTTGTCGTCCTTTTCTTACTAACTGGTTTATCGTAGGCATAAAATTACCTTACCTTTTTCTGTTCTTTTCCTTAAATTACCAAAAATTAAAACACTAAAAAACTAAAATTTTTTAAAAATAAAAGAATTAAAATATTTAAGATTTTAGCTGGGCTTAAAAACTTCTATCTTTCCAGACGCGAACTAGAAGATTACCATTATCAAAATAAAAAGTCAAATAAAATAATCATAAATTTTAAAAATTTTATCTCTTTTTTTTCTATATGTTCAGCTCCATATTCAAATCCAGTTTTTCGTCGTCTCCGGATTCATGAAACATCTCGATCTCTTCCTGCGGCTCTTCTTTATATCCTGCATATATCAGGTCAACATCCCTGTATCTTATAAGCCCGGTGCCTGCAGGTATTGCCTTGCCAATGATTACATTTTCTTTTAACCCTACCAGGTAATCTATCTTGTTTTCAAGGGCCGCATCTGTCAGTACTTTGGTTGTCTCCTGGAATGACGCAGCTGCAAGGAAGCTGTCAGTTGCCAGTGACGCTTTTGTGATACCCATCAGGTTAGTTTTTGCGGTAGCGGGCTCTTTTGAATTTGCTGCAAGCTTTTTATTTTCTTTTTCAAATATGAGCCTGTCTACAAGCGCGCCCGGTAAAAACTGGCTGTCACCCTGATCAATTATCGTCACTCTTTTAAGCATCTGTCGAACTATTATTTCTATGTGCTTGTCATTTATGTCAACACCCTGGCTCTTATATACATCCTGGATTTCCTTTACAAGGTACTGTTCGCAGGCTTTTATACCATTGATTTTTAGTATGTCATGGGGGTTTCTTATTCCCTCTGTTAACTGATCCCCGGTATTGACCGGGTCCCCGTCACTTACCCTTATCTTTGTCCTTGTAGGCACCTGGTATGTCTTCTCCAGCCCATCTTCACTATTCTTTATCGTTATCATCCTGAACTTGGGATCAACATCCTCAATTGATGCAATGCCGCTTGTCTCCGATATGAATGCATGCTCTTTTGGCCTTCTTGCCTCGAAAAGTTCCACTACCCTTGGAAGACCTGATGTTATGTCTATTCCTTCAAAAGTCTTCTCGTGTTTATGAACGTGAAGCTTCCTCTTTGCAGTAAGGACTATCTTTGCAAATACGTGGCCCTCTTCAACTGCGGTGCTCTTGTTTAACTGCAGTACTTCTCCCTTGGGAATAATTACGTCTACAATGCCGCCGTTTTCCATACTTACCTGGAAGGTAAGTCTTCCGACTACATGTTCTATGCTTATTTCTCGTGACTCATCGCTTTTTTCATCAGTAAAGTCATCTTTTTTAAGGCGCAGCTGCTCTAAAAGTTCATCCCGCAATACCAGCCTGCCTGTGACAGGGGATTTGACGTTTCTTATGATAACCGTCGAAGCAACGCCTCCTGTGTGGAAAGTACGCATTGTCAGCTGTGTACCCGGCTCGCCAATTGACTGTGCTGCAATAATTCCAACCGCCTCGCCAATGGCTATTAACTTTCCGGATGCAAGATCCCTTCCGTAACACTGCTGGCATACACCGAATTCAGATTCACAGGTAAGGCCCGAGCGCACTCTTACATATTCAATATTGGCATGGATCAAGGTCTCGCGATCTTTTTCCTTTATCTCGTCTCCTGCTTTTAAAATAATTTTCCTTGTCTTTGTGTTTATAACATCCACCAGGTTTGTCCTTCCGATAAGGTTCTGGTTTGGCTCTCCTTCAAGTGTAAGTACATAAAGAGATACGCCTTCTTCTGTTCCGCAGTCGTTTATCCTTACAATTGTTTCCTGCGCCACGTCAACCAGCCTTCTTGTCAGGTACCCTGAGTCAGCTGTTCTAAGCGCGGTATCAGCAAGACCCTGCCTGGCGCCGTGAGTAGATATAAAGTATTCAAGGACCGTTGCGCCCTCACGAAAGTTTGACTTTATCGGTCTGTCAAGAATGTCTCCACGGGCATTTGCAACAAGGCCTCGCATACCTGCAAGCTGGCGCAGCTGCTTGATATTTCCACGGGCTCCTGACGTTGCCATCATGTATACAGAATTATGCTTGTCGAAGTTTTTCTCCATAGCGTCTGCAACATCTTCTGTTGCCTGTGACCAGGTTGTAATAACGATCTGGTGTCTTTCACCTTCTGACAGAAGGCCCTCATTATAATGGATTTCTGCTTTTTCAACCTTTTTTTCTGCTGCTTCAAGTATTTCCTTCTTTTTCTCTGGAACGACTATATCTTCTATTGCTACAGTTATTCCTGAACGCGTTGCATATTTAAAGCCTATCTCCTTAATGTTATCAAGGATTATTGTTACCGCTGATGCCGGGTATTTGTTTATACAGTCAGATATAATGGCAACCAGGGACTTCTTGTTTATTTCCTTATTTACGAATTCATAATCCTCAGGAAGAGCCTGGTTTAATATGATCCTTCCAATTGTTGTATCATATGGTTTGACTTTGTTTGCCTTTTTGATGTTTACCTTTATGGGGCTGTGCAGGGTTATAAAACCATACTCATAATCAATTAAGGCTTCCTCAATGTTATTATAAAAATAACCATCCATTTTTGTATACTTTGGTTTTGGCCCTCTGGCTATGCGGTCCGATGTAAGAAAGTAAAGCCCCAGGACCATATCCTGTGATGGAATGGAAACGGGAAGACCGCTTGCAGGAGAAAGTATGTTGTTTGATGCAAGCATGAGTACCAGCGCCTCAGATTTTGCTTCATTTGAGAGCGGAACGTGCACAGCCATCTGGTCACCGTCAAAGTCTGCGTTAAAAGGAGGGCAGACAAGCGGATGTATCTGTATGGCCTTGCCTTCAACAAGGATAGGCAAAAATGCCTGGATGCCAAGCCTGTGAAGTGTGGGCGCCCTGTTTAAAAGTACAGGGTGATTTTTTATAACCTGCTCAAGTACATCCCAGACTTCATCGCCGCCACGGTCAACCATTGTCTTTGCGCTTTTTATATTCTGTACATAGCCTTTCTCAACAAGCTCTTTCATTACAAAGGGCTTGAAAAGCTCCAGTGCCATCGCTTTTGGAAGGCCGCACTGATAAAGCTTCAAATGCGGGTTTACAACGATTACTGAACGGCCGGAATAATCGACACGCTTTCCAAGAAGGTTCTGCCTGAAACGCCCCTGTTTTCCTTTTAACATATCGGACAGGGATTTCAGTGGCCTGTTGCCTGCGCCCAGGACTGCACGTCCGCGCCTGCCGTTGTCAAAAAGGCTGTCCACTGCTTCCTGAAGCATTCTTTTTTCATTATTTATAATAATTTCAGGAGCAGTAAGCTCAAGAAGTTTTTTAAGTCTGTTGTTTCGGTTTATTACTCTTCTGTACAGGTCATTTAAGTCAGATGTTGCAAACCTGCCGCCGTCAAGCTGCACCATCGGACGCAGATCAGGCGGTATGACAGGAAGTATCTCAACTATCATGTGTTCAGGTTTGTTTGTAGAACCCTTAAATACTGATAATATTTTGAGCCTCTTTATTGCCCTTATTCTCTTCTGGCCCTTTGAATCTTTAATAGTGGCCTTAAGTTCATCAACGTCTTTGTCTACATCAATACTCTTTAAGAGTTCTTTTACAGCTTCGGCTCCCATGCCTCCATTAAAATAATTAAAGTATATTTCCTTCATCTTCTTAAAAAGCGGTTCATCAAGTACAAGCATTTTCACTTCAAGATTTAACAGAAAAGTAAAAGCTCTTTTTACAAGCTCAAGGTTTTCAGTAAAAATCTCGGTTTCTTCAATTAAAAGCTTGCCTGCTTCTTTTATTATCTTTGCAACTCTTGCCTCAATGTCTTTTTCAGATGCTATTTCCTCATCTTCAATATCTTCAACCGTTCTTAATTCATCGCCGTCCTTATATCTTTTCAGAAGTTCAGTTTTATTTTCTTCAATATCGATGAGCCTTAAATCGTGAAGTTCTTTTTCCTTTTCTGCTGCATCTTCCTCTAATTGCTTTATCTTTTCTTCCTCCAAAAGTTTTGCATCCTTATATCCCGGCCTGGCTTTATCATATGCCTGCCTTGCTTTCTCATGTGCCTGCAATACACCTTTATCCTCTTTTACGGCAGAAATATGTTCCTTTACGGCATTGATGTATTCCCTTATTTTTTCCAAATAAGGCTGCCAGATTTCTTTGTCCTGTTGCCAGTCTTTTTCATATGCCAGAATTTTAATTTCCAGCGACTGCAGTACTTTCACAATTGCATCGTCCAGCGCCTGCAGTTCTTCCACAGTACTCATTCCGGCCTGCCTGGCTTCATGAGCTGCCATCCTGGATTCTTCAACTGCCTGCACTGTTTTGTCTATTTCCTTTAATTCTTCCTGTTTTACTTTTGTGATGATATAGGAATCAAAGTACAGGACTTTTTCCAGATCCCTTGGGCTTATATCAAGAACATATCCCATTCTTGAAGGAACACCTTTAAAAAACCATATATGTGAAACAGGGGCGGCAAGGCTTATGTGGCCCATCCTTTCCCTTCTTACATTGGAACGCGTCACTTCAACGCCGCATCTCTCACAGATTATCCCTTTGAATCTTACCCTTTTGTACTTTCCGCAGTAACATTCCCAGTCTTTTGTCGGCCCGAAGATCCTTTCACAGAAAAGCCCGTCTTTTTCAGGCTTTAAAGTCCTGTAGTTTATGGTCTCGGGTTTTTTAACTTCACCGTTTGACCATGATTTTATCTTTTCAGGTGAAGCAAGACCCACTCTTATTGCGTCGAAATTATTTACATCTATGTTAATAACCATTTGTCAAACCTCCAAAATATATAAAAATTTTAACCTAAATCTTTAGTTTCCGGCTCTTCCGGAGTTGTTTTGCTCTCCACTTCCTGCACGTCTGCTTTTACAGGTTTTTTACTGATTTTCTTAACCTTAATCAGATCCAGGCCTTCTGAAAGACCATCTGAGATTCCGCCTGCAAGCCCATCAGCAAGTCCCCCCGCAAGAGCAGCTTCATCATCAGACTCCGGCGCAATTGGTTTTCTTGACTTTTTACCAGCGCTCCTGGCTTCAACCTTGTCTAATTCTCCTGCAAGCTCCCCTGCAAGATCCGAGTCAATATCAGACTGGGAGCCAGCCGCTTTCCCTGATTTTTTCCCCGGTTTCTTAACCTCGATTAAGTCCAAACTTCCTTCAAGAGCAGCTTCTATATCCATGTCAGAAATAATTGCTTTATCGGTTTTTTTACCTGATTTTTTCGTTTCGGCGAAGCCCATCTCCTCTTCAAAGCTTGGTTCGTCTGCAAAAAAATCTTCCTCTTCTTCGTCTTCAGTTTCCGGCTGTTCCTCATCGCCAAAGTCGAGGACCTCATGCCCGATAAGTTCTATGCCGAGTTCTTCAACTGTCTTCATAAGCTCATCCTGCTCAGCATCAACTTTTACTTCCTTGCCTTCCTCTGAAAGGACCTCAACGTCAAGACCAAGGCTTTGCATTTCCTTTACAAGCACTTTAAATGATTCCGGGATTCCCGGTTTTTCAATATTTTCACCTTTTACTATCGATTCGTAAGTCTTGACTCTGCCAACCACATCGTCAGACTTAATAGTGAGCATTTCCTGGAGCAGATAAGAAGCTCCGTAAGCCTCCAGCGCCCAGACTTCCATTTCTCCAAACCTCTGCCCGCCGAACTGGGCCTTGCCTCCGAGAGGCTGCTGCGTGACAAGAGAATATGGTCCCGTGGACCGGGCGTGTATTTTGTCATCAACAAGGTGTGAAAGTTTTAAAACATAGACATATCCAACGCAGATGCTGTCTGAAATCATGTCTCCTCCCAAACCATCGTAGAGGGTAGTTTTTCCGTTTATGGGCAGATTGGCCTTCGTTAAAAGTTCTTCTATATCGGACTCTTTTGCTCCGTCAAAAATCGGGCTGGCAACGTGCACTGAGCCGTTTGGATTCCTGACTACTCCTTCCTGATCCCATCCTTTGCTTGCGGCCCATCCAAGATGAGTTTCCAGTACCTGTCCCACGTTCATACGTGAAGGCACGCCAAGCGGATTAAAAATTATGTCAACCGGAGTTCCGTCTTCCATATACGGCATGTCTTCTTCAGGCAAAATTATTGAGATTATACCTTTGTTTCCATGCCTTCCTGCAAGTTTGTCACCAACAGATATTTTTCTTTTCTTTGCTATAAACACCCTGACCAGTTCATTTACGCCCGGGGGCAGGTCGCTGCCTCCTTTTCTTGAAAACAACTGTACGTCGATAACGATTCCTTCTTCACCGTGAGGAACTTTTAATGAACTGTCCCTGACTTCTCTTGCTTTTTCTCCAAAGATTGCGCGAAGAAGCTTTTCTTCTGCAGTAAGCTCTGTCTCTCCTTTTGGAGTTATTTTCCCGACAAGCACGTCACCGGGTTTGACATAAGCGCCAATCCTTATTATTCCCCTCTCGTCAAGGTTTTTAAGCATTTCATCGCTTACATTCGGAATATCTATGGTTATTTCTTCAGAACCAAGCTTTGTCTGTCTTGCTTCAATCTCCTGTTTGGAAATATGAATGGATGAAAGAACATCCTCCTTGACAAGCCTTTCAGAAAGGATAATTGCATCTTCATAGTTGTACCCTTCCCATTGCATGAAAGCAACAAGCAGATTTCTGCCAAGGGCAAGCTCGCCGACCTCAGTTGAAGGACCGTCAGCAATAACATCACCTTTTTTTAGAATCTGTCCTTCATCAACCACAGGTCGCTGGTTTATACAGGTTCCCTGGTTTGATCTTCTGAATTTGTAGAAATTATATGTTTTAATATTGTTATTTTTATATCTTACTTCAACGAAGTCTGCGCATACCCTGGTAACGACTCCTTCATCCTCAGCAATAATAATATGGCCGCTGTCACGGGCAAGCTTCTTCTCCATGCCTGTTCCAACAAGTGGAGCTTCCGGATAAATGAGTGGAACAGCCTGCCTCTGCATGTTTGAACCCATCAGCGCACGGTTTGCATCATCATGCTCAAGGAAAGGTATCAAAGAGGTTGCTGCAGAAAATATCTGTTTCGGGGAAACATCCATATAATCTATCAGGTTCGCTTCAGCCATGACTACTTCTCCGCCTGTGGTGCAGGGAAGCTTTTTATCCAGGAAATTGCCGTTTTTGTCAAGCCTGTCTGTTGCCTGGGCGATGACAGAATTTTCGTCTTTGTCTGCAGAAAGGTATTTGATATCATCAAGCACCTTTCCGTTTCTTACTACCCTGTATGGTGTCTCGATAAAACCATATTCATTGAGTTTTGCATATGTTGCAAGTGAACCGATAAGGCCGATGTTTGGACCTTCGGGTGTTTCAATTGGGCACATCCTGCCATAATGTGAAGGATGTACATCCCTGACCTCAAAACCGGCTCTTTCCCTGCTCAAGCCGCCGGGCCCGAGAGCAGACAGCCTTCTTTTGTGGGTGATTTCCGCAAGCGGGTTTGTCTGGTCAAGAAACTGTGAGAGCTGGCCGCTGCCATAAAATTCCTTTACTGCTGCAACGAGGGGCCTTATATTTATAAGGGTCTTGGGAGTTATCTGCTCAGTATCCTGGGTGGTCATTCTTTCTTTTACAACTCTTTCCAGTCTTGCAAGGCCAATTCTTACCTGGTTCTGAATAAGCTCTCCGATATTTTTGATCCTCCTGTTGCCAAAATGGTCAATGTCATCTATCTCGCCAATATTGCTGATAAGCTGTATAAGGTACTTTACAATACGGAAAATATCTTTGGAGTTAATGACCATCGTGTCTGATGAGTCAATATGCATTTTCAAATTAATTTCAGCAAGATTGGAATATACATTATTATTTACTTTAAAAATATTCTCCAACAGGGATAATACCTGTTCGAGTTCTGTTTTTATCTCTGAAAAATCACCAGATTTGCTGTCTTTGTCTGCGAGCAGTTTTAAAGCATAGCCATCAGCACTCATATTGCTGTTTAAATTTGAAAATACAGCATAGTATTTCTGCACTTCTTCAGACAAGCCAAACTTTCTTATTAAAACTACCTGTTTGTCAAGACCTTCCACGGAAACCACGTCAGAATACAGCTTTTCAAATAATGCACTTAGCGCAGGCATTGACATTAAAGTCTTGAAGTCTTCTTCAATGGCATTTTTTAAATCTTCATCCTGGATCCCTTCGATTAGTCCTTTTAGCATGGATATCTTATCCTGTTTATTCATACCGTTTGAATCCTTACCGCTGCTAAGTGCCACCTCGTCATCGGACTCCGCCATAGGCGATTCCACTGACTCAGGCATTTTCCCAAAAAGTCCCGCAGTATTGATTCTTTCTATAAGTGCCTGCACATCTTCGTTAAACTTATTTTCCTCATCGATATCTTCCGAAAATTTCTGGTTGGTTTTATATCTTCCAACTTTTCCAAAATCATATCTTTTGGGATCAAAGAATAGCGCGTGTATCAGATTTCTGGCACTGTCTATTGTCGGAGGCTCGCCAGGACGAAGCTTTTTGTATATTTCTATCAAAGCTTCCTCTTCGGTCTCCGTAACATCCTTTTCAAGTGTATTTTTTATGCAGTCCACTTTGTCATAAGGGCCAAAAATGGAAAGCATGTTTTCGTTATTTCCAAAACCTATGGATTTCAGGAAAATACTCAGAAGGAATTTTCTTCTTCTGTCAATCCTTATATAGCCGATATTTTTCTTGTCGGTCTCCATTTCAATCCAGGAGCCCCTGGTCGGAATGACCTTGCAGAGATAAATATCCTTTTCTGTTTTTTTATCTATGTCTGAATCAAAATACACACCTGGGGAACGGACAAGCTGGGATACAACTATTCTTTCTGTTCCGTTTATTACAAATGTTCCTTTATCGGTCATAACAGGAAAATCGCCCATGAAGACTTCCTGTTCTTTCTTTTCTCCGGTCTCTTTATTTATAAAAACTGCAAGTACCTTTAATGGCGCCTGGTAGGTCCTGTCCTGCATTTTGCATTCATCTGCGCTTGCATTCACTTCACCGAAAACGAAACCTTCAAATTCAAGAGACATTGTCCCTGTAAAATCCTCTATAGGAGATATATCCCTCAGAGCCTCTCCGGCCCCTTCCTCCAAAAACCAGTCAAATGATTTCCTCTGGATATCAAGAAGATGCGGGATTTCCATTACTTTTGGGATTTTACCGAAGCTGTGTCTTGTTATTTTTTTAATCTTTTGCATTAAATCTTTCTCCCTTACAGGTATACAGTTTTAGCCATTAATACAGAAATTTCCTTAAATATGCTTCCCTGGATATGCAGGTTTTACTGGAGGCAGCGGATAATATATGCAGGCTTTACGAAAGGCCGGCTGCAATAACAAAAGCTCCCCCATAGAAAGCATGATCCTTGGAAAATCTGTCTGAAATAACTGCATTTAATAAAAATAAGAAAATAAGAAAGTAAAAAGCACAGTTTTTAAACCACTGCATTTAAAAAAGCTCAGTTTTTTTAAAACTGGCAAAGTAGGTTATCAAAAAGGTTTAACTGACGATGAAATATATTAGCAACTATTTTATTAATGTCAAGAGTATTTTAAAATAATTTTTTAAGAATTTTTAAAAACTTTTTATTAATTTTTTTCTTGTTTTCAACTTTTCCTTTTGGGAATAAAAACTGTTTTGTTTTGATATGCAAACAGCAGATTGCTTTAAACTATCCAAGACTTTGCTTCCGATATGGTTAATCCTTGTATATGGCCAGTATATTATCAATCGGGACATCTGAAGTTAAATAATGGGAAGGACCCAGGATAATGCCTCCGCCATCACCAAACAGTGTATTTATTCTTCTTACTTCTTTTCTTACTTCCTTTGGTGTGACAAAAGGCAGGAATTTTTGTGTATCCAGGCCGCCGTGAAAACATATGTTTTTGCCAAACCTTGCTTTAAGATTTTCCAGGCTCATGTTTTTTGCAGAAACCTGGACAGGATCAAGGATATCCACTCCTATCTCAATTAAATCACCTATTATTTCA
>CAYZUS010000050.1:7726-13455 GCA_964481885.1 uncultured Actinomycetota bacterium | reverse complement strand
TAATAAATAATTCTTGACAAAAAAACCCTAAAATTATAATTTATAACTATATTACAATATTAATATATAAAGATATAAAATACAGGGGTTGATATGCTTAAAAATAATTTCTATAACCTTCATGCAGAGGTCTGCAAGACAATTTCCAATCCCAATCGTCAGGCGATACTTGATACGATGAGGAACGGTGAGATGACAGTAACTGAACTTGTTAATAAAACCGGCATTTCACAGGCAAACCTTTCACAGCACCTGGCCATTTTAAGGTCAAAGGGAGTTGTAAATTCAAGAAGAGATGGAAATAATATTTATTATTCCATCTCCAATATAAAAATAATCCAGGCTTATGATCTTATAAGTGAGGTCCTGCAGGAATCCTTTCAAAGCAAGCATGATACAGTTGCAGAAGCCCTTGAAGGTAATTCTTAAACAGATGTTAACTCAAAAATGAGATATTCTTAAAAAAGTAATAAAAGGAGAAAAAATGGCTGAGGAAAAAAAGCTTGAGACTACACTGATAGTCTTTAGCGGAGATATGGATAAGATTATGACGTCATTTCTTATTGCCACTGGAGCTGCTGCTTCAAATATGGAAGTCACGATGTTCTTTACTTTTTGGGGACTTAGGGCATTAAAGAAAAAGAATGTCAGGACAGGCAAAAGCTTCATGGGCAAAATGATGGGTATAATGGAAGGCGGGGATATTTCAAAGGCATCTCCAAGCAAATACAGCATGGGCGGCTTGGGAAGATGGATGTTTAATAAAATGATGGGTGCAAAGGGTGTTCCGTCTCTTGTAGAGTTAAGGCAAATGGCAATTGATCTTGGGGTAAGTTTCTATGCATGCCAGATGAGCATGGATGTTCTTGAAATACCAAGGGAGAGCATGATTGATGAAGTCAAGGATGTTGTTGGGGTTGCTTTTATGCTTGAACATTCGAAGGACTCTTACTCAACATTATATATTTAGTTGTTGTTGGATAACTTAAGATTTCAGGAAATTATTTGTTTAAACTAATCCTGAAGTTTTATTTATTTGACACATTGGGGTAATTATTTTTCAGGGACCATTAAATATTTTTATATTAAAAAATAAAAATTTTAGTTACAGGTTTAAACCCCTGCCTGAATCAAAGAAATTGATGGAAATTGATAAAAAAAATTTATAAAAGATAAAATTGTAAAAACTAAAATATTACCGGGAGGAAAAATGACTGAAGAAATAAAAGTGGATCTTGAGCTTGATTTGAAGGGCCTTTTGTGTCCGCTGCCAATGGTAAAGGTGAGCCAGAATATTAAAAATATTCCAATTGATGGCGTGCTTAAAGCGATAGCAACCGACCCGGGAAGCCTTGCAGATATCCCGTCATGGGCAAGGACCACAGGAAATGAAGTTTTAAAGACTGAAAAAGATGGTAAAAATATTATTTTTTACGTAAAAAGGTTGAAATAAACTAAATTCGGGGATTCTTTTAATTATAAATGGAGGGTAGCTTATGAGCGGATTTTCATTTTTTGCTGCAGGAATAATGGTATATATAGCCGTTATTGTTTTTGTTGTAGGCATGGCTTACCAGATATACGGTTGGGTAAAAACCCCTCGCTCTATGGTAAGGCTTGGAATATTTCCGAAGCCAAAAAATAAAGGAGTGAAGTTTTTTAAATTGTTAAAAGATTCATTTGTTTTTCCTCACTCAGCAGAAGCCGATCCATGGATGTATACATTTTCAATACTTTTTCATTTTTCACTTGCGGCAGTGCTTTTTGCACATTTCAGGATGGTTCATGAATTTACGCCTCTTGCTAATGCCATCGGAAACGAAGGAATGGAAAAGCTTGGCGCAATTGCAGGAGGTACCATGGGGATAATACTCCTTGTAACGATTCTCTTTTATATTTTCAGACGTTTCTTCTCTCCCTATAAGGAGTTGTCGGTATTTGAAGATTATTTTATTGTTTTTTTACTTATTGTAATAATTGGTCTTGGGGACCATTTAAGGTTTTTTGCTAAAATTTCAGTTTCTGAATACAGGGCATACTTTCTGAGCGTTCTTACATTCAGGCCGTATTTCCCTGAGGCAATCGCAGAAAAAGGGGCAAGGTGGGTTCTTACAATGCATGTATTTTTTGTAAATCTTTTTGTTATGTATTTCCCGTTTAGCAAGTTAACACATGCAATAGGAACTTTTGCGGTAAATTCTGTAAGGAGTGATGTATGATGGAAAACAATACAATAAATGGCACTATTGAAAAAGATACAGCTCAAAAAGAAGCACTGGTTGCAGTATTAAAAAGCAAGATAAACAGGCAGCTTATGCTCTATCTTGATACATGCGCAAGATGTGCGATATGCAGAGATGCCTGCCACCAGTATAAGGTCACCAAGGATATTACTTATCTGCCGGCATACAGGGCCGAGCTTGTAAGAAGAATATACAAGAAAAACATATCACCCATAGGCAGGATTTTCCCGAAGCTCTTTGAAGGCAAAGAGATCGATGATGAAAAACTTCTTGAAGAACTGAGCAGGTCAGCCTATGCATGCACAGGCTGCAGGAGATGTATGGTTTATTGCCCTTTCAGTATAGACACAGCCTGGATACTTTCAGTTGCCAAGGAAATACTCAATGCGGCCGGTAAGGGGCACACAATGCTGGGAGAGCTGTCTGAAGCGGCTATCTTTAAAGGTGAAAATATCGACATGTTCAAGGATATCCTCCAGGAAACGCTAAAAGAAACTGAAGATGAACTCAAAGAAAAGTTAAATGACCCTAATGCTTCAATTCCAATGGAAAATATTGGAGCAGATTTCCTGTATGTCGCTCTGGCCGGAACGCATACAATACTTCCTGCTGCGATGATATTTAACAAGGCGAAAATCAGCTGGAGCCTTAGTATGTTTGAAGCTGCAAATTACGGGCTTTTTCTGGGCAGCAGCAAAAAGGCAAAAGCAATAGCAGACAGGATCGTTGATGAGGCAAAAAGGCTTAAAGTCAAAGAAATAATTATCACTGAATGCGGCCATGCTTACAGGGTCATGAAATTTTTATACGAGGCCTGGGCAAAAGAAAAACTTCCATTTAAAATAAGGGGATTTGTAGAGTTAACAACTGAATTTATAAAAGAAGGCAAAGTGGTGCTTAAGGAAGGAAACTTCAAAACACCCGTTACATACCATGACCCCTGCCAGGTTGGAAGAAATGCAGGCTTTTATGATGAGCCAAGATATATCATGAAAAAGATTGCTGTCGATTTCAGGGACATGACTCCGAATAAGGAAAGAAATTGGTGCTGCGGCGGCGGCGGCGGGCTTGTTGCAATGTCTGAGCTTGATGAATTCAGGATTAAGACCGGCAAGTTAAAGGCGGACCAGATAAAAAAGACAGGAGCGAAATTGCTTGTCACTCCATGCGAAAACTGCAGGCTCCAGATAGACACTCTAAACGAGGCATACGGTCTGGGAATTGAAATAAGCTCAGTAATGGATTTTGTAGCAAATAATATGGTTATTTGATTTGGCATTTTAAAAGCCATTAGACTGGTAACCTGAAAATGTTGTCTGAGTTGCCGGAGAGTTGCCGGATATTGGTTTGCCGGATACTGAGTCTGAGTCGCATGTTTATTTATCAGGCTTTGAGACGAATTATTTGATTTGGCATAGAAAATTTTAAAAATAGAAAAGACAGGTTGTTTAAGATGACTGGGAAAACCCAAAATGTAAAAAGGATAATAATAATCGGCGGTGTTGCTGCCGGGACCTCAGCAGCAGTCAAGGCAAGAAGGGCCACAGATGATGCAGAAATTGTCATATATGAAAAATATAAATATATTTCCTTTGCAACATGCGGATTGCCTTATTATGTTTCCGGAAGTATCTCTTCACTTGGTGACCTGATTATTAATGACGCTGCCGGCTTTGAAAAAAGATTTAATATAGGTGTAAAGGTTTTGCATGAAGTATTAAGCATAAATACTGCAGTAAAAAGCATAAAGGTTAAAGACCTGATGACAGGGTCAGTTTTCGAAGATTCTTACGACAAACTGATAATTACCACAGGTTCGGTGCCGGTAATATTTAATAAGGAACTCTATGGGGCCGGTAATGCCTTTATCTTAAAGACAATTGACGATGCGGTCAGGCTGAAAGCGTATATGGGCAGTCTTACATCGGCGCAAAGTACTCCTGATGGATCAAACCCTGTTTCATCTCAATCAGATCCCGATATGGCAAATCCTGCCATATCCCAAAATGCTATTGGCAAAGATGTTTTAAGAAATGGCGACATACAAAAAGAAAATAAAGACTTAAACGCCGTAATTATTGGCGGAGGCTACATAGGACTTGAGCTTATAGAGGCGTTTTTGGGAGCCGGGTTTAAAGTAACCATAGTTGAAAAAACCGGCCAGATATTGCCGTTATTTGACTTTGAAATAATCGAGTATCTTGAGAACTATCTTGCTGATAAAAAGGTAACATTATTAAAAAATGAGGATATAACCGGATTTGAATGGTTAAATACTGACAGCAGCAGCAAAACAGCAGGTATAGTAACTGCTGTAAAAACTGCAAGCTCTAAAGTAATACCCTGTGACATTATTTTTATCGGCACGGGAACCAAGCCCGAAGTGGCCCTTGCTTCTGCCTGCGGGTTGTCAACAGGCCCATCAGGTGCCATTGAAGTAAACGAAAATATGCAAACCAGCAGTCCGGACATCTATGCGGCAGGGGATTGCGCTGAGTGCACAGATTTTATAACTGGCGCCAGGCAACCACAAAACCTTGCATTTACTGCAAACATGCAGGGAAGATGTGCAGGCTATAATGCAGCAGGCGGCGATTTCGCCTATCCGGAAAGCAACCCAACCTCGATTATAAAGGTCATCGATGTATCACTTGCAAAAACAGGTGTCTCATTCAGGCAGGCAAAAAAACTTGGCATGAACGCAGTAAAAATAGAGACGCACTCGTTAAATCATGCAGGCTATTATCCGGGAGCAAGCCTCATGCATATGATGGTTATTTACGACGCAGACACCGGAGAAATAATAGGTTTTGAGGCAATTGGAAAGGAAAGTATTGACAAGAAGCTTGACACCATGGCAGTTGCGATAAAGTGCCGCATGAAGATCTCTGAGCTTGCATATCTTAATCTTGGCTATCATCCTGCATATGGTTCAGCAAAAGATTCGCTCAATATTGTCGGAATGATAGGCGAAAATACAATCAGGGGAGAGTTTGAGTCAGTCGATATAGAAGATTTAAAAAAGAAGATTGCTGCCGGAGAGCAAATGACAATTCTTGATGTCAGGACAAAGAGGGAATATGAAAGCGGGCACATTGAAAATGCAATAAATATCCCGGTAGATTTACTGAGGGCAAATGTTTTATCACTTGATAAAAACAGCGCCATTATTGTACACTGCAGGACAAGTTACAGGAGTTATCTTGCATACCGAATATTAAAAAATGCAGGTTTTGCAGATGTTAAAAATCTAAACGGTTCATATTTAAGCATTTTGAAAAAGTTATAAATTAAAGAATCGGCAAACCGGAAGAAATTATGAGTTTAGTAAACAGTAAGCTCAAAAAAAGTTGCAAACTATAGAATCGGTAAGCCAAAAATATCGTAAGTTAAAAAAATAGTAAATTGGAATAAGCTCTAAAAGGAGATATTGTTGGAAAATACTGGCACAGATAATAAAAACATAGCTGCAAGTAATAAAAACAC
>CAYZUS010000050.1:0-7626 GCA_964481885.1 uncultured Actinomycetota bacterium | reverse complement strand
GGAAGCAAAAATACCGGTGAGGATAATATAAAAGTAAAGTTTATAGTTTGTGATGTTGTCAACGACGAAATAAAAGACAGGATTCCCACAAACTGGGATGTTGTTATTTTTGAAAAGAAGTTGCACGAAAAGAGCGATCATCTAAGAGAAGTGCTTCAAAAAGAAATAGACAATTCACAGGATTACGACTCTATTATCCTGGGATACGGCCTGTGCGGCAAATCGGTTGAGGGACTGTTGTCCCCAAACACAAACATGATAATTCCAAAGTGCGATGACTGCATATCCCTGTTTTTGGGATCCACTGCAGAATATAAAAAGCAGACTGCCAAGGCACCAGGCAGCTACTATCTGACAAGAGGCTATATAGGCGAGAATGAAAATCTTATGCTAAACAATTACGAAGAGATGAAAGCAAAATACAGTGAAGAAACCTTAAAGTGGGTGGTCAAGGAAATGCTTAAAAACTACACACGCATGGTCTATATAAATACCGGCAATTATGAACCCGGCGAGTGGAGAAAAATCGCCCAGCAGGAGGCAGAAAAGCTTGATCTTGCCTTTGAAGAAATAAATGGCACTGACGAGTTTTTTTCAAAGCTTGTGGCTGGAAATTGGGATGATGACTTTCTGGTAATAAAGCCCGGCCAACAAGTAAAACTTGAGATGTTTTTAAACATATAGAGCATGGAGAGCCAGTTGAAGTTCTTTTTTCCCGAATAATTCTAACCTGATTTTAATCCAGGTTTTTATAAAAGTCACTTATTTAGATTATTAAAATATGAATGACAGTATTCCAAAAGAATATAAGGTAATGGCCATTTATGGCAGCCCAAGGCGAGGCGGCAACACAGATGAGCTTTTGGACAAATTTCTTGAGGGCCTTCGGGATAGCGCCAGGTTTGCAACAGGTAAAAATTCAAAACCCTGTTCGGAAAATTCCAGTCTTATTTCTGATAATATGGATACTTGTTCCAAAACAGTAAGATTGGAAATGCCTGAAGCAAAAACAGTAAAACCAGAAACACCAAAACTCAAAACAGGGAGATTGAGACTTGATGTTGAAAAGATAATCCTGTCAAATCTCAAGATATCGCCCTGCAGGGAATGCAGACACTGTTCCACAGACGGGGAGTGTATTGTCAATGATGAAATGCAGCAGATATATCCAAAAATGATTGACTGTGACCTGCTTGCAATAGCGAGCCCGGTATTTTTTACTTCTGTTTCTGGCCAGTTAAAAGCCTTTATTGACAGGTTCCAGAGATTCTGGGCATTAAAATATGAGCTTGATAAAAATATCATCATCAAAACCGGCAGAAAAGGTGTACTTTTATCTTGCGCAGGTTCAAAGCCGCCGGACATTTTTGATTGCACCAAAAAGATAGTCCGGGCGCTGTTTGATGTTTTAATCATTAAATATGATGCTGATTTTTTATATAACAGCATAGATTTCAAGGGTGATATTTTAAAAGACCCTGATAATTTAAAAAAGGTATATGACTTTGCAAAAGAAAGGATTTTTGCAGATTAGCTCGATGGATTTAAAGAAGTATGATTATTTAATCGATTAACGATTAAATAAAAATAAATACAAAAAACGAATTAATAATTATAATTAACTCAAAGGGAAGGTATAAAGGCTTTCCGTAAAAGAACACTGTGTGAGAATTCATATTTATTATGTGACTTTCAGACGGAAATATAATAAAAAAAAAATTATCAACTATTAAATAAAAGGACAGGAAATGAAAAGAATAAAAGGTTTTTCAAAACTGGTTTTTTTGTCGATTTTTATAATCGCCATCGTCATTATATTTGCTTTTAGCGGCTGCTGGATAAATGTTCCATTAAAGATAGTTTCGCGCGCCGCTTCTGAAGCTATTGCAGATAACTCTGCCGAGTCAATAGAAACTGTGCAAAGTGGTGATTCTATAAATGATGAAACTACTGAGACTTTTGGACAGGAAAGTACGCCAGAAACATCAGCACAAGACACAGAAGATACTACTGCTTTCGAAGAGACTGCATCAGAGTCAACTGAAAAAACCGCTGAGGACCAGGTTGCCTACAGCAATGATTTTACACTTTATGACCTGGATAAGAACCTGGTGTCCATGCATGATTATGCCGGAAAAATAGTTGTATTGAATTTCTGGGCCACATGGTGCCCACCCTGTATTGCCGAAATTCCTGATTTTGTGGCCGCCTGGGACACTTACAAATCCAAAAACATCCAGTTTTTTGGTATATCTGATGATGATGTCAATGCAATTGCTGATTTTGTGAAGGAAAATAAAGTGAATTACCCGACACTTCTTGACGGTTCATCTGACCGGATAATGCAGTCATGGGGCATTGATGCCATACCTCACACATTTATACTGAATGGCAGCGGTGAAATTATTTTTGACCAGCTTGGTATGATGTCTGGTGACCAGCTTATAAATGCTATTGAAGACGCCTTAAACAAGCAGTAAAGGATAAAAAATGTTAGAAGTCGGGATCCTTTCTGCATTTATAGCAGGAATATTATCATTTATATCTCCATGCGTTTTGCCTCTTGTTCCTGTATATCTTGGCATAATGACTCGAAATACCATTTACAAAGATGCAAAAATTACAAAATCTGACAGGATTTATGCATTCGTAAACAGCCTTTTGTTTGTGCTGGGTTTTTCAATTGTTTTTGTAGCATTGGGTTCTGCAGCGACGCTGTTCGGGCATTTTGTGAAGAGTTACTTAAGTATAATCGGCAGGGTTGGCGGCGTCATCCTTATTATCTTTGGCCTTCATTATGTCGGGTTGTTCAAGTTACCTTTTTTAAATCTTGAAAAAAGAATACAGATGCCGTCCTCTTTAAAGACAGGGTATCTGTGGTCGTTTCTGTTTGGAATAATTTTTTCATTTGGATGGGTGCCCTGTGTTGGGATGATACTTTCAGCGATACTTCTTCTTGCAAGCAGGATGGAAACATTTCTGCAGGGTGTACTTTTGCTTGTTATCTTTTCTGCAGGTCTTGGCCTTCCCTTTATACTTGCTAGTATTTTTATCAGTTTCTTTTCAAATTTCTTCAAGAAAATCAATAAGCATCTTAATATAGTATCCATAATATCCGGTATTTTCCTTATAATACTGGGGGTATTGTTTCTTCTGGATATAATGACCAAAGCCATGGGCTATATGAATTCCTGGTTTCCTTTTTTAAATAAAATAAGCATATAGACAGTTTGCGCTTCCGGATTTTAACCATACAGATTTTTTATTTATTGTGATATTATTTCAAATTATTTTATAAGGTTTTTTTATAATTTATTACACTTGAGTTAAAAGAGTAAAAGGGAGGATAATTTTGCACGTAGTTAATCCGATCGCATTCAGTTTCTCAAACTTTGAAGTAAGATGGTACGGTATTATAATCGCAATTGCCCTTCTTTTGGGGATATTAATTGCTTATTTTGTTGCAAAATACAGGGGGCAGAAAGTCGACGAAGCTATTAATTTTGCACCCTTTGCAGTTATTTTTGGTGTTATAGGAGCAAGGCTTTTACATGTTATTGTAAACTGGTCCTATTACAGCGAAAATCTTTCCTACATTTTTCAGTTAAGAAGGGGCGGGCTTGCAATACAGGGTGTAATGCTTGGCGGAATACTGGCTCTGCTTGTTTTCTGTAAAATCAGAAAGCTTAATTTCTGGCTGTGGGCAGATATTTTTGCTCCTGCGCTTGTCTTTGGCCAGGCTTTGGGAAGATGGGGCAATTTTTTTAATCAGGAGGCGTTCGGCCTTCCGACAAGCCAGCCATGGGGCATTTTTATTGACCCCATAAACAGGCCGCTTGTCTATTCAAATGCTGATTATTTTCATCCGACTTTCTTTTATGAATTTGTCGCAAACCTGGTATTGTGCGGGCTTCTCTTGTTGCTTCACAGGATGTATAAGAAAAGGCCCGATAAATTTCCTGATGGGCTCATTCTCTGCGCATACCTTGGAATTTATGCAATATATAGAAGTATAATAGAGGCTTACAGAGTAGACTCAAGTTTCTTCCTTGGAATAAAAGTAGTACACATTCTTGATGGAATTACAGTAATCGCTGTGCTAATAATGGTTAATTACCTTGTCAAAAAGTTCAGGATCACAAAGATGCAGGAAGAGATGGAAAGAATGGATGAAAAATCTCTGGAAAAGGTCGAGACAAAACTGCTGGACAAGGTGGATGAAAAACCTGAAGCAAAACTGCTGGAAAAGGCAGATGAAAATGCTGAAGAAAAACCAGATATAAAGGCGGAGAAATAAGCTGAGGCAAAACCAGATATAAAAGCGGAGAAATAAGCTGAGGCAAAACTGGATAAAAAAGCTGAAGAAATAAACTGAGGCAAAGCTGCTGGAAAATGCGAAGGGAAAACTGAGGCAAAACCGCAAGAATATGTATGGTGGGGGGATTGACCTTGTCAGTCTTAGGCCCTGATACTGTAAATGCAGCCGCAGTAGTTCTGCCTGTATAATTGCAGCTCTTTTGAAAGCAGCATGGTCTTTTTAAAACCATCCTGTTTTTTAAAGTCAGCTTCAAAAAATTCAACCCCATATTTTTCTGAAAGCATTCTGCCTGTGGAATTTATGATTTTTGAGTTTTTGTGAGGGCTCACTGACAGGGTTGTGGCAAAAGTGTCGTAACCATTCTTTGCGGCAAATGCGGCCGTTTTTTCGAGGCGTATGGAAAAACAAACCCCGCATCTCTGGCCCCCTTCAGGATCATTTTTGTACTCGTATGTCGAATCGATCCAGTTACCTTTATCGTAAGGACCCTCTGTGATTGCGAGGCCATATTTGTCTGCTGCCTTTCTGGTAAAGCTTAGCCTTTTTTCATATTCCTCTTCAGGATGTATATTGGGGTTGTAAAAATAAAACGTCACATCAAAATCATTTTTTAAGATTTCATATGGATGAAGGACGCAGTTTGCACAGCAGACGTGAAGAAGCATTTTTTTAAACATACTTTTCATTCTTGTATTTCCTGATATTTTTTAATATATTAACAGGGATATTTAAGCAAGTAAAATTTCAAATAACAGATAATCGGTCTAGCCATGAAATATGATTTTTTAAAAATAGAAGAGCCGAAAAACATCAAGGACATCGAGAGCCTTTTAAAGAGGGACGTGGCCTTTGACTCTGGAGTTATCAGTGCTGTTTCCAAAATCATTGAGGACGTAAAGGAATTGGGTGATAAGGCGCTTTTTTCTTATTGCGCCAAGTTTGATGGCATTGACGCAAAATCCATAAGCGATATAAAAGTCTCTGCGTATGAGATTGGGCAGGCGCGGAAGGATGTTGCTGAAAGGTACCCGGAACTTGTCAAAGCTGTAAATGTCGCACATAAAAACCTGGTTGAATATCACAGCGCTCAGTTTGAAAAAGAACCTGGGACATGGTTTATAGGCGATGATTCAGGAAGAAAACTTGGCCAGATTTCAAGCCCGTTATCAAGGGCCGGCCTGTATATTCCGGGCGGAAGATATATTTATCCTTCT
Source organism: uncultured Actinomycetota bacterium (assembly GCA_964481885.1). GTDB lineage: Bacteria > Actinomycetota > Humimicrobiia > Humimicrobiales > Humimicrobiaceae > Fen731. The sequence continues at coordinate 2,094 of CAYZUS010000050.1, read as the reverse complement.
TCAGTACTTATGACAGCTGTGCCTGCTGCCATTGCAGGCGTAAAAGACATTGTGGTCTGTACGCCGCCGCAGAAAAACGGAAAAATAAACCCTGTGCTTATATATCTTTTTTCATTTTTAAATATCAGGGAAGTCTATATGGTTGGTGGCGCGCAGGCTATTGCAGCGCTTGCTTATGGGACGGAGTCAATTAAAAAGGTCGAAAAAATAGTCGGCCCCGGCAATATTTATGTGACAGTTGCCAAAAAACTTGTTTACGGCTCCGTGGGTATAGACAGCCTTGCCGGCCCAAGCGAAGTGCTTATTATTGCTGACGAAAGCGCAGATGCATCGTTTGCTGCCTCAGACCTTCTTTCGCAGGCTGAACATGACCCTGACGCCAAAAGTATTTTGCTGACTACCAGCAGGGATATTGCAGCAGAGACAATAAGGCAGGTCTATATGCAGCTGGATAATCTTTATGAGATCTACCCGGATAGTTTTAACAGGGATATGGTCGTGCGTTCCTTACAGAACAACTGCAGGATATTTTTAAATCCTAATGTTGAATTCTTGATTGATATTTGTAATCTTGTTGCCCCGGAGCATCTTGAAATAATGATGAAAGATTATGACAAAGTTCTGTGCGGTATAAAAAATGCGGGAGCCATATTCCTGGGCAATTATACACCTGTTGCAGTAGGGGATTACATATGTGGAACAAACCATGTTATACCCACGGGAGGCAATGCTAGATTTTCATCACCGCTTGGTGTCTATGATTTCTGCAAAAAGAGCAGTGTAGCTTTTTACGATAAGGTACAGTTGGGAAAAGAGCGCAAATATATTGAGGCTCTGTCAGAATTTGAAAACCTGCTTGCCCACAATAATTCGGTAAAAATAAGATTTAAAGAAGATAAGGATTAAAAATAATGAAAAGCAGCTTAAAACCCTGGATAAATGCCCTCCCTGATTACGTTGCAGGGCGCACTATTGAAGAAATAAAGATAAAATATGGCTTGGCGACAGTTTACAAGCTTGCCTCAAATGAAAATCTGTTTGGCCCGGCTGCAGGAGTAAAAGAAACGTTAAAAGAAAGCATTGAAAGCATAAACTATTATCCTGACAGTGATGCCGGCGAGATAAGGACAGCGCTCGGCGCCAAATTTAATATTTCAAAAGACAATATCATAATGGGGGATGGGACCGACCAGGTTATTGAAATGATATGCGACTGCTTTGTTGACAGGCAGGACAATATTGTAACCGGGGATCCGAATTTCCTGATTTACGAGAAATCTGCGCTCATATCCGGAGGAAGCGCAAAAAAAATTCCCCTGCTCCCTGATTTTTCCCAGGATATTCCATCGATATTAAAAGCCGCAGACAGCAAGACAAAGGCAATTTTTATTGCAAGCCCTCACAATCCCTCAGGCACAATAATTTCAAAAAAAGATTTTGAATACCTGCTCTTAAACACAGACAGAAATATCCTGATAGTAATGGACGAAGCTTATTATGAGTACATGCCGCCCCAGAAGCAGCTGGATACGGTTTCTTATATCTCCGACAATCCCAATCTAATTGTCTTAAGGACATTCTCTAAAATTTACGGTCTGGCGGGCTTAAGGGTAGGATATGGTATTGCAAGCACTGAAATAATAACAGGGCTAAATAAAATCAGGCTGCCATTTAATGTCAGCTCTGTGGCTCAAAAAGCCGCCTGCGCCGCGCTTGCTGACGAGCAGTATATTTTAAAAATCAGGGATATAATATCAGGCGAGAAGGACAAGTTTTACTCGGCATTTAAAGGCGCTGGTATAGAGTATGTCGAGTCTTTTGCAAATTTCATACTTGTAAAAACCGGTGAGAAAAGTGGGGCCATTGTTGAAGAATTATTAAAGAACGGTTTTATAGTAAGGCCGGGGGCAAATCTGGGGCTGCCGGGTTATATCAGGATTACTTTGGCAACACCTGAAATCGACGATGAATTTCTCAGGGTATTTATGGAAATCTATAAAAAAGCTTATACAAAATAGTATTTATCAACCTGGAGTTGAGAAATATTTTTTAGTAAATCATACCTGAATAGTTAAATAAAGCTGAATAAGCAAA
>CAYZUS010000049.1:1362-14065 GCA_964481885.1 uncultured Actinomycetota bacterium | reverse complement strand
CAGGACACCTGGACATCATGGATCGACTTTAATAATTTTGATTTTATTTACAGGACCCTTACACTGTTTAAGCTGCCGTATCTTGTATTTGATATTGCCTGCATGTTTCTTGTAATCAGGCTTCTTTTTGACAGCGACCCTGAAAAAAGGCTCAGGGTATTCAAATACTGGATTTTTAACCCGCTGGTTATTTTTGTGACATATATATTTGCAAGGCATGATATTATTGCAGTTTTTATAACTCTTGTGGCATTGCTTCTTGCAAAAGCAGGCAGGAAATACTGGGCAATTGCTGTTCTGGCTGTCGGGGTCGCCATGCGATTTTTCCCTGTCATGATACTGCCTTTCCTTGTTATTTTTCTTGCACGTAAAAAGAAGGATTATATCATCCTGTTTTCCATCGGGATTGCGGGCCTTTTGGCACTGGAAGCATTTTCAAACCTTTATTTTGGAAGAAGTGTCATATTTTCGCTTCTTAACACGCAGCATTTTGAATATATCCTGTCAGCAAAGATCGATCTTATAATTCATGATGCAATATTTATATTTGTAGTGGCATATTTTATCCTGGTATTTAGCTTTATCCACCGCAAGGAAAAGACTTTTTTAATGTTTTTAAGTTACTGCGGGATAGTATACCTGTTATATGTTTCCCTTTGCTATTTCCATCCGCAGTATCTTATGTATGCGATACCGTTTTTGGCGCTTGTATTTGTAAAACGCAATTCCATATATTATTATCATATTCTGCAGTTTGCGCTGCTGATGTTTGTCCTTATTTACTGGGGAGATTTGGTGACCAAGTTTTTATTTGCCCCTATTGATATACAATATATCCTTTATTTGCCGGGTCCGATTCCTTTGGTCAACAGATTCTATGATCCTGCAAAGTTTGTAAATATTATAAGAAGCGTGTTTACTGCGGTTTCTCTGTGGATGGCATATCTTATTTATCGGGAAAGCAAACGCAAAGCAGGGCTGGACAGCAGTGAGCTGGGCAGGAATGAACTTGAGAGGAATGAGTTGTAGAGCAGTGAGCCGGGCAGAATAAAGTAAGAAAGACTGATGGCTTGGAAAACCGGATGATTTTAAAAAGCCCGATTAGTTACGAAGACTTGCAGTTTAAGGGTTTTAGATTGGTTGAAATGCAGGGCCAATAAAAAATGCTTTTCAGTTAAAATGGCCTGCTTATGGAAAAAGTTCGGGCAGATGCGTAAGACCGTCCGGATTTTGACAGAAGCGCATTGGTTGTATAAAGAAGTTGGAATTGGATTTTTTGATGAAATTACGATTAACAAGATTATTAATGTTTGCGGCCCTGGCGGCTGCAGTTTTGCTATCATCTGTGGGCCTGTCAGGCTGTACCAGTCTTAATTATATGCCCGGTGTAAGCAACGGTTACTATGTCTGGAAAGATTCGGCCGCCAAAATACATATTGCCTGGACAATGGAAAGAAAGGCCGGGGAGTTTGCCGGCTGGGTCGCTACAGACGGCAGTATCACTGATTACCAACAGGTTAGTTTTGGTCCGGACGACAAACTTATGTTGAATACAGAAAAAAACAGGCTCGACTTTTCAGCTCCCCTTACAGATAAGGACCTATCCAAGGAAATAGTTTTTTCTGTTTCCGACTACAGTTACCTCGAATTTGAACTGAAAGTAAATAATGGTTATGACCTTGGGAGGACACATGTCGGCGAGTATCTTGCAAACCCTAAAGAAGCAGTGTTTAAGATTGGGAATGATTACTTTGATAATTTAAAAAAAGTGCCCTTCTATAAAAAGCACCCTTACTCCGGGTTTTTTTACAAGCTTTCAAGAGATATGCTTTTTACAATGGGCTTTGTATTTTCGCTGGGGATAATAATTATTGAGATAATAAGGATTACTGCAATAAGGAAAAAGATATCGGCAAGCGCAAATAGGAAATATAATTATTACCTGTTTTTATGTTATAGCATTCTTGCCCTTATCGGGACAGCAATATATCTGTTTTTAACCATGCTAAGCTTTAATTAGCCTCTCTCATATCCGGATGCTTGCCTTGCTTTTATAAGGACAGAATGCTTAAAATTAAATATTCCTTTTAATTATTAGGGATACTATTAAAATGATTCTTGTGGTTTTTTAGTGCCAGACGTGGCAGGCAGGATTTTGAGGTTTTATTATTTTCAGGAGTATGGTCATAATGAAGGGCTGGTTTAATTTTACAGGAAACTTTTTGATGGCAAAGGATATTGTCTCTGTACCTCAATAAGGTTATGGTTTCTTGTTTCTTCCCTTTAAAAAAAGACAAAGTTTGGCATATGTTTGATTTATAACATATAAAATAAAATGATATTTAAGTAAATCGCATAAGAGGAGAGGATATTGAAGATAGCCCTGATAGGTTCTGATGGTCAGCTTGGGACTGATATTTATAAATATTTTATAGATAAAGGCGTTGACATTACAGGACTCACCATAAGTGATATTAATGTATGTGACCGGAACATTTGCAACGATGTCCTTTTTCGTATCAAGCCTAATCTTATTATAAACACTGCAGCATTTCACCAGGTCGATGCATGTGAAGAAGAGGTTGCCAAGGCTTTTGAGGTAAATGTCAAAGGGCTTAAAAACCTGGCAGAAATTGCATTATCTATTGATGCAGCCCTTATGCATTTCAGCACAGATTTTGTTTTTGGGGGATACAAAAAGAACATTCCCTTTACCGAAGATGACTGCCCGGCACCGGTAAGTGTCTACGGAATATCCAAACTTGCAGGCGAATATGTGCTGCGCTATATGATGAAGAAATATTACCTTCTGCGGGTTTGCGGACTTTACGGCCATGCAGGCAGTCTTGGCAAGGGATATAATTTTGTGGAGATGATGATAAGGCTCGCAAATGAAGGCAAAGACATAAAAGTTGTCGATGATCAGGTGCTGACACCTACAAGTACAAAAGATGTTGCTGAAAAACTATTTGAGCTCATACAGACAGAAAAATATGGATTATACCATATGACAAATACCGGCAGCTGCTCCTGGTATGAATTTGCATGCGAAATATTTAAACTGGCGGGTCTGGCTCCAAATACTTCACCGATTACAAGCGATGCTTTCGCCTCCAAAGCAAAAAGGCCGGCATATTCAGTCCTGGATAATAAAAACTTAAGGGCTGCGGGGCTGGTTGATTTAAGATCCTGGAAGGAATCTCTTGCAGACTATATAAAAGAAAGAAAAGCATTAAATAAATAATTGTAACATGAAATAAAGGATAAAGGGTAAAGGAGCACTAATATATCAACGGTCCCCAGCAATAGAGCCCTGATTACTATTTAAAAATGACGGAACAGTTGATTTTGAAGGTGCCATCGGGATCATTTAATATAATGCTTAGTAATAAAATAAGAAGTAATAAAATTAGAATTAGATAAGCAACATTTAAAAAGCAGAACCAATATAAAATAAAATTATGGCAGATAAGAAATATTCAATTTCAGCTTTTTTCCCGGTCTACAATGACTGGGGTACCATACCGAGCATGGTTCTTCTTGTAAACAGCGTCCTTGAAAAAGTCGCAAGTGAATATGAGATAATACTTGTCGATGACGGAAGCAAACCTATGACTAAAAAGGTGCTTGAAGAGCTTGCAAAAAAAATGGACAAGGTAAGGATAATTACCCATGAAAAGAACAAGGGTTACGGAGGCGCATTAAAGAGCGGTTTTTATAATGCCAGACATGAGCTTATTTTTTACACGGATGGTGATGCGCAGTATAATCCTCTTGAGCTGCCACTTCTTTTGGAGAAGTTCAGTGATGAAACGGATATTGTCAACGGTTACAAGATATCCCGTTCGGACCCTGTTTACAGGAAAATAATAGGCAGGCTCTATCACTATACTACAAAAATGATGTTCGGGTTTAAAATAAGGGATGTCGACTGTGACTTCAGGCTCATCAGGAAAAGTGTGTTTGATGATTTGAAACTTGATTACAGCAGCGGTGTTATATGTGTTGAGCTGGTTGCAAGAATGACCAGGAGAGGCTTCAGGTTTGCAGAAGTGCCGGTTCATCATTATTACAGGGTGAGCGGCAAATCGGAGTTTTTTAATTTCAAACGTATATACAGGGTCGGCAGAAACCTTATAAAATTGTGGTATAAAATCCGCATAAAAAAATTCTATTAAATAAAATAATATGAAAACAGTAAAAATTCCTCAGTCTTCAAAAGAATATCTGGAAAGCATCTACAGGGGCAAAAATGTCCTTATTACGGGAGGTCTTGGTTTTATCGGCAGCAACCTTGCTATCAGCCTTGCCGGCCTTGGCGCGAAGGTTGTTATTGTGGATTCGCTTATAGAGGACTATGGGGGAAATCTTTTTAATATTGAGCCCATAAAAGACAATGTACGGGTTAATATCTCCGATGTTCGCGACGAACCGGGAATGCTTTACCTCGTAAGAGGCATGGACTTTATTTTTAACCTTGCAGGACAGGTAAGCCACATTGACAGCATGCTTAATCCATACGTTGACCTGGAAATCAACTGCAAGAGCCAGCTTACAATACTTGAAGCATGCCGAAAAAATAACAAGGATGTAAAGATAGTATTTGCCGGAACGCGCCAGCAATACGGCAAGCCTGATTATCTGCCGGTTGATGAGAAACACCCCATTCACCCAACAGATGTAAATGGCATAAATAAAATGGCAGGCGAGTGGTATCACATCCTTTATAATAATGTTTATGGAATACGGGCAGTATCGCTGAGGCTGACAAATACTTACGGGCCCAGGCAGCTTTTGAAACATAACAGACAGGGATTTTTCGGATGGTTTATAAGGCAGATAATTGACGGCGAAGAGATAAAGATTTTCGGGGATGGCAGCCAGATAAGGGATTTCAGTTATGTCTCCGACACAATTGTTGCGTTTCTTATTGCCGGCGCTGATGAGGCCGCTTTTGGCAATATCTATAATCTTGGCGGGGAAGAACGGTTAAGCCTCAAATCACTCGTGGAACTGATGATTAAGATCTATGGCTCGGGCACCTACAGCGTTATACCATTTCCGGAAGACAGAAAGAAAATAGACATTGGGGATTTCTATGCAAGTTTTGAAAAAATTAAAAGTGAACTTGGCTGGTCCCCAAAGATTTGTCTTGAAGAAGGCATTAGAGAAACTTTCAAATATTATAGGCAGTTTAAAGAATATTACTGGTAATGATTGTATAAGCTGATGATAAAATAATCCGGGCAGGGTTTTTGCAACAGGGCCCGAATTAGCCCGGAAGTGTCCCAAAATGATTCAGCAGGATTCTGCCCTGACAGAATGTTATAATAGCCCGGCCGGATTATAGCAACATGGGACTAAAATGACCTGGCAGTTTCGAAAAGGCAAGGTAGAATTTAGAGTTATTATGGTCAATATGTTATATGGTGGTTGGTGGTATAGGTGAAAATTCCGTTCGGTGATCTTTCCAGACAGTACGAACAGCATAAGGTTGAAATTGATGCCCTGGTGCAGGGAGTAATGAAGAAAGGCAGCTTCATACTTGGAGACAATGTCAGCCTTTTTGAAGATGAATTTTCTTCTTACTGCGAATGCAGCTACGGCATAGGTGTCGGCTCAGGAACAGAAGCTCTGCATCTTGCTATTCTTGCATGTGGGGTCGGGCATGGCGATGAGGTAATAACTGTTTCAAATACCGCGGTCCCAACGATTTCAGCCATAAGATCTTCAGGGGCAAATCCCGTTTTTGTCGATATAAAGGAGGCTACCTATAATATTAATCCGGAGCTTATTGAGCAGAAAATAACCCCAAAGACAAAAGCAATAATCCCGGTTCACCTTTACGGAAATCCCTGTAATATGGAGAGGATATGCGAAATTGCGGCAAAGCACGACCTGAAAGTCATTGAAGATTGTGCGCAGTCACACGGAGCGCTCTTTAACGGCAAAAAAACCGGCAGTTTTGGAGATGCGGGGTGCTTTTCTTTTTATCCAAGCAAAAACCTGGGAGCTTTTGGCGATGGCGGTATGGTTGTTACAAACAACGCGGAAATAAACCGCAACATGAGGCTTCTAAGGAATTACGGACAGGAAAACCGCTATTATAGTATAACTGAAGGTTTTAACAGCAGGCTTGATGAAATACAGGCTGCAATACTCAGGTTTAAATTTAATTTGCTTGATGGCTGGAATGAAAGGCGCATAGATATTGCAAACCGCTACAATGCAGCTTTTTTAAATACAGAAATTATTTGCCCGGTTAATAACGGTTTATTAAATGCATATGATCCCAATAACTCGCGTGGTACAAACATGCCTGGGTACAAGAAAGACTCCCGCGACGATGATTTTAAGATTTCGGGCATCAAGGAAGATAGCGGCGGAAAGCACAATAATCCGGTGCAGTCAAAAGATTTACCGGTTCTTTTAAGGAACGTATATCATCTTTATGTTATCAGAGTGAAAAACAGGGAGTGTTTCATGGATCATATGGATGCAAACGGTATTAAGACCCTGATACATTATCCTTTCCCCATTCACCTTCAGGAAGCCTACAATGGTTTAGGTTATAAAGAAGGCAGCTTGCCGATAACCGAGAAACTTGCATCCGAAATAGTGTCCCTTCCGATCTATCCGGAACTGAAAGACAGCGAAGTTGACTACATAATAGAATCTGTTCTGAAATTTTTTTGATCAGTATTTTATTTTACCCCCAGACAGCACTTTAATTCAGTAAAGTTACATTAAAACAGAAATAGCGCCGGCATTACCATATGGCCCATTGGATGTGGCCTATTATATGAGTCGCATTTATAAGAATAAATCCATTAGTTTAATTTTAAAAAAAATCATTTTTAAACCTTTTGCAAAAGACTCTGCAGAAAATCAGCACAGGAGCTGTTGGCATCCATGGAATTGGATAATTTGATACCCAGGGAATAATCGTATTATTAAGGAGTTTAAGTGATATGAAAATATTATAAATTAATATATTAATTATATATATAAATTAATTACAAAAAATAGTTTATTATAATTAGTTTTCCTGCTATAATAACTTTCATGCAAATAGGTAAAGAAGACTTTATAAAATTACTTAATGAACATACCGAAGAGATCTTGAGGCATAAGGATGTCCAGCTTGAGTCTGTTCTGCATGAGCTGAAAGTCATCGCCGAAGTTCAGATTGAACACAGCCGGAAATTTGAAGTGATAAATCGAAAGCTTGATGAACACACCCGTATACTTGATGAGCATACTCGAATACTTGCAGAGCACACTCGAATACTTGATGAACACACCTTTAAGCTTGATGAGCATACCCGCAAAATCGATGCTACTATGGAGATGGTTGCAGATAATTCAGAAAATGTTGTAGTCATTAAAAGCATGCTTGACTGCAAAGTAGGCTTCGAGCCTTTTAAACTACTTTCAGGCAGGGTTACGGTCATAGAAAAAAAATTGCTGGCCAGTAATTAATCACATTTGAAGAATTCAAATGCTATGAAATCCCCCAAACAATAACCATTCTGCTAACGCGAGTTTTGAAATTACACTTTACAATACAAGTCCTACCTTAATAATAAATAGACCTAATCTCAAAAAGAAAAGGATCCCCTCTGGTTTTCACTTTGAAGAAATGAACCAATAAAGTGAAGTAATAATTTTATTTTTATTTGTCTGATTCGTGATAAAATTTAAAAAATTATTTTGCCGATGGGCTTTTGCCGATGGGCAATAAATTAAATTTATCCGGTGAACAATAAAAATATAATATGTCAGGTTCAAAAAATAGAAAAAGCAGGAAATACAAAGATAAAAAACGCAGTTTTCCGAAATCCGAAGCTGTTGAAAAGAAAATCGACAAGCAAATAATCGGGCTCGTTACTGATACTGCAATAAAGCCATCTTTAAAGGGAAAAGCAACCACTAAGGAGGGGAAGAAATCCACTCCTACAAAGGAAGCAGAAGGCAGCAGACAGGCAACCTCAAGTGCCGCTGAAATGACCGAAGTCGGTAAGGGAGCAGATGCGGCAGGTATTGGGAAAACATCTGCAGACAGCAGAGAAATAACGGTTATTAACGGTGAAACGACTGCGGTTACCGGTGGAGCAGCAGATACTCCTCCAAAAAGGACTCTTTCCCCTGAAGAAAAAGTATCTGATTATGTGGAGTCCGCGCCTGCTTTTGAAAAGAAAAAGCCAGTTCCAAAGGAAACTTCTGCCACTCCCATAAAACGCAGTCACAGGAAATTATGGATAATACTGCCGATTGTTTTTGTAGTTTTCGCCCTGGCTGCCCTTGCAGGGTTTTACTATTATGAGCTTTACTTTAACAAACCTAATTTTGAGGCAAATGATTATAACAGAATGCTGCAAAGCACTTCAGGACCGGTGTCCCCGGGCCAGGAGATCCAATACTCCATTGAGTTTAAAAATACCGGAAATACTGACATTACCGGACTCTCCATAGAAACAGACATACCGACCAATACTGATGTTGTTTCTTCAAGCAGCAATTCAAAGATAAGCACTGACGGTAAGAAAATTACATTTTCCATAGCTAACCTGGCAAAAAATCTGGACGGCAAAGTGTTTTATACTGTAAAGGTAAAAAATCCGCTTGACAATGGCACTGAAATAAAAGCAAGCAATGCTGTGTTTAATTATATTTCCAGGGAAAAGCAAAAACAATTCAGCATCAGCCAGAATTTGATCAATACTGTTAAAAGCGCCCCAGTTTTTTCCAATTTTACTTTATCCTTTGAAGATATCAGCGCCAAGAAAATAAGTCTGGGTGATGATATACTTTTTACGATTACGCTTGGCAACACAGGGGACATGAATGCTGCAAACGTCAAACTTGTTAATCTTCTTCCGGATAAATTTATCCTTTACGAAGATTCACTTCAGCCGGCAGCCGTTTTTGATAAGCAAGCCGGGGAGATAGTGTGGGATATAGCAAAAATCAGCACAGGAGAGTTTCTGGAGTTCTCATTTAAAGCAAAAATTGGAGATAATTTTGCTAATCTTGAAACTTTCAGGAACACATTGTCTTTGACCTATGAAGACAAAAGCATCAAAGAGCTCTTTGTGGAAGATAAAGTTTTTGGATTTCCGAATTTCAGCAATTCAACCAATACTGTTGAGCATCCTGCGGCAGGTGAGATTTGGGCCGGAGACACGCTAAAATACACCGTAAATATTGTCAACTCCGGTTTAAGAGCAGGGGAAAATATCGAGATTGTCTGCCCAATACCCAAAGGAACCGCTTATTCCAAGAATTCTGCAATCCCGGGAGATTCTTCCATATTTGATGCGGAATCCAACACTCTGAAGTGGAAAATAAAAACAATAGGCGTAAATGAGACACTACAGTTTACTTTTGAAACCAACATATCCGGTTCGCTTGTTAACGGCGGGACAATTACTTCTGCATTTTCCATTAATGGCGATGACCAGGCTTTTGATATTAAAGCTTCATCAGTAAAAGTCAGGTCATATATATTCCAGACAATAGTTTGCATGGGGGACTCACAGATTGTCCGATCAAACTGGCCGGCTCATCTTGACGGTCTCCTTGAGGGAACTTATCCTCACGCTGAATACAAAACAATCGGGAGCGGAGTTCCGCAGCAGAGGGCATATGAGGGTGTGAGAAGGTTTGACGGCACTGTAGCTGTTTATAACCCGCAGGTAATTGTGATAGGTTACGGTACAAATGATGTTGGCAGCGGCACCGATCTTTTTGCAGCAGGTATTCAGGAACTTATAAATAAGGCAAAGGGGATTGGAGCAACGGTAATTGTTCACTCTATTGGTTATATCGATACCTCCATGCATCCTGCAAAAAAGGCGTGGCCTTCTTATAATGATGTTCTTCAGGATGTTTGCGCAAATAATGGGGTTCCATATGTGGATATTGCCGGCCCTATGTCTGATGACCCGGGCCTGTATGTTTCATCAGATGGATTGCACTGGACACCTGAAGGAGGCCAGCTTGTTGCGCATCTTGTCTATAATACCATGCGTAATTATCTTGATGGCGAAGGCAAAAGGAAATAGAATATTATTAGGTTTATAATAATAAAAAAGTAAAAAAATATTGAAACGAGAGCATGAAGAATCCGTCTTTAGCTACTCAAAAAGAATTATTTAACAAAAACACAATTATTTGATATCAAGATGGCTGACTCTGAAAAAAGGTTTCAAAAGTACATAATCAAGAATTATGTTTATATCTTCTATTTCCTTATTTTCCTTTTACCATTTTTTATATTTCTAAGGACAATGAACCCGAGCTCTTTCGGTTGGGACACAACATGGATGCATATCCAGGTGCCTCTGCTGTATGTTGGGCAGACGACTGGTTTCCCCATAACGTTTCTGACTGGAAAACTTTTTTCATTTCTACCCATAGGCACCATGGCATTTCGGCTGAACATGTTTTCAGTATTCTGGGGCGCAATGACATTGTTTGTCCTTTTTGTTTTTATCAGGAACTTATTAAAAAATGAATATTTTATTGCTTTTGTGAGTGTGCTTTTTTTTGGGTTTTACAGGGTTTTCTGGCTTCAGACCACACGTTTTGAAGTTTATACCCTAAATACCTTTTTTACGGCAATAATATTGCTCACCGGCTTTTACTGGTCCGTTACAAAAAGCAATAAATTTTTATACCTTTTCTACTTCCTGATTGGGCTTAGCTTTACAAACCATCCAATTTCATTATTTCTTGCTCCGGCATTTATTCTTTTCCCTGTATATTCAGATTGGAGACAGGTTTTTAAGATAAAGAAGTTTTTTATTATAATTTCACTTATTGTTGCTCCAAATCTTTTATACCTTTATATTCCCATAAGGTCCCTTCAGGGGTACGGCAAGGTCACGACTTTTGCAAAGTTTTTAGATTATATTTCCGGAGAAAACTGGAAATCGGATTTTGGTTTTAAAGGTTTTGAAATGCTTAAAAAAATGTTTCTTGAGTATTTAAACCTTATGAAAAGTGAGTTTACCATACTTGTTTTTATTATTTTTGTAATAGGCCTTGTCTGGCTTGCGGTTTACAAGAGGAAATTTTTTATACTGATAATTTCCCTTATAGTGCTAAATTTGATTCCAATCCTTATATATGAAAAAACAGCGACACACTTTTATCTTACAACAATGGTATGTTTTTTCTGCCTGCCGTTTGCGGCGGGCCTTTTCTGGATAAAGACAGGTATCGTGTGGTTTTTTAACAGGTTCTTAAGAAAACCACTCTCCGGAAGGATGAAGTTTTTGGCAGTTGATGATAATACGGCCGATAATACAGGGGTGGTTCATAGAGAGACTGATAAAATCCCTGGCAGCAGCGAGACCATAAATTCAGCGGCCGCAACAAGTATCGTTGGGATGGCAGGCAACAGTTTAAAACCTGCCCACGGCAGCAGCGGCGCCAGGGCTGCACATCGGCTGCCGTCAAAAAAATTTATTATTATAAGGGCAGTTTTCCTGCTTGTATTCTTTATTGCCATTTCAATATTTCCAGCCAATCTTTTTGCCATAAATTTTAATCAAATGGATTTCAGCAATGACACATATGCCTATGACTACTGGCTTGATGTCCTGACAAAAATAAAGAGTGATTCAATAATCATATCCAATTCCTTAACGGCGCACATACCCATATATATAGATATGTTTGAGACAAAGAAAAATATACAGATAGTTCGAAATGTTAATCTTGATGATATAAAAGTTATAGTCAAAGAGAATATTGGCAAGAAGGACATTTACTATACAGATGCGTATCTTCCTGACCTGACTCAGTATTATAATGTCTCGCAATTCGGGGAAAGATTCCTGATGAAAGATTTTAAGGAGAACTTCCTGGTTTATAAGGTAAATCTTATAAGTGTTGATGTGGAAATAACAACCGCCAGCGAAAATCTTGAAATGAATTTTGGAAAGAAAACCAGTATTTCATTTTTAATTAAAAACAACAGCAGTGTTGCGCTCAATATGAATTCAATTGAGCTGAAACTGCCCAAAATTATTAAATTTTTGGAAATATCTGCAGATTCAGATATGAAATCGGCCCCAGGGATGGCAAAAGGAAAATATATGTGGACCGCCGGTCCGTACATTGTTCAACCAGGTGAAGTCTATAATCTCTCCTTTGGCTGCCAGGCAAATGCCAAGGGTAATGACGAGATCCAGTTCAGGATAACAACTGGTAATATGTATGTTGATGGGCCCACAATTAAAGTTTCCGCAAAATAAAAAGCTGGATAAATGATAGAAAGTGAAATGATTTGGTAAAATCGCAGGATTCGGGAAAACTCAAAAAAACTAAAAACAGGACCTGGATAATTATTACTGTTTTGGCAGCCGCCATTATTGTCTGTCTGGCTGCTTACTTTTATTTTTTTTATTTTAAAAACTCCGGCCTGGCTGGAATAAAATCATGGATAACTACGGATGGAAGCTCCGATACTTTGGAAAGTTCTCTGCAGGGCAGTTCTTCCGGACAAAGTGATGCCAAACCTGATTTAAGCATTGTTGAAGTTACGGTTGAAAGGGTGGAAACCAAATCAGAAAGCGAATCCACAAACACAAGCGAAACTATAACCAACAACACTATCAGCGCAGCAAGCGAAGCTGCAGACACAAGCGCTGACACCACCAAATCAGCCGCAACCACCGACACCGTAAGCGCA
>CAYZUS010000049.1:0-1262 GCA_964481885.1 uncultured Actinomycetota bacterium | reverse complement strand
GTACAGTTTGATATCCTGATAAAAAATAATGGCACCCAGCCGGCTAAAAATATTAAAGTCATTGATCTGCCACCCGATAAACTTGAGTATATAAATATATCCGAAGGATCCAAGGGAGTGTATGATCCCTTCAGCAAAAAAATTGTTTTGGATATTGCAGAAATAGGCGCCGGGCAAACTGTAAAAGTAACTTTTTGGGGTTTTATTTCAAATGATTTAAATGACGGAGAAACAATTGAAAATAAGGTTTCGGCTTTATATAATGACGAAAGTATTGTAGAAAAATCTACCGAATGGTCAGTTATTGGTCTGCCGGATTATTCTGCAACGCTTGTTAAGGTTGAAGACATAAACGGCTCAAAGATTTGGGCCAGGGATATTTTAAAGTATACTGTTATTGTAAAGAATACCGGGAAAAAAACCGGCGGCAGTGTGGTCCTTAATTGCCCTGTACCTCCCGGGACAGGATACGTTGACGGTACAGCTACCGGAAGCGGCCTTACTTTAAGCCCCAATAAAAGCCTTCTCCAATTCAATGCAGGAATAATAGAACCGGGGTCACAGAAAGAATTTTCATTTAAGGTCTTTGTTGCCGAATACCTTACATTCAGCTCAGATATAAAATCCGGCTTCTTTGTTACGGATGGAACCGAAAAAATATCTCTTGAAAATCCCACAGTTACTACTACAGCTTCAGTGTTTCAGACCGTGGTATGCATGGGAGACTCCCAGGTTGTACTGACAGACTATCCGGCACAGTTAACCACGCTATTAAGCAATCAGTATTCCCATGCTGTTTTCAATGTTATCCCCACAGGTGTAAAAGGGGAGATGGCAAATTTTGCAATCCAGCGTTTTGACAGGGACGTCAGGATACACAACCCGGATATTATAGTAATAGGATACGGGTGTAATGATGCAGGAGAGCCGACAGGATTATACAGGTATCATATGGAAATACTTATAAGGCAGGCTGTAAGCACAGGTGCCAGGGTAATTGTATATGGTGTAGGGTACATAGACATGTCGATTTCCAGATGGCTGGGAAAAGAAAATTATACAACATTTAATGAGATTTTAAAAAATGATGTTTGCCCTAAATACGGCGCAGTATATGTCGATTTGTACAGTCTGATGTCCAAAGATTATAAAAAATATATTCAGGAAGACGGGATACACTGGACTGAAGAAGGAGCCACGCTTGTCTCAGGTGAAGTTTTTAAGGCAATAACCTCTGTGCTTGACAGTGAAGGCAGGATAAT
>CAYZUS010000048.1:0-14423 GCA_964481885.1 uncultured Actinomycetota bacterium | reverse complement strand
AAGTTGGCTCCCCGGGTAGGATTCGAACCTACAACATTTCGGTTAACAGCCGAACGCTCTACCATTGAGCTACCGAGGAATGCCTGATTTGCACTGTGATATTATAAAGATTTAATATCTTTATTTCAAGAAAAAATAACAGAAAAAATAACAGGAAAATGCAAATAAAAGATATTGTAAACTATTTGGCCAGTTTCACAGCCACAACCTATAACCTGGTTTCAGTAATACGCTGGGCCGATAATACCCCGTAAACCATGAAATCAGGTTGCCGGGAGCTTCATTATAAAAAACTATGTTGCCAGAAAGTCTTTCAGCGCGCCGCTCTTGTTTGGATGCCTGAGCTTGCTTAAAGTTTTTGACTCTATCTGTCTTATCCTTTCCCGGGTCACACCGAATTCACGTCCTACTTCCTCCAGCGTTCGTGGATGTCCGTCCTGCAGTCCAAACCTGAGTTGTATGACTTTGCGCTCCCGGTCATTTAAAGTGTTTAGAACTTCATTTAACTGCTCCTGCAGCATTGTAAATGAAGCCGCATCGGATGGAGCTTCAACATCCGAATCCTCGATAAAATCTCCAAGATGACTGTCCTCTTCCTCACCTATGGGGGTTTCAAGAGAAACAGGTTCCTGGGATATCTTCATAATCTCACGAACTTTATCAGGGGTAATTTCCATAAGCTGTGCAATCTCTTCAACGCTTGGTTCCCTTCCTAACTTCTGCAGAAGCTGCCTTTGCGTCCTTATAAGCTTGTTTATGGTCTCAACCATATGGACGGGAATTCTGATGGTTCTTGCCTGGTCAGCAATGGCCCTTGTTATGGCCTGTCTTATCCACCAGGTTGCGTATGTGGAAAATTTGTAGCCTTTCTTATAATCAAACTTTTCAACTGCCCTTATAAGGCCGAGGTTACCCTCCTGGATTAAATCAAGAAAAAGCATGCCTCTTCCAACATACTTTTTGGCAATACTTACAACCAGCCTTAAATTGGCCTCTACGAGCCTGCTTTTTGCAGCCATATCCCCTTTTTCAATCCTCTTTGCAAGCTGCACTTCTTCTGCCCCGGTAAGCAGCCTTACTTTGCCGATTTCCTTTAAATACATTCTTACAGGATCATTAGTAGGTGAATTAACAGAGAAATCCAGCTTTCTCTTGGAGATGCCTTCTTCTTTCTTTTGCTCGATTATACTGTCAATATCCCCGTCTTCCTCATTTACAACTTCGATGCCAAGATTCTGGATAACCTCCATGACAGTCTCAATCTGATCGGCTCCCATATTAAGGTTTGACAGGGTCTCATTAATTTCCTCAATTGTGAGCATTCCCTCTTCTTTGCCCTTGTTAATCAGGTCCTTGACTTCATCAAGCCTGAGTTCGGACATTCTTTTCATTCTATTATCACCCTGTTTAATTAAAACTTTAATATAATTACTAAATCAGTTCACTGAAAATAAAAATAAGTGAGTTAAAGAGCCAAATATATTTATGGTCGGTAAAATTTTTACCGTTACAATTATGAAATAAAATCAAAAATTTTACATCAATATTTATAAAATACTACACCTTTTTATCTACGCTTGTAAATCAAAAGTCCTTTTTTCTGCTTCAAGTTCACTTAGTTTAAGGTTTAATTCTTTTACTTTATTGTCAACTTTTTCTCTTGTTAATAATAATTCGGCAGAAACAGGCAAATGGTCAAGGTTTTTATTTATTTCCTTGTTATAATTCTCAAGTTTTTTTAACAGGTTCCGGGTTTCCTCTGTTCTGTCTGCAATAAATATTTTCTTTAAATTGCAGTAGATTTCCCTGCTTGCAAAATTATAATCTGTGTAGCTTAAAGGGCTAAAAACAATAAGATTATAGAGTTTTTTTAGCTGCTCTCCCTCAAGTTTATTTGACGATATTTCAAGCGGAAAGTTTAAAACTGCGCCAGCTGCAGCTTCATTCTCATCTTCTTTTCTGATAAGCTCATATATTTTTCTTGTGTCTTCATATTTAAAATACTCCGGCCCAATATACATCAGGTCCTTTAGGGCTTCCCCGACACCATTAACAAGAATCTTTAAGGCTTCTATTTCTATATTCCTGGCAGGCAGTGCAGCAATCCTTGTATTTGCAGTTTTGTCTGCAAAATGAGTTTTCTGCATGCTTTCCTTCGTTTTTTTGATAAGCTGTTCAATAAGAAGATTTTCCCTTAAGTTCAGCTCATCAGAAATCTTTTTAATGCATTCTTCCTGGACGATTTTTGAAGTAAGAGATGAAATAAAGCCGATTAGCTCATCGGTGGCCCGCATTTTGCCGTTAAGACTGGAAATATCATATTTTTTTAAGATCATGGTAATTGTAAAATCAATTATGCCGGCCGCTTTTTTTATTCTCGAGAGAAATGCTTCATGGCCATTTTTTATGACAAAATCTGCCGGATCATAACCTGCTTCAAACACTGCTACTTTCATATTTATGTTATTTTCATTATACAAATCCAGTTTGTCATTATATTCTCTAAGTCTGTCTATTCCCTTAAGTGATGCATTGATTCCTGCCGCGTCGCTGTCAAAGACAAGGACTATGTTTTTTGTAAATCTCACTATTATTTCTATCTGCTCAGAAGTAAGCGCAGTTCCGCAGCTTGCAACAGCATTTTTAATGCCCTCCTGGTAAAGAGCAATTACGTCAGTATACCCTTCGACAATCAGGACCTCGTCATTTTCCACGATATTGTTTTTTGCATCAAACAATCCATATATTATCCTGCTTTTTGAATAAATCTTTGTTTCCGGAGTATTTATGTATTTTGCTGCAGGCATGGAATTTACTGCCCTGTTCTGCTGCTGGGGCCTTCGGTATGATTCGGGCTGCTGTGCATTATATGTACTGCCTCCAGGCTTGTAGCCTGCATTGCTGAATGTCCCGGAGCTATTTACTGTGTGGATGGAGTTATTTGCAGCACTGTTGGAGTAATTTGCTGAGCTTTCTCTATTTGCCGGCGCACCGGCAGGATTATTGGCAGCACCACTCGCAATATTTGCTGGCGCACTGCCGGAAGTGCCGGCACCCAGAACCCTGCCGCCGAATCCAACAGTTTTGCCTACGAGATCCTTTATGGGAAACATTATCCTGCCCCTGAACCTGTCATAGACATCCAGTGCCCCTCGGGTACTCTGTATAGAGAGCCCCGTATCGATAAGCTCCTTTGACTTGAAACCTCTTTTTTTTGCAAAATTCGAAAAATAATCCCATTTTTCCACACTGTAACCGACTTCGTATTTCGCAAGAGTTTCTTTTGTAAAGCCTCTGTCAGTCAGGTATTGAAGTGCTTTTTCGGCAATTTTGCTGTTTAAAAGGACATAATTATAATATTTCTTTGCCAGCTCATTTAATTCCACAAGGCGGCTTCTTTTTTCGACAACCTCGTGATTCTCTGTAAATAAATACTGAAGGTTATAGTTGATTTTCTTTGCAATTAATTCTGCGGCTTCGATGAAATCCAGATTTTCAATTTTCATTATGAAGGCTATTACATCCCCGCCCTCGCCGCACCCAAAACAATGGTAACGCTGTTTCTGGCTGTCTACAGAAAATGAGGGTGTTTTTTCTTTATGGAAAGGGCAAAGGCCGGAATAATTTTTCCCTGCCCTGTGCAGATTGACATATCCGGAAACAATACTCTGGATGTCTGCGCGGGTCTTTAGTTCTTCGATTTCGCCTTCTCTTAAGCTTTTAGCCATATTAAAAGTATAATATATCAGGCGCCAATATTAAATTAAAATTATGTTATAAGTTTTTAAAAAGATCAGTCAGGTTTTTTAAAAGGAAAGATAAATTATTTTTAATATACATCAGGTTTTATAAAATATAAGTTCAGTTTTTTTAAGAAATAATTTACGTGTTTTGAAATATATGTTTTTTGAAATATGAGCTTGCTTTTAAATATTATTTGAGGCAGCTTCAACAGGATGAAATCTGCCCCAAATATTCTTGCTTTAAATAAAATATTTTGCCACTTTATTTGTTTTACTCATAATCTATAAATGTTTTTTTTGCACACATTTACTCCTGTGCCAAAATTTCACATTCACAATATAATAAAAATCGTCGCTGTATGCTACGCATTTAAGCGGCAGAAATACGGCCCTTATCTGTCCCTGAATATTTCCCCGGTATCTTCTTTTATTGCCGCATGTGCTGCTGCAAGCCTTGCGATTGGCACCCTGTAAGGAGAGCAGCTTACATAGTTAAAGCTGTTTTTATGGCACCATTCAACTGAAGCAGGGTCCCCGCCATGCTCGCCGCAGATGCCGACCTTTAAGTCCTTGTTTGTTGCCCTTCCTTTGGCAACAGCGATTTTTATAAGCTCGCCGACTCCAACCTGGTCAAGTGTTGCAAACGGGTCCTTTTCAAGTATTCCCTTTTCAATATAGTAAGGCAGGAATTTGCCTGAATCATCCCTTGAGAATGCAAATGTAAGCTGGGTTAAGTCATTTGTCCCGAAGCTGAAGAATTCTGCTTCAGTTGCTATTTCGTCTGCAGTAAGGCAGGCTCTTGGGACCTCTATCATTGTGCCAACTTTATAATCAAGCTTCACATTATTTTCTTTGATAAGAGCGTCTGCTACCTGTACTATCTGTTTCTTTAATAATTTGACTTCATTTAAAATACCGACTACAGGTATCATTATCTCGGGTTTTACAACTGTGCCCTTTTTGGTAAGTTCAATTGCTGCCTCAATAATTGCCCTTGTCTGCATTTCAAGTATCTCAGGATATGTAACAGGAAGCCTGCAGCCCCTGTGGCCCATCATCGGGTTTATTTCATGAAGTGAGGTTACTATTGATTTTAATTCTTCAAAAGACATTCCAAGCTCTTTTGCAAGCTCTTCGATATCCTTGTCTTCTGATGGTAAAAATTCATGCAGAGGCGGGTCAAGCAGCCTGATTGTTACAGGAAGACCTTCCATTGCCTTAAATATTCCGATAAAATCCTGCTTCTGGAAAGGCAGAATGGTCATAAGAGCTTCTCTTCTGGCTTTTTCGTCTTTTGCTACTATCATCTTCCTGAAAGCTTTTATCCTTGATGCTTCAAAGAACATGTGCTCAGTTCGTGTCAGCCCTATTCCTTCAGCGCCGAAGTTTCTTGCAACTTCTGCATCTTTGGGGGTATCTGCATTTGTCCTGACACCAAGTTTCCTGAAAGTATCCACCCATTCCATGAATTCTCCAAAGCTTCCTGAAAGCTCAGGATCCACAACAGGCATCTGGCCCAAAAATACTTCGCCGGTGCCGCCATCTAAGGTTATCCATTCATCCTTGTTTATCCTTATATCGCCAACAGTGAAATAATCGCTTTTCTCAAACACTTTAATTGCTTCAGCTCCCGCAACACAGCACTTGCCCATGCCTCTTGCAACCACTGCTGCATGTGATGTCATGCCGCCACGAGCCGTTAAAATACCCTGAGCCGTGGCCATTCCCTCTATGTCTTCCGGAGAAGTCTCGGTCCTTACAAGAATAACTTTAAATCCGTCTTTTGCTTCTTTTACGGCATCTGCTGCGTGAAAGACCACTTTGCCCACTGCTGCACCCGGAGATGCCGGCAGACCTTTTGCAATTACTTTTGATTTAGCTTTTTCTTTGGGATCAAGCCTCTTGTGAAGAATCTGGTCAAGCTGTGAAGGTTCCACACGCAGTATTGCTGTTTTCTTGTCTATAAGGCCTTCCTTGAACATATCAACTGCTACCTGGATAGCTGATGCTGCAGTTCTTTTGCCTGCCCTGGTCTGAAGCATGTAAAGAATACCTTCCTGGAATGTAAATTCGATATCCTGCATATCTTTATAATGATTCTCAAGAGTCTTAAAGATACCCATGAGCTGTTCATAAATTGCCGGCATGTCTTTTTTAAGGTTATCAATGGTTAAAGGAGTTCTTATTCCTGCAACCACATCTTCGCCCTGGGCATTTAAGAGGTATTCGCCGTACTGCTTGTTTTCACCGGTAGAAGGGTTTCTTGTAAATGCAACACCTGTTCCTGAGTCATTGCCCATATTGCCAAACACCATGCTCTGGATGTTGACGGCGGTGCCAAGGCTATGTGGTATATCATAAAGGTTCCTGTAGGATATTGCCCTGTTATTGTTCCATGAATCAAAAACTGCATTCATTGACATTTTTAACTGCTCTTTTGCATCCTGAGGAAAACTTACTCCTTTTTCATCCATAACTATTTTTTTATAATCGTCAACAAGTCCTTTCAAGTCCGCTGCAGTAAGTTCTGTGTCGACTTTTACTCCTTTTTTCTCTTTCATGGATGTAAGCGCATGCTCGAATTTTTCATGCTTTACTTCCATTACAACATCGCCAAACATCTGGATAAACCTTCTGTAAGCATCCCATGCAAATCTTTCATTGCCTGTTTTTTTAATAAGCGCCTGGACCGTCTCATCGTTTAAACCAAGGTTAAGTACGGTGTCCATCATTCCCGGCATAGATACTGCAGAGCCTGAACGTACTGAAACAAGAAGCGGATTTACCAGGTCATTAAATTTCATGCCCATCTTGACTTCAAGTCTTTCAAGGTTTGAAAGAACCTGATCCCATAGCCCTTCCGGCCACTTTTTTCCAAGCTCATAAAACAAATTGCATGTCTCTGTTGTTACCGTAAATCCCGGTGGAACCGGAAGGCCGATATTGGTCATCTCGGACAGGTTTGCTCCTTTTCCGCCAAGAAGCTTTTTCATATCCTTTGTGCCTTCACCGAAAAAATACACGAATTGTTTGTCTGCCATTTACTAGTCCTCCTAAGCACTAAAAAGGTAATTGATTGGTAATTGATTCAAAATAAAAATCAAGTAATTATCCTATTTTTACAAAAAAAATCAAGTGCAGAATTAATTGACAAATAAGAAATCATGCAAATATATGCTCAAGTGGTGCATATGGAATACATTTTTTAAATGAAGCAGTGAATGGGATTTCCGAAACCATTTTATACAATTGGGTTTATGTTACTAATTACTGGTATTAAAATATAGTTCTTGAAAAACAATGCTTAATAAATGATAATATAAAAATAACAAATAAATTATACAGATAAAAAGTAAGTGTTATGAATACACAGAATACTCTATATGACTATGCACTGATCCTGATTATATTCTTTTTTGTTGTAAGCACTATGTTCATTTATTTCCAGAAACCTTTTAAGAACAGGATCTGGAGCATACCGATATTTATTTTCCTTTCCGGCTGCATTATCTGGATTATCGGCAATTTTCTTGAATTGAGATTTATAGATATAAATGTAAAAATATTTTTTTACTGCTTCCAGAACCTTGGCATTATGCTGACAGCTTTAGCATGGTTTGTCTTTTCCCTGCTTTACAGTGGTTACAGGAAATTGGTCAATTTTAGAAATATTGCAGTATTGGCAGTCATACCTTTCACATCAGCAGTATTGATTTTTACGAATAAGTTTCATAACCTGATAGTCACGCGTTATGAAATCTTAAACTATAACTCTTTTTTTGTCCTGGACAAATCTTTCGGTTTTTGGCAAAACTGGATTGACCTGCCATATAATGTTCTTCTGGCTATTCTTGCAGCTTTTTTTATTTTAAAATCTGTTCTGAAAAAGAACACCATATATAAATGGCAGGCTATAGCATTCATGATAGTGACTTTGATCCCAATTACCATAGGTGTATTGGATATAACTTATATTGACCCATTTCCATTCCTGGAATTAACGCCGATTTTAATGGGAGCAAGCATCATATTTATTGTCATTCTTTTAAGCCGGACAAGGATTGGTGAGATCATTCCGCTTGCAAGGGAAAATGTCATCGAGAATATAAATGACGGATTTATAATCCTGGATTCCAACAACATTATTATAGATATTAATAACAAGGCAGAAAAAATTCTTGGCAGGCCTGAAAAAGACCTGAAAAGAAAGGATTTTTTCAGCTTGTTTCCGGAACTGACAAATAAAAATAATAGCTTTAATCTTGCAGGTGAAATGGATGTTGTTGATAATAATATAAAATCCACCTTTGGCATTACAGTTGCAGAAATATTTAACTTCCACAAAACAGCAGTAGGCAAATCCATAATTTTTCATGATATCACTGAGATCAGGAAATCCGAAGAAATTCAAAATGAGATTTTTGATGCAACTATTGGGGTAATTGTAAAATTAACTGAACTAAGGGAACCGTTTACGCTTGGCCATCAGGAAAGAGTTGCAGAGCTTGTACAAAAAATTGCAGAAGAACTTGGATTATCCCAGGAGGAAAAAAGGGTTTTAAATATCGCTTCATCCATACACGATCTGGGGAAAATAGCTGTGCCTACAGAAATACTGTCCAAGACGGGCAGTTTAAGCATTATAGAAATGAAATTGGTGCAGTCACATTCACAAACCGGTTATGAGATTCTTAAGGATTATAAGTTTCCTTGGCCAATAGCCAGAATAATCCTGCAGCACCATGAGCGAATTGATGGCTCGGGGTACCCAAATGGATTAAAAGGGGCCGATACAATGATGGAAGCAAAAATAATTGCAGTTGCTGATGTGGTTGAGGCAATGTTGTCGCACCGCCCATACCGCTCAGCTCTCAGCATAAAGCAGGCATTGGAAGAAATTTCCAAAAATAGTGGAATTCTGTATGAGGAAAATATCGTAAGAGCAATTATAAGTCTTTTTGAGAATAAGAAATTTCAATTCAGCGTCCAGTCACTCCAGTCACAGATTAGAGACTGAGTATCCGGTCACAGGTTAAATACTGAGTGGCAGAGCATGCGTAAATTTGAAGGCTCGCCATAATATAAGTTCAGGGACCAGCCTTAGGAAGTCTGTCAGGTATTTTAAAAAAACAATTATATAATCCTGGAAAAATCTGCAAAAAGATAATAAAGTTCAGCGCAGCCATTAACAAGGTTAAGCCTGTTTTGCTTGATGTTTTCGTCCTTATCCATCACAAGAATTTTTTCAAAGAAATAATTAATACTGTCAGCAAACCCGTATAGTTCTTCAATCACCATATCAAAGCTTTTTGATGCAGCATAAGTTCTTACAGCCTTTTCTTTTTGGACAAGCGTCGCATAAAGTTTTAATTCCACATCATCTTTAAGGAGCTTTTCATCGACTCTGTCGAAATGCCTGCCCTTGGTGATATTTTTACACCTTGCCAGTGGCTCAGAGAGTTTTAAAATATCCCCGGCGCCCGCAATAAATGCTTCCATTGCTTTATACCTTAAATCCAGCTGGATTAATGAATTACATCCGGCAGCAACAATCGCGTCAAATATGTCACTTCTTTTGCCCTGCTTTTCTAAAATAAATCTGTAGCGTGCCATTATAAAATCAAAGACGGCATCGGCAGTTCGCTCGGCTTTATTATCTGCAGCTGCAACAGCAGTTTCTGTAGCCCCGCCTGTTTTTATAAGTTCTTTTTTATTCTTAAAATCAAAGCTTTCAAGATAAAGGCCGATACCAAATCTTATTATCTCGCTTATATCAAAATCAAACCCATTTTCCAGGCAAGTCAGTACTATTCCTGAAGCTTTCCTTCTTAAAGCAAAGGGGTCCTGGGAACCTGACGGGATATTGCCAGTCAAAAACATTCCACTTATGGTATCAAATTTATCTGCAAGTGAAAGAATTGCGCCGGTAAGTGTTGACGGTAGTATGTCGCCTGCAAATCTTGGAAGATAGTGTTCAAAAACAGCATCAGGGATTTCACCGGCCTCCCCTTTTTCCCTAGCATATTCTTTTCCGACAAGTCCCTGAAGTTCTGGAAATTCGACAACAAGATCAGTTACAAGGTCGCATTTGCAAAGCATTCCTGCCCTCTGGAGGTTTTTATCAGGAAATTCCGCATTTATAATACCTTTTTGCTTTAAATCTTCAGAAATCTTTGAGCATATCCTGCCAAGCCTGATTTCTTTGTCATAAAGTGAGCCTATTTGTGAATAAAAAATAACACCTTTTAATTTTTCTATCCATGCTTCAAAATTGTTTTTTCTGTCCTGCTCGTAAAAGAATTTTGCATCGCTTAATCTTGCCCGAAGAACTCTTTCATTTCCTTTGATAATTGCGCCGGTCTCATCCTGTGCACCGTTTTGTACAGTTACAAACTTTGTACTGACGCTTCCATCGCTTTTAAGAATAGCAAAATATCGCTGGTGGTGCTGTATAGCCTTAATAAGAATATCTTTGGGAATATATAAGTACTCATCCGGAAAAGTCCCAACAAGTACATTTGGCATCTCAACAAGATTTACGACTTCATCAAGGAGCCCCTCGTCCATAATAACTTTTTCCCCGCCTGTCCATTTATCTGACTCAAGTTCCTTTATGGAGTCCAGAATCATCTTTCTTCTTACTGCCGGGTCCAATATGATTTTTGCCTGCTCCTTCAAAAAATCGCAATACTGCTCAAAGTTTCCAGGTCCTGGAATTTTAATGGGCTGATTTTTTAGCGCCCTGTGGCCAAAAGTGATGTTTGAAGAAAATATGTTTTCGACTTTAAAATCGATGATGTCATCGCCGTATATGGCTGCTATCCATCTTATTGGCCTGGAAAATTTTAAGCTGTAGTCCCCCCAGGTCATTTGTTTTCCGAATTGAAGTGTAAGAATGATGTCCTTTAAAATCCCCGGAAGTACCTCTTTTGTTTTTTTGCCTTCCTCTGTTACTTTATATCCCAGATAAATTCCCTTGCCGGTATCAACCTCCATGAGATGTTCTACTTCCACGTTCAGGCCCTTGGCAAAACCTGTTGCTGCAGCCGTGGGAACCCCGTTTGTATCAAATGCGATTTTTTTTGGCGGGCCCGTTATTACTTTTTCTTCAGTCTTTTGCTGTTCTTCAAGGCATTCCACAAATGCTGTGATTCTTCTTGGGGTGGCGCCTGTCTGCACGCCGGCAAAAACAAGCCTGTTATTTTTCAGGCTTTCCTCAAGAAGGGACTTTATGTTTTTTATACCCTCAGTAATGCTTGATGAAGGAAGTTCTTCTGTTCCGATTTCAAAAAGTAAATTTTTAGCCATTTGATATCTATCTTTACACTTATCTATATTTATTTTTGTTTTTTATGATTATTAGTAAGCATCATTTTGACAATAGCGGAAAACCCAGTTCCTCACGCTGCTTTATGTATGCCGAACATAAAGCCTTTGCAAGATTTCTTACCCTTGCAATATATAAGGTCCTCTCTGAAACGCTTATGGCCTCTCTTGCATCAAGAAGGTTAAAAACGTGTGAGCATTTCAGCACACATTCATGTGCCGGATATACGAGCCCCTTTGCGATTGCTCTTGCAAATTCATTCTCATATTTTCCAAAAAGGTCGAGCAGCATTTCAACATCTGCAACCTCGAAATTATAAACTGACCACTGTTTTTCTGATTCAAAAAGGATGTCACCATAGGTAAATCTGTCGTTCCATTTAAGCTCCCAGAAACTGTCTTTATCCTGAAGATAAAGAGCTATCCTTTCAAGCCCGTAAGTAAGCTCAGCTGAAACCGGTTTTAGGGCAAGTCCGCCCATCTGCTGGAAATATGTAAACTGTGTAATCTCCATACCGTCGGCCCATACCTCCCAGCCGAGGCCTGCTGCACCAATTGTCGGGGACTGCCAGTCATCTTCCACAAACCTGATGTCATGGTGTTTTATGTCTATGCCCAGGCGCTCAAGGGATCCCAGGTAAAGTTCTACAACATCATCCGGGGAGGGTTTTAAAAGTACCTGAAACTGGTAGTAAAACTGTGTCCTGAAAGGGTTTTCCCCGTATCTGCCGTCTGTGGGCCTTCTGCTTGGCTCAACATAGGCAACACTGTAGGGCTCCGGTCCAAGGCAGCGAAGAAAAGTTTCAGCGTTAAAGGTACCGGCGCCTTTTTCAAGGTCAAGAGGCTGCCTTATTACGCATCCCCTGTCGGACCAGTATTTTTGCAAATTAAAAATAATATCCTGAAAATTCATAGTTTTCTATTTTAATGATATTGACTATATTAGTCAATTTACTTTTTTTTGTTTGCGTACCATATGCTTAATTTTAATATAAATGCACAAATACATTTTTTAAAACAAAAAGAGAAATGCTCAAGAATATATTTAACTATAAAGATTAATATTGGGAATGAATCACTTCTTTTTTAGTTTGCGATAAACCTCAGGCAGCAGAAGTTTTATCACTTCATTCATAAACTCTTCGTCTTTAAACATCCTTATAAAAAACTCTTCATTTTGCTCGTACCGCACTGCGGCAAAATCTTTAAACTGCTGTTCAAATATTTTTTCAAAGGTCGCCTGCGGATTATTTTTTGCAAGGTCAACAAGGCGCTCATCTGACATAAAGTCCTGTGTTAATTGTTCCAGCACCTTATCCATTTCAGAAAAGCTTGTACCGAATCTTGCATTTATTTTCTCAACAATTACTGAGAGGGGTTCTTTCTTCCTGTCTTTTCCGCCAATATTTCCTTTGGCCGCATATAGCTCAGGGCTATCAGATATTATTATGCTTCCCTCAAAATCCCTTTCAAGCTTGTATTTATCAAGCAGGATTTTGACATCGACTTTTATTTTATTTGCTGTTTTATAACACAAAATTATTACAGGTGTTTATATACTTTACAAGCTCAGGTAATTTATTACAAATATATGGCGATTATATTTATTTGATTTTTATTTAATATTTATTTATAATATTTCTATGACAAATTACAATAACCACGCTTACATAGATGATATTTACTGAGAACTTTACCTGTGTTATAATGTAATACAGTTTAATTCGAATCGGAGGTGCCAGAATGAGAGAAACAGTTACAATCAGCATGACAAATGAAATGAAGAAAAAGCTTGATGAGATTGCAAAAAATGAAAGCTTAAATAGAAGTGAAATTATAAAAACTGCGTTAAACCAGTATTTTTCTGTAGTTGAGTTTAGAAAAATAAGAAATTTATTGATTCCAAAAGCCCAGGAAGCAAAAATATTTTCCGAAGATGATGTTTATAAGCTGATATCATGAAAATATTTTTAGATACAAATGTAATTATTTCTGCCTTTATTACTCATGGTTACGCAACAGAGCTTATGGAATACTGTCTGGTTCATCATAAGATTTACACTTCAGATTTTATAATAGAAGAAGTAAAAAAACATCTTAAGAATAAATTTGATTATAATAATGAAGAAGTTGATAAGGTAATTGATTTTATAAAACTAAATTTTATAAATGCGGGGAATTATAAAAAACTTACAAAAACAGTATCAAGGGATGCAGACGATGACAATGTTTTGGCTGCTGCCGGCTCTGAAAAGGTTGACTGTATAGTTACCGGAGATAAAGATTTATTAGTTATTAAAAAGTATAAAAATATTAAAATTTTATCTCCCAGGGATTTTTGGAGCTTTGAGAAACATTAGGGATGCTTTAATCCTCTGCTGCGTTAGTTCTTATAAAATTGACAAGTTTTCAAAACAAGTATATTATATAATATAATATAGAAGGAGAAATTATGCCTCAATTATCATTATATATAGACGAAAATACTCTTAAAAAAATAGAACTGGCTGCAAAGATTGAAAAAACATCAATCTCAAAACTTGTTGTCAAAAAACTGAACGAATCTTTTAAGGATAAATGGCCGGAAAATTTTGAAAAGCTTTTTGGCTCAGTTACTGATAAAACTTTTGATGTTCCGGAGAAAATGAGCAGCAAAAATGATTTAAAGAGAGAAGAATTCTAAAAAGAAGTACTTTTCATCGTTATTAGGCGCCTTGAAAGAAATGGTTATAAATATGAAATACTTTCTGGATACTAATATTTGTATTTATTATTTAAAAGGAATGTATCCTGCAATATTAAAGAATCTTTTTTCAAAGAGCCCTGATGATATAAAAATACCGGCAATAGTAAAAGCGGAATTACTTTATGGAGCGCAAAAAAGTTCAACAAAAGATGAAACAAAGAAAAGAATCCTTGAGTTTTTATTACCATTTAAAACTATTGGATTTAATGATGAATCTACAGAAATATATGGCGAAACGAGACAATATCTTGAAAACAAAGGAATTATTATTGGCCCAAATGATTTAATAATCGCTTCAATAGTTTTAAGCGAAAATGGGGTATTGGTTACAAAAAATATAAAAGAATTCAGCAGGATCAAAGAGTTAAAAATAGAAAACTGGACAGAATAGCCGGATAAAATAGATAGATTTTTTAAGATGGATAAAGCCGGGCGGGTTGAAAATTGAGGACATAAAACCCGCTGAAACAGGTAAAATTATTGAAAGAGAAATGCTTAAGAATATAAAAAGCAGTTCTGGCTGGGTCTGCAAAATGATTACGATATAGGGGGGAAAGAGTGGTCATTGACGCTGACCTAAAGAAAATTCGGCAATTGCAGGTTGTATA
>CAYZUS010000047.1:0-14639 GCA_964481885.1 uncultured Actinomycetota bacterium | reverse complement strand
CTGACAGCACAAACGGCAACAGAACAAACAATAATCTGCAAAGCAGTAAATCCCAAAACAGGGTTGGCAGCAGCACTGCACAAAATGGCTTGGGGAACATATCAAAGGGGGCCATTTAAATTATGGCATTAAAACTAAGACAATCCGAATTTGAAGTAAGCAGGGATGAGAATAAATGCATTCATTGCGAAGTATGCGTTCGCCAGTGTTCCAACGATTCGCATGAGTTTGATGAGGATACCAAAACAGTTTCAAGCAATAATTCAAATTGTGTGGGCTGCCACAGGTGTGAGGCATTATGCCCTACAGGGGCAATAAAGATAACGGCCAAAGAGCCGGAATTTAAATCAAATTATAACTGGAGTCCGTCGCACATAAAAAACATCTACAAGCAGGCTGATTCCGGAGGGGTGCTGCTTACGGGCATGGGTTCGGACAAGCCCAATACTGTTTACTGGGATCACTTGCTTTTTAACGCCGCCCAGGTGACAAACCCATCCATAGATCCCTTAAGGGAACCCATGGAAATAAAGACATTTATCGGCGGCAAGCCCGATAAGGTGGATATTGAGAAAAAAGATGGAAATTTCAAGTTAAAGACAAAAATTTCTCCGCACCTGGAGCTTTCAACGCCAATAATGTTTTCAGCAATGTCTTATGGTTCCATAAGCCTTAATGCCTGCAAATCGCTTGCCTCAGCTGCCTCAGCCTTCGGGACCTATTATAATACCGGTGAAGGGGGCCTTCACAAGGATCTTTATAAATATGCGGCAAACACAATAGTACAGGTCGCGTCCGGAAGGTTTGGTGTGGACATAGATTATTTAAGCAGGGCCGCAGCAATAGAGATAAAAATAGGCCAGGGCGCAAAGCCGGGAATCGGCGGGCATCTGCCCGGGGAAAAAGTAACAAAAGATATTTCAAGCACAAGGATGATTCCCGAAGGTACAGACGCAATATCTCCTGCACCCCATCATGATATTTACTCTATTGAAGATCTGGCTCAGCTTATCGATGCATTAAAAGAGGCCACCAATTACTCAAAACCTGTCGGAGTCAAAGTATCGGCAGTTCATAATATTGCGCCGATTGCAAGCGGTATTGTCCGTGCAGGAGCAGATTATATTGCAATAGACGGCTTTCGGGGCGGCACCGGAGCTGCACCCCAGGCCATACGTGATAATGTGGGAATCCCCATAGAGCTGGCCCTGACAGCAGTTGACCAGAGGCTGCGTGAGGAGGGCATAAGGCACAGGGCATCCATAATTGTAGCAGGAAGCGTAAGGTCAAGCTCTGATATCGTTAAGGCAATTGCGTTGGGAGCAGATGCCGTCTATATTGGTACTGCCGCATTAATAGCACTCGGCTGCCATTTGTGCCAGAAGTGCTATACAGGCAAATGCAATTGGGGCATAGCAACCCAGGATCCGTATCTTACAAAAAGGCTGAATCCTGACATAGGGGCAAAAAGGCTGACAGGTCTGCTGAGGGCATGGTCGCTTGAAATCAAGGAAATGCTTGGCGGAGCCGGCATTAATGCAATAGAAAGCTTAAGAGGCAATAAAGAACATATCAGGGGCATAAACTTAAATGACAGGGAACTGGAAATACTTGGAATAAAACATGCAGGTGAAGCATGGTAATAATAAGCGGGAGCTTAAAATATTTGAAATAGAGCATGCATGGGAAGCATGGTGGCAATAAACAGGAGTTGGATGTACCTGGAATAAAACGTATCTGAGAAGCACAGTGATTTCAATGGAAGTATGGTGGCATAAATGAAAAGAATTTATATAAATGAAGAATATTGTATCGGCTGCAGGTTATGCGAAATCTACTGCCAGGTCAAACATTCAAAAAGTAAAAAAATAATAAAAGCATTCAGGGAAGAACAGCAGGACATTATTTCCAGAGTGCTGGTTGAAGAAATTGGGCACAATTCCTTTGCCATCCAGTGCAGGCACTGCATTGATGCGCCTTGTGTTGACGCCTGTATTTCAGGTGCAATGACCAAAAATGAAAATACAGGTGTAGTTAATTGCAATGAGGATAAATGCGTTGGCTGCTGGAGTTGTATAATGGTATGCCCATATGGTGTAATTAAAAGGGATATTTCTGCCAAGAGGGTGGCATCAAAATGCGATATGTGCGTGGATGAAAAAATCCCGGTATGCGTAAAAAACTGTCCCAATGAGGCTTTAAAGTTTTCTGATATCGCTACTGACAATGAGAGTGATTCTAATGCTGAATTAAAGCAAGGTTTTCAGCCCGGAAATAATTCCAATTTAATTAACGGTGCTGACTCCGATAATGGCGGCGAGGTGAAGGTAAAATGAAAAATGCTGTTGAGCATAATATAAGTCTGGATTATGTAATTATAGGAAATTCCGCAGCCGGGGTTGCAGCTGCTGAGAGCATAAGAAGAATTGATAAAAAAAGTAAAATAAGTATTTTCACTGAAGAGAATTGTTTAAATTACTCTAAACCGCTCATTACTTATTTATTGTCAGGAAAACTGGACCTTGAAAAGGTTTATTTTAAAGACCCAGGATTTTATGAAAAAAATGATATTGATTTAAGACTCGGCACAAAGGTTACAGGCATTGATCCTTCCGGGCAAACTATTTCAACAGACAAAAACCAGACAGTTTCATTTTGCAAACTTTTAATTGCCGGAGGAGGCAAACCCGCAATTCCGGAAATAAGGATAACAGACAGAGCCGGGAGCAGGCAAACACTTAAAAATGCCATTGGAAAAACAGGCGGGATATTCACACTGACCACACTGGACGATGCAGTAAAATTGCAGAAATATATTAAGGAAAAGGGTATAAAATCAGCATCAATACTTGGCGGCGGCCTGATAGGCCTGAAAGCTGCAGAGGCTTTTCTTGAGCTTGGGATAAAGATAAATATTATAGAATTTTCCGGCCAGATACTTTCGGCATCTTTTGATGCGACCACCTCTGAAATAATAACATCCCGCATAGAAGAATCAGGGAGCAGCATTTTTACAAACTCGACAATCGATGAGATTTATACTGATAACTTCGGTGTTATTTCTGAGTATAAGCTCAATAATGGGAAGAAGTTTGCCTGCAGCTTGCTGGTTGTTGCCATAGGCGTTTACCCGGATGTTTCATTAATTGAGGGCCGCTCAGGTAAAATAAAGGCGGATAAAGGGATCGTTGTTGACGAGTTCATGAAAACAACTGCAGAAAACATATACGCGGCAGGGGATGTGGTAAAGAGTTACGACATGCTCACAGAAAAAAGCCGCAACATAGCCATATGGCCGCTTGCAGTGCGACAGGGAAATACTGCAGGAAAAAATATGGCGGGTGTCCAGGCTTCATACAGGGGTGGTTTTTTTATGAATTCAGTTGAGATTCTTGATATTCCTGTCATCTCCATGGGCCTAAGCAATGCCGATGACGGTGCAACAGAGGGAGCAGAGACTTTTAAAGTTTACAATCCCAACAAGAGAGTTTACCGAAAAGTTGTCATCAGGGACAATAAAGTTATTGGCGCAATACTTGTCGGAGCCATTGAAAGAGCGGGTATTTATGCCGGCCTTATAAGCAATGCAATTGATATTTCTGATATAAAAGACAATCTGGCAAAGGAAGACTTTGGTATAATACAGCTTCCGGAAGGTTACAGAAAACATCTCGTAACTGGTGATGGCATTGAAGTTTAATATTGCAAGTATTTTGTTACAAGCTAAAAGTGGTGATCAGTAATCAAAAAATCTGGTCGCAAAGGAAGTTTTGTTAATTTTCTTTTGCAAACCAGGCCAATTGCAAACCAGGCCAAAAATATTGATGATTAACATCAGGTAATAGGATTAAAAATTTAAAATAAGAATTGATTATATGTAATGAAAGATTTAAAAGATAGTTCAATAACAATACAAAATTCGGTAGTAAATCCGGTAATAATAGATGCTGCAGGGCTGCATTACAGGGAGTTGAATTCCAGGATAAAGCTGGCCATTGCAGAATGCAAAAGCGGCAAATGCCCTGATATTATTCTAAACAATGTACTTGGGCACAGGTATATTGGAGATGGTATCAAGGGCGAAGTTTCGATTACCGTAAACGGAACTCCGGGCAATGATATGTCTGCATTTATGGATGGCCCGCAAATTGAAGTTTTCGGAAATTGCCAGGACGGAATCGGCAATACCATGAATTCCGGAAGGATAGTGATCCATGGAGACTGCGGCGATATTTTAGGCTATTCAATGCGTGGCGGCGAAATATATGTAAAAGGA
Source organism: uncultured Actinomycetota bacterium (assembly GCA_964481885.1). Taxonomy (GTDB): domain Bacteria; phylum Actinomycetota; class Humimicrobiia; order Humimicrobiales; family Humimicrobiaceae; genus Fen731. The sequence goes on along the minus strand of CAYZUS010000047.1, from coordinate 10,363 downwards.
AATGTGGGCTGGAGAAGCGGGATCCACATGAAATCATACTTGGAAAAATTTCCTGTAATAGTAATCGGAGGCAAAGCCGGTGATTTTCTGGGTGAATATATGGCAGGAGGAATCATAATCCTCTTGGGGCTGGATGCGAAAAAGGAAAAGTCTTTAGACAAGCCCTGCACAAGAGCGGAAGTTATTTTGGCAACGCAGGATTCAGCAAACCAGGACTTTACAAATCAGGATTCTGCAATTAATACCCAATCTGGCGACGGAGTACGGGAACCATATTACTTTGAAAGGTTTTATCCGACATCTGACGGCCAGGCAGCCGGAAACTATATCGGGACAGGCATGCATGGCGGAGCCATATTCTTAAGGGGCGATATTGAGGATTATAAATTTGGAAAAGAAGTTTCCAGACTCCAGCTGGATGAAAATGACAAAGAAATCCTGAAAACTTACATAAGCAACTATTGTACTTATTTTGACTTTGAAAAAAGTAAAATTATGGGGCAGGACTTAAAAGGTTTTATTAAGCTTGCTCCATTCTCTCACCGTCCCTACGGCAAGCTGTACTCATATTAGAAATATATTGCCGGTTTTTGATAAATTACTAATAGTACTGCTTTTTAGACCGTAAATCTTTTTTAGTACCGTAATGCATATTGCCTAAAGTAGCATCTGAGAGCCTGTTTGTCGCTTCATTTAAAAAAGTACTCAAAATGAATCCGGTAATTATTGACACCTATGTCTGTATTTTACATAATACAGACATCTTGCTATACGGAAAAACGACAAATCAGTCAGAAATCACTATTAACCTGATTCCTGTACTTAAAACTGACAATTTTTATATTTCCACTTTTTATTTTAATTGATTGTGAAGCCCAGCCATTGCTTATTGATAATATAGTTTCATAATCCTTCATCCCGTGTCTTTTTTACAAGCCATTAGTCGGTGCATAGATGAAAACCATTAGTAAAATAATTAATAAAAGTATTATTTCAAAATAATATTGCAAAATATTATTGCATATATTAAAATATAATTATTATTTAATATGAAATTTTTAAAGGGGTGGGAAATGAAGACACACTCTGGTTCAAATAATTATACTTTTACTCTTCCACAGGAAATGATGGAAAAGCTTAAAGATTTTGTTAAAAAAGACAATTTCCCGTCCATTAATTCTTTTGTGAGAGAGGCATTGCAGAGTTATCTTGATAAGATTGAGAGGGAGCACCTAAGAAAAGAGATGGGCAAAGCATCAAAGGATCCAATGTTTATTAAAGATATGGATAACAGTATGGGATTTTTTAAAAGATTAGACGATGAATCATATATTTCGGAAAAAATTGATTCAGACTGGTAATGTTGAATGTTAAAGCTGAATGGAAAGTCTTGATTGGCAGGTAATATATGGCGGACTATCAATGGAAAATTTACTGGGTAAATCTTGATCCTGCATTGGGCCCTGAACAGGGAGGCAAAAGACCGGTGCTTGTGATTTCCTCTGACGAAATCAACGAGTTTCTTTCAGTAGTAGGTATTTTAAGCATGACATCCTTTAAGAAAGCCAGAATAATTTATCCTACCGAGCTTATGCTGAGGGCAGAGGAAACGGGTCTTGATCGTGATTCCATAGTCATGGCTCATCAGGTGAGGGTAATATCCAAGGAACGGATTGGGGAAGAATGCGGCAAAATCCAGTCAGATGAATTACAGGAAAAGATAAAAACCATTATCCGCAGGTACCTTGACGTTTAATATTAAATATATTGAAGTTGGCTGTATTTTTTATTTTTATAATTATCTTTAAAAATAGTATAATCCCGGATTATTCTTTAGTTTTACGGTTATAAATTTATTTGAGGGAGAGGTTTATAGTATGAGTGATTTTGGTTTGAAAGTCGGAATGGTTGGCGAGGCCCGGACAATGGTTACAGAGGATAATACGGCACTTAAATTCGGAAGCGGGACCATCAAGGTTTATGCGACTCCTGCAATGATAGGGCTCATGGAAAAGGCTTCGATTAATTGTGTTGACAGCAGTCTGCCTGAAGGCTTTGCTTCCGTAGGCACAAAAGTGGAAATAAAGCATCTCGCTGCTACTCCCATCGGAATGGAGGTTGCTGCAGAAGCTGAGCTTCTTGAAGCAGATGGCCCCAAGCTTAAATTCAGGATAACCGCATACGACAGCAAAGAAAAAATCGGGGAAGGAACACACAGCAGGTATATTGTAAAGCTGGATGAGTTTTTAAAAAAAGCCGAAAGCAAAATAAGCTGAGACCAAACCAAGCCGAAAGCAAAATAAACTGAGATCAAACCAAGCCGAAAATAAAATAAGCTGGTAGCAAAATAAGCTGAGACCAAACCAAGCCACGACCGGTATAAAACCCTGTTTGCTCGTTGCCTGATATGTGGATGGCCCGGGCACTTATTAATTACTTTGGTTCTGTTAAATCCCCAAATGCAGAATAATTTGATTTATAAAGTAAAAGGACGGTTACCCACCCAATCAATGAGCAACCGTCCTTTACTTGTTTATCTGCTTATTATAATTTTAGGTCTCATCCAATTATTCAGCAGAAACTAATTATTCTTTGGCAGCTTGGGTATGAGCCAGCTAAGGAATGATCCTGTAGATCTTGTCTGGATTAAGACCCTGCCAGGACCGGTAATGTCAACTACCAGGCCTTCACCACTAAATAAGGTGGATTTCATGCCTCCGACCTTTCTTACATTAAACCCTACACCTTCATCAAAAGCAACAAAATGGCTGGTGTCCACTGTGTACTTCTCACCGGCCTGCAGAATGACTTCATGAATTGCTCCGAAGCTTGAGAGAATAAGTTTACCAGTACCGGCAGCTTTCAAAAGGAACAGTCCCTCAGAAGCAAAAAATGACTTTGCTCCACCAAATTTGGTGTCGATTTCTACTCCACTCTCGGAAGCGACATAGCAACCTGACTGGGCCAGCATGGGCCTTTCAAGGTTTACAACAAACATATCTCCCGGAAGCGGGCATGCGAGGTTAAGTTCTCCACCAGCCGGTCCAGCCTTGAAAGTATTCATAAAAAATGATTCCCCACCAAGAACTGACCTGCCGAGCGCCTTAAAGAACCCGCCCTGCATTTTTGTCTCGAGAGTTATTCCGTCACTCATAGATACCATTGCCCCTGATTCGGCGCGGATTTCTTCCCCTGCAGCTAAAGTTACTTTAGCCATAGTGTAAGAAGGCTGGTAAAGCAGTTTTACGTCCATTTTGTTCCTTTCTGTTACCTTTATTAAATATTTGTTTAGGAATTTGTATATCTGTAATTTTATATAAATTATTGCAATATTTCAATTTTTTTGAGGCTTGTGCCATGATAATTTAAGAATAATTAAAGAATTGTTTAAAAATACTCGAAATATTTAAAGTGCTTATTCAAGAGATAAGAGCTCAATTCTTTTGGAGACGCATTTTAAGCCATACATATTTTAAGACATAAAGTTATCGAAAGGTTTGATATGAAAAGAGCAGTTAACAGTCTTATCACCAAGCTGATTTTAAGCTTCCTGGTGCTGATTCTCATAATCTCGCTTGCCACTTTTTTGTATACTTATTCAGCTGCAAAAAATGCAATAAAATATATAATGCAGAACGAAGTAAAGGAAATCATTGGAACTGCAGCATCCCAGATAACAGATGAGCAGATTGAAGTTTTAAAATCATTGAAACCCGGGGAAGACAATACTGAAAAATATCTTACTCTTGCAAATTATCTGGTGAATTTAAGAAGTAACAGTAAAGATGTGGTTAACTTTTATATTTTTAAGAAAAGCGCAGATCAGATTGAATTTTTGCTTGACGATGCAATTATTGTAAATGACGGCCCCGCGCTGATAGGCGAGATCTATGAAGATCCGGATGCGGCCCTTGTTAACAATTATGGAGAGATTACGGCGTCTGATGACTTTTACACTGATGAGTGGGGGACCTTTCTTTCAGGCTACGCTCCCATTAAGGACAGCAATGGAAATCTTGTCGCTGTAATCGGGGCAGATGTCAATGCCACTAACGTAATAGCCAAGCAGAATTTCATCGGGAAAACAATATATGTTGTAATCGCCATAGGCATAGTTTTAGCTGCGGTAATTGTCGGCCTTTTTGCACTGACAATTATCAAGGATATTAATAAATTAAACAGGATTGCAAATAAGGTAAGTATGGGAGAGATGGATGTAAAAATGGATGTCAAAAGAAGTGATGAAATAGGCGATCTGGCAAAATCATTCGGCAGGATGGTTGCCAGCCTTAAAATAATGATGATGGACAAGGACGGTTAGGCTAAAAATGAGCGTACTTTCAGACAAAATAATAGCAGAATCAACCAACTATCTTGGTCCTGCAGCCAAAAAGTTTCTTGAGCGCCAGACTACAACACATATGGGCGGACTTAATTTTGATGATATCCAGAGTGCGCATCTTCCAGATCTTGCAAGCTGGATAGCGATATCCGGCAGGCTGGTAATAGATGATGCCCTCGCAAAAGAGCTTTCAGCCAAAATTTTAAAGCTTTAAGCAGATTTGTTGCTTCGACCAATGAAACATTTTTCAGAAAACTTTTTAAATCCTGCAAAAATATTGCAGGATTTAAAATATAGTGCAATAAACCATAAGCAAGAAATAGTCACAGCATAAATTGTCATACAAACCGCCGCACCGGCAGGACTGGTTTTTTAAAACTTCCTGAGACACTTAACTCGCAGAAAATTATATATTTTTTACATTTAATTCCACAAAAAGAACATCGGGTAATTGATTTATAACATTCGGTAACTGATTTTAATTTTTTAATTTTTATTAACATTTTCAAAATACCGGCATTACTGATATTATATTTTAATAAATATTTTTTAAATCAGGATTCTTAAAACTGGTATAATTGGAAGAAAACATTTTGGGCCAAAAAGAAAGGGAAAGCATGCAGCAAGCGATAGGAATGATTGAGACCAAAGGACTGATAGCTATGATAGAGGCAGCTGATCAGATGTTAAAATCTGCAGATGTACATCTGCGAAGAAAAGAAAAAATCGGCGGCGGATACATGACAGTTGTTGTTGAGGGAGAAGTTGCTGCTGTCAAGGCAGCTGTGGAAGCCGGGGCGGCTGCTGCAAAAAGGGTTGGAGAACTGTTTGCTGTGCATGTGATTGCCAGACCGGATGAAGAGCTTGACAAAGTTATTTAAAAAGCGCTTTTTAAACTAATAAGCACTAATTAAACTAAAAGCATGGACAAATACTGTTAATTAATCTGGTTTTATAAAAGCCTGGATCAATGCTTGTTTATTTTTATTTTTTCCCTTTAAAACAGCATTTAAAAAAACGGAGAAAAAATTGAAACTTAAAGATAAGGTTTGCCTGATAACAGGAGCCGGCCGCGGTCTGGGGAAAGCCATGGCAGAAGAGTTTGCGCAGCAGGGCGCAACAGTATTTGTAAATGACATAAATGCTGATGATGCCGAAAAGACATGCGAATTGCTTAAGAGCCGGGGCGCAAAATGCTTTGCTTATCCTGCAGACGTGGGAAGTTATGATGAGGTCAGAAAAATGACCGAGTTTGTGATCCAAAATGCTTCGAAGATAGACATACTCGTAAATAATGCTGCAATTCTGCGCGACAAGGCGATCCATAACATGGATATAAAAATTCACTGGGACGATGTTATAAGAATAAACCTTACCGGGGTTTTTTACTGTTCAAGAGAGGCAGTCATAAGGATGCGGGAGGCTAATTATGGAAGGATTATAAACATGACTTCTGTTATCGGCCTGTGCGGTAATTTCGGGCAGACTGCATATGGAGCAGCAAAAGCCGGAGTCATAGGTTTTACAAAAAGTCTTGCGCATGAAACTGCCGCAAAGGGGATCACCGTAAATGCCATAGCGCCCGGTTTTATAGAAACCGATATGATAAAAGACATTCCGCCCGATGTGAGAGAAAAGCTGGAAGCAAGAATACCTATGAAAAAACTGGGCAAACCCTCTGACATTGCCAAACTTGCGCTCTTCCTGGCATCGGATGATTCAAATTACATAACCGGCCAGGTTTACGGTGTAAACGGCGGGTTCCTGATGCCGTAGGGCTAAATAAGAGGTTCAGCTTTGGAGGGTTAAAGCCTTAAGGTATATTATCCTTTCAGAAAAACTGTAATGCCCCTCAGAATTATTTCAAAGCTGCACAAGTTATGCCGGATTTTATTTGGTCCGGCGGAGCATCCGTTAATCTGGACCCTGCGACATACCGAAGCTTGTTTTATCTTTTTAAACAGAGATTTTATTTAAACAGAGATTTTACTGATATGGCCAAAATAATTAACCATGAAAACATTGCAGAGTGCATAAAAGACGGCAGCACTGTTGCAGTCAGCGGTTTTGTAGGTTGCGGCTGTCCGGAAGAACTTCTGTGTGCAATTGAGAATGAATTTGTAAAAAATGGCCGTCCCAGGGATCTGGCAATTGTATACGCAGCCGGCCAGGGCGATGGCAAAGACAGGGGAATAAATCACCTTGCCCACGAAGGGCTTGTAAAAAGAGTTATTGGCGGCCACTGGGGGCTTGCTCCAAAGATGGCCAGGCTTGCAGTAGACAACAGAATAGAAGCCTACAATTTTCCGCAGGGCATGATTACCAGTCTCTACAGAGACATCGCAGCAAAAAAACCGGGCACAATAAGTTCAGTTGGGCTGCACACTTATGTTGACCCAAGGCTCACAGGGGGGAAAGTCAATGAAAGAACCAGGCAGGATCTTGTTGAAGTATTGAATTTGGGAGGCAAAGAATGGCTCTTTTATCATTCATTTGAAATAAATGCAGGTTTGATACGAGGCACTTCAGCCGACATGTCAGGCAATATTTCAGTGGAGAGGGAAGCAAATTTAATTGATGCGCTGGCAATTGCCCAGGCGGCCCATAACTGCGGCGGCATTGTAATTGCACAGGTTGAAAGGATAGTTGAGAGGAAAACATTAAATCCCTGGATGGTGAAAATCCCCGGTATCCTGGTTGACTATATTGTGGTAGCAAATCCTGAAAATCACTGGCAGACTTTCGGCCAGAAGTATGACCCGGCTTTAAGCGGGGAGATTCGCATGCCTCTTGACATGATTGCACCCATGGGTCTTGATGAAAGAAAAGTAATATCAAGAAGGGCATTTAAGGAAATTGCTGACGGAGATGTGGTTAACCTTGGCATTGGCCTGCCGGAAGGAGTAAGCAGAGTGGCAAGCGAAAAGGGGCTCTTTGATATGATGCACCTCTCCATAGAATCAGGAATAACCGGTGGGATGCCTGCAGGAGGCTTGAATTTTGGTACTTCTTATAATCCTGACAGTATTATTGACCAGCCTTCCCAGTTTGATTTTTATGACGGCGGAGGCCTGGACATCGCATTTTTGGGGATGGCTCAGGCGGACAGGTCCGGCAATGTAAACGTAAGCAAGTTTGACAACAGGCTCGTTGGCTGCGGAGGGTTTATAGATATTTCACAAAACACAAATAAAGTGGTTTTCTGCGGGACATTTAACTCTGGGGCGCTTGAAGTTGAAATCAGCAGCGGCAGGTTAAAGATTCTAAACGAAGGAAAACATAAAAAATTTATTGACTCAGTTGAACAGATAACATTTTCATCTGAGTATGCAAAGCTCAAAGGGCAGGATGTGCTGTATGTTACCGAAAGGGCCGTTTTCAAGCTTACGGACAGGGGGCCCATGCTGACAGAAACGGCGCCCGGAATAGACATTAAAACCCAGGTAATTGAGCAGATGGGGTTTGAACCGGTTATTTCGCCTGATCTGAAGTTAATGGACAGTGATATTTTTATCTAGGGTAGGCAGCCATAATTGATTGTCGTTTGGCCCGGCACCGGGTATTTGGGGTTGCAGGCAGCCGGGGTGTTGGTGTTGACTATAAGTGCATTGCCGGATCCGTTGGTGTTGATTATAAGTGCTCAGCCTGATCCGTGCTGTTGAAATTGCAGTCCCGGACCTGCGTAAAGGAGATTTTTTTATTAATGTTTTTTATGGAGGCAGGTTTTAAAACAAGGATTGAAAGATAGTATTTAAAATAGGAAACAATAAGAAATAAAAATATTGATAAGACGGGCAAAATAACATAAAATAAACATAATAAACAAAGTCAAACATTTTTAAACACAATGCTTTCAGTTGAAAGAAAATTTAAAATAGCAGAAGTTGTAGGTAAAAACGGCGGCGTTAAGACTTCTGATTTATCGAACATGTTCAGTGTATCTGAGATGACAATACTTCGTGACCTCGAGATTCTTGAGCAGCAGGGCATTTTAAAAAGGGTGTATGGAGGTGCAGTTAACTTAAAAAACCCCATAAAAGAAGTGTCCATAATACTTAGAAAGCAGATCAACACCAAAGAGAAAAATATTATTGCTGAAAGAGCTGCCAAGCTTGTTTCCAATGGGGAAAGCATCTTTCTTGACGGTTCAACGACTGCTTTTGCCCTTTCCAAAAAGCTTGGCGCAAAAACCGGCCTGACAGTGATTACAAATGGTCTTGAACTGGTAAATGAATTGAAAAATAACAGCAGCATAAATCTTTTCTGTCCCGGCGGAGAGCTGCAGTTAAGCACCATGAGTTTTATCGGAACAAGCGCAGAGGATTATCTAAAGGGGCTATACGTCGACAAGGCTTTTGTATCGGCATCCGGGGTATCCCTTCAATCGGGTATAACAGTGGAAAATGCCGTGCAGGCTGCCATAAAAAAAATAATGCTTAAAAACGCGCTTTCAAGGGTGATACTTGTTGATTCCAGTAAATTTGATGTGGTAAGGCTCTCAAAGGTATGTGCGCTTGAAGAAGTAAATACTATTGTCACAGACAGGAAGCCGGACGACAAATTTCTGGAAGTTTTCGCAAAAAATAATATTGAGGTGGTCTACTAAATTTTATGAAATACGGCAGAGTAATCGGAAACGTTGTTTCGACAATTAAAAATGATAAATTAAAAAGTGTGGCGCTTTTAATTGTAGAAGGGCTCGACCCTGATGGCAATGTCATCGGGAACAACGAGATTGTTGCCGATTTCCTCGGTGCCGGTGTTGGGGATCTTATTGTCTGGGCAGCCGAAGGAGACATCATTGGCAGGATAATGGGAGTGGAAAAAATTCCGCTTCGGGGCTCAATAGTAGGAATCGTTGACAGTATTGACATGGCCGGTGAAAAAACAAACACAGCAAACGATAAGACAGATGAAACAAGCAAAAAGATAAATATGGCAGGCAACAGAATTGAAACATCTGGGGAAAATAGAAACACTGACACTGATAGTATTAATAAGGCCAGTGAAAAAACAAACACAGCAAACGATAAGATACCTACGCCAAATGAAAAGACGGATATGGCAAACGAAAAAATAAATATAGCCAGTTGAAATAAAGTAATCAACGGTAAGGATATGGTTTAAAAAATAATGAAAATGGTCAGAGTAATCGGAAGCGTAACGTCCACCATTAAGCTTGACCATCTTCATGGGTTCAAACTTCTGTTTGTGCAGTCTGTCGATTTGGAGCTTAAGGGCAAAAAAGACTATTATATAGCAGTTGATACTGTGGGACTTGGTGAAGGTGAGACCGCACTTATGGTTACAGGAAGCACATCAAGGCAGACAGATGCCACCAAAGGAAAAAATATAGAGGGTGCGCTTGTTGCAAAAGTAGACAGGATAGATCTGGAGTAATTAAATGGCAAGGCCTGAAATTGAAAAGATAAAAAATGCGGGTGTGATAGGAGCCGGCGGTGCCGGGTTTCCCTCACATGTAAAGTTTGACGCACATGTCGACACCCTTATAATAAACGCTGCAGAATGCGAGCCGATGATACACGCAGACAAGCAGATTCTTGTAAACTATTTTGACAGGGTTTATGAAGGCATGATGGCTGCGGCAAGCCTAACCGGCGCAGGAAGGGTTGTGCTTGCCCTTAAAGCAAAATATAAGGATGCAATTAATGTAATTGAAGACTTTCAAGACAAAAAAGCGCAGGGTTTCAATTCTGGAAGCAATATTGCCGGAAGTGATAATAGTTTTTCCGGCGGCAGTGAAGCCGGTTTAGGCAATGGCCCCGGCACACAGGTTCGCAGCGGAAACTTTGATTTCGAAATATTCAAGCTCGGTAATTTTTATCCTGCCGGAGACGAGCAGGTTCTTGTTTATGAAGTGACAAAAAGGATCGTACCTGAAGGTGGAATACCTTTGATGGTCGGAGTGGTGGTCACAAATGTAGAAACCCTTTTAAATGTATCAAACGCGCTGCATGACAGAAGTGTAGTCAGCAAGTTTGTCACAATAAATGGGGAAGT
>CAYZUS010000046.1:0-14849 GCA_964481885.1 uncultured Actinomycetota bacterium | reverse complement strand
TTTTTGTGCCCGGCATTTTTAGTTTCAGGTCCTTTGATTATTTATATAAAATCATTTTTATTGATTACGTGAGTTATGTAATCAACAGCTTCCTCGGGAGTGTCAACAATGCTGTAAAGGTTTTTATCTTCAGGACTTATTGTACAATACTTTTCCAGCAGGCATTCGTCAACCCATCGATGAAGGTCTTTCCAATAATCTTTGCCATAAAGTGCAATCGGAAAATGTTCTATCTTGCCCGTCTGTGCAAGTGTTAAGGCTTCAAAAAGTTCATCAAGAGTGCCAAATCCGCCCGGAAATATCACATACCCTACAGAATATTTGATAAAAATTGTCTTGCGCACAAAAAAATATCTGAATTCAAGCGAAATATTCTGGTAATTGTTTACCACCTGCTCAAATGGAAGGTCAATACCACAGCCAATTGATAATCCGCCGGCTTCAAAAGCGCCTTTATTGGCCGCCTCCATAATGCCCGGTCCACCTCCGGTTATTATGCCAAAACTTTTTTTGGCGAGCAGACCTGCAGTTTCCTCAGCTGCCTTATAATATTGATTGTCAGGCAAGGTTCTGGCTGAACCAAAAAAGGCGATACACGGCCCGGCTCCGGCCAGGGCATCAAAACCTTCCACAAACTCACTTTGAATTCGGAGTACCCTCCATGGGTCCGTATGCGTAAAATCGGACTTTGATTTGTAGGAAGGCCTGAAAAGGTCCAGATCCCCATTTTTTGAAGGATATTTTCTGTGCATGTTGTTATTTTCTCCGTTACTGTTTTATTTTTATTATACGATACTGATGCCGCCAGGCATTAACCTATAACATTGTGTGTGCCACTGGATCTCTTCGGCTTAAACTATCTGCAGTGCCACTGGATCTCTTCGGCTTGAACTATCTGCAGTGCCACTGGCTTCTGCTCATATTAAACGATGTATTCAGGCATAACTACATCATTAACATCTTATTATGTCATCAGCTACGACAGGACCATTGGCTTCTTCTTATATTATCGGCTTTTACTGCCTGTTTACCGTAATGCAGTATTTTACTGCCCTGCAGCTTCATTTTTGCTATTGGTTCTGCCTGCTTTCTTTATCTGGACAAGGCAAGTGTTGGACGTAAATGCCCCTGCCGGAGATGCAGCGTCGAGGCTTAAGACATTTACACAGCCCCCTTTGTCAGTCCCGTCCGCATCAGGATCATACCAGATACCCTGATCAAGACTTACCACTCCCGGCATAATATCCCGTGTAACTTTGGCTTTGACAAATATCCTGCCCCTGTCGTTAAATACAAAAACATTGTCAGAGTCCTTTATGTTTCTGGCATTGGCATCTTCGATGCTGATATTAATACTGTCATCACCTAATTTTTTTAAATCAGCCACATTTACAAACTGTGAGTTGACCCTTGCCATTGAATGCGGGGTTATAAGCTGAAGAGGAAACTTTTCGTTGCTCTCTGCATCTTCAGCTCCTTCACTGAAAGGAATATACTTTGGAATTGCAGGTATCAGCGGGTTATTCATTTGTTCAAACCTGCTGCTGTAAATTTCTATTTTACCTGATGGTGTAGGGAAAGGATTGTTATTAATATCTTCAATCTGATCTTTAAATGGTACAAATGCTTCATCATGTTTTAACTTACAGGCTCCTTCTTTTTTTAAGGTATCAATATCAGGGAAATCCGGCTGATTATCCAATAGCATCTTAAGCCAGCCTTCATCAGAATTAATGTTGTAGTCTTTTATCCCTACTCTTGGCGCAAGCTCTGAAAGGATCTCCAGATCCGATTTTGGGCCGGGCAAATTATCAACGATTTTATTCATGTAAATCAGGTACGGCCCGCCAAGCCATGGGTGACCGATATCGTCCCGCTCTAAAAAGTGAGTCACTGGAAGTATTATGTCAGCATATTTTGCAGTGGGAGTAAGGAAAAGCTCGTGCAGCACTATGAAATCCGGTTTTAACAGCGCCTGTATCCCTTTATTAAGATTAAGATACTGGTTTAAAAGATTGCATCCGGTTATATAAAGAAGCCGGCAGTCAGCAGGATATTTTTTTGATTTTCCATTAATGATTGCGTCATAAAAGTCTGCCTTGTGTATCATGTTATGATTTGCCTGCGGGACCGGAACCTTATCCTTAAAAAGACCCATGCCGACAAAATCGGCGCCACCCGATACAAACCCTCCCTTAACTCCAATATTACCCGTCATTGCAGCAAGAACTGATGCGGCCCTGTGAAACTGCTCGCCTGCAGCACTCCTGCCTGGAGCCCATCCTGTAATTAAAGCTGCGGGCTTGTTTTCTGCATACTGTCTTGCAAGCCAGGCTATTTTTTCAGATGGCACTGCGCATATGGCTTGGGCCCAATCAGGATTTTTGATAATACCGTCCCGGGCACCCATTACATGGCTTTTAAATTCTTCAAAACCTTCAGTGTATTTGCTTATAAAATCCCTGTCATAAAGCCCTTCATCAATCATGACATATGCCATTGCAATAAGCATTGCGGCATCTGTTCCAGGACGAATTGATATCCACTCATCCGCGAGATATCGGCATGTTCGGTTTTTTCTGGGATCCACACTGATTATTTTGGTCCCGGATTTTTTTGCCTTTGCCAGCATAGATTCAGTATCCGACCCAAACCTTGATACAAGCGGGTCCCAACCCCAAAGTATCAGCAATTTGGAAAAGAGCAAATTATCTCTAGTGCCTCCGGTGTAAGGAGTTCCGAAAGTGGCAAGCGATGACTGAAGTGCCCCCTCAAATGACACATTGCACCAGGCCGTGGTGCATTTTCCAAGAAGTGCAAAAAACCTGTTTACTGCTGCTCTTGTATTCTGCAATGTGCTGAGCGAGCCAGTGTTTACCAGATAATAAATATATTCTGTCCCATACTCTTTTATTGTCTTATTTAGCTGCCCGGCGACTGTATCAAGCGCTTCGTCCCAAGAAATTACCTCAAACTTTCCCTCTCCCCTTTTGCCTGTTCTTTTTAAGGGCTGCAGTATACGCTCCGGGTTGTAGACTACATCTTTTTGGGCAAGACCTTTGGGGCATGCAGATATGTTTAAACCTTTTATATTGCCTGATGTGATGCGGGATATCATCCCGTCTTTTAAATGAACTTTAAGAAGGCACCTGGCTCCGCAGTCATAACTGCATGTAGTTGTAATTATTTTTTCCATTAAATTCAACCGTTTATAAACTTTTAATTTGGAGTCATTAAAAATTGATATTTCATCCGGCAGTTTTTATTTTTGCCCATTCATCTTTTAGTGTAACGGTCCTGTTAAACACAAGCATTTCCTTATTTTGGGAGTCGGGGTCAACACAAAAATATCCGATTCTTTCAAACTGATAAGAATCACCAGGGTTGGCACCGGACAGGGACGGCTCAAGTCTGCATCCAGTAACTATTTGGAGGGAGTCCAAATTAAGGTTGTCCTTAAAATTGCCATCCTCATCAGTCTTACTAGGATTTTCTTTATTAAAAAGATTTCCATATAGTCTTACTTCAGCAGGGACCGAATGCTCTGCTGAGACCCAGTGTATTGTTGCTTTTACCTTTCTGCCATCAGGCGCATCTCCACCCCTGGTTAAGGGGTCGTAGCTGCAGTGCAGCTCAACAATTTTACCGTCTTTGTCTTTTACAAAACTGTTACACTTTATAAAATAGGCATACCTTAAGCGAACCTCCCTGCCAACTGAAAGCCTGTAGAATTTGGGGTGGGGAGCTTCCATGAAGTCGTCCTGTTCGATATAAAGTACTTTTGAAAAAGGAACCTTTCTTGTCCCGGCTTCAATATCCTCCGGATTATTGATTGCGCTGAGCTCTTCCTGCTCACCTTCCGGGTAGTTATCTATTATAACCTTCAATGGTTTTATTACACCCATGACCCTGTTTGTTTTTTTGTTTAAATCTTCCCTTATAAAATATTCAAGAAATGCCATATCGACCGTGCTGTCTGCTTTGGACACACCTATCTGCGAGCAGAAATTGCGGATTGCCTGGGGAGTATATCCCCTGCGGCGCATACCGGCAATTGTCGGCATCCTGGGATCGTCCCATCCGCTGACAAATTTTTTTTCGACCATTTCCAGAAGCATTCTTTTGCTCATGACAGTATAAGTAAGATTAAGCCTTGCAAACTCGATCTGCCTTGGATGGTGAATACTTAATGCTTCGATAAACCAGTCATACAGGGGTCTGTGATCTTCAAATTCAAGAGTACATATCGAATAAGTGATGTTTTCCATTGAATCAGATTGTCCATGAGCCCAGTCATAAGTCGGGTAAACGCACCACTTGTCCCCGGTTCTGTGGTGGTGGCTTCGAAGAATCCTGTACATAATGGGGTCACGCATATTAAGATTTGGCGAAGACATATCGATTTTTGCCCTCAATACTCTTTCGCCGTCAGCAAACAGGCCCTCACGCATCTGGCCAAAAAGCGTAATGTTTTCCTCAATTGAGCGTTCCCTGTAAGGGCTTTGGGTGCCGGGAGTTGTAAGTGTTCCCCTGTATGACCTTATTTCATCAGCGCTCAAATCACAGACATATGCTTTGCCTTTTTTGATAAGGTCCATGGCAAATTCAAATAACTTTTCAAAATAGTCTGATGCGTAGTATTCCTGCTCTCCCCAGTCAAATCCGAGCCATTTAATGTCTTTTTTAATTGACTGGACATATTCAAGCTCTTCCTTTGTGGGATTTGTATCATCAAACCGCAGATTGCACTTTCCATTAAATTCTGCAGCAATACCAAAATTAAGGCAGATTGCCTTTGCGTGTCCTATATGCAGATAGCCATTTGGCTCAGGTGGAAATCTTGTATAGATTTTTTTGGTATTATTACTTTTTTTCAGGTCTTCCCTGATTATATCCCTTATGAAGTCCGATTTTTCTGTAATTTCATCCATTATTCTTTATATCCCTTATCTAAAACATAAAAACTAAAAAATTTAAAGTTATAGGTTAAAATCTAACAGCTAAAAGTTAACAGCTGATAGCTAACATAATATTTTAGAAAATAGAAGTGTTATTGTCAAAACAATCAGCAGCCCTGAATGTTTCCAGAGCTGCTGATTGTTTTAATTTGAAAGTTTAATTTCAAATATTTATAAAGTTTTCACTAATTTATCGCCAGATATTTTACAAAAGCAATAAAATAAGTTGAGTCCAATTAAGCATAAGCCTCATTAAGCTCATTATTAATTAAAAGGCACGTCGCTTGCCATGTTCTGCTGAGCCAAAGCCTTGTACTGCTGAGCAAGAAGATGCCCCGAAGAAAGATTAAGAACAGCTGTAAAATATTTTAATGCTTCAGTGTAATGCTTTTCATTATACATGGCCAAGCCGGTTCTCCATTCACTATCAACTTGTCCAAGTTTGTTTTCGCCTGTCAGCAATGCTTTAATATCATTTGCAGGCCTCAGTGCATTTAACATATTGTCGGTTCCAAAAGACACTATCCCCATAATTTTACCTTCCTTGTCAATTACCGGACCTCCGCTGCTTCCTGATTCTGCATATCCTGCAATTTGCAGTACTTCTGCTCCATCAACATTTCTTTTACCGGAAATGGTTCCGGGAAATATCGAAGGTTCAAGTGTATTTGAAACTCCATAGTCAGCAGTGTAAGGATAACCTATGCTTGTAAGCTGGTCCCCTATTTTTGCCATTGAACTGTCTCCCAGAAGAGCGCTTGAGAGTGCACGTCCTGTTGCAGGTGCTATTTGCAGGATTGCAATATCCCTGTTATTTCTGTCGCTTACTTCCTTGACTTCAGCTCTTATGTAACCGCTGCTATCGGCTTCAGGTGTATTTGCAATTGCTGTATTAAACTGAACCCATACTTCCAACTCCGGGTTATCAGTATCAACACCCACAACTTTGTAATTCTCGTAAATCCAGTTCCAGTCTTCTGTTGTAAGATTCGGGTAATCTTCAGGGTATGTATCATATATATACTGGTCAAGAATAGCTGACTTCATTTCGTATTCGTTTGCAATGAGATCATCTACCATATGTCCCGCAGTTACAATAATTCCGCTTTCAGGATTTACAACAACTCCTGTTCCTCCAAATGGTCCGTACATATACTGATCACTGTAAGCAAAAGTATTTGGGTCGTAAACCAATGCATAATAAACTGAAGTTACATAACATACTGCAGGCTGTACCAGCATCCATGCATCCCCTGCGGAAAACTGGTAGTTTTTACCAAACTCAACAGGGTCAACAACAGCTTTTGCCTCAGTAGTGGCTGCTGCTGTTTCTGAATTTGCAGCTTTTTCTGATGTTGCTGCACCGGCTGTAGTTGAAACCGCAGCTTTGCCAGCTGAGCATGAGCTTAAAACCATTGCAAAAATAATTACCAACACTGTTATTACAATCATTATGTTGATTCTTCTTTTAGACATTTTTACCTTTCTCTCTTTTGTTAATTTGATATTATAAAAATAACAATATTATGATACTGCTTTAGTATCATTTGTCAATGTTTTTTTATAAAATATTTTTCATAATTTTTTAAAACTTTTTAAACCTAAATGATACAGCTTATTGAGAACGGGAACTTCCAATGTCTTCCTGCCTGGCAGTAAAACAAGTACTCAGCGAGTTATCTGAGGGAGAAGAAGCTGGCATATATATAATAAAGTTTGGAGTTTATTGAGATAATATCTTTCTAAATTCTAAAAAAGTAATACACTTGCATAAAATTCAGGAGTTTTACTGACTGTTACAGAAATTATATTTGTGAGAAATTACACGCCTGCAGCGTCCCTTCAACTTTTGTAAAAAGGGTATCTTTGTAGTATTCTACCTCTGGTACAATTTGGAAATGTGGGCAAGCCGGCATTACCAAATATTGCAGCATTTATATTACAGCCATTATATTGCAGTCATTAATATCTAATGAAAAGCATTACAGTCAGAAAGGTTTAAAAATAAATAAAAATGAAAGATAAAAATATAGCAGTACCGGTAGAGAATATAAATTGTAATTCTTTTTTAAGATGGATAAGTATATGAATAAATATTATTTTGACTTTGATTTCGATAAAAACGGTCCACACAAAATTTCAAAAGCCAGCTATCTTGAAAAGAGCAGGCTGGCTCTTATGGTAATTGATATGCAGAATTACATGACTGAGAACACATATACCGGCAAATGGAGCTCAAGGGGTTCTGATGACTATTATTACAACAGGTCAGAAAATACAGTCATTCCCAATATTGCAAGGCTTATTGATTTCTTCAGGAAAAACAGTTTAAAAGTGGTCTATACAAGGATTGCCTCCCTTGATGTGGGATTTGCGGATGTTCCCTCAACAGCCAAGAAAAACCTCGTTGATGAGGAAAATGTTGACATAAACGGCAAAAAATGGACATTGCACGAAAAAGACCGGGCAAGCTTTATTGAAGAAAGATTAAAGCCGTCTGAAGGTGATATTGTCGTATTAAAAGGCGGAAGCGGGGCGTTTTGTGCATCTGAAATGGATCTTGTATTAAGGTCAAATAATATCTCAAGGCTTGTTTTTGCCGGAGGGCTCACTGATGCGTGCGTATCTTCCTCCCTTCGACAGGCCTGGGACAGAGGCTATCTTTGCAGTATTGCAGAAGATGCCTGTATTGCTTCATGCAGAGATGACCACGATGCAGAGATGAGAATACTTGGCAAGTACTATGCCTGGATAACTTCTACTGAGGAAATCATAAAAAGCTTAAAGAATGATAATTTATAAAAGTCCTTAATTCTGCAAAAAGAAGCCTGTCTGGTCGCATATACTCACATTACCTCATTTTACCTTTGACTTAATACTAATAATTTTGGTAAAATTCATAAATCAGGGCGGTTAGCTCAGTTGGTTAGAGCGCTGCGTCGACATCGCAGAGGTCACTGGTTCAAATCCAGTATCGCCCACCAGATTATATTATTTAAGCCTTTCCGGGCCAAGAGGCCCCTAAGCATTCCTGGCTTTTTAAAAATCGGACGACGCGAAATCATAAAGCGGCTATTCGCCAATCATGGAGACATCCGCATTAACAAAATAAGGCTTCTAATCTCAACCCATAAATTCTCAATATATTTTTTCAGGCATTTCCCCATTAACAGATGGTCCGTCTTAAAGTGGCCATTTTTAGTAACAGCGGGTTATCTTTCCCATATTGCTGCCATCCCCATTCCACCGCCTATACACATTGTCTGCAGTCCCCTGCCAAGATCCCTTTCGATCATATCATAAATTAGTGATACGGCCATTCTTGCGCCGGTTGCTCCAATCGGATGGCCAAGTGAAATACCGCTGCCGTGAGGATTTGTTTTGTCATAATTTAATTCGAGCTCTTTTAAACAACATGCAACCTGTGCTGCAAAGGCTTCGTTTATTTCAACTACGTCAATATCTTTATTTCCATATCCAGTCTCTTTATACAGCTTTCTGACAGCAGAAACCGGGCCCATCGCCATCAGAAATGGTTCAAGCGCAGCTGATGACCAGGCTTTTATTTTTGCCATCGGTTCAAGCCCCAGCTGGCTGGCTTTGTCTGCCGACATTAACAGAAGGGCCGCTGCGCCATCGCTTATCCCGGAAGCGTTTCCGGCAGTTATGCAGCCATCTTTTTTAAAGGCCGGCTTTAAACCTGCAAGATATTCAATGGTGGTCTCACGGGGGCGTTCGTCTACTTTAAATAAAACAGGGTCAGATTTTCTTTGAGGGATTGCAACCGGAACAATTTCCTTTTCAAATTTACCGCTTTTTATGGCGTCTACTGCTCTTTGCTGGCTTAAATATGAGATATTATCCATCTCCTGGCGAGTTATACTGCATCTGGCAGCAAGACTTTCGGCAGTAAGCCCCATATGGCAGTTATAGAAGACTTCCCACAAACCGTCATAAACCAGCAGATCAAGCAATTCTCCTCTTCCATCAAGGTCCATTCTGTATCCCCACCTTGCTTTCGGAAGAATGTAACCGGCGTTGCTCATTGATTCCATCCCCCCGGCTATTATAACTTCGGCCTGGCCAAGCATAATGGATTGTGCAGCCAGGGTTATTGCTTTAAGCCCTGAACCGCATACTTTATTTACTGTAAAAGCTGGGGTTTCTTTTGAGATACCTGCATATATTGCGGCCTGCCGTGCCAGGTTCTGCCCGAGGCCACCCTGCAGTATTGTGCCCATTATCACTTCATCAATAAACAGAGGAGCTGAGCTTTCATCCCAGTCATCATATTTTTTTTCAAGCTCGGTGGGAGCTTCATTTTTTAACATATCAGGTGTTATAACCTGGTCCTGTCCCTTAAATGAAGGCCTTAAATTTGCCCTTTTTAAAGTTTCTTTAATTACAATGCTGCCCAGTTTTGCAGCAGAAAAATCCTTGAGAGCGCCGCCAAAGTTACCGATTGCGGTGCGAGCGCAGCTTACTACAACTACTTCTTTCATGTTTTCCTGTCCTTTTTTAATTTTTATTAATAGATTTTAGTGAGAAATCAGTTAAAGAGATCAAGTTGAGAATATTTTAAATTTAATTTAAATAAATAATTTATTGAAATTATAACTATTCACCAATCACTGATTATATTGTCCAAACTCATAAATGCAGCCTTTATTTTACAACCTTATCCTAACGTTATCTACACTTTTTACTTAATCGAAGTTATAAAATAAACCTGTCAAAGTAAAATCAGTTTTTACGGTCCTGAAGAATTAAATCAATTGTTGGTAAAGAATACAAGTTGCAATGAACTTGGAAAACACAGATCAGGATAAAATCTATTTTGAAAAGACCCGAAGAATTAAATCGAGTATTGGAAAATAATATAAGATGCAATGAACTTTAAAAACCCAGATCACGCTAACTCTGTTTTAAAAGGCCCCTAAAATTAAATCGAGTACCTGTAATGAGCACAATTTGTATTGGATTTGAATAATACTAAAATATGGCAGGAAATATAGATGTGTTTCTGGTCCCTCATACCCGTAAAGGAATCTGAGGGTTTCTACCTATTGCAGGAGCGGTGGATTCACGAACTATTATTTTTGTGGGAAGGGTAATTTTCCTTTTTTCTATGTCTTTTCCCTCCACAATATCCAGCAGAAGATTCATTCCTGTTATGCCCATAAGCTTTTTGGGTTGTTTTACTGTGGTTAATGGCGGACATACATAATTATCAAAAATGATATTATCAAAACCTATAACTGAAACCTCCTCAGGAACTTTTATATTACTGACCCTAAGGGCCTTTAATAATCCGTAGGCAACAATGTCAGAAATCGTAATAAAAGCAGTTGGCAATCTTTTTTTGGCAATATAAGCCTGCATAAGGTTAAAAGTAATATCCATGTCTTTACCTTCCAACTCCTGGTCCAGATACGCATCATCAATTATTACAAAATCCTCATTATAGACAATACCGTTGTCTTTAAGCCCTTTACAATAGCCCCTGTAGCGGTTTTTTACTATTGTCTGGCTCTCTGTGGGGTATGAGATATATCCTATTTCCTTATGGCCAAGAGAGACCAAATAGGCAACCGCACTTTTTGCAGCATCTATATTATCAATTAATACACTGGCATCGCCAATAGTTGCAAGTTCCCGGTCAACAAATACCGTGGGTACTTTTCTTCTGGCCAGTTTTTTATATATGGCAGCGTTATCGCCTCCGCCAACAATCAAAAGGCCATCAATAAACTGGTTTATAAGAACACTTATCTGCCTTTCCTCTTCATCCACATCGTTAAAGGTGCACCCGAGGACCAAAATATATCCTCTTTTTTTTGCAATCTCTCCCATTCCTTTTACTATCAGTGCCACAAAGGGATTTGAAATATCGTAGACTATCACACCTACTGTTTTGGTCCTGTGGGTGCGAAGACTTTGAGCCAGCAGATTGGGTTTGTATCCCAGTTTTTCTATTGCCTTTAACACCTTTTTCCTGGTTTTTTCAGTTACCAGGTCTTTTTTGTTAATGACATTGGAAACTGTGGAAATCGCTACTCCTGCTGATTTTGCAATATCTTTTATAGAGATGTTTTTAACTTTTTTCTGCATTTTATTTTTACGTAGTACCGGCTAAAACTAGCTTTGAATTGTTGGTTTAAACCAATTATCTTTTCACAATTATTTATTCCATCGCTCCCTTAATTAATGTAAGTTCTCTGGCTGCGGCTTCAACAACTTTATCAATTGCATTCGCCTTGTCCTCATCAATCTCATAAGGTTTGACTGTATCAAGGATATCAAGGCATTTTTGGTGCGCCAATTGAACAGGGTCATTTCGTAATGCTTCTGGCACATTGGTATTTTTAATGCTTTTTAAAACTTTGGGTATGGTAAGATATTCCCGGAAATTCTTTGCAGTATGGTCCGTGTCTATAAACATTCCACCTATGCCCTTTTCCCTTATAAGTGCAAGCGACTCTTCAAACTGGTTTTCGCCGATTTCTTTAAGAAGATTTTGCTGGCTGGCTGCAATGTCCAAATCAAGGATGACCTGCTCCATTGAAAATACCACTGCTCCCCCTATTAGTCCAACCGGAAATGAGGGTTCTCCTGAAAATGCCGATGCAGACAACTTAAATGTTCGTTCATATATTGACATGGCTCCCGGAACAGGGGCGTCAATAAGGCCAACTCCTGTGCCACAGGGAATGCCATACTTTTGACGGAAAAGTTGGGCAACCGCAAGATCTGTAATTACGATTTCAGGTGAAGTAAACTTTGCAGCTCCAGTCTCAGGATTTAATGCCCCGGCAACACACCGGGCCTCCACGGGACAGTCCTCACCAAGGGCTTTTGCTGCTGCCCATACACCCAGGATTTCTGCGGCCCCTATGATGGCAGCCGCAATAGGGTAAACCGGGGAAGATATCCCTAACAGCGGCATTGGGAGTATAAATATGCTTATTTTATGTTTGACCATTTCCTCTATTATGGCTGCTTCAGGACGGGTCAGCCTTAAGGGAGTCTCTGTGTCGTGTATGTTTACCAGGATTGGGTTTTTAATATATTCCTGAGCCGAACCTTTTACAATTCGCCCAATTTCCATTAAATAAGGCAGCTGCCTTTTATCAATAATTGTTGTGCATCCAGGTTTTGAAGAAAACTTGGCAACAGCCTGAGCACCTTTTATGGCAACCATTTTAGGGGAAACATCGCTACCATCACTTTCTTTTAAGTAATGCACGGCATTTCCAACAGTCAGGACTTCAGGCAAACCCTCTGCCAGTTTTATCATTCTCAGGACATCATCACTTGTCGCATAACGGTTTTGAGCCATTTTGTGATCATAATACATAGGGGCTCCACCGCCGAAACTTGTTTGTACCTTTGGCGCCCTGTTTCTAAACGGAGTGTGCCAGCTGAAAGTCAGTATGTTTGGATAATCAGTTTCTTTTATCAGAGAAATGTCTGATTTTTCGAAAACTGCTGATACCCTGGATTTTTCCTCTTGCGAAGCCATCTCTATTACTTCTTCAATCATTTTCGCAGGAAATTTTACTATTTCAGTTGTAAAATCAACAATCGCTCCTTTTTTTTGCAAAGCGGTAAGCATTTGCGTGTTTTCTATTTTCATACCGGGATTATTTAAAACAGACAATGTGTTTTCATGGAGTTTTTCTATTTCACTGTCTGTAAGAAGCTTAAAGAAATTTGCATAAGAGGGCATTGATTTTTCCTTTCCAAAAATTTAAGCAGTTTGATAAAGCTAATGACTAAAACAAAAAAACGGTTAATAATAAGGGTTCCTTTTAATAGAATATTAATCAAAAAATTATTAACCAAAAATAAAACTTAAAACCAAGCTTAAAACAGAATAAAAACGTTTTTAAAAACGTTTTTATATTATAATTTTACTATTTAAATGTCAATTAATTTATGTGTGATTTTTTTCCTCGCTCTGGCAGATTCAAAACCATTATGAAAAAATTGGAAATTTTTTAATTAGCCGATACCAGCTGAATAATTCTTTTTAATTAGACTACCGGTAAAAATTAAGCTTAAAAGCTTTTCCGTTTAGCTTTTTGTGCGGATTATTCGAAAGAAACACATTAAAATAATTAAATACTATCAAATATGCAAAAATATATCAGACTGTAATTAATTTTTTATACACTCATCTGATATAAGAATAGTAAAATTAAAAAGTTTGTTTGTGTCAAGGTAAGAAAAACGAGTTTTATCCAGATAATTACCTGAATAAATAATATTGACTCCTTTTTCAAGAAGATATTTTAATTTTTTTTCATAGTTATCAACTTCCATTTTTATGTGGTGTATGCCTTCTCCATTGTTTGAAAGGTACCTTGAAAAAATTGAGTCAGACTCAGGTTCAATCAGTTTAAATATCATACTATCAAGCCTGCAAAAGGCTGTTTTTACTTTAATGTTTTCATCATTTTCCATGCCGATACCATATTTTTGCCATGGACCGATTTTAAACTCTTCATATTTTTTAATCTTATCTTCAATATTTTTAACAACCATACCTATTTCAGAGGGTTTTATAAAAACAGGATCAGAGTCAATATCGGCTGCCGGTAAAAAGTAATCCGGTTGAGGTTTTATAAAATTTTTAGTTACATGTACAATTTCAGTTATAAAACCAAGCTCCTTATATGTATCTATAAAATTATATATATTTTTACCCGGACCACCCAACTGCTGGCCGGCCTGAATTATACCTGCGCTTTTCCGGGTTAAAAATTGTAAAGCATCTTTGTAATTGCTTACAGTAAATTTAAGATGATGAACAGCATTTTCATTATAATAATCATAAAAATCTGAAAATATGGATTTTGTTATGGGTTCAATGTATTCAAATCTTACGTCCCCAATCGCACAAACAGCAACATTCATTTCATAGTCCTGGCTTTTTCCATAAACTTTCATTGCTTTGACGTTTTGAGGAGAAAATTTTAAAAAATACCATGGGCCTATATTACAGATACTTGAAAAGTTATTCATTATCCTTTCAGGTTCTCTTGTGACAAAACCCACTTGAATCATTTTTTTAAACATTTGTTTATTTGCCTGATTAAAATTAATACTTTTTACTTATTGTATGGTCCGTTTAAAATTTCCTTCAGAATATCTGTTTAATTTATTTCAATATAAGCCTTTTTGATATTTTTTTGAAGTAATGATTTTTTAAGTGTAGTGGTACAAGCAGAATTATTATAGTAAGAATTTTAACTTTCCCGGAAATAATTGATTAGTGCTGGAAAAAAAGGTGATTTTGGGCAAAAAAAAATTACGGTGGCGTCCTACTCTCCCATACCGTCGCCAGTATAGTACCATCGGCGCTGAAGGGCTTAACTTCTGTGTTCGGGATGGGAACAGGTGTTTCCCCTTCGCTATAGCCACCGTAAACTTAACAAACTTATAAAATTTTTAATCAGGTGCTGATAAAAATAACAAAACCTGACTTCTCAAAAAGAACACATCTAATTTCGATGTCTGTTCTCTCAAAACTTCATAGCAACCAATTTTTTTTATATCAAGTCCTCGATCTATTAGTATTGGTCAGCTAAACACATTACTGTGCTTACACATCCAACCTATCAACCATGTGTTCTTCATGGGATCTTACTCCTCACGGATGGGAGAACTATTCTTGGAGCGAGCTTCATGCTTATATGCTTTCAGCACTTATCTCTAACGAACGTGGCCAACCAGCAGTGCCCTTGGCAGGACAACTGGCGCACCAGAGGTTCGCTCACCCCGGTCCTCTCGTACTAGGGGCAACCCTCCTCAATTCTCCTGCGCGCGCAGAGGATAGGGACCGAACTGTCTCACGACGTTCTAAACCCAGCTCGCGTACCGCTTTAA
>CAYZUS010000045.1:7892-15335 GCA_964481885.1 uncultured Actinomycetota bacterium | reverse complement strand
GCACCGTTTGAGAAATCATGGCTGTTTTCAGTTACGACTTTGGCTCCACACTTGCAGCAGCTGTCAATAAGGGGCGTATATCCTGTTATTTTTAAATATTTGGCAATAAAAAATGCTGCTGACTTTTCCAGCAGACACAGATCCCCTGGAACTGCACTGTCGATCTCACTAAAACTTACATATATTAATTTAAAAAGAAGCTCGGCTGTTTTTTGTGAAGATTCAGATTCAGAAGGATGAGTCTTTAAAATTATCTCACTGATCAGCTGGCAGAACAGGAATTTATTAAAATCTGAGGAAATATTTTTGAAATTTTTTACAAGCTCTGCCTGATTAAGGATATCCAGGCTTTTGCCTTTTGAAAGCTCGCAGTCTAAAAAGTTAAACAGTTCGAGCCTTCCGCCAAACTTGCTTTTGAGTTTTCGCGCACCCTTGGCAACCGCATCAATAAGCCCTTTCTCCAGTGAGTAAAGACGAAGTATCTTGTCGGCTTCCCCGAGATTATGAGTTTTCAGGACAACAGCTTTAGCTTTAAAAGAAGGCATTTCCCAACTGTACCAATCTTTTTGATTATTTGCCGAAAAGCTCCAGGTACTCTTCTATTATATTTAATCCGCTTGAAGTTCCGAGCCTTGTGGCGCCCGCGTCAATTAAGGCCTGCGCGTCCTTGAATGTCTTGATCCCTCCGGCTGCTTTTACACCTATGCTCCTTGTGACAACCTCTCGTATTAGCCTTACGTCATCAAGCTCTGCTCCCCTGTTGCCGAAACCAGTGGATGTTTTTATAAAATCAGCACCGGAATCTTCCACAATCTTGCATATTCTCTTGATTTCTTCTTTCTCAAGAGCACCCGCTTCCAGAACTATTTTTATATTGATGTGCTTGTTATACTCAGCCATCTGCTCACGCCTTATAACGCTTACAATAATGCTGATTTCCTTTTCCACATAGACAAAATTTGTACTTTTAATCATCCCGAAATTTATGACCACATCAAGCTCATCGGCCCCTTTTTTGACATTATCCTTGGCTTCAAAAACTTTTGTCTCTATAGTATTTGCACCCATTGGGTAGCCGACAACAGAGCATACCTTTACGTCTGTACCGGCAAGTATTCTTTTTGCAATTGTTATATAGGATGGGTTTACAACCACAGCAGCGAAATGATTCTTTTTTGCAATAACGCAAAGGCTCTGAACTTCCTGAACCGTTGCCGTCGGTCTTAATAATGTCTGATCGATTGTCTTTGCCAATTGTTCCCTGGTTAACATTTTGTGCCAAACCTTTCTAAAATAAAAAATATATATAGTTTAATAACCAAACCTGTCAAGATAAGACTCTTTTCTCGTCCAGTTTTCCTCTACTTTCACCCATAACTTCAGGAATACTTTTGAGCCAAGCAGTTTTTCAATCTCGAATCTTGACAACGCACCGATTTTCTTTAGCATTGACCCTGATTTGCCAATAATCATTGCCTTGTGAGATTTTTTTTCAACATAAATATTACATTCAATCGTTACAAGTGAATTACCTTTGCCGGCATTTGAAGCAGCAACCCCGCCCCTTGTTTCCATAGGTAAATTACCTTTTTCGACAATCGAAGCAGAAACCCCGCCTATTGTTTCCATGGCTGTTTCCTGCTGAAATGAGTTCCTTTTTTCAGTACCGGATATCTCTTCCGACTCTGTCTTTTTCAACATTTCATCTGTATTTGCAAGTCCCGCCCACTTCAGCATGGCTACTTTCTGTTGTGCCAAGGCATCTTTTTTCAGGTCAGCCGCCATAACCGACTCGACTGCTTTTTTCAAACCGGTTTCCTTCTTTAATACACCCCACTGCGTCATGTCTGTTTCCTGCTGCATAAAGGCATCTTCCTGCATACCAAAGCCTTCCCCCAGCCCGGCACCCTTTCCAGCGCCATCCCCTTTTCTTTGGAGATTTACAACTTCAACATTTATACTGTGCGGAAGCTCGTCAAACAGGTTTGCCGAAAGCTTTTCCCTTATTATTTCAGCTATCATTTTGTTAATGGGCATATCAGTTACCATGCCGCCGGGGAAATACATTGGACCTTCGGGCAGCTTTCCCATCAATATTTTCAAAAGTTTTTCAAGGTTTTCTCCTGTAGCTGCTGAGACTGGAATTATTTCTTCAAAAAAATCAAACTCACTTTTGATTTTGGAGATTGTTTCCAGCATGGAATATTTTCCTGAGGTATTCAAAAGGTCTATTTTATTTAATAAAAGTATTTTTGGAACATGCCTGTTTTTTATCTGTTCAAATACATAATAATCTCCTACTCCGATTCCACCGGGAAAATCAATCATAGCAACAATAATATCAACATCATCAAGCACCTGAAAGATTATCCTGTTTAGCTTCTCACCCAAAAGATTGCGGGGTTTAAAAAAACCCGGGCAGTCAACGATTATTGCCTGGGCTTCATCAGTATTGTAAATACAGTTAATCCTGCTTCTGGTTGTCTGGGCCTTATCTGAAGTTATAACAATATTTCTGTCAAATATTTTATTGATAAGGGTTGACTTGCCAACGTTGGTCCTTCCGACAAGGCCTATGTACCCTGATTTAAAACTTTTATTTTCCATCAAATACCAGCTCCATTAAATATCTGTCCTGATTCTCGCCGTATTCGCCGATCTCAAGTAACTTTCTTTCAAACCCGAAACTTTCATAAAGATTTATCGCGGGTTTATTGTCTGGCGCCACAGTTAACCGTACAGATTTAAAGCTGTCTTTTTTTAACATATTAATAACATTTTCCAAAAGATTTTTACCTATTTTCCTGCGCCTGTATTCTTCTTCAATATAAAACGAATGTATAAATGCTTCAGGCGCCTGCCCCGGCTGACCCCATTGTCTTAACATTTCACAAACTCCGATAATGTCTCCACGTTCATTTTTTGCAACAACAAATTTTCCATACCTGATTATTACCGGCAGTTGCCACTGATTGATTGCCGCTTCTTCACCTAAATTATCAATTTCAAGCTTTATTAATTTACTGATGAGGCCTGCATCAAAATTTTTTAATACGCTGAAACTAATCAAGACCTGGTCGGTCCCTCCAATAGGATTTTCTTTTTTACCTGTATCAATCATACAATACGTGTCAATAAAGTTTTGTAAATTTTATAAATACTGCAGGGCTTACAATAAAATGCGGCAGAATTAACGGATCAGGGCAATCTTACCTCTTGCTATTTATAGATTAAAATTATGAATTACATCATTTAAAATACTGGTCTGCAGACCATCCATTTTTACGCTGTCACTTTTTATCTCATGGTCATAATCGTATATGTGAAGTATTCCATGAACAATAAGGAGAGCAATTTCCCTGTCTAAGCTCCAACTCTGAAAAAAATCAGGCACAAAATCAGCAACATTCTCTTTTGCAACTTCAGGAGAAATTACTATCTCCCCTGCAACAGAAAAACTTTCAATATTATTAAAACTTCCGGAATCTGTTTCTTTTATGCAGGCCGGCTGAACACTCATGGCATCCCTGTAAGAAAAAGAAAGGACATCTGTGGCGCCCTGTTTTTTTCTGTATTTAGTATTTAATACAGCCATTTCCTCTCTGTCGATAAAAACAACATTAAGTTCCATGTCTCTGCTGTTATCAAATTTATTGGCAGCGTATGCTGAGACTTTTTTAAAAAGCTTTGTATTTAAATCAACCTTGTCCTGCCTGTTAAGTATAATTATTTTCATGATGATATCCTGACGCTATTTATCCTGATGCTATTTATTGCGATGCTGTTTATCACAATGCTTTTTGCTCCAATGCTATTTATTGCGATGCTTTTTGCCATAATGCTTTTTGCCATAATGCTGCTGTTTATTGCGATGCTGTTTATCCTGCAGATATCTGTAATTCATTCGGCCCAGATTTTAAATGAAAACAGATTATATTTCCAATTAGTTTAAAAACCCTGCTACTTATTGTCTACCAGCTTTAAATCTGTCCCTGGATAGCTTATTCTCGAGTGATAAAGCGATATAAGCCCATCAATGAGGTTCTGCTTTATTGTATTTATGTCCTTTAAAGTAATTTCCGCCTCGTTTAGCTGGCCATCCTTTATTTTGCTCTCAATAATATAGTTAACCATTTGCTCTATTTTCTTGGGCGTTATTTCTTCAATTGACCTTACTGCGGCCTCTGCCGAATCAGCAAGCATGAGTATTGCAGCTTCCTTTGACTGGGGCTTTCTTGTCTGATATCGAAAATGGCTCTCAACAAGCCCTGAATTTCCGTTTGAAGTCCTTATAGTATCACGGTCTTTATGTTTTTCATAAAAATAATTCATCAATGATGTTCCATGATGCTGCGATATCACCTGAATAACTTTCCTGGGAATCTTATTCTTTATGGAATCTTCTATGCCATCCCTTATATGGCTGGATATTATATTCTTGCTCATTGAAGGATTCAGCTTGTCATGCACATTTTCCATGTTTGCCTGATTCTCATAGAAATATTCGGGGCGCCTGAGTTTTCCAATATCATGATAAAGCGCTGCAACCTTGGCCAGCATATAATCTGCTCCGATTGCTTTTGCAGCATTTTCTGACAGATGCGAAACAAGCAGACTGTGATTATATGTTCCGGGAGCCTTTATAAACATTTCCTTTAACACCGGCTGGTCCGTGTGAGACAACTCAAGCAGACCCATTGCTGTAACTACTTTAAACGCAGATTCAATAAAAGGCATAAGTCCAATTGTTATAACTGCGCACACAATGCCGTTTAAAATTCCGATGAAAGAATAAAGCGCAATGTTTGCTGCCTGGCCGCTGTAAAAATTTATCGTAAAAAACAAAAAGCCAAGAATCAGGGCACTGAAAAAACCGCCCTTCATAATCGCAGATCTCTGAGAAATATTGGAAACCAAAAAAGTTGAGAAAATGCCTCCGATTAAATATGCAATAGTCAGGCTGAAATCAAGGTTTGTTACAACGCCGGCAAAGAAAGCCATGCATATTGTTACCATTATTCCCATCCCTGAATCAAATATTATGGTCATGAGCATGGAAAGAGCAATTATCGGAAAAAAATAGTTCCACAAATTTAAATGAATATTTGCAAGTATATTCAAACCTTTCATAATACCTGTAAAGAGCACTATGAAAATTGCGATTATCAGGACTTTCCTGGAGTTTTTATAGATAATGGCTTCAAACTTGAATATATATACTCCCAGCATCAGCATCATTAACAAAACCACCAGGCTAATGTAAATATATCTTGTCCAGTTTATTTTGGTTTCCATCAACCCGAGCTTTTTTAATATAACAATCTGGTCCTCCTGTACGACTTCTCCTTCAGGAACTATTGTCTGCCCTTCTACGATATTTACCATGTGAGGTGGTGTTTTTAACCTTGCGTCCAGCTTTGCTTTCTCTGTTGCTGCAGGATCAAATACTGCTGTGGGCCTTAAATTGATCTGGATGATTGACGTAATAAAAGACTTGTACGCATAATCTATCCCCTCATCGTTCTGCACCACTGCAGGTATCTCGTTTTTCACAAAATCCACCTGTGTGGGCTGGATTTTTTCATTCATTATTACCCTGGCAAGACTAAGGGTTTCATTAAGAAGCATGCTGTTTGAAGCTACATCCAAATTCAGGGTTTCCTTTATTGCTGATTCAGGGTAGTTGCTTCCCAGGAGGTTGGTGAGATAAGAAACTTTTTCCTCGGGAGTCTTATCCTGTTTTAACTGCACCGTCTGTGACAATAGAAAGAAATACTTGATCTGGTATAGCACGCCTTCTTTTCCATTTAAGACTTCGGGGTCATATACAAATACGTTTTCCACCTGCGCTTCATTTTTATCTTTGTCTTCAGCAGTTTTCAGAGCATCTTCAAATTGTATGTCTTTATTTGCTTTTATTGTCCTTGGGCTCTGCTCTCCAAGATTAATACCTATATCCGGAGTATAATTGTATGCAAGGATTGCAGCTGAAGCGGCAACAGCAAAAACAAATATATATATTCGTTGCGCAATTTTGCTTTTAAAAGAAAAATATTTCCAGAAAAATCCATGCGGAACATTTACAATGTCATCTTCGCCGGATTCTATTATTTCTTTTGTTTTTATTTTTAAACTTCTGCTTCTTGCACTCATTTATTTATATACTGTTGCTCAAATTTATATACTGTTGCTCAAAATTCATTTAAATCTTTTTTAGGACTTTTATATTAATTTATATATTCTTTCAAGCTTTAATAAATTATTTCACACTTATTAATGCTTTTTTAATCTTTTTTATTGTTTTATATATTCTTTAAAGCTTTCATAAATTATTTCATGCTTTTTCATGCTTTTTTGGTTATTTATGTTTTTTTAAATTTTGGTCCTAGGCCCTGCTGCTGTCTTCAAATATCTCATATGCGTCAACAATTTTCTGGACAAGGGCATGTCTTATCACGTCTTTGGATGTCATGTAAATAAATTCAATGCCCGGAATGCTGCCCAGGATATCCCTGACCTGGATTAGCCCGGATTTTTTTTCAATGGGCAGATCAATCTGTGTAATGTCCCCTGTTATTACTATTTTGGATCCGAACCCGAGCCTTGTTAAAAACATCTTCATCTGCTCCGGTGAAGCATTTTGAGCTTCGTCCAGTATTATAAACGAGTCATTAAGTGTTCTGCCTCGCATGTAAGCCAGAGGGACAACCTCAATTATTCCAATTTCCATATAATGCTGGAACGTCTCAACATCTAGCATTTCATATAAAGCATCATATAAGGGCCTCAGGTAAGGATTTACCTTTTCATAAATATCACCGGGTAAAAAACCCAGCTTTTCTCCTGCTTCAACTACAGGCTTGACAAGTATTATCTTTCCAATTTCATTCCTGGCAAGAGCACCGGCAGCCATAGCCAGTGCAAGATATGTCTTGCCTGTACCCGCCGGCCCTATTCCAAAAACTATTGTATTATTTCTTATGGCTTCAATATATTTTTTCTGGCCCTCGGTCCTGGCCTTTATTTTTTTGCCATTGTTAACAAGGATATGTTCACTGAAAATCTCATGCGGTTTGGATTCTGGTCTTCCCTCCAGTATTTGAATCGAATCGTCGACCCGCTGTGCGTCCAGTTTCTGCCCAAGGTTTATCTGGAGAGCAAGCTCACTTATAAGCTTTTGAACCTTCTCGACATTTCTGCTTTTGCCGTTTACTTCCAGATCATTGCCAAGTACAAAAATATCCACATTATACTGCTGCTCAATGAGCTTTATAAGCTCATCTCTGTCTCCAAGCAATTCAGCAATAGTATGGCTCTTGGTAAAATCAAGTGTAATTTTTTGTTTTGTCTGATACAAAAACTCCTCCAGAAATTTTTAAAGTCTTTAAAATCCGGTATCCTGAAAAAAAATCCCGCAGGCTATTGTTAATCCGGTGTTCTTTA
>CAYZUS010000045.1:5736-7792 GCA_964481885.1 uncultured Actinomycetota bacterium | reverse complement strand
ATCAATCCCTCAGGCTATTGTCAATCCGGTGTTCTTTCAATCTGACCAGCAGAAAATCTTCCCGGCAATCCCTTAAATTATCAAAATGCTAAAAAAATTATAAAAGAAATTTACTCGACCTTATGCATTTCAGGATTGCCCATTTCAGGAACCTGATCCTTAGCCCGGGGGCCAGGCAAATTTTCTTTTTCCAAGTATATGAAAATGAAGATGGGCAACGCTCTGTCCTGCGCCTGCACCAGTATTGGTAACAACTCTGAAACCACCTTTTTCCAGTCCAAGCTCCAAAGCAACTTTTGAAATTGAGCCCAGCAGCTCACTTGATTCTGCTGCACTTAACTTGCCAATCTCAGTGATGTCGTTTATATGCTTTTTTGGAATAACCAAAAGATGAACCGGCGCTTTTGGATTAATGTCATTGAAAATAAGCACACTGTCATTTTCAAACACAATTTCACTACTTATTTCTTTCCTTACAATACTGCAAAACAAACAATCTTCCATAATTTTCCTTAAAAAATATGCTTTTAAAGCCTTTTCTTTATTTTTATTTACGGGTTTTCCTTATATTTTTACCTTATCTGTTTTTACCTGTTTAATGCTACTTTTTTTGTCCTCTTGTCACGTATTTCCTGTAAGACGGAATATTTATCCGTAACATTTTACAATACCCCATACTCTATTATAGATTACCTTAATTAATAATAGAATTATTTCTTACAAAAAGCAGAAAGTATACGATGTTTTGATTAAATTACAATATCTTTGAGCTACGCAATACTTTATCTGAAGAAGAATTAAGTTAAAAGTCAGCTATATAATGGATTTAAGTTGTTCCTGTATACACCGCTAAAATTTCTCAGCTACAACATTGGTTAATGACAAAACGCCGCAATACTTACTATTATCGAGAATATATATTTATTACTGCAACTATCAACTTCTCGAAGACTTTATTTTGTCAAATCAATATACCGTACAAGCCGTCTTCGTAAAGCGATTTTGCAGATACTTTCAATATTTTACCTTTTTTCAGCTTATAATCTTCAAGGTTTAAGTCAAAATAAACTTTTATGTAATTTTCTGAAATCCCGCCGGCAATCCCGCTTTTCGTATCATATTCTTCACAGACAACATCCAGTTTTCTGTTAATATTTTTATTTATAAATCTGTTTCTCTGATCCAGGCCCAGCTCTCTTAAGATGCGGCTCCTCTCTGTTTTTGTCTTTTCCTGCAAATGTCCGCCCATATCAGCAGCTTTTGTAGCAGGTCTTTTTGAATACTTGAAAACATGAAGTCTGCTGAAATCCATGTTTTTTACCATTTCAACAGTCTTTATAAAATCTTCATCGGTTTCCCCGGGAAATCCCACAATTATGTCTGTTGTAATTGTGATATCCGGGATTGCTTTTTTTATATGTTCAACTGCTGAAATAAAAAAACTACTGTCATATTTTCTATTCATTGCACGAAGCACACTGTCGCTTCCACTTTGAAGCGGGATATGCAGGTGAGGAGCAATTCCTGGCCTGTGATCACGCATAACTCCAATAAGGCTTTCGTCAATCTCGTTTATTTCCATGGATGACAGCCTTAATCTTTTTACACCGGTATTCTCTATAATTGCGAGAACAAGTTTCGGCAGAGTTTTTATTTCAGTCCTTTTTGATAAAAGATCCACGCCAAATTTGCCTATGTGTATGCCTGTCAGTACTATTTCATCGTGGCCACAGTTAACCAGGTTTTTTATATCAGCAATAATTTTTTCCGGGTCCGTGCTTAAGTAAGGGCCGCGAACCATTGGTACAATACAGTAAGAACAACCCTGCTGGCATCCATCCTGTATTTTCACAAATGCTCTGCTATGTATATGCTGAGGCTCTGCCGTTGTAGCTGAGGTGGACGTTAAAGCGAATACGGCAGATGTGGATTTTATTTCGCTGGAATGCTCTGATTCTGTAGCCGGTTTTGGTGTTATTATGTCGGTAAGATCTGGTTTTGAGGAGAAACCTGATGTCGCCGCCGCAGTGTGAAGCTCTGATTCTGTGACCGGCTT
>CAYZUS010000045.1:0-5636 GCA_964481885.1 uncultured Actinomycetota bacterium | reverse complement strand
TGTAACCTGCATGATCAGCATTACAAATAAGATCTGCTATTTCATTTTTTCTGCTGTTTGAAAAAATATAATCTGCATGAATCTCTTTGATTGCTTCACTGTTTAATTCTGCGAAACATCCAGTGACAATTACTTTTGATTTTGGGCTGGCACTTTTTAATTTTCGTATTAACTGCTTTGCTTTCCTGTCGGCTGCGGCTGTCACTGTGCATGTATTTATAATTATATAATCTATGGCTCTGCTATCACTGGCGGCAGCGGTGTCACTGGCAGAATTAACTTCTGCCTGGCGGCATCCCCTAAGCACGAGCTGCCTGGCAATATCATCTGATTCTGCCTGGTTTGTCTTGCATCCTATAGTGTAAATGGAAAAAATTATGGATTTTATGAAAGTCATTCTGTTTAAATTTTAAGGAGGTAGTCAAGTATTGATATAAAATAAATCGATGCAGTTTCGGCCCGTAATATATTTGTCCCGAAATTTATTGGAACAGCTCCTTTTTTCACCAGATCACGTACTTCCCTTTTTTCAAATCCTCCCTCAGGACCGACGATGTAGGCGATTTCTGAAAATGAACCGGGCACTTTGGAAATATCGCTGCCGCTACCATTATTGGCAGAGCTTTTAGCAATATCGCTGCTGCTGCTGTTGCTGGCTGGGTTTTTGGCAATATCGCTGCTGCTGTTACTGGCTGGGTTTTTTGTAATATTCTTTGTTGAAGTGTTTGCCAGAATATTTATATCTTCACGGCAACCGGCAGTATTCTTGTTTTTCGAACTTCCGGAATAGAGACTGCCCATATTCTCCAATGCTTTGGCAATGTCTTTTAAAGATCCTGTGGTATCTTCAGTCTTGGGAGCAAAACCATCGCCCCCGTCCAGATTAAGATCCTCGACAGGAAGAAAGAACAAATCATAACCATCCATGCCTATATCCCCCAAATCCATGGGTTCAGTGATTGCGCATATATGGTCCCTTTTGCACTGCTTTGATGCACCAAGGGCAATCTGCTGCCACCTGGAAACCTTGTCTTTTGTTTTTTTACTTTCAATCTCAACAACAGTGCGCGCACTTAAAACCGGAATGATTCTGTCAACTCCTATTTCCACTGTCTTCTGGATTGCCAGTTCCATTGCTTCTTTCTTCAGCAGGCACATAAAAAGACTTATCCGGTGAGGTTTTTCTTTGATTTTGACCGTCTGGCTTATCTGCAGCACCGCTTCATCTTTTTTAATTTCAGCAAGTACCGTCCTGTATCTTTTTGTCTCATTATCAGATATTTCAATAATATCACCGACCCTTGCGCGCAGAACCCTTATAAGATGGTTAAAGTCTTCGCCTCTTATAAAGACAGAGTCAGAAGTTATAGAGTTTTTATCTGCAAAAAAATAAGGATAGCTCATGGCATAAATTTATTTCTTGAATGCATTTTTAATACCGGAAAAAAAACCTGAAGGTCCATCTTCGACTGATTCTTCCCTGCCCTCAGCATACTTTTTCAACAGCATTATCTCTTCTGATGATAGATTCGTGGGTATTACCACATTTATAAAGATAATGTGATCGCCTCGTCTCACACCATTCAGCGGTATTATTCCTTTGGCCTTCAGTGTAATTTTTGTACTGGGCTGCGTTCCGGCCTTTATCTGGATCTCTTCCATTTTATCAAGGGTCTCAATTTCAATTCTTGTGCCAAGCGCAGCCTGTGCAAATGAAATGTTCAGCGCAGAAAGGACATTGCTTGCTTCCCGTGTTAGCCCTCCCGGGTGTGGCTTGACCCTGATGCTTACCAAAAGATTGCCTGGGACAGAATTTACCCCCTTTGAATTGCCTTTCTGGGGAACTCTGAGCTGATCACCGGTGTTGACTCCTGACGGAATATCCAGAACCATTTTTTTCTTTCCCCTGAGATGGCCCTTGCCGCCGCAATTATTGCAGGGGTCCTTTACTACTTTGCCGCTGCCTGAGCATCTCTCACAAGTTGCCGTGGTAACCATACTGCCTAAAAAGGTTTCCCTGGTGATCCTGACCTGGCCGCTTCCTGCGCAGGCTACACATGTTATGATTCCATCAGGGTTTTTGGAGCCTTTGCCGTCGCATTCTTCACAAATTACATCAACTGAATATTCAACCTCTTTTTTTGTGCCGAAGGCTGCCTCCTTAAATTCTATCGCGGTATCAATTGACACATCCGAACCTTTTGTCTGCCTGGCGGACCGTCCTCTTGAAGAGGAGAACCCACCCCCAAAAGAGTTCCCGAAGAACATGTTAAAAACATCTCCAAACCCGAATTCGGAAAAAACACTGTTATAGTTTATACCGTCAAAAAGCGACCCGCTGAAACCGTAGGCGTCGTATTGGCGGCGCTTTTCTTCATTGCTAAGCACTGCATACGCTTCGGATATCTCTTTGAACTTTTCTTCAGAAGCAGTGTCCCCGTTATTTACGTCGGGATGGTACTGTCTCGCAAGCTTCCTGTATGCCTGCTTGATATCTGAAGAGCTGCATTCTTTGGACAGCTCCAATACTTCATAATAATCTCTTCTGTTGCCCGCCAAAAAATCACCTCAGTTTTTCTCTTTAAAACCACGCTGTCAGGGGATCCCCTGAAATCTTTACTGTATAAAATTACTTCAAACCTTATCAGTATTAATTTTCTATTTGCGCCTGTTTGTTTGATATATATTACTATTCTTTTATATTATTTTTAAACCCGCCCGGGCTGGCGACTGCCTTCCCGGATTTCAGCCTAAAACTGTTTTTAAATTTTTTACAAACGAACCTATTATATTGATAACCTTAAAATAATCCATTCTTTTAGGCCCCAGAATGCCAATTGTCCCGGTTGCGTGCTCATAAATTTTATACTTTGAAGCCACAAGGCTCAAATCATCAGGGCCCTCTTCAAAAATCTCAGAACCTATCTTGATTATTACCTCCTGGCCATCCTTCTCCGGAAAATCCAGCATTATATTCGTGAGAAGATATTCATTTTCGATTATGCTTAATATCTTCTGTATCTTTTTTAAATCTATAAAATCAGGGTGGTTTAAGACAGATGAAGCTCCGGAAATAAAAATCCTGTTATAAGCCATCGTCTCAGCAAAACAGTCCCTGATAACATCCAGTATTTTTTTAATAAGCGTTATAAGGTAAGCATTATTCTCCGTAACTTTCAGGTTCTTTAATTCTATTTCAGAAATATTCTTGTCCCGCAGTTGCTGGTTTAACATATTTGAAACACTCTGAAAATCAAGAGTATTGTATATACCTTCAACAATAAGATTTCTTTTATAGACCCTGCCGTTGTCTGTTATCAAAACAATTAAAAGGCTGTTGCTTCCAATCTTTAAAATTTCAACGTGCCTGAAACTGCTGCGGTGTACCTCCGGTGCGACCACCATTGAGAGATAATTGGTAATTTTGGAGAGATGTTCCGATGATTTCTGCAATATCGTCTCCATCTCCATATCTTTATCAATATCAAACTTGATTTGCGGAAGATTTTTTTCCTCAGGCTTTTTTAAACCCGGAGTACATTTCAGAAAATTATCAACAAAAAACCTGTAGCCGCTGTCAGAAGGAATTCGCCCTGCGGAGGTATGCGGATGGGTTAGCAGGCCCATTTCTTCAAGCTCCGACATTTCCTTCCTGATTGTGGCAGAGCTTAGGGAAATACCAGAATTTTCTGCAATGTTTTGTGACGAAACAGGCTCGGCACTTTGGATGAAACGAGCTATTACTTCCCTTAAAATTTCTTTTTTTCTTTCAGACAGTATTACCATAGTACCTTCATAAATAAAATTGCAATCCATGCTTATTGCGAGTATATTATAAAGAATATTCTTTGAAAATCAAAATACAGTTACCAAGGGGAGCCATTTTAAGGCTGAGAGGGCAAATAAAGCCGACCCGTATAACCTGATCTAGGTAATACTAGCGGAGGGATAGATTTATATATATTAAAACTACTAACCCTTAAAACAGTTTTACTTTAAGGTTGGTAGTTTTTTGTTTTTATGGGATTGGGGGGAGAAGTCATGGATCATAAAAAAAGTACTGACAAAAGGAGCAATGGCGGTATGGATGGCAGAATCAGCATCCGGGGAGATAATGGTGCTAATCATAATGACAGCAATGGCCCAAACACTGATTTAAAGCCTGCAGAGCTGTTTAACAACAATGCCATCCTGGTTGCAAACGGCAGCATTAAGGATTATGGTTCTATTTCCAGAACCCTGCTTAAAAATTTTCAGTCCTTAAGCGGCACTTTTGTAATAGCTGCTGACGGCGGAGCCTCTCATTGCAGCAATTTAAGAATCACCCCTAATGTAATAATCGGTGATATGGACAGCATTACCAAGTCAATGATTGAAAAGCTTGGGAGCGCGGCCGGCAACGGAGACATTCAGTTTATTAGCTTTAACCAGTCAAAGGACGAGAGCGACACTCAGCTTGCCCTGGACTTTCTTGTTAAAAATGGATACGAAAAGATAATTGTCATCGGCGCATTCGGCAGCAGGGCCGATCACAGCTATGCAAATCTGTCGCTTCTTTCATCGCCTGCCTACGATAATGTCAGTGTCAGTATTATCACAGAAAACAGTGAGACATTCGTTGTAAAGAAATCCTGCAGCATAAAAGGAGAAACCGGTAAAAAAATCTCTGTTTTTTCACTTACACCATTTACATTTTTCAAAAAGACTACTGGCCTGAAATACAAATTAAAAAATGAAAGCCTGCTTTTCAGCCCGGCCAGGGGCCTGAGCAATGAGTTTATAAAAGATATCGCAGAAATAAGCATAACTGAAGGATGGCTGCTTGTTATCAAAGAATTATAAGGGTTTTAAAATGAAAAAGGGAGCATTAACAAATATACTGTATCCGGCAGGTTTCTTTATTGCCCTGCTTGCTGTCTGGGAAGCAGTTTCCAGGTTAAATGCTGTCCCGGCCTTTATACTCCCTGCGCCAAGCATGGTGGCTGTAACCTTGTTTTCAGAATTCAGAATCATGAGCAGCCATATATTCATAACTCTTTATGAGACATTTACGGGATTTTTTATTTCGATTATTCTGTCTGTTTTTATTGCTGTCCTGATGGATTCTGTTCCCGCCATAAGAAAGACATTATATCCTGTCCTGGTAATATCCCAGACTATTCCCATTATAATCCTGGCTCCGCTTTTTATTATCTGGTTTGGTTATGGATACCTGCCAAAAATAATAATAGTCATACTTATCTGCTTTTTCCCGATAACGGTCAGTCTGCTTCATAGCCTTGC
The DNA here is from genome assembly GCA_964481885.1 of uncultured Actinomycetota bacterium. Classification (GTDB taxonomy): domain Bacteria; phylum Actinomycetota; class Humimicrobiia; order Humimicrobiales; family Humimicrobiaceae; genus Fen731. The sequence continues at coordinate 353 of CAYZUS010000045.1, read as the reverse complement.
TGCTGCAGACAAGGAACTGATAAGCCTGTTAAAATCAATGGGTGCATCCAAATTAAAAATTTACAGGTTTGTAAAGGTGCCTTCTTCTTTGCCCGGATTTTTTTCAGGGCTGAAAATAGCAGCTGCGTACAGCATAATGGGTGCGACAATCGGCGAATGGGTCGGCGGAAAAAACGGCCTTGGTGTTTATATGATAAGGGCAAAGCAGTCATTTAATACTGACAGGGTTTTTGCTGCAATAATAGTAATTACAGTCTTAAGCATAATCTTTTTGAAAATAATCGAGTACTGTGAAAGAAAATCAATGCCTTGGCAAAAGATTCATGAGGAAGATTATACTGAGTGATTTTTAA
>CAYZUS010000044.1:0-15926 GCA_964481885.1 uncultured Actinomycetota bacterium | reverse complement strand
GGTGTAGTTATTATACTGCCCACAGAATTTCTTTTAATCAATATAAAAAAATTAGGAGTAAAAACATATTTGTGCCATAAATATGTTTACTGGCCAATGATTCTTTCTTTACATTTTGAACAACGATTCATTAATTCATTAATGTTGGCTTCAATGTCAATTTCACCATATTTAAAATCTCTTAAGAAATCTGTTTCTGAAATTGGGCTGTTATGTTTCATATCCCTGAAAATCATTTCAACTGCTAATTCATCATGTCTTTTTTTTATTAAATTTGTGCGTACCAGCTTTTTATCATAATATCCCTTTAAACTGATCCCTTTTTTGATACAGCCTAAAAACATATGCATTTCCACATGCTCCCCCAACAGGTGTTGATTGCATAGTTTTTTTGGATCAACACCCCACATTCTCACTTGGATTCACCATATAAGGACATGTTAATTATATCAAAGCTGCTCTTCCAACCACTTTTATATCTCACTGCTGTAAATACTCCAGTATTTTGTTTGTGATTAAATTCAACTGTTCTTCAAGAGAAATATCTGCAACATTATCACCCTTTTGAAATCCATAATCCCCAAACTGTGAATGGTTGCCGCCTTCTATTGTGTAGAATTCAGTATCTTTCGGCAAATTTACACTGGTCTCCTTGAGTTTTTCTTTATCAATGCCCATATCTTTTGTGCCGATAATAGATATTACTTTCCCTTCATATGCAGACAAGTCATCTACTGAATATGAAGCCAGTAATATGAGTCCGTCAATTATGTCACGGTGATTGCTGGTGTATTTTGCTGCCATGGAACCACCAAGGGAGTGGCCGGCCATATACCAGCTGGAAATATCCGGATTGTTTTCTATAGTTTTATCTGCCTTGTTTATTCCAAAAAAAGCCATATTAAAAGGCATTTTGGGTATAAATACCGTATAGCCGTTATCGGCAAGAATTTTGGCCTCAACACTATATGCCGAAACATCTACTTTTGCGCCCTGGTAAATGATAACTCCTGTTCCATTAGGAATTGAGGGTATAAAAACGACACCCTTATTGATAACAACAGTGACGTTTTTATCAGAAACCATATGGGCCCTTGCCAAATCCTTTGGACCATAAGTGCCCGTACCCAGATAAATCAGGCTTATGCCTATTATAAATATCAGTATCGCAGAAAAAATTATAAGGATCTTTTTTGTTCTTTTCATATACTATAATTCTACTTTTCCAGCCAGATAATACAAGTGCAGATATAACTATAGATCCCGGTCTGGCAGATGGAATTATAAGAAACCATTTCTTTATTGATGGAAATAAGCCTGCAGTAGTGAAAATTCAAATTATTTTTAAGAAAGTTAATTGATTTGGGAAAGCGATTCAATCAGTGACGTGTGTCAACTCTGGCTGCCCAGGGAAGATTCAAACCAGCATGAGCTACAACAAGCCAATTATTTACAGTCTCGAATGCAGTTTCAGCCAGAACTTAATAAATCATGATATCTTCTATTTTTTTAAAGATGCCTTTAAAATCAAGGGTTTTAAGGTAATAGTTATACAGAATTTCAAATTCATTTAATATTTCTGCAATAAGAAAATTCCTGTTTATCTGATTGCCGGTAATTTCTGTAAGGGAGACAGCATTTAAACACTCATCCCTGCTTCCAGCAAAATCATTATTGGCATTAATGCCAATGCCTGTTATCAGATAAGTTGTATCATTGATTTTTTCAGACTCAGCCAATATCCCTGAAAGCTTTTTTTCGTTAAAGTAAATGTCATTTGGCCATTTGACATTAAGGCTTATTTTATAGTTTTTAACCAATGCTTCAATGATTGCCGCAGCAGCCAGCAAAGTCATTTTTGACAAATCCTGCAGTTCAAGCTCCGGCTGAAGGATTATTGTCATCCAGATCCCGCCGGAAGGCGAAAACCATTTCCTGTCAAGCCTGCCCCTGCCGCCAGACTGAGTTTCAGAAATTACTACAATTCCGTTATATTCTGGTGACCCGAGCATACTGTTTGAGCCTTTTATTATCCCTGACGCATAGGTGTTTGTCGAATCCACAGTTTCAAGGCAAATCAGCTTCCGGCCTATTATCTCTGCAGCAAGATTCTTTTTAATTTCTCTTATGTCTATTTTATCCATAAAATACTTGTCTTTTTTAAACAATCTTAATATTTAAGTACATTTTAGTGGTTTTTTTTAGTTTTTAAAAATTATTACAGAAATATTGCCTGGTATTACTTGTACAATATTTTAAAGTAAGAGCTTCTGAAACTATATAAACATCGAAACGTCTATCTGAAATGTAAAAGATAATTAAACCTCTGGATGCCGATTTTTATACAGTAAGTGAAAAATGGTTATTTAAATAAATTATTTATGTTTTGGAAAGGCTTTGGTTTTTAATTTGAGAACATTAAACAAGGAAGACATTGAAAATATAATACCGCACAGGGATCCGTTTCTTTTAATTGATTCTGTGACGGAGATTGACCCAGGCAAATCAATAAAAGCACTAAAGAATGTCAGGGGCGAGGAGTATTTCTTCAAAGGGCACTTTCCTGGCAATCCAATAATGCCGGGGGTCCTCATTGTTGAGGCCATTGCCCAGGCCGGTGCAATAGTAATGCTGATTCTTCCTGAAAACAGGGGAAAGCTTGTGCTGTTTGCAGGGATAGATAAAGCAAGGTTTAAAAAAATAGTAAAGCCCGGTGACGAAATTGTCATTGATGTTGAAATAACTGATTTCAGGCGAAATATTGGCAGGGCCAAAGGAAATGCATATGTAAATGGAGAACTTGCATGTTTTGCAGAGGCCATGTTTGCAGTAAGCTGATAAAAATTTTAGTTTGATTGGAAAGATGTATCATATGGCAGAAGATAATATGACAAAAGACAGTGACTTAAAAAAACAGAATAATGGAAGCAATAATAAAGTAATTCTTATGTTTCCCGGCCAGGGCTCACAGTCCATTGGAATGGGGACAGAGTTTCTCAATGAAAATAAGGAATATGAAAAATATTTCGAGATGGCCGGAGAAATATTTGGTGAGAACCTTTCTGATATTATTAATAATAAAGATGGCAGTGGGGAACTTCTTGACCAGACCAGGTACAGCCAGATAACAATTTATACTTTAAGCTGTGTTTTAAATGATTATATTTTCAATAAAATCGGTTTAAAAAAAGCCTCTGTAAAAGCTGTTGCGGGACACAGCCTTGGTGATTACAGCGCACTTTACAGTTGCGGCGCTTTTGATTTCAGGCATGGAGCAGAACTTGTGTCATACAGGGGTAAAATCATGGCTGAATTTGCCAAAAAAGGACAGATGATGATGGCCGCTGTCATAGGTTCAGATTTTAAAACCATTGAAAGCGTGTTGCAGAATTTCAGGCAAAAAGTATTTGTTGCAAATTATAATGATTATTCACAGATAGTGATAAGCGGAATGGCCCAAGAAGTATTAAAAGCAGGAGAAGAAATTAAGAGCAGGGGAGCAAAAAGGGTTCTTCCCCTGAAAGTCAGTATTGCCAGCCACTGTCCATTAATGAAAGAAGTGTCGACAAAACTTCAAAAGTACATCAGCGGTGAATTCAAAGAGTTCCCGGATCTGGGACTTAATTTTTTTTCATCAACAGAATTAAGCTTTATTGATAAGAACGGCATAGAAAATGCGTTGGTAAACCAGCTGGTAAATCCTGTCAGGTGGGTTAATACAATCGAAACTATCCTGACTGATGATATTGCCGCATTCATAGAGATAGGGCCAGGAAAGGTTTTATCCGGACTTGTAAAACGTATTGCGGCAAAACTTGGCCGTGAAGATATTGCAGTATTTAGTATGGACAGCCTTGCTGAGATAAATAATTTGAAATCCTATTTCGCTGAGCAATAGTAAAAAGCTGCGCGATAATAAAAATTTTCTTAACTAATATTTAAGGATTTGCAGTTGCTGATATTAATATTTTATATAAAAAATATCGTCAGCAGCCATAAGGATTAACAATTGGCAGAAATTTGGCAGCAGTAAAAGAAAAATATTAATTGGCAGAAATCCAGAAGAAGTAAAAGAAAAATTAAAAATATTACAGAAGCATTGGAAAAATCTACAATTTAACAGTAGTGAATTACATATAACCGGAAGGAATTTTTAATGGGCAGACTTCAAAACAAGATCAGCATAGTAACAGGCGGGGCAGCGGGTATCGGGAAAAAGATATGCGAATGCTTTCTGGAGGAAGGATCAATTGTCTATATATTTGATGTTGGCAAAGAAACTGCCGATAAAACACTTGATGAATTAAGGTCGGCATACGGAGATGATAAAATATTTTTTGAAATGGTAAGTGTTACTGACGAATCACAGATTGAAAAAACAATCAACAGGATAGTGCAGGAAAAAGGGCGAATCGATATACTTGTAAATAATGCAGGTATAACTCTTGACAGCCTGATTTTGAGGATGAGCCTGGATGACTTCAGGAAAGTGATAGACATTAATCTTACCGGAGCGTTTATATGCTCTAAACATGCGGTAAGGCATATGGTAAAAAACAGGAGTGGGAAAATCATCAACATATCTTCAATTGTTGGAGTCAGGGGCAATGCAGGGCAGTGCAACTACTCAGCGTCCAAGGCAGGGTTAATCGGTCTTACGAAATCCCTGGCAAAAGAGGTTGCAGGAAGGAATATTTGTGTAAATGCAGTCGCGCCGGGTTATATAGAAACAGAGATGACTGCAAAGCTTGACGAAAAAATAAAAGAAAAGCTGATAAGCACCATTCCTACCGGAAAACTTGGCACACCGGTTGATGTTGCAAAAGCAGTACTTTTCCTTGCAAGCGGCGATTCAGATTACATGACAGGAGCAGTATTAAATCTTGATGGGGGAATGGGAATATAGAAAAGATGTATTTTTATAATAAATAATAAATTTTGGCATATTAAACTCAAAGAAAATAATGAGCATGGGTCAAATAGTCAGTTAAATTTTTATATTAAATAGCAAGTTTAAAAACAGGAGCAAAAGAGAATTTATGGTACTTAATACACAGGAAAATAATTGCAATAAAAGGGTTGTCATTACAGGAATGGGCGTAGTTTCTGCAGTCGGAATGGGCGTTGATGAATTCTGGAAAAATATTATATCCGGCAGTTCCGGAGTAAGCCTCATAGATACTTTTGACACATCAAAGCACGGTTCAAAAATTGCTGCACAGATTAAAAACTTTGACCCTGCCGAATATATGGATTTTAAGGCTTCCAAGAGGATGGACAGGTTTGCCCAGCTGGCTGTGGCCGCTACATCTCTTGCCATGACTGACGGAAATCTTAAAATAGACAGTTCAAATGAGGAGGAAATAGGGGTCTTTATAGGAAGCGGTATCGGGGGGCTGTCCTCACTTGAAGCTCAGCATAAAGTACTGCTTGAGCGAGGTGCTGACAGGGTGAGCCCATTTCTTATTCCGATGATTATATGTAATATGGCAGCTGCGCAGTCTTCGATATTTTCAGGCGCCAAAGGTCCGGTTAGTACAGTAACAACTGCATGCGCAGCAGGTTCAAACTCAATCGGGGACGCGTACGAGCTTATTAAAAGGGGAGCAGCAAAGGCAATGATAACCGGCGGCAGCGAAGCAGCAATTACACCTGTTGGTATGGCCGGTTTTTCCAATATGACTGCAATGTCGACCAGGAACGACGAACCTGAAAAAGCATCAAGGCCTTTTGACAGGGACAGGGATGGTTTTGTAATGGGCGAAGGAGCAGGTGTGCTGATAATTGAAGAACTTGAATTCGCGCTTGCCAGGGGCGCAAAAATTTACGCAGAGATTTTCGGCTATGGAATGAGCGGTGAAGCATACCATATGACTGCACTTGAAGAATCAGGCAAAAACGTTGACAGATGCATAAAATTTTGTCTGGCTGAAGGAGGAGTGGAAGCAGGTGACATTGATTACCTTAATGCTCACGGTACATCGACTCCGTTAAACGATGTTGTTGAAAGCGTGGCAATAAGGGGTTGTTTTGGTGAACATGCAACATCCGGATTGTTAAACATAAGCTCTACAAAGTCAATGCACGGGCACTGCCTGGGCGCAGCCGGTGCAATTGAGGCTGTTGCAACAGTACTGGCAATAAAAAATAACATAATTCCGCCGACAATTAACCTTGATAACCCGGACGAAAAATGCGGTAATCTTAACTTTACCCCTAACAAGAGTGTTTCAAAAACAGTTAATTTTGCGCTTTCAAATTCAATGGGTTTTGGCGGACACAATGTGACGCTCGGGTTTAAGAAATATACAGAATAAAATAAAAAATAACGTGTCGTTAGCAACGCAATCTTTACTCCAGGGTTCCAGGAGTAAACAGGATTGAAAATAGAATAAATAACGTGCCGGTAACAATGTAATCTTTATTCCGGGGTTTAAAAAATACGCAGGATAAAAAATGGAAAACATGGTCTGTAAAAAGTGCAAAAAAGAAATTGATTCTGAGGAATACCTCCGGAATTTAAATGTATGCCCTTATTGTAATTTTCATGGCTACATGAGCGCAAGAGAAAGGCTCCAGATTACAGTAGATGAGGGCAGCTTCAGGGAGTTTGCCGGCGAGATAAATTCAGTGGATGCACTGAATTTTTATGACCTTAAGGCATATAAAGACAGGCTCATGGAGGCCAAATTGAAATCCGGATTAAACGAAGCTGTAATTACCGGTGAGGCAAGACTGGCGGGAAACAGGATTTCGATAGGAGTTATGGATTTTAATTTTATGGGCGGCAGCATGGGAAGCGTTGTGGGTGAGCGCATAAAGATCCTGGCTGACAATAGCATACAAAACAGCATCCCTCTGATTCTTTTTGCTGCTTCAGGAGGTGCAAGAATGCAGGAGGGAATATTATCACTAATGCAGATGGCCAAGACTGTATCCTGCGTTAACAGGATACATGATGCAAAAATACCATATTTCTGTATCATTACAAATCCCACGACAGGCGGAGTAAGCGCAAGCTTCTCAACAGTGGCAGATATAATTATATCCGAGCCGGGGGCCCTTTTCTGTTTTGCAGGGCCAAGAGTTGTTGAGCAGACCATCAAAAAATCGGTACCTGCAGATTTTGGCCTTGCAGACAGGAACCTTAAAAACGGCCAGATAGATATGATTATTAACCGTAATCAGATAAAACCAACACTCGAGAAGCTCTTAAGGCTGTTTGTTTGAATAAATGGAAACCCGATTTATAAAACAAAGCAAATTGTCTGGTGCAACCGTAATTATTATAAAAAACTAACAGGTATAAATACAAAAAATGGAAATTGAAAAGCTCAAAAGTTTGCCGAAGAATTTCTTGAAAGAGGCATTGCAGTCAGTTTTTAAACTTGAAAAGCTTAAAAGGCTGAGAGGTTTCTCGGGCGTTCATTTTAATGATGCAGAAAAAAAACTTGCGGAAAATATTGAGAATTTCCGCAGTGTTGAAAAAGAAGCTGTGAAATCATGGCGTGTCGTGGAACTTTCAAGAAATGAAAACAGGCCCCATACACCGGACTATATAAAAGGAATATTTGAAGATTTTGTTGAACTCTCAGGTGACAGAAACAATATGGAAGACAGATCAATAATTGCCGGTTTTGGTAAAATAGCTGACCGCACAGTCGCTGTCATAGGTCACAACAAAGGCAAGGATATTAAAGAAAGAGTATTATATAATTTTGGCTCCAGCATGCCGCAGGGCTACAGGAAAGCAAACCGCATTATGGAGCTTGCTGACAGATTTAATTTTCCTGTAATTACTTTGATAGATACCCCTGGCGCCTATCCTGCCCTGGAAGCTGAGGATTCTGGGCAGGCTGGCGCAATTGCCAACAGCATATTGAAAATGTTTGAACTTAAGGTTCCGACGATTGCAGTTTTAATAGGGGAGGGCGGAAGCGGTGGCGCCCTTGCTCTTGCAATAGGTAATTATGTTATGATGCTTGAGAACGCCACCTATTCAGTTATTTCTCCGGAAGGCTGTGCTTCAATATTATGGAGGGACCCTTCTGTTTCAAAACTGGCTGCAAGGGCACTGAAACTGACTTCAAAAGATCTCTTAAAACTTGGAGTCATTGATAAAATAATCTATGAACCAATCGGCGGTGCACAGAGCAACCCGCAAAGGATGATAAGGATCGTAAGAGCCTTTTTGCTCAGTACAATCAAACGTTACAGCAGCATGCCAGGAGTTGATTTTAAAGCGGAAAGGGCCAGGAAGTTTGAATCGCTGGGAAGCTTCAGTATAATAAACGAGTAAACCTGTTTTTTACTGGCCCACAAAAACTATCACTCTTTCTGAAACCGAAATATACTCTCCGGGTTCAGGAAATTGTGAAATAACCGTATTTTTCTGTATCGAATAGCTGACAGCAATGTAGCTTGTTTCATATCCTATATTCTGTGCCATTAGAAGCTGTTGGGCCTGTGCGAAATCCATCGAAACAAGATTTGGAACCATTATTGTCTGTTCACCGGTGGAAATTGTAAGGGTGATAAGATCATTTTTATTTACATCGGACCCTCCTGCAGGCAGCATTTCAATAACAATTCCGGGCAAGAGGACTTCAGAGGCCTGTTTTTCAATTTTTATATTGAGCCCAAGAGACTCAAGTGCAGATTTTGCAGATGCATAATCATAACCCTGAAGGTCAGGCAGTGTAATTTTTTGCGCTCCCCTGCTAAAAGTAAGGTCAACTGCAGAGCCGCTTTTTACTTTTTCACCAGGTGTCGGGCTCTGCTTTAATATTATTCCGGTTGCAATATAATCACTGAAATCCTCACTTAAAATCCCGGTTTTTAAGTCCGCAGCCTCAATGGCGATTGTGGCATAATTTTTATCAAATCCGGTAAGGTTGGGAACCGTGATATAAGTGAATTCTTTGCCTTTGCTTAAAGTGACAAAAATAGTGCTTCCAGGTTTAATTTCAGTATTATAGGCAGGGCTTTGTGAGATTATATGGTCAGCTTCTATATTTTCATCAAATTCAGTTTTACTGACTTCAATGACCAGATTTTCTGAGGTGATTATTTTTTTCGCATCCTCAAGCGAGAGACTTTCAACAGGCGGAACTTTGGAAATAACAGGTTTATCGATATAGCCCCGAAGGTCCAACCTGGTTGTCAAATATAGTGTAAAAAAAACTATAAACAATATAAAAAAGGTTCCGATCAAAGATAATAAAAAGGTCTTAAGTCTTTTTGTCCTGACATAGTACTTCTCAAAAGATTTGTCGGCATTGCTGAAATCAATTTCTCTTCTTCTGGATTTACTTTTGCCTTTGCCATCTTTCGGAAGGCTGTCCTGTGTAAGAGGCCTGTCTTCCAGAAAATTGTCAAGGTCCATTTTTAGTGCTGAAACATCCTTATATCTGTTTTCAGGAAGTTTTTCCAGACACTTAAGTATTATTTTTTCAATTTTTTCCGGGATGCCAGGCAGAATTTTTGAAGGAAGCACCGGGTTTTCGCTTATATGGCGAAGGCTGATATCGATGGAGCTTCCACCCCTGAATGGCACGTCGCCGGTAAGCATCTCATACATAACTATGCCCAGAGAGTAAATATCGCTCCGGTAATCAAGAATTTTGCCCTGGGCCTGTTCCGGTGAAACATAATGCGATGTCCCCAATATGTTCATGGTTTTTGTGAGATCATCAGCAACTATTTTTGCAATTCCAAAGTCAGTTAATTTTACAATATCGCCATCGGAAATAATTATATTCTGAGGCTTTATATCCCTGTGAATCAGGCTGCCGGAGTGGGCAGCTGCAAGCGCGTCGCATACCTTTCCCGCAATAGCTGCGGTCTGCTTTGGGGTTAAATGGCCGTTTCTTTCAATCAGTTTGTTAAGACTTTCCCCACTGACATATTCCATTACTATAAAGTAAAGGCTGCCGCTGTGGCCCCAGTCATACACAGAAACAATGTTAGAGTTTTTAAGCTTTGTTAAAATCTGGGCTTCTTTTTGAAATCTTGCGATAAAGTTTTTGTTGGCCGAATATGCTTCATGAAGTATTTTGATTGCTACTTTTTTATTCTGCTGCAGGTCCTGCCCAAGATATACTTCCGCCATTCCTCCGGAATCAATTTTGGAAAGTATTTCATAGCGCTCAAAAATCCTGGTTCCTGTAAGCCTTGACTCTGACATTTATATCTTTGAAGGTTTATTATTTTAACGAATATTTTTAACGGCAAAAACTGCCAAAACTTATAGTAAATTACAATTTTATTGTCACGACAGTAACATTATCATACCCGCCTGCCGATATTGCTTTTTTTATTAATTCATCAGCAACCTTTTGAGGATTTTTATATTTTAAGGCTATGCTGAAAATGGCCCGGTCTCTCAGCATTGTGTTTAAACCATCAGAACAGAGAATTATTAAATCGTCAGGCTGCACACCAAGAGTTATAATGTCCGGTGTGATTTCACTGTCGGTTCCGACAACGGCATTCAGGTAATTTCTTAGCGGATGGTCAAACATTTCTTCATAAGTAATAACACCTTTCTTGAACAATTCTCCGACCAGGGTGTGATCTTCAGTTATCAGCCTTAAATCTTTTCCGTGTAAAAGATAAGCTCTGCTGTCACCGATATGGGCAAAATACAGGGTTTCAGGGTCCAAATGGTTCACAAAGCAGACAGTCAGGGTGGTCCCCATGCCACTGCATTCTTTGTCATCTACAGAACGATCAAAAACCTGTTTGTTAGCATGTTTAAATGCTTCAGACAGGGCAGATTTTATGGGTTCATCAGAAACTGATGCAGCATTCTCGTGCGATGAAAGCGCCAAATTTTCTTCAACGGTAAATAATGGATCGTTTTTCAAAAAATTCAAAAAATATTCTGCATAACTTTCCACTGCTATTTTGCTTGCCACCTCGCCAGCGTTATGGCCGCCCATTCCGTCTGCAACGATAAAAAGGCCTGCTTTTTCATCAACAAAATAAAAATCTTCATTTTGTTCTCGATGATTTCCAATATCTGACTTTGCAAAATACTCCATACCCGGCATTATATAATATAATTCTTTATTAATAAAATATTTTGGTTTTTTAAAGTTATGTTTGACAGCCTGTCCGTTTTATAGTTTAATTTGCCCAAAATACTTTTCTTAATTTCATTTAATGGGATCATAAATATGCCAAAACGAACTGATATACATAAAGTAATGATTATTGGTTCTGGTCCCATCATTATAGGCCAGGCATGCGAATTTGATTATTCCGGCACACAGGCATGTAAGGCACTTCACAATCTGGGGTATGAAATCATACTGGTCAATTCTAATCCTGCTACGATTATGACCGATCCCGGCATGGCTGACTCGACATATATAGAGCCTTTAAATCTTGAAACAATGCGAAAGATCATCGAGAAGGAACGACCGGACACTTTACTACCGAATCTTGGCGGACAAACGGGCTTAAATCTTGCATCAGAGCTGGCAAAGGCCGGTATTCTTGAAAAGTATGGTGTAAAAGTAATTGGTGTCCAGATAGATGCCATTGAGCGCGGTGAAGACAGAATTGAATTTAAAAAAACAATGGATAAACTAGGCATAAAAATGCCTGAAAGCAAGCCGGCTTTCAGTGTTGAAGATGCTGAAGTTGTTGCCAAAGACCTTGGTTATCCTGTTGTTATCCGCCCGGCCTATACTATGGGTGGTACCGGTGGCGGTCTTGTCTATAACGTAGATGAATTGAGAATAGTTGCTGCCAGGGGGCTTTCTGCAAGCCCTATCAATCAGGTTTTAATTGAAGAATCCGTTCTTGGCTGGGAGGAGCTTGAGCTTGAAGTTGTAAGGGACAGCAAAAACCAGAAAATCACAGTCTGTTTCATTGAGAATGTCGATGCCATGGGTATCCACACCGGTGATTCTTACTGTACTGCACCCATGCTGACTATTGATGCAAAATTACAGAAGCAACTCCAAAAATATGCATATGATATTGTGGATGCAATTCAAGTAATCGGCGGCACCAATGTACAGTTTGCTCATGATCCCAGGACGGGCCAGGTGTTTGTAATTGAAATTAATCCTCGAACCTCGCGTTCATCTGCGCTGGCTTCAAAGGCAACCGGATTTCCAATTGCCATGGTCTCTTCCATGCTGGCTGCTGGTCTTACCCTGGATGAGATTCCGTACTGGAAAGAAGGGACGCTGGATAAGTATAAACCATCCGGAGACTATGTTGTTGTAAAGTTTGCCAGGTGGGACTTTGAAAAGTTTAAAGGTGCCGAAGATAAGCTTGGTACCCAGATGAGAGCCGTCGGTGAAGTGATGAGCATTGGTAAAAACTATAAAGAAGCTTTTCATAAAGCCATTCGTTCACTTGAAAAGGGTCGTTACGGGCTCGGGTTTGCCAAAAATTTTAATTCGCTTTCACTTGAAGAATTGATGAAGCGTGTCAGTACGCCAACCAGTGAAAGACAATTTATTATGTACGAAGCAATTCGAAAAGGTGCCACTACTCAAATTCTGCATGAAAGAACACATATAAAACCATGGTTTATCCGGCAAATGGCTGAACTGGTGGCACTTGAAGAAAAACTATTATCCTGTAAAGGAAAATCAATTCCGGACAGTTTGTTAATACAGGCAAAAAAAGACGGTTTTGCTGATTGCTATATTGCAAAGATTCTCAATATGGATGAAAACACCATTAGAATGCACAGAATAAATCTGGGAATTACGGAAGGATGGGAGCCGATACCTGTCAGTGGCGTCAATGATGCAGATTATTATTTTTCAACTTATAATGCTCCTGATGTCGTTAAAACAACAAATAACCGAAAAATCATGATATTGGGCGGCGGTCCGAACCGGATTGGACAGGGAATAGAATTTGACTATTGCTGTGTACATGCAGCTTTTACTGCTCGTGAGGAAGGGTTTGAAACGATTATGGTAAACTGTAATCCTGAGACAGTATCCACGGATTATGACACTTCGGACAGACTGTATTTTGAACCCCTGACAGTTGAAGATGTCTTGAGTATATATGAAAAAGAAAAACCTGAAGGTATTATTATACAATTTGGCGGACAAACTCCTTTAAATCTTGCCCGGCAGCTTGAAGATGCAGGTGTTAATATTCTTGGCACCTCACCTGAAACCATTGATTTGGCTGAAGACCGTGACAGGTTCCGGGAAATTATGAAAAAACTTCATATTCCAATGCCGCAGTCGGGTATGGCCAGCAATCTGCAGCAGGCGCTTGAAATTGCAGGTAAAATTGGTTATCCGCTGATAGTCCGTCCTTCCTATGTTCTGGGCGGGCGCGGAATGGAAATTATCCATGATGAACAAATGCTTCAGGAGTATGTTTTGGCAGCAGTTGACATTACGCCTGAGAGGCCGATTTTAATCGATAAGTTTCTTGTAAATGCCATCGAGGTTGAAGCCGATGCCCTTGCTGACGGCACAGATGCATTTGTCCCGGCTGTGATGGAACATATAGAGCTTGCCGGAGTTCATTCCGGCGATTCAGCCTGTGTAATACCGCCTATATCCATACCGCAAAAACATATAGACACAATTTGTGAATATACCCGCAGGATAGCAATTGAGATGAATGTTGTCGGCCTGATGAATATGCAGTACGCTATTGCCCAGGATATCGTATATGTGCTTGAAGCCAACCCTCGCGCATCAAGAACTGTTCCGCTGGTTTCGAAAATATGCAATATCCCTATGGCAAAACTGGCAACAAAAATTGTACTTGGTAAAAAACTTGCCAGCTTAAATTTAAAGCAAAAGCAGATCCCGTATTTTGGTGTAAAGCAGGCAGTGTTCCCATTTAACATGTTCCAGGAGGTTGATCCATTACTGGGGCCGGAAATGCGCTCTACCGGTGAAGTTCTTGGGCTGGCCGATTCATTTGGCCTTGCCTTCTTCAAGGCAGAAGAAGCCACACAAAACCCCCTGCCTTCAGGAGGTACCGTGCTTATTACAGTTACTGATGTTGATAAGGAGCTTATTGCTGAAGCTGCTGAAATCCTTAACCGTATTGGTTTTAAAATTATTGCCACTGAGGGAACATGTAATTATTTGGTTAAAAATGGTATTCCGGCAAAGAGAATATTTAAGATTTATCAGGGCAGGCCGAACATAACAGATGCTATAAAGAACAATGAAATTCAGTTGATTATTAATACCCCAATAGGCAAGCAAAGCCAGTACGATGACTCATATATCAGGAAAGAGGCCATCAAATACAAGATACCATATATTACCACAGCAACCGCAGCAATTGCTGCTGCGAAAGGCATCATGGCCAGACAGGCAAGCGATACGGTTGTAAAGTCACTTCAAAGTTATCACGCCGATCTGACCTGATACAAATACATACAGACGAGACAGAGCTTCATCTATTTTAAAATCAAACAAAACACTGATAAATGGAACCCATTATTTGTCGACAGAACCTACCTGTAGTATATGTTTCCAACCTATCAACTCTTGCGAGAGACATCCAGAGATTTGCAAAAAATGTTTGGATAGGGATGAAGATGAATAATTATTCACATTTGATATTTGAAAAAAAAGTAATAATTAAAATTAATAAGCGCTTATGTGAAACCCCTGAAGAGCTTATAGGCAGCGAGTTATTTCTTGAAATCCTAAACAGATGTATTCAAAATCTACTGAGCTGATAATGTATATTTATATTATTGATAATACAGACAAAAAGATTTTGAACGCAGGGAAGCCATACTTGATCTTCGTGAAAAACTTTTATTTGCAGAGCAGCAGCGTCTTTCCGGAGAGACTACAGCTTCACTTGATGAAGCCCATAAGCTTTTAAGGGATAAAATCAATGAAAAAGTATAATGTAGAATTGCTTCCTGCTGCATTTGCAGATCTGGATGAGATATTTGATTATATTATGCCAGACAGTCTGCAGGCAGCAAATGAAACTCTTGATTTATGTCCAGAAGCAGGAAGGCTCTTATTTGATGAAGAACCTATAATATATTATATTTTTTCATGATCTTCAATTTCTTCCCCGAAAGTATCTACAAAAGCCTTTTTAATGCGCTGTTCTTCTAATGGTTTGTCCCTGCCGTCTCTTTTAATACTGACTATTTTGTCTACCGTATCCATTCCTTCTATGACTTTCCCAAAAGCTGCATATTGCCCATCAAGATGCGGAGCATCAGCAACCAATATAAAGAACTGGGATCCAGCAGAATCAGGATGTGCTGATCTTGCCATAGATAAAACACCCCGTTCATGCCATAGTGAGTTGATAAAACCATTGCCTTTGAACTCCCCTTTGATTGAATAACCAGGACCTCCCATACCGTTTCCTTCCGGACAGCCGCCCTGAATCATAAAACCTGGAATAACCCTGTGAAATATAAGACCGTCATAAAAACCAGCCTTGATTAATGAGACAAAATTCTTTACAGAATTTGGGGCAATATTTGGATAAAGTTCCGCACTAATTAATCCTCCGTCTTCCATTTCAAGAACTACTTTCGGGTTTTTCATTTGTATCCTTTCTTTCTTTTGATTTTATATAGAATTCTGCCAGATTATGTAAAAAAATACAGCACCAATATTTATCTTATTCTATCAATCAATTCCTGATGGTTCGAGTCCTGCCTGGCTAGCCACCTCTCACAAACAGGTCTAAAAATAGAAAAAAATACAAGAAACTGATGATTATTATAAAGCAATTATTAATGCTGGAAAAAGGCCCTGCTACGAAATGGAGCAGGTAGTTCCAGGTGATATTGATATAGATGCTGATGGGCCGATACTTGATTCAATATATTATAAAGATATTGGAGAGCCGGGCAAAGCCCAGGACATATTAATAAATGAGCTGATTGCAGATCTTAGATGTCTAGATGCCCATGCACACCTTGTAAATTT
>CAYZUS010000043.1:1929-16187 GCA_964481885.1 uncultured Actinomycetota bacterium | reverse complement strand
ATCATAACAACTCTCTGCGTTCTGTCAAACTGCATTATCTTTTCTAATACCTGTAACCCATCCATCTCCGGCATAGTTATATCGCAGGTTATCAAATCTAGTCTTCCTTTAAGCATCTTATATTTTTCAACTGCCTCAACACCATTAGCGGCTGTCTGAACAACTTCAATACCAAACTTATCCAAAAGCTTCGTAAGAGTCTTTACCATAAACGAAACATCGTCGACAACCATACAAGTTAGCTTCTTGCCATCTCTCTTTGTCCCCATAAAAAGGTTCTCTGGGTCATGTTTAATAAGTTCCACTCTGTTTCTCCCTCATTTATTAAATGTATTCTTCTATTAAAGAAGCGATATCTGCAATAAGCGCTATTTTCCCATTACCTAATACCGTTGCTCCAGCTACTGAAGTAGACACTGTGAGGCTCTTGTCTAATGATTTCACAACAATATCCTGCTCGTCCAATAATCCATCGACAGCTAAAGCAATTTGCTTATCGCCTATCCCTACTATAACTACTTGGATAGAGTCTTTTTGCCTGTTAAATTTCCCTATCTCAAAAACTTCATCCATTCTCAGTACTTTAATTACCTGTTCTCTTACTACAATTGCTTCTTCTTCAATAACTTGATTTATCTGTGCTTTTTTAATATCAAGTATTTCTATTATATTCACAAGTGGAATAGCGTAAAGTGTCGTATTTACATAAGTTAATAATGCAGGAATTATTGCAAGCGTTAGTGGAAGTTTTATAGAAAAAATACTCCCTTTGCCCACTACAGTAGTGATTTCAACAACACCCCTTAATCCCTCAATGTTCCTTTTAACTACGTCCATTCCAACGCCTCTGCCAGAAAGGTCGGAAACTTGCTCAGCAGTTGAGAATCCAGGAGCAAAAACAAGTTCGATTATTTCTTTTTCACTCATATTAAGTGCCTCTGCTTCTGAGATGACTCCTTTTTCTATTGCTTTCTTTTTAATAACTGTAGAATTAATACCTTTACCATCATCTTCTACCTCTATAATAATAGAACTCCCACGATGATAAGCTCTCAAAAAAACAGTACCCTTCTCTGGTTTACCAGCTTTCTTTCTAACTTCAGGTGTCTCGATTCCATGGTCAACAGCATTTCTTAAAATATGCATTAACGGATCAGTTATCTTTTCAACCACAGACTTATCGAGCTCGGTTTCTTTCCCCTCAATAACAAGCTCAACTTCCTTGTTTACCTTCCTGGAAAGGTCTCTGACTACCCTAGGGTATTTATTAAACACACCTGAGATTGGCATCATACGAAGTTGCATTATTCCTTCTTGTATCTGCGTTGTTATCCGCATAAGTTGCCCAATCGTATCTTTCAGCTTTGCTACCTCTTTGGTTCTGCCGATTGCTTTCTCAATATCTAAAGCTGTCTGAATAACTCCAGCTCTACTTATTACCAATTCTCCTGCCATATTTAACATATAATCGAGCTTAGCATTATCAACCCTTACGGTTTGTGTTTTCTCGCCATGTTCTTTTGTTTTGCCTTTTTCCTGTGACTCATCTTCATCAACATGTTGCGCCTCTTGTTCGTGAGGTTCTTCTTCTCGAGGTTCTTCTTCGTCATTTTCTTCTTCAAATTCTTCAGCTTTTTCTTCTGGTTTAATAGTTTCTTGTTTTTTTTCATCTTGGCTTAATGCCAAGAAATCTAATGCTTTTATTTCTATCTTTTCTAAATCTGGCATAACTATTTCTGTCTCTAATACTTCTTTAGAATCTGTTGTTGCAAACAAAACATTAAACTCAAATAACTCTTCTTCATTTAAAACTTCCTCACTAGGCTCAAGAGCTATCACGATCCCGCTTTCTCGTATTTTAGAAATAACCATAAAGGATGTAATAGATGGCATTGGAGCTTCTTCGCTGATTTTCGCATGAGCTAAAAACAAGGAATATGATCCCTCTGTAGCAAAATAATAGGCCTCTAACTCTTCTGGTTTAAGTGGTCTACCAAAAAAGTCTCCTATTTTCTTATAATCACCTTTTTTGGAAACTTCTGACTCTAACACTGCTTCGATTGCCTCTACGTCTGGCTCACCCTTCTTAACTATTTTCTTCTTTTTCTTCTTGTCTTCGCCTGAATTATTATTTATTTTGTCTAATAATTCATGTGCTTTAGTAGTATCAGTATTAAATTGACCACTAGGAACCTCATCCATTAATAAATTTAGGGTATCTAAAACTGAAAAAAGCGAATCAACGTGCTCAGTAGTAAGCGATAGCTTTCCTTCCCTGATCTGATCAAACACATTTTCCATGCTGTGAGTAAGCTTCATCATCTTTACAAAGAAAAACATTCCAGCTGCACCTTTAATAGTATGAGCTGAACGAAAAATATCATTAATTATATCTGCATCTTTGGTGTTTTTTTCGAGGTCTAACAACCCATCGTTTAAGTTGCGAAGCTGTTCTTCAACCTCGACAATAAAATCATTAAGATCTAGCTCAAGATCCACGATGCCCTCCATTATATTTTTACCTATATTTAGTTTAAACTAATCTATGGTAGCTACTACTGTAAATCAAGAATTTTATAATAACAATGCTTTTCGTAATCTTAATTATGTATTTTACTATAAATTGTTAAATTAACCTATTTTCATCCTCGTTTTTAGCACGAGAAATAACCCAAAACTATTTATTTAATGAATTAACCTTGATACACTAAATCCATTATATATGGAAGAGAATCAATATCGGCAATTATTAAATAAAGCTCCTTTTGGGTATGCTTACCACCAACTCGTTTTAAATGACGAAGGAATACCTGTTGACTATATTTTTTTAGAAGTTAATGAGACTTTTGAACAACTAACAGGCCTTAAAGCCAAAAATATTTTAAACAAAAAAGCAACAGAAATAATTCCTAATATTAAAGAAGGAAACTTTGATTGGATTAAAATTTACGGTGAAATAACTTTAAATATGCAAACTAAAGAATTCGAACAGTTCTTTCCACCTTTTAAGAAATGGTACAAAATATCTGCTAGCGCCAATGATACAGAACACTTCACAACTCTCTTTACAGATATAACAGCACAACAAATAGTCGCTAAAAAAATTCAAGAACTAATCGACTCCACCTCTGATACCATTGACTACAACAAAATATGCGAAACAGTCAGAGAAATCTCCGGCGCTCGTTATGTAATATTTAATAAGTTTGAACCTAACGGAAAAGATTTTACTACTATGGCTATTGGAGGACTATCTGAATTAAAGAAAATCACAGAAATGCTGGGTTTTGAAATTATTAAGAAACAATGGAAATATGACCCAGACAGAGAATTAAGAATACAAAACAATAAAACAACAGAGTTCAAAAGTCTAAGCGATTTATCTGGAACTGTAATCACAGAAAGTATCGCAAATCTAATCCAACATACTTTTAATTTGTCTGAATTTTATATAATAAAAACAATGCGTAACCACCTCGCTATAGGCGACTGTACTCTTTTCTTTAAAAAAGGGTCAACCTTCCTCAACAAAGAACTCACAGAAACTTTTGTAGACGCTATCGGAATTACTCTAAGCCGAATTGCTGATGAAGAATTACTTACTGAAAATGAAAATCGCTATCTGGAGCTTGCCGAGCAAAGCGAAACCATTACTTGGGAAATAAATAAATCAGGAAGGTATACCTTCATCTCACCGTTTATTGAAAAATTACTGGGGTACACGCCCGAAGAAGTTATTGGAAAGATGCACTTCTATGACTTACATCCTGAAAAAAACGAAGGATTCTTGCTGTCTGCCTCTTTACAATTATTTATTAACAAAATTCCAATTAATAATTTAGAAAACGAGCTTCTAACTAAATCAAATGAGATTATCTGGGTTAGCACTACTTGTCTTCCTGTTTTCGATAGGTACGGTGAATTATCCGGCTATAGAGGGACCGATACAAACATTAATGAAAAGAAACTAAATGAACAAAAAATAAAGGAAAAAACAATCCTGCTGCAACAAATAACTGACAACATGAATGATGCTATCTTTAGTCTTGACCTAAACCTCAACCTTACCTATATTTCACCTTCTATTGAAAAACTGACAGGGTTCTCTCCTGAGATTTACAAAACAAGAAAAATAGAAGACAGGTTCACGGAAAATTCACAAAATAAGATATATGCTCTTTTTAGTAAAGAACTGGAAAACGAAAAAGATCCAACTATCAACAAAAAAAGAATAATTAAAGCCGAGCTTGAAGAATACACAGCAGATGGAAGTATTATTTGGGTTTCTATACATATTTCTTTTATACATGACAAGAATGGTGTCTTAAAAGGCTTTGTTGGCTCTAGCAGAGACATCACTGAGCGCAAAACAGCTGAGAGGATTCTTCGGGATAGCGAAGAGAAGTTCTCAAAGGCTTTCCAAGGCTCTCCTGTCTCCAGCATTATTACTCGTGCTATGGATGGAAAAATCATTGATGTTAACGAAAACTTCGTCGCCTTATCAGGTTACAACAAAGAAGAAGCACTACTCAGCTCATCAATACATTTAAGTCTATGGGCAAATATTGAAGACCGTGACTGGGTTATTTCTTCACTTAATTCTGGTGTTGAAATAACAAACAAAGAATTTCAATTTAGAATAAAAAACAACAACCTCGTTACCGGCTTATTTTCTGCTCAATTAATACATATAAATAATGAACAATACCTCCTATCAAACATTCTAGACATCACCGAACTTAAAAATTCAAATGCGAACCTGCAAGAGAGCGAAAAAAAACACCGCCTATTAATAGAGAATAGTCGCGACATAATCTATACACTCACACCAGATGGAATATTTACTTTCGCATCACCTTCTTGGACCACACTCCTTGGGCATCAGCTATCGGAGGTCATCGGACATTCCTTTCAAGAATTTGTTCACCCGGATGACCTTCCGCTTTGCTTAAACTGGCTACAAAAAACACTCTCATCTAATGAACGTTCCGACAATGTTGAGTATCGAGTTAAACACGCCGATGGATTAATTTATTGGCACTCCTCAGGCGGTATCCCTTTAATAAACCTTGAAGGAAAAATCATTGGCTTTGAAGGTATTGCCCACGAAATCACCAAACGAAAACTAGCCGAAATAGAGTTACAAAAAAGCAACGCACGTTTTAAAGATATGTTTGATAACCATCCTGCGCCTATGTTTCTTGTTGAGCCACTTTCTGGTGAAATATTAAATACAAATGCAGCTGCATCTAGGTTTTATGGATATAGCATACCAACGTTAACTTCAATGAAAGTCAGCGATATTAATACTTTATCACCTGAACAAATATTGGAAGAACGAATGAAAGCAATTAATAACACCAAACATGTTTTTGTTTTCCCTCATAGATTAGCAAATAACGAAATACGAACTGTCGAGGTTCATTCTTCGGCTATAGAATATGAAGGAGCCCCCGTTTTATTTTCAATTATTCAAGACATAACAGAACGCATGACTACAGACTATTTATTAGAGCAAACCCGTCAAAACTATAAAAACTTCTTTAATACCATCAATGATTTTATGTTTGTTTTAGATGAACAGGGCAATATAATATACGTAAACGACACCGTGCTACACCGATTAGGATACACATCAGAAGAACTATTGGGACAATCCATTCTTATTACTCATCCTATAGACCGCCAGGAGGAAGCGAAGCAAACCATAAAAGAAATGCTCGAAGGAACTACTGATTTTTGCCCTATTCCTCTTGTTACAAAATCAGGCCACCATATATTAGTTGAAACCAGAGTTTCTAAAGGAATGTGGGATGACAAAAAGGCAATCTTTGGGGTATCTACTGACATTTCCAAGACAGTATTATCAGAAGAGAAGTTTTCCAAAGTATTTTATCTGAATCCCTCTGCTTGTGGCTTAACTGATTTGATTACCCGTAAATATGTTGAAGTAAATGACACTTTTTTAAAACTATTTGGCTTTACCAGAGAAGAAGTTATTGGTAAAACCGCTACTGAATTAGATATTCTAACAACTGATGCAATAACTAAAATAATGCTTAATGCAAATACCAATGGAAATGTTTCTAATGTAGAGGCCAAATTAAAAGCAAAAAATGGCGATATTAAGCATGTGCTCTTATCCTCTGAAAATATAATTATTCAAGATCAGAAATTCTTATATACGGTCGTACAAGACATCACAGAACGGAAACTGGCTGAAAGAAACCAGCTAATTTTTTCATCTCTTGTCCACAACAGCTCAACTCTATTTCTCGTTAAAGACTTAGATTTTCGAGTTATAGCTGCCAACAAAGCTTTCTTGCAGGCTACTGGCTTCAACTCAATCGAAGAACTAATCGGCAAAAATGATGCCGAAATTATGGGCGTTACTGAAGATTCTGAAATAATAAATGCTTATAGATTAGATGACCTACACGCGTCTAATCTTCCTCTTGGTGAAGCCTTAAGTAAAGAAGAATCTATTCAAACAAACGTTGGCAATCGCACTTCTCTAACTCAGAAATTCCCTATATATACTAAGGATGGAAATCTCCTTGGTATCGGCGTCATGTCAACTGATATAACTGAATCCAAGAAAAACGAACAAATGTTACTAGATTCACAATCTGTAGCAAAAATCGGTTCTTATATAACATCTCTTGGTTCTTCTGAATTTACTGAAAATACTTGGGAAGCATCTCAAGAAATTTACAAAATCTTTGGAATAGAAGAAGACTATCCTAAAACATTAGCTAGCTGGATTGCATTTATTCATCCAGACTCAAAAGAAGAACTTCTAAACTATCATAAGAAAGTAGTAATTGAACATATTCCCTTCAATCATGAATATAAAATAATACGTATTTCTGATGGTGAAGAACGATGGGTTCATGGAACAGGTGAAACTACCTATGATAAAAATGGAAACCCAATCAAAATGCAAGGAGCAATCCAAGACATAACAGAACGCAAACAAGCAGAGGAGAGAATCAATGAGCGCGGTCGATTTATTGAATCACTTGTTAATCTCAGTCCTAACGTTCTATATATCTATGACATAATAGAAAAAAGAAATATCTACACAAATGATGGAATACAAAGATTCCTCGGTTATTCTATTAAAGAAATAAAAGATATGGACAACCAAATAATCGCTAACCTTATGCACCCAGATGACTTCAAAATATATCTGAATGAAACGCTTCCAAAATATGCAATCGCAAAAGATAACGAGCAAATCATTGCAACATATCGAATGAAACACAAAAACGGTAATTGGAAATGGTTTACTGCAACTGAGATAATCTATTCAAAAAACAATAAAGAAGAACCAAGACAAATTTTTGGCATGATGATTGATATCACCGAATTGAAACAAATAGAATTGGATTTAACCACAGCCAAAAAAGAAGCAGAAGAAAGTGAACAACGTTTCAAAATAGCTTCACAGTCAGCTAATCTTGGAATATGGGACTGGAATGTCCGCGATAATACAATGATTTGGGATGAAAGAATGTATGACTTGTATGGAATTGATAAAGAATCAACTGTTAAAACAATAGATTTATGGATAACTGGGCTTCACCCTGAAGATAAGGATGCAGCAATAGCGGCATGTAATGATGCACTTGAAGGAAAAAGCACTTTTGATACTTCTTTTCGAGTGAAGCATCCTGATGGCAAAGTGTTGTATCTTAAAGCCGACGGTTTGGTAATAATGGGTTCTGAAGGTCAAGCAATAAGGATGATTGGCGTAAATCGTGATGTTACCAAAAGCAAACAAGCAGAGGAATATCGAACGATGAACATGGAAATTCTTCAAAAACTCAACACCAAAGATACTCTAAAAGATTCAATTCATAATGTACTTACTATATTAAAAACACACCTAAATTTTGATGCTATAGGCATTCGACTTCAAGCAGGAGAGGATTTTCCATATTATACTCAGAATGGGTTCTCCGAGGACTTCTTGCTCATGGAAAATTCTCTATTAGAACATAACTCCTCTGGTGGTATCTGTAGAAATCCAGACGGCTCTGCTTGTCTAGAATGTACTTGCGGTCTTGTGATTTCAGGAACAGCTGACTTAAGCAATCCACTATTTACAAAAGGTGGTAGCGCTTGGACAAATGATTCGTTCCAATTGCTAGACATCCCACTTGCCGATTATCCCAGACATAACCCTCGCAACACCTGTATGCACAAAGGATATGGATCACTTGCCTTAGTCCCAATTAAAGCCAACAATAAGATTATTGGACTTATTCAAGTCAACGACAAACGTAAAGGACAACTTAATCTTGAACTAATTGAATTTCTTGAAACAATAGCTTCAAATATAGGCTCATCTCTTCTACGCAAAAAGGCAGAAGAAAACCTTCAAATTAATGAACAAAAACAAACCACTATGATATCAAACATTTCAGATGTCATTGGCATAATCGGCACAGATGGCTTAATAAAATATAAAAGCCCTACTATTACAAAATATTTTGGTTGGCTTCCATCAGATCTTGTTGAAGCTGATGCTTGGTCAACAGTTCATCCTGACGACCTTGGGCGCTGTAAGCAAGCTTTTTATTCTCTCATTCTGGAGAATCAAGAATCAACAACAATTGAATACAAATATAAATGCAAAGATGGAAGTTATAAGCCAATTAAGCTCACTGCTACTAATCTTGTAAACGATCCTACCATCGCTGGAGTTTTATTAAACTATCATGATATCACCGATCGCAAATTATCAGAGAAAACACTACAAGAAAGCGAAGAAAAATTTAGAAAAGCATTTATGACAAGTCTTGATGCTATTGCTATTAATCGCCTTGAAGATGGTATGTATATTTCAATTAATGATGGGTTTACCAAAATTTTAGATTATTCATCTGATGAAATTGTTGGAAAAACGTCAGTTGAATTAAACATTTGGAATAATCTTAATGACAGAAAAAAACTTACTCAAGAATTATTAAGAAATGGTTTCGTTGAGAATTTTGAAACTAGGTTCCATACTAAGAATGGAAAACTAAAAGACGGCTTAATGTCAGCTTCGATAATTCAACTTAATGGAACCAACCATATTCTAAGTAACACAAGAGATATAACAGAACGAAAACAAGCCGAAAATAATCTAAAACAATATTCTACTAAGCTGGAGCTAAGCAATAAAGAATTAGCTGAATTCGTCTATATTGCTTCCCATGACCTTAAGGAACCTTTAAGGGGCATTAGCAACTGTGCTACTTTTATACAAATGGATCATCCTAAGTTAGAGGAACCAATCAAAAAAGAACTTTATCATATTATATCATTAGCAGAAAGACTGGATATTTTTATTAATGAACTTCTAGCTTTCTCTAAGATTGGCAACACCGATATTCCTTTCACTGAGTGTCTAATAAAAGAAATAGTTGAAGAATCCATAGAAAACATCCGCTCCTGTGGCTTCTATACTAATTCAGAGATAATTATTAAAGATTTTCCAGATACCCCCATCATATGTAACAAAGAAAGACTCAAACACGTATATCAAAACCTGATTACTAACGGCTTAAAATATAACACCAAGAAACATAAACGTATCGAAATAGGTAGCTTCTATGAAAACAACGAAAACGTATATTATGTTTATGATAATGGCATCGGAATAGAAGAAAAACATCATGAAATTATTTTTCAAATATTTAAAAGACTACACCCCAAAGAGGAATTCAGTGGCGGAACAGGTGTAGGACTAGCTATTGTTAAGAAAGTTATACTCCAACATCATGGAAAGATTTGGTTAAAGTCCAGTCCTAATCAGGGAACAACCTTTTATTTTACACTTAACGTCAAAAAGGATTAACATGATAATAAAAAATAAAATCTATTTACTATGGATAAGCCTAATCACCCTTGTCGGATTATTTATAATTAGTATGCCCTTCCTACGTGCCGACTATGAACAACGTTCTATCCGACTACAAGAAACTCAATTAATATCACGGTCAACTAACTTTGATGAACTCAGCTCACTCACAGGCTCAAACACTGACCTGAACAACAACTACTACCAACGCCTAAAAAATGAGCTCGCTTCCATTTGCGCACAAAACTTAAGCTACAGATTTGTTTATCTGCTCGGTCGCAAAGACGATGGAACAATCTTCATCTTCATGGACAGCGAACCAGTATCATCTAATGACTACTCGCCACCTGGGCAAATATTCTCAGAAGCCTCCAAGGGCATTAAAGATTCTTTTAATACAAATCAAGAGTTCATTGAAGGTCCAGTTTCTGACCGTTGGGGAACCTGGATTACAACTATTGTTCCTATCTATGACCAAGAAACCGGAAAAGTCATCGCCCTGTTTGGGATAGATTCCAACGCACACTTATGGTACTGGTCTATTATAATCAAAATAGTTCCCATAATTATACTAACCTTACTTAGTATAATTAGCGCAATTATCTTTATATTTGCCAACAAAAAACCAAACCTTTCTTCCAAAACGGTTCTGAATCAACTTCTGCCACCACTAATATTCTTAATCTCTTTAGTAATCATAAGTTCGTTATTCCTATTTTTGCAACAACAGAAGAAAACCACATTAAGCAACCTATATAGGGAGCATGCCGAGATTATTTCTAACATGCATATACTGCTAAATGAGCAAGCCAAAGCATTACAGTCCGTTGAGCAATCTCTGGTAACTGATAAAACCATGCGCAAAGCACTTCGTAATCGTGATTCAACTAGTCTGCTTGCCAAATATAAAGGGCTCTTCGATACAATCCATAAGGAAAACAAAGTCACTCACTTTTACTTCTTTGACGCCAACCGCGTCTGCTTCTTAAGGATTCACAAACCAGAAAAATATGGTGATAAAATCAACCGCGCTACAGCAATAACAGCTGAACAAACTAAAAAGACTGCTTTTGGAATTGAACTAGGCCCTCTTGGAACTTTTACATTACGAGTTGTCATGCCGGTCTTTGATGATAAAACACTTATTGGCTATATAGAACTTGGCAAAGAAATCGAGGATGTGCTTGAGCTAATTCACAATCAGACAGATTTCGAATTAGCTATAGCCATCGACAAAAAACTATTAGATCAAAAAGCATGGGAAAATGGTATGCGGTTAATGGATCGCCAGCCTGATTGGGATAGACTAAAACGCAATGCTATTTCTTATTGTTCTATGGGTCTCTTGCCAGATGCCTTTGCTGAAAAAACTGACCATGACCCAAACAATGGACATAGCCATGGTAATTACAATTACGACATATCCTTTAATAACAAACGATGGCACTTATCAATTACAACTCTTATTGATTACTCTGGTAACGATGTAGGAGGATTAATAATATTTTCAGATACCTCCAATGAGCAAGAATCCTTTTATCATGCCCTGATTCTTGCTGGGGCATCTACCTTACTACTATTAATAACACTTTTTGGACTTATCTTTTCTCTACTACGCCGAACCGACCGCAACATCTTTGAACAACAAAAGAAGCTACATGAAGCCAAACAACGCTATGACCAATTAGCTGTACAAAGTAAAACCTTCACTTGGGAAACAGATACTAACGGGCTATACACCTATGTGAGCCATACAGTTGAAGAAGTTATTGGATTCTCGGATGGCGAGCTTTCTGGCAAAATACACTTCTATAACCTGCATCCAGAAGAAGGACGCGAGGAATTCAAGAATGCTGCATTAGCTTCCTTTACCAAAAAAGAATATATTCAAAATTTGTCAAATAAAATACTAACCAAAAATGGTGAAACCATCTGGGTTAACACTAATGCGTTTCCTGTTTTAGACAAACAAGGCAACCTTATCGGCTATAGAGGCAACGATACGGACATCACTAAGCGCATCTTAACTGAAACAGCACTTTATAAAAGCAATGAACAACTAGCAGCAACCTTGCGCTCTATTGGTGAAGGAGTTATAACATGTGACAAGCTTGGTAATATTCTTTTACTAAATACAATTGCAGAAGAATTAACTGGCTGGAAAACTACAGAAGCAACAGGTCTGCCGATCGAGGACATCTTTCATATTATTAATTCCGAAACAGGTGAACCTGGCATAAATCCTGTTAGAGAATCATTAAAAAATAATATTATTATAGAAATCTCTAGTCAGACAGTGCTTCTCTCTAAAGATAACTGCAAATACCAGATAGCTAACAGTTGCTCTCCAATAAGAGACTCAGTTGGTAACCTGCTAGGTGCCGTCTTAGTTTTTCGTAATGTTACTGAAAAATATATACAAGAAGCAGAACTAATAAAATATGCTGAAAAATTGGAAACCAGTAATCAAGAGTTATCTGCCTTTACCTCTATTGCTTCACATGACCTAAAGGCTCCCTTAAGAGGAATAAGCAACTGTGCAACTTTTTTAAAGCTTGACCACCCTGATTTGATTCAGCCTGTCCAAGATAAGCTTACCTATATTATAGAATTAACTGAAAACTTAAATAATTTAATTGATGACCTTCTATCCTTTTCTAAACTCGGAAATACGGGTCTTACCTTCAATAACTATCCTTTAAAAGACATCGTTGAAGAATCTATTGAAAACATCAAAGCATGTGACTTCTTTGCTAATGCAGAAATAAATATAAAAAATCTACCAGAAGAGAATATCCTCTGTAATAAAGAGAGGCTCAAATACGTATATCAGAATCTTATCGCTAACGGATTAAAGTACAATACTAAAAAACATAAATATATAGAGATAGGTCATTTTGATGAAAACAAACAAAGAATTTATTATGTATATGACAATGGAATAGGGATTGAGGAAAAATATCATGAAGAAATTTTTCAAATATTCAAAAGGCTTCATGGCAAAAATGAATATTCCGGAGGAACTGGTGTTGGGCTAGCAATTGTTAAAAAAGTTATTATGCAACATAATGGTACTGTTTGGATAAAGTCTAAGCTTAATGAAGGGACTACATTTTATTTTACAATTAACGTATAAAAAGGAGAAAAAAATGACTAAAACAAAAAAGAATAACACTATTATGATTGTTGAGGACGATGCAGATGACTTTGAAGCAATTAAGCGTGCTTTCAATATTAATACTATTAATAACCCCATACTGCACTTTGTGAACGGAGAAGATGCGCTAAAGTTTTTGCTCAAAAATGCTACCATCGATAAATTACCTGAATTGATTATTTTAGATCTTAATATGCCCAAAACAGACGGTAGAGTATTTTTAAAAATCGTAAAAAAAGATGCAAGGTTTACCAATATACCAATAATTATCTTAACAACCTCCCTAGATGATAACGATATTGAAAAATGTTATGAGCATGGAGCTAATAGCTACTTACAAAAACCGGTGAAGTTTGATGAGCTAGTTGAATCCATAAAACAATTAAAAGAATTTTGGTTTAATGACGGGAAAATTCCTACCAAACTGTAACTAATAACTAGCGATTACAGTAACTATTGTTAAAAATTATATAATACAATATTATATAATTGTGAAGAAAACGTTCAGTTTTACTTGAAAAATATTATATTATATATTGCTATATAAAAAGGAGAACTAAATGTCAAAAATCAACGAAACCAACTCCATTATGATTGTTGAAGATAGTGCAGATGACTTTGAAGCAATTAGTCGTGCCTTTAAAATAAATTCCATCATTAATCCAGTAAATCACTTTGTTAATGGAGAAGATGCAATAAACTATTTGTTCGCAAATGACACTAAAGATAAGCTACCAGCATTAATCCTTTTGGACCTAAATATGCCTAAAACTGACGGTAGAGTATTTTTAAAAATAATTAAAAACGATGAAAGGTTTATCAATATACCAATAATTGTCTTAACTACCTCCTTAAATGACAACGATATTGAAAAATGTTATGAAAATGGGGCGAATAGCTATTTACAAAAACCTGTAAGATTTGAAGAGCTAGTTGAATCCATAAAACAATTAAAAGAATTTTGGTTCAATGACGGAAAAATGCCTATCGTTCTCTAGTCTTAAGGTCATCCCGACTTCAGGCTTCGTTCACACCTCGACACCTCGATACAATTTTGCGCATCTCGATACGATTGCTACGCAATCACTCGATGACCACAAAATCACTCGGTGACCAAATTTTTGGCGTCACTCGATGACCTTGCTACGCGTTTTTATTCCAATTGTCCTGGATGAACTCTCAAACTGTCATCCTGAACTCTCAAACTGTCATCCTGAACTCTCAAACTGTCATCCTGAACTCTCAAAC
>CAYZUS010000043.1:0-1829 GCA_964481885.1 uncultured Actinomycetota bacterium | reverse complement strand
TGTCATCCTGAACTTGATTCAGGATCCAGTAACCAAGCGTTATCAAGGAGTCAGGGCACTGAGATTTATAAATTATTTCAAGAAATCGTAATACAAATCATGCCAGTCTGGATTCTGTTCTTCAATTAGCTCTAATTTCCACTTTCTTTTCCATGCTTTTAACTGTTTCTCCCTTTGAATAGCAGCTGACACATCGTTTGTTGGCTCATAATAAACCAGCTTATCTACTGTATATTTTGAAGTAAACCCTTGGACTTCTTTATTTTTATGTTCAGAGACACGCCTAAATAGATCATTAGTAACACCAACGTATATTGTACCATTTTTTTCACTTGCTAAGATGTATACATAGTAAGTTTTCATCAGAATTTATTTTTACCTATAAACACAGATATTGTAAACAAGAAGCTATCATTTTCTTTAATTCTATCAGCCTGGATCCCAAATCAAGTTTGGGATGACAATCAAAACTGGATCCTGAATCAAGTTCAGGATGACAATCAAGACTGAATCAAGTTCAGCCCATGGCTTGGGATGACAAATTAAGAGAGTTTACCCTGAGCGAGCTTTGCGAGTCGAATTGGATTGAGATTATATGACACAAAAACTACCGAATACTATTAAATTTGTTACTTAACTATTCGACTTTTTATCATATTTATACCCGAAGAAGCATCTGCTTGTCCTAATTCTCCAGCTCTAGCTAAATCTTGAATCGCTCCTTTTAAATCACCTATCACATATTTAGCCCAACCTCTAAGATAATAAGCTTCAGGGTCTCTAGGATTTAAGGATATTGCTTTACAATAATCCTTGATTGCTGACTTAGGGTCTCCTTGTTTCTCTTTTGTTTTGCCTCTGTTTTTATAAGCTAAAGATAATTTAGGGTTATACTCTATTGCTTTGTTATAATCTTGGATGGCGCCATTGTAATCTTTTAAATTAAATTTCGCGACACCGCGCCAGAAGTAAGCACCAGCATATTTAGGATTACATTCTATTGCTTTATTATAATCGTAAATAGCTTCTTCGTACGCTTCCACTCTAGCGTTAGCATGACCTCTACAATAATACGTTAACTCGTTCTTAGAGTTTAACTCTAAAGCCCTGGTATAGTCTGAAATAGCCCCGATATGCTCTCCTTGCTTATCTTTCATGCTTCCACGAAAATAATAGGCTAATTCATTCTCAGGATTTAGTTCTAGAGATTTAGTTACGTCTTGAATTGCTCCAAGATTATTCCCTGCTTGGCCTTTAACGTTTGCTCTTAGATAATAAGCTTCAAAATCATTAGGATTTAATTCTATAGCTTTACTGTAATCATGGATTTTCTTTAAGTGTTCTTTTGTCATATAGATCATAAAAAATTACCTCCATGATTAAATATACTTTTTTTAGTGTAACATACCTAATTCAGAAAAAACACTACACCTGAATTTGTTCAAATCTATATAAGTTATCGTCTATTTATTAAAAATATTTCAAATATTTTGTCTAACGCCAACTCCATCAACACGTTATAAACACTCTCTTTGGCTGCCATTCTCTCCTGCTTAGAAATGACTAAAATTAACTAAATAATCATTAATAATATAACATAAAAAACTATTTAAAATTAAATAAATTAATTGAAAAAACTATTTAAAATTAAATAATATTTTTCCAAATGCTATTGTAATTAGAAATTTGTAGAGTTATTATCATTACACAAAATAAAAAAGGGGGAAGTAGTATGTTTAAGAATATGAAGTTAAGTACGAAGTTGATAAGTGGGTTTATGGCAGTTGCCTTAATAGCCCTAATAGTAGGTGTTGTAGGTTTATACAGCT
>CAYZUS010000042.1:10076-16359 GCA_964481885.1 uncultured Actinomycetota bacterium | reverse complement strand
GTTATTGTTGATTCGGGTAAATTTGACTGGGAAAACGGTAAATTCCCATTGATTGCCGGACCAGAACCAGCTTACCACGGGCTTGATTTTGTGGAAGCGCTCAGGTCTGCTGGCAATATTGCCTATATAGCAAAGGCAAGAGTGGTGCTTTTAAGAGATTTTGGATGCGCCCTGTCGCCGTTTAATTCTTTTTTGTTTCTGCAGGGACTTGAAACATTGCCACTGAGGATGGGCAAACACTGTGAAAATGCACTTGCTGTTGCCAATTTTCTTCAGACACTTCCGTTGGTTGACTGGGTAAATTATCCGGGCCTTGACTCCAGCCCTGAAAAAAAGAAAGTGGATAAATATTTGAGCAAGGGAGCCGGTGCAATTATAGGTTTCGGTATAAGGGGCGGAGCAGAGGCAGGTAAAAAATTCATAAATTCGCTTGAACTTATTTCGCATGTCGCTAATATCGGGGATGCAAAAACTCTTGCCATTCATCCTGCAACAACCACTCATCAGCAGCTCTCTGAGGAAGAAAGGCTGGCGACAGGTGTCACTCCTGATTTTATAAGGCTCTCAATAGGCCTTGAAAACCTGGAGGATATCTTTGCTGATATTAATCAGGCGTTAAAAAAATCCCAAACCTAATTACAGGCAGTCGCAAATTTTTGCACTATTTTTTAAATAATTGAAAAAATCAGCTGTCGGGCGCAAAATGCCGGCAGCCGACATAAGATATTTTTAAAAGCTGGCATTAACAGAAAAGAGAATCGACAAGGCAGTAGTAAAGAAAAGAAAAAAGGTAATACAGCATAAAAATAAGAAATCATTAAGTGGGTAAATTAAAAAACGTGTTAATTAAAAAAACGGGTTAATTAAAAAAAGAAGTAATCGCAAAAAGAATACAAATCCTGGTGGCAAAGCAAAACTTATAAAATAGTTACACAGTCAATTGAAACCAAAGCTCAATACGGAAAGGGAAAAATAATGCCAAAAAAAATTTATGATGATATCACAAAGGCTATCGGCAATACGCCCCTGGTAAGAATAAACAGGCTGAGCGGAAGCAATGATGCAATCATACTTGCAAAGCTGGAATCATTTAATCCGCTTTCAAGCGTTAAGGACCGTGTGGGCGCTGCCATGGTTGAAGCTGCTGAGAAAGCCGGTTTAATAAACAAGGATACTGTAATAATTGAGCCGACAAGCGGCAATACAGGTGTAGCACTTGCTTTTGTATGTGCAGCAAAGGGCTACAGGCTCATTTTGACAATGCCGGAGACAATGAGTACTGAAAGGCGTCAGCTGTTAAAAATTTTTGGAGCAGAGCTTGTCCTGACTGAAGGCTCAAAGGGTATGACCGGAGCCATTGAAAAAGCCGATGAGCTGGCTGCAGCTACGCCAAACAGTTTTGTCCCGCAGCAGTTTAAAAACCCTGCAAATCCTGAAATTCACAGAAGGACAACAGCGTTTGAAATATTAAATGATACTGATGGAAAAGTTGATATATTTATTGCCGGAGTTGGAACAGGCGGTACGCTCACAGGGGTTGGTGAAGTATTAAAAAATATGATCCAGGATGTCAAAATAATTGCAGTTGAGCCAAAGGACTCACCAGTTTTATCGGGAGGCAGTGCCAGTTCTCACAAGATTCAGGGAATCGGCGCAGGGTTTATACCGGAGATTTTAAACAGGCGCATAATTGACGAAATCATTACTGTATCAAATGAAGATGCGGGAATAATTGCAAGAAGGCTTGCAAAAGAGGAAGGAATTCTTGCGGGCATATCCTGCGGAGCTGCAATGTGGGCCGCACTTGAGGTTGCAAAAAGACCTGAGAATAAAGGAAAACAGATTGTTGTTATCCTGCCTGATACCGGGGAGAGGTATCTTTCTACCTGGCTTTTCCAGGAATAGGATGAATTACTTTTCAAACTAGAATGAATTTTTGTAAAACAGGGTGAAAATGCTTTTTTTAAGCTTTGGGCCCTGTTTTATTTTGGCTTTATCTTCATGATTTCATCATTGGATATTAAAAATCAAAAAAATTTTTGCCTGAGTGCTGTGCACGCTTGTTTTAATGTATAATTTAAGAGGTATGGCTATATATTTTTTAAACTTAAAAACCTCTGACTTGGTGCTATCCGGATTGGTTTTAATGTTTAATTTAAGAGGTATTGCTCTATTCTTTTTAAACGTAAAAACCTTCTCCTGGGTGTCACAATTTCTGGTTTTAATGGTGAGTTTCAGAGGTGTTATCAATTGTGTTTTTTCGGGCGCTAATGCTTTATGGCTATCTTTTTAAAAGTAACAATCCTGATAAATATTATATATAAAATATTTAAAGTATTAATGTAATTATGATATAATACAATTTAAAGTTATAACAATAATTATCAATAATATCCGGTTATATAAATGAAAGGAGAAGTAAAATGCCCGGTGAAGAAAGCAGACACTATTTCGGATGGCTCCCTGATTACCCTGATTTCAGGGACTATAGCCTCAGCAAAGATGCTCTTTCTGCAAAAAGCATTAAAGAAGGCGTAAAGGACTCTGTTGCTGCCATGGCATCAAAAACAGGTATCCTTCTTAAGCCCGGTGAATTCAAAGAGAAAAAACTTCCCTCAAAAGCAGACCTAAGGAAATGGTGCTCACCCATAGAGGACCAGGGAAAACTTGGTTCCTGTACTGCAAATGCTGCAATAGGTCTGGTGGAGTATTTTGAAAAAAAGGCTAACGGTAATTTTATCGATGCTTCCAGGTTGTTTCTTTACAAAACAACAAGAAATCTTCTTCAAAAGACAGGGGACTACGGAGCATATATAAGAACCACGATTATGGCGCTGGTATTGTTCGGTGCCGTCCCTGAGAAATACTGGAAATATGATGTTGAAAAATTCGATGAAGAGCCTGATTCATTCTGTTATGCTTTCGCGCAGAGTTATAAGACTGCCCAATATTTCAGGCTGGACGCCGGTAAAGGCATTTCTCCTGCAGAACTTTTAAATCAAATCAAATTAAATGTTGCGTCAAAAATACCAGCAATTTTTGGATTCAGTGTATATAGTTCAATAGGATATGCGGATGGAAACAAAGGAAAGATACCTTTTCCTTCAGAAAAGGAAAAGTTTGAGGGCGGCCATGCAATGATTGTCGTTGGGTATGATGACGATATGGCAATTTTAAATCCAGAGAGCAACTCTGAAACAGTTGGGGCATTTCTTATCCGAAACTCCTGGGGAAAGCAATGGGGCGACGAAGGCTATGGCTGGCTTCCATATGAATATGCACTGAAAGGGCTTGCGGTAGACTGGTGGACAATTCTTGAAAATGAGTGGGTCGATACAGGAAATTTCAAGCTTGACTGAAAGGCAAAATAAAAAATAATTTATTAAATACCCTGACTGTCACATGACATTTCAATACAGGCGCACCGGGATGTTTATCATTTAGGTTTATTAGTTAACCAGCCTGAACGGTTTTGATTGCCGTCATGGTAAATAAGCATACTGGTTTGGTAAAATCCCTGATAAAATAATTTATCCCTTAAAATTTGCAAAGATTATGAGCCTTCTTAATGCATAAAATTTTGGTGTGCATGTTGTCAGTGCCAAAGAGCCATAGTTTGTGGGAGTCAGCAGGCTTACATCATCCGGTTTGACTTCGGCTTGTCCTGTGACAGCATATGCAAAGGTGTCGCCATTTGCAGACTGAAGGATTATTTCATCACCAACAACAAGTTTGTCAACCTTGTTAAAAGGAGCCCCATAAGTCGTCCTGTGGCCCGCTATAACGCATAGGCTCGCCTCACCCGGCAGGGCAGTCCCCGGATAATGGCCCGGGCCGCGCTTTAAGCTTGCGATATCGGTTCCTTCGTGAACTATCCATTCCACACCGATTTTCGGAATCATTATTTTAAAAGGAACTTTTTTTGTCGGATCAAGTATGAAGAGCTCAGGGGAAAGCGTTGTTACCGGACCGGCGCTAGAAGTGTCCTGTGATTGTGAAGAGTCGGACGAGAGCGATCCTGCGCTGCCGCTGTTATCCTGACCATTTGAAGAAGAAACATCCGTGGAATTGCTTTGGCCCGACTGGTCCGTTTCCCCGGATTGCGCGCTCACCTGACTGGCCCATGCTTCAAGAACCTGGGATTCCTGGCGCATCATGACAAAGTTTGTATAAAACGGGTAAGCGAGTATGACTATCCCGCCAATAATTAAAACAATACCCAGATATCTTATTATTTTGGTTTTTTTGGTCCTTACTTTTTCAGTTTTTTCCATTTATTTGGTAATTTGCTCCACTTATAATTATTTACAATTTTACAACTCTGATTTTAAAAAATATTGTATCTTTAATTAAAGAAAGTATATTATAAATTATATTATAAAAGAAATTTTTTTTGAAATTATTTTTCAAACCCGATTTTTAAAATTATATTTTTTAGAACCGGTTTTCGGATAGCGGCCTTTGCTTTGAGTCCTACCAAAACAAAGATATATCCAGAACCTCAAGTATCCTTGATGCCGGACAGCAAAAATACCTGCTGTTTAATTCCGGTTGTCCAAAATCTGAACATTTAAATTTTAAAAAGTATAAAGGCGGTAAGAAATCCAAGCACAGTCAGGATCCCTATAAGA
The DNA here is from genome assembly GCA_964481885.1 of uncultured Actinomycetota bacterium. GTDB lineage: Bacteria > Actinomycetota > Humimicrobiia > Humimicrobiales > Humimicrobiaceae > Fen731. The sequence continues at coordinate 11,728 of CAYZUS010000042.1, read as the reverse complement.
TAGCCACCCTCCCTGTATGCTTCCGGCATCATGCTGTCTGCAAGCATTGCAAGGATTGCACCTGAGGCAAATGACTCAATAATCCCAAGCATGTTTAAATTCAGCTTTTCCAGGAAAAGATAACTTAAAACAGCTGTTGCCATGACGATGATGCCGACTGTGGACCAGATAAAGTATATCCTCTTTTTGGAAAAGCCCTCTTTTTTTAAATTATCAATCGAGGAAATGCTTTCGGGGAAGTTAGACAGGAATATTGCTGCTGCCATTAGCAGACCTATACCGTTTTTGTTTAGAAGTGATATACCAAGGGCAACAGACTCTGGTATTCCATCAAGCAGGGCACCAAGGACTATAGCTTTCCCGTTTGTATCTCTTATAATTTTAAAGGGTTTTCTTTTCTTGTAGCTTCTGCCCCCAAGACGGTGTATAAGGAAATCACCGAAAATAAAGACGAGCCCTCCAACCAGAAAACCGATAATTACCGCATCGAACCCACCATGCTTGAAAGCTTCCTCCATAAGCCCGAAAGTCAGTGCGCATATCATAACCCCGGACCCGAAGGCCATTATGGCAGCAATAATTTTCTGGGGGATTTTAAAGGACGTTCCTATAATAGTTCCCAGTATTAGTGAAAAACCTGATAAGAATGCAAATATTAAGACTCTGGTCATAGTGTCTGCTTGTCTGCTAAAAACTGTTTATAGATATTTTAAGCATAAAAAAATATTTATGTAAATAAAATACAAAATTTATTAAGACTGTTCTCTGCCTGAATCAGATGTGCGCAGTACCAAAATTTATTTCAGGCCATAATTAGTGCAAGTATCAATATTTAGTAATTGTCATATCAATCCAACTACCGGATTTTAATAATATTTTATCCACTGTTACTATTATTATCATATTGTTATAATTTTAAAAAATTACCTGACTCTTGCGGAGTAATTTGCTGAAATTTAGAGTTTTAAAATATTTATGATAAAGAACTAAAAGTTTTTAAAAAATACTTTATTATTCATCGAAAAACAAATAATCCGAAACGTTTTTTAGTTAAAAAGGCTGCAAAGAATTAAGATGGAAAATCAGGAAAAGAAAAAAAACTGGAGAAATATATATGTTCTTGGTGTTGCAAGTTTTTTTAATGACTTCTCTTCCGAGATGATTTATCCGCTTATTCCTGTATTTATAAAGTCCGTTCTCGGGGTCGGGGCTTATTTTATCGGGATAATAGAAGGTATAGCCGAAACGACAAACAGCCTGTTAAAACTTTTCTCAGGATATTATTCTGACAGGTTTAAAAAAAGAAAGATATTTGTTGTCTGTGGCTACGCTTTTTCAAATTTGGTAAGGCCACTTATCGGAATAGCCGGCTCATGGGGATTTTTGCTGGCCCTTCGTTTTTCAGACAGAGTAGGAAAAGGGGTAAGGACTTCGCCAAGGGATGCAATCATAGGCGAGAGCGCACCCGATAACAGAAGGGGATTTGCCTTCGGGTTTCACAGGGCAATGGATCACCTTGGAGCAGTGGCCGGTTCACTGGTTGCCAGCCTTTTGTTGTATGTGTTTTTGATGGATATAAGGAAAGTGTTTTTGCTTTCAGTAATCCCGGGAATAATTGCAGTTCTTCTGATAGCTTTCGGTGTCAGGGAAGT
>CAYZUS010000042.1:0-9976 GCA_964481885.1 uncultured Actinomycetota bacterium | reverse complement strand
TCTGACAAGCTTGGAAGAAAACCCATGATAATTATTGGCTGGCTTGTGTACGGGCTGACATATCTTGGTTTTGCTTTTGCAGACAAGCCGTACATGATCTGGGTGCTTTTTGTCTTTTACGGGCTGTTCTTTGGATTTACTGAAGGAGTTGAAAAAGCGCTTGTTTGTGACATGGTACCTAAAGACAGGCTTGGTTCCGCTTACGGATTTTACAACCTGGCAATAGGTATTTCTGCACTTCCTGCCTCACTTATTTTTGGTTTCATATGGACAAAGGTAAGCTCTCAGGCAGCTTTTATAACAGGTGCAGGAATTGCCATCGCTGCAATTCTGATGCTGCTGTTTTTGAAATCAGGTAACAGGGTAAAAGTAAAAATGAGCTAAGCTCTGACTGTAAATAATAGATTATTTCTGAAAATAAAAGAATTTAAAAAAAGTGGGGGAACAATGGAAATTAGTAATGAAATTGAAAAAGCGCGTGGGTTTCTGAAAGATTATATAAGGCTTGAAACAGATTTTTCACAAACGGACCAGAGCCTTGGAGTGAAGTCACCGCCGGTGCAAAAACCTTATTCTGAAGAAAAACAAAAGATTGCTCTGCCAAAACCCCAGGACTGGAAAAGTATCAGCAATAAAAGCATAATCTCTGCAATAAGGGACAGAAGAAGCCAGAGGAAATATTTAAGTGAATCCCTGTCACTTGAGGAGCTATCCTTTCTTTTATGGGCCACACAGGGAGTAAAAAAAAATCTCGGAAGTACTGTTCTTAGAAATGTGCCGTCTGCCGGAAACCGCCACCCTTTTGAGACTTATATCTGCATTTCAAACATCGAAGGGCTCGCTCAGGGTATTTATCGCTATCTTCCTTTGGAACACGAGCTTTTGTTTGAATTTGCTGCAGCAGATATGGCCGGTAAAATAACTGATGCGACAATGGGCCAGTTTTTCGCAGGCACCGCACCGGCAGTATTTGTCTGGACCGCCATACCATACCGAACTGAATGGCGCTACAGCATTGCTTCATATAAAGTTATTGCTATTGATGTGGGCCATGTCTGCCAGAATCTCTATCTTGCCTGTGAGGCAATTGGTGCAGGCACCTGCGCAATTGCAGCTTATAATCAGAAACTTATGGATGAGCTGATAAAAGTTGACGGCAAAGAGGAATTCACGGTGTATCTTGCGCCGGTCGGCAAAGTTTAGATTCATATATTCTCTGATATTTTTATAACAAAGCCTTGCTGATAAAGTCATTCTGACAAAACTATGCTGACAGGCCACTCTTACAAGGCCACGCTGACAAAGCCACTTTAGCAGAGCCACTTTAGCAAAGCCTTAAAATGAATGCACTTTTAAATTACCGGATCAAATGTGATGAAGTAATTATAGTGAAACAATTTTGGTGCGTTTAAAGTCTGTTGGTAATGAAATTACTGCAAATGGCAGCAAGCCAGTATTTCAGGAAATCAGGCAATACATAAGACAACAAGTCTTGGAGACAGGCAATAAACAAGTCAGCGTGTCAGGGAGCCAGACAGGTAATCCGGAGGTTGGCAAGTCGGCAGATGGGCTTGCAAAGCAGCAGCAGTTAATGTAAAAAAGAGCATAAAACAAATATATTTTTATAATAAGTAATAAGCATGACAGGAGATCAGAATGAACAATACTGAAAACATGAGACTGGCCAGGATTTTTATTTCATTCCTAAACCTTATAGGTTTTCTGGCAGTAATAGTGTCAAACACACTTGCGGTTCTGCTTCCCTTAAATAACAATACAACTCAGGCACTCTCTGACAAATATGCAAATCTTTTTGTTCCTGCAGGGCTCACATTTTCTATCTGGGGAGTTATCTATATCCTGCTTGGAATCTACACAGTTTACCAAATGGTCATAGCCTTTAAGCCTGCCTCACCAAAAAGGGACATTCTTGACAGGATAGGCATATGGTTTTTTATTTCCTGCATATTTAATACCGGCTGGATATTTGCATGGCATTATGAGGTCATGTGGCTCTCACTTGTTATAATGCTGCTGCTGCTTGCTTCACTTCTTGTGATATATTTAAGGCTTGGAACTGGCAGGAGGGAAGATGTTTCAAATGTAGAAAAAGGCCTTGTGCATCTTAATTTCAGCATCTATCTTGGCTGGATAACTGTAGCTACAATTGCCAATGTTACGGCTTTTCTTGTAAAGTACGGCTGGAACAGGTTTGGACTTGACGAGCAGTTCTGGACCGTAGTTGTAATAGCAGTAGGGATTTTAATAACCCTTGGAATGATTTTTATAAGAAATGATATTTTTCACAGCCTTGTAGTTATATGGGCTTTTGCAGGAATACTTATAAAGAGGCTGGCCGATCCTGCAACTCCAGCCCTGCTGATTATCACAATTACAATAGCAGGTATTACTGTGCTGGCTGTAAGTATCATAATCCAGATAATAAGGTATTTTAAATCAGGAAAAGGGATATATCTGAGAAGCAGGGTTTAAAAGTAACAGTGAAAGATAAAATCTTGAAGTAATGAAAGTAAACCAGGGTCTAAAAGTAGCAGTGTTTAATAAAACCCTGCAGAAAAAATGTTTAATCAGGGCTTAAAAATAACAGTGCCAATAAAGCACAGCTGCAAATGCGTTAAATCAAATCCCTGGATTAATGCTGTTTAAATAAAATTGGTTTTTTGATATCATCAAACGATGTAATTAAGAAAACAAAAAAGATCAGCGAGGCAGCAGTGGAAAATAAAAGTATTACCGGAGATTTTGCGTTTACAGAAGATCTAAGCGGAAACCTTGCAATATTCTGCAGTGACGAACGTTTTGTAGATGCAAGCCTTTCGTTTTTAAAAAACACCCTCAATCTGAAAAAATTTGACCTCATAGTTACAGCAGGAGGTCCTGCGTTTATTACTGCAGATGTCCCGGCCCTGATGGGAAACTTAAGCCTTCTGAAAGAGGAACATAAATTATCGACTCTTGTCCTTATTTCTCACCAGGACTGCAAGTATTACGTTAAAAAATATGCAAACGCCGGTAGCGGCGAAATTATAAAATGTCAGCAACAAGACCTTCAGGACGCAAAACAAAAAGTTTTAAAACTATACCCCGGTTTAAAGGTGGAAATTTATTTTGCCAGGATAGACGGTTTACAGATTATTTTTGAAAACCAGGCTTAATTCCACCTTGAATAAATTTAAAAGCATCATCAACTTAACCCTGATATCACTGAGAAACAGAAATTACAGGCTGTTTTTTTTTGGACAGACTGCTTCGCTTGTTGGAACGTGGATGCAGGTAGTTGCAATGAGCTGGCTTGTTTATCATCTGACAAATTCCGCGCTTCTTTTGGGCCTGGTTGGATTTTTCAGCCAGATTCCGGCCTTCTTTATTGCGCCCTTTGCAGGAGTTTTTATAGACAGATGGAACAAACACCGCATTCTGGTAATTACCCAGATTCTTTCAATGCTTCAGGCATTGGCTCTTGCTGTTTTAACCCTAACCGGCACTATAAATATCTGGCATATTGTGGCACTTAGCCTAAGCCTTGGATTTATCAATGCTTTTGATATGCCGGCGCGCCAGGCTTTTGTTGTAGAAATGGTGGAGAAAAGAAGCGATATGGCAAATGCCATTGCATTAAATTCTGCAATGGTGAATGCATCAAGGCTTATTGGCCCGGCTGTTGCAGGGATCCTTGTTGCATTAGTGGGTGAAGGCTATTGCTTCCTTATAAATGCCATAAGCTTTATGGCAGTAATAGCGGCGCTGCTTGCAATGAAGATTAAAAAAATTCACCCCGTCAGCTCAGGAAAGAATGTCTTACATGAAGTAAGGGAGGGTTTCAGGTATGCATTCGGCTCTACTCCAATAAGATGGCTGCTTATTCTTCTTGGAATCGTAAGTATTGCCGGGATGCCCTATGCGGTTCTTATGCCTATTTTTGCCAAGGATATTTTAAAAGGCAGTTCATACACATTGGGGTTTCTGATGGCTTCATCCGGAGTGGGAGCATTAATCGGTGGCATATATCTTGCAGCAAGGAAAACCGTGCTGGGCCTGGGCAAAATTTTAGCTGCTGCAGCTGCTATTTTTGGAGCAGGGCTTATATTTTTTGGAATTTCCAAAATCCTGTGGCTTTCCCTTGTCATGATGGTTTTTACGGGATTTGGAATGTTAATAAATATAGCTGCTGTTAATACTATACTTCAAACAATAACTGAGGATGACAAGCGCGGCAGGGTAATGAGTTTTTATACCATGGCATTTATCGGGCTGACTCCAATCGGCAATCTCCTGGCAGGCATTCTGGCAGAAGCAATTGGCGCCCCCAACACTGTAATAATAAGCGGAGCAGTATGTATCCTTGGAGCAATAATTTTTTCCATAAAACTTCCGGCAATAAAGCTGGCGGCAAAACCTGTTTATATAGAAAAGGGAATAATAACAGAATAATTACACCAGACAAAGTGTCGTCCACTTCAGATCAGTCATTGTTTTTCCAAACTTTAGTACAACAAGCAAAAAACTGCCTGCAGCACCCTCTCCTTCAGATCAGTCATTGTTTTTCCAAACTTTAGTACAACAAGCAAAAAACTGCCTGCAGCACCCTCTCCTTCAGATCAGTCATTGTTTTTCCTTGCATTGTTAAATCATCAATTACACTTGGGCCAAACCAGCAATTATTTTTTTATACTATTAATCCAATGGCAACATCGATTTCCTTAAATCAGCCATTGTTTTTTCAATACATTAGCCTGACAGCCATAGCGGCACAACCTAAATCAGCTGTTGCCCCTACTGATATTAAAATTTTTTAATTCTTTTTTAATCAGGCTTTAATTTAAAACCGTATAATTGTATTTAACAGGATAAGTAAAGGTGCTGCACGCAGAATATCTGCGGTAATCAGATGTATTGGCTGGCAGCATATTTATCTTAAAAATAAAAAAAATCGAGGTTAAAAATGAATGAGACAGAATCGAAAGAAAGCACCACAGAAGTAATGGTAAATGAGACAGAGTTAAAAGCTGGTGAGTTGGAAAATAAAGGAAACTACAGGGCTATGGGAATTCTTGCCATGGTATTCGGTATTATAGGAGTTGTTATATCTCTTGTTCCCTTTGCAAAATTCTTTGTAGTACTGCTTGGAATAGCTGCAATTGTGCTTGGAGCAATAGAGCTAGACAAAATTGGTAAAGGAACAGCTTCAAAATGTTCAAGGGGCATGGCAATATCAGGCATAGTTCTGGGAAGTGCCGCAATAGTATTTAGTATTTTGGCCGGCGTTTTCACGGGAATGTTTTTAATCAATGGTATGTTTGGCGGCGGCGGTTTTGGTGGCCACATGATGCAGGGATTATGTAATTTCAGGAGATAAAAGCAAGGCGCAAGCCGGATGTGATTGTCCTGGATAGATATGGCAGACAAGTCTGTCTGCTGCAGGAATGATTGTCCGGCTGAAGTCTTTTTATATATAAATAAATTACCCTGATTACTCTAAAAATTAAGGCTTCACAGTAATGTGAAGCCTTAATAATATCTTTACAAACTCAGGTTTTTTTGATGGCTCGTTTCAAATAAGTCCAATCTCCATTAACTAAGACTGATCTATATTCAAATAAGTCCAATCCCCATAAAAGTATTTACGAAACTGAAACTACTGTCCTTAAATGAAGTCCGGCAAGAGACGAGCTGATTGCCTGGTAAAAAAGTCCCGGGTATTTTATCACAACCCAGAGTAAAAGATTCCAGTAGTGTACTCTTCCTCGGCTTTTTATTCCCAGAAGCCATATCGAACCAAAAAATGCCCTTAATTCAAATTTCTGTAATCCTTTTCTCGCAACATTCTTCTTGACGGGCTTAAATTCTCTGAGGAAAGTCTTTATTCTCTCATAATAAGCCTTGGGATTATATATTGATTCAAGGATCCTTGAATATCCGCTGAAAAGTATTTTTTTATCCATTTTGGGAATAAAGTTTAGAGTTGAAAAAATTGTATTGTTTGCTGAGGATTCCTTAATTATTCTTTTGTCCGCCTCCAGCCGTTTATGCAGCATGGTTTTGGGAAGTGCCGTAAGAAGCCCAACCATTGCAGTTACAATGCCGCTTTTTTGTATAAAATCTATCTGTCTCTGGAAAATAGCAGGAGTGTCTGAGTCAAAACCTACAATAAAGCCTGCCTGCACCTCAAGCCCAAAGTTTTGAAGCTTTTTAACGCCCAGCACCAGGTCCCTGTTCTGGTTCTGGAACTTGGCACATTCTTCCAGGCTCTTTTCATCAGGTGTTTCAATGCCTATAAAAACAGCGTTAAACCCTGCATCAACCATAAGCTTTATCATTTCCTCATCATCTGTAAGGTTTATGGAAACCTGAGTATTAAGAGTGAAAGGATATTTTTTACTTTTCTGCCACTCTGTTATTGCGGGCAGTATTTCAGTTTTTAATTTGTGTTTATTGCCAATTAAGTTGTCATCAACAAAAAACACGGCTTCATGCCAACCAAGCTTGTAAATCGCATCAAGCTCAGCAATTACCTGTTCCTTTGTTTTTGTTCGCGGGGTCCTGCCATTTAAAACCACAATATCACAGAATTCACAGTTAAATGGACACCCTCTCGAATACTGAAGGCTCATTGAATGATATTTAAAAGGATTGATAAGACTCCAGTCCGGTACGGGAGCACTGGAAAGGTCAGGGAAAGTCACAGCCTGATAGATTTTCTTCAGGGTATTTTCTTCCACATCTTTAATAAAATCTTTTATAGTGTTTTCAGCTTCACCAAGGAAAAGATGATCAACAAAAGTAAAATCTTCAGCGCCAGTAGTAAAAAGTGGTCCCCCTGCAACTACAGGCTTGTTTAACTGCTGCACTCTTTCGATAACCTTGAGCACTGATTCTTTCTGGACTATCATACCGCCGATAAAAACAAAGTCGGCCCAGATTATATCTGAAGAATTCAGAATGTCTGTATTAAGATCAACCAGTTTTTTATTCCAGTGGCCGGGAAGCATAGCCGCTATGGTTAAAATCCCCAAAGGGGGATAAGCAGCTTTCTTTCCCAAAACTTTCATTACGTTTTCAAATCCCCAAAAAGTCTTGGTGTGCTGTGGATAGACAAGTAATATATTTTTACTACTTTTCTGCATGAAATTGTTACCTCAAATCAAATAATCTTTATATTTAAACCTTTGCGATTATTTCACCTAATACAGATGATGTAAAGCAAAACAGGCTCAAAACACTGTAAAATTCTTGTAAAGTTTTTATAAAGAATATATAAATAAGTAAAAACAGTTATTAAAACAAGTATTCTTTTATGAAATTGACAGATTGTTGGCAAAGTCAGGCTTGTATAATAACGGTTAAGCCTTATAATTGTTTAATATAATAATTATCTTATAAAACTTTAATTTTGCAGCATATTGAGGCATTCTGTTTTTATAATAAAGCCTGTTTGTAAAATTGCCCTTAAATCATTAATCGCCAGTTCGTTATTGTGATTGACTCAAGTTAACAAAACTGTGAAGTATTTTGGGGTCAATAGTTAAATCGGGGCCGGAAAGCTGTAAAAGTTTTTGTTGATGTAAATCAACTGGGCACGAAAGTGTTGTGTATATTATATTTGATAGAGCATGCGTGCATTCCTGGTTTGGTAAAAGAGTAATTTCTGAAAGGATTAAAAAAAATGGGAGAAGTATTAATTAACTGTCCCTTCTGCGGAATTGAAATGAGAAATTCCATATATAAAACACACATCTGCCTTGGTGATAAAATGCAGGACTTTGATCAGCTTACAGATTTTTTACTGGATTTTGAATACGAAGAAGAATCAGACAGTTGAAACGCTTTCAGCTAAAAAAAGAAGAAAGCCCTGCAAGTTAATTCTTCCTTTATATTTTGTCACTGTTCTTTCTGCGAGCTGTTTTTGTTTGCTTTTTTAAAATGAAACCGGTTTAAGGGCAGGCAGTAAAGGGCAGGCAAAAAAATTCTCCAATCAGAAAAGAATAATCCTGATAACAGGCGCTATCTGCCTGAAAAATTACATTTTAATAAATAATATTTGCTTCCGGTCTTTTATAAACGGCTGCTGTATTTATATGGCTGTAGCGGGCCCAATATAGCGTGAGGAACCGAATGCAAGAATTGGGATAAATATAATGCTTAAGAAAAGCAGCCCAAATCCAAACGCTGTGCTTTTTCCGAAAGATTTTGCATAATCAAAAATAATAATAATTTCAATAACCACATTGGCCAGCGGCACGAACATCAATAATAAAAACCACCAGGGTCTTCCAAGAAATTCAAGCAAAACCAGGGTATTGTAAAAGGGGACCAGGGCGGCCCATCCGGGTTTGCCTGCTTTTGCATAAATCTTCCACATGCATACCAGAATGAAAGCTGAAATAGCCATAGAGAATAACCATAGGAAAAAATATCCTATAACTCCACCAATAATCCCACCAATCTGGCTTGAATCCATAGTTTCGGCTCCTTTTTTATTTTATTATTTACAAGTATCTTACTAAAAAATACAGGTTAGTCAATTTGAGAACTGTAAAATGAAAATGAGTTGTAGAAAATTCCAGATAATCATAATAAAAAACATATTTAAAGTATCTTTGTATTATAAAAACCCCACCCGCTTTATATCCACATTTAATTTAAAGCCTATTTAAGTTTTTAAATATCCTGCAGACAAGAAAGGTCAGATATTCGGAAGGCCCGCTTTTCTGCCCAAAATCCCATCCTTTCCAGTCCTGCCAGACCGACTCCGGCCTGTATCGGCCGGTATCATCCTGTTTTGATACAACAATATCAAGCATTTCCTGAACCTGGCTCTTTTGCTGAGCGTAATCAAAACGCGAAATAACATCAAGTACCCCAACAATATCAAACCATACAAGTGGCGCTTTTAATTTTCTGAAGTCAGTACCCATGTAAAACATATAGGGATGAGAGGTGGTGCTGTTGGACCACAAATTACACAAGCTGTCAATACCGGTGTGAATCTGGCTGCTGTATGCATGTTCGTCAAACAGGGAAAGAAGTTTCAGCATTGCCAGTGTGCCATAGGGGCAGGGGTCATCTTTTCTTCCTGGACCGCGGAATTTACCCAGTTCCACGGATACGGCACAAGGCCAACCATTCTCCCGGATCAAACCTGAAAGGCTGCTTACACCCGAATTAATGCGGCTGTCATCTTTTAATCCCATTTTTGCCAGTGCATATAAATTTGCAGGTGCATCGCAAAGCGCCCATCCCCAGACATCTGTCCCGGTTCCACCATACGCTTTGGAGATATTCATTGGAAGCTTTACTATTCCTTCGCCAGAAACATGCTCCAGCATTTTATCCAAAATATCTTTGATGCCGGGATCATTTGCATTAAATCCGAGCTCTGCAAGAAAAGAGATTTTATGGAAAGGCTGTCTTGCACTTTTATGGCTGTTTAAAACAAGACCCGGCCAGTTTTTGAGCTCAGAAACTATTTCTGTCAGGGCAGGGGACTTAAGCATTCTTTTACGGGCATCCAGGACTTCGGGTTCAAATTCACTTTGTCCCAAAAGCTCTGTCCTGGTACAATATTCAATCCAGGGCTCGGAGTTTAAAAGCCATTTAATCAGTTCATTATTCATTAATGCCATTAATGCTATAAAAAATCTTATGTCAGCTTAAAATTATCAAGCTTTATGCTTATTGTATTACAAACAGTGTTAAAGTGAGAGTAATATTTGTTAAATTTTTTGCTGAATAAACAGAATCCCTCCGGCTCTATTCCATAAACCGGAGGGTTACTACTTTTCATTTCTAATTCAAGCTAATCAGGCGTCCAGCCCTGTAATGCTTTCTTTTTTTTAAAACCTCTTGTTTTCTTTTGTTATTCTTCCTTCCTTGTAACTCGATTACTTCCGGTAAGCTATTATCAGGCGTCCAGCCCTGTGATAGTCTCTCTCATTTTACTTATAACCTCTCTTAT
>CAYZUS010000041.1:0-16508 GCA_964481885.1 uncultured Actinomycetota bacterium | reverse complement strand
CAATTAAACCCTGGTTTTTGGCTGCGATATTTTTTAATATCGGCTCATCATAGGCCGCAACGTCAGCCTTGGAGGCCTTGACAGCCATGCAGGCGTCAAGAATACTGTTATAATATTGAAACCTGGCATCGGGAAATTTCGATAAAACCAGCTGGTCAGCGATTGTTCCTGTCGGAACGGCAAACTGTTTACCCTCAAGCTGGGAAAGCCCGGTAATTTTCACCTCTTTGCTGCAACCAAAAGCGCTTGCCAGCAGGACAAGAACTATTGTTGCCACTGTCAGCAGAACTATTTTTTTGTTAAACATGCCAAAGTCTCCTTTATGTTTATTACTGGTTTAAAAATAATCAAATTAATCTCTCCGCCGGGAACAATTTATAATCAGGCAAAACGGTGTAAAAAAACTCTACCATTTTTGTCTCAATATTTCCAGCACGGGAACTGCCAGCCTCTGTTTAACTCCCGGTTCTATTTGGCAGAGTTCTGTAAATTAAGTATTTTTTTGCATATTTTGCAGTGTTCTCTTTGGATCACAGAGGTCTGTATGTTTCGCAGTTTTTTTACATATTTTGCAGACTTCTGCTTATTTGGCAGAGTTCTGTATATAATTATAAATACAGTGAGCCTGTAGTTAGCCAACAAAAGAGAGGCCGAACCATGCAAAGTGAAAACTCCGAGCCAACACTCAGAATAAAATCCATTGATAATTTTCGTGGCTTCACAATGATAATAATGGTTATTGTGAATTATCTAAGCGGAATCAACTGCGTACCGGGGTTTTTAAAACATGCTTCAGACACGGGCCTGACAATAACAGATATAGTGGCGCCAGTGCACTGACATTTTTTCTTTTTGACACCTTTTCCAGGCTTTTAAAGATTAAGCTTACTGTTCTTGAGCGGTGGGGGAAAACCCACTACTGCCCTGTCTGCAAACACAAGTCTGGGGACTATCATAAGTGTAAGCAATGCAATAAAAAGTATCGTCAGAAAAATTGTCCTGTTTCTCTTGGAAATACTGCCTTCCATAATGTTCTCCTTTAAAATTTATAATAACCTATTAGAGGTCTCAAAAATCATTAATGGAAAGATTACTAAATCAGTGTTACGGCATTGTTAAATTTAGGTTAACAATAAATTGATGATATAGAGTCAAATTCCGGGATAATACCGTGTTAATTTAAGCAAAACATTAAAAACTGGTGCAATTAACAGTAAAAAGCTGACTATCCCACCGTTACTATTGCTTCGTTGTGCCACTATACTGAATAAAGTTGGGAAAATACTTTTTAACAAATCCTTGGACTGTTTATTGAATATTAGTCCCAGATTTTATAAAGGAGGTGAGTTTATATGGATACTGAAGAAAAAATCATTAAGACTGCAGATAAAATAATAGAGAAAACATCTAAGTTTGAAAAAAAAGCAATTAAAGCAGTCGACAATGCAAAAAAAAAGATTCAAAAGCAGGTAAACAAAATTTAATTTCAAGCGTGTGCTGAGAAAGTTCAGTACAAAAAAATATTAAATAAAAGGTTGGGTTATTTTAGATGATTTTGGCCAGTTTCAATTTCTCAACCTTAATTCATTCAAGAAAGGCGCTAAGGAAAAGAATGCGTGGAAAAAACCACAACAAATACACTTTCTTTACTGACAGATTTCCATTCATAATCGTTGCGGTAATAATGGTTTTTGCAGTAATTCTGGTTTTCCAGCTCAAATCCAAATATCCTCTGCCATTTTTTTCTGTTTCCGGAACTGAAACGCATAATAGTACAAATGCTGAGTACCCTATTCTTATTGCTTCTCCAACTGATGCAGAGGTTTTTGATTTTGTCAGCAAAAATATGCATGTTCCAATAGAAATTAAATCCAAAGCAATCGAAGGGCTTGATTACAAGCTGAACCTGGTAATAAATGACAAAGATACAATCAAAACTTTTAGCTCGCCTCCATACAAACTCGATTGGCAGCCGGCTGAACCCGGAGAATATACGGTAGTTGCAAATCTCACGGATAACAATAATCAAACCTTGTCGAGTTCAAACATAATCAAATTTGTAGTGAAATTAAAATACAAAGAACCATCTGTAATCCAGGAAACGATATCTATAAATACTGCACAGGCTGTTGAAGAAATTGCAGCAGGCAATATCCCAACAATCAAGCTTGAAATCTTTGAAGGCCCCATATACTCTGCAGATGCAGATATTTGCTATTACAGAGTTAAAGCAGTAGTTAACCAGAGCCAGGAGGCAGTCGTATCATTCAGTAAAGATGATAGCGCCGGTGCATGGGGCTTGTTAAAAACCCAGATTAACCTGACAAGAAACACACCAAGCTACACTCTTACTGCAATGGCACGAAATTCTGCAGGCCAGGCTCTTGATTCAATGACTTTGAACTGGGGTGGCTGATAACTTGAATAAAGCCAGAAAACAATTTTTTGAAGGTAGCAGTATGCTGAAAGGATTAGTCTTGAACTGTAAATTACAATTTACTATCACAAAATATAACGCAAAAACATAATAAATATTAAAGGAGAAAACCAAATGGGACGTTCGTCAAACAATTTAAATCTGTCGGCACCAAAAAATATAACCTGGTGGATTGCACTGATTCTTGCAGTTCTGGGAATAATTGGAAGGTTTGTAAGTGTTCAGTTTTTGTCAGAATTTTCTTTCTGGTTGATATTGGCGTCAGCAGTTTTACTCCTGATAGCTACAAGATTTAGATCTCTGTGATAATAAAACCAGCGATTTTTGACATTATTAAATAGTATTCCGGAATTTCCTGGCTTTTTTATTGCAGAATAGAAAACATCCTGGCTTTAAATGTGTCCCTGTGGCAAGTATGTATGAATTTTGAAATGTGTCAGTGCCTGTTATTAAAAAGCGGCACATAACCGGTGCTGACAGCAAATACCTGGGTATTAAAAGTGTCCTTCTGCTTGAGGATCCAAAAGCAAATCCCTGGAATAAATAAAATTTATTTGGACTGGACCATGGCCGATTCTTTCAGCCACAGAATCAGGGCGACGCAAACCGCCATCAATCCAGCCATAATCAGCAGAGAAGAGGTAAACGAACCATCCTTGCTCTTAAATGCTTCCATGCCGTAAATAAATACCACAGATGCCTGTCCGGCCAGGTTAATGAGCCCGTTTGAAGTACCTTCTGGTGCGGGAAATGTTATCTCTGCTGCATACTGGTATCCGACCGGCGCCAGGCTCATCAGGAAGAATCCCAGCACAAACATGGAAACCATTAGAAGCCAGTAGGAACCGGCAAATATCACCCCGACCAGCCCGGGAATGCCCATAACCATGCCTATAAGCAGGAAAATTTTGCGCTTGCGCAGCCTGTCCGACAAAAGCGGGACGACGATTGCACCGATAATGCCACCCACCAGCAAAACCGCACCCAGATTTCCAGCCTGCAGGGAGAATCCTCTCAGTCGCACTATGTTTTCGACCCAAATAGAAATGCCGTTAATCAGGCCCATTCCTACCAGAAAAAGCGCCATCAGTATCCAGATGTCCTTCATCTTTAGCATTTTCTTCAGTCCGTCCAGCACCAGAGCACGCATCTCCTGTCCGGGAGGGCAAGGGGGAGTAGGCGGAGCTTCGCGTGTAAATATGACAAATACCAGTGTTGCTGCAACTGCTGCTATTCCGTAAATCAGCAGCATAACAGTAACACCATATTTTAAGAATATTGGCGGCGAGAGGACCTGTGCCAGTGCGATGCCAATAAAGCTGGCCACAATTACCAGGCCCGAAGCCGTGGCGCGTTCCTTGATTGGGAACCACTTGGCCGCCACAGTGCTGATGGAATTCATCATGAAGGGCTGCGCCACTGCCAGTCCCAGTGTAGTGATAATAACCACAGTAAAATTGGTCGCAAAAATACCGCGTAACAGGGCTGAGACGGCCATTATCGCCGCTCCAATACTAACCGACTTACGGTAACCCATTGTATCCACCATCCATGAGACCGGTATGGAGAGCGGGATATAAACAATCATGAAGGACATTGCCAAAAAACCGATTTGAAGATCTGATACGCCGTAGAACAGGGCGGATGGCCCTGTTATTGGAGCAAAGCAGAAACAGAGCGTTTGGATGATCAGGTTGATAAGCATAAACACACCCAGCACGACCCACCGATAGGGATAAATCCTGTAATTATTATCGGGCATAACAGCAGTTAGTATTTTGCATCCTAATGGTTTTTTTAGATTTATCTTTATTTTTCAGAGTAGTTATTGTTTAGTATTTATAATTAATTTCACAACTTTATGTCTATTTTGCAGAGTTTTATTTATAATTCAATGTATAAGTCACTTGTAATGAGCCAAACAATAGAGAGGGCGAACCATGCAAAGTGAAAACTCCGAGCCAACACTCAGAATAAAATCCATTGATAATTTTCGTGGCTTCACAATGATAATAATGGTTATTGTGAATTATCTAAGCGGAATCAACTGCGTACCGGGGTTTTTAAAACATGCTTCAGACACGGGCCTGACAATAACAGATATAGTGGCGCCAGCTTTTATATTTGCCATTGGACTTACATACAAGCAGTCTTTTGACAGGCGGGTAAGCCAGCATGGTCCGAGAGTGACATATTATCACTTTGCCCTGAGGTTTCTGGCTTTTATTGGCATAGGTGCTTTTTTTACTGCCGGAGCAGCACTTGTTTCACCGGATGAAGCTGCCGGAGCATGGGGCGTATTGCAGGCCATTGGCGCTGCAGGGCTTATTACTCTTGTTTTTATCAGGAAGAATATGTTTATCAGGCTTTCTGTGGGACTGGTATTGCTTATAGCCTATCAGTTGATTCTTGATAATTTCTGGCTTATTACCGTTCGCAGTTCGGCACAGGGGGGTCTGCAGGGAACGATTTCCTGGGGAGCGCTGCTTCTTATTTCAACAGCACTGGCTGATCTGTTTCACAGGAAGCAACGGTACAATCTCATTTACGCCATATCGTCGCTGGCTGTTCTGGCTGCAGGCATATTGTCATCTTTTTTGTTTGTCGTAAGCAAACATCGGGTATCTCTTAGTTATGTTCTTATAAGTGTCGGCGCAAGCGCCCTTACATTTTTTCTTTTTGATACTTTAACCAGGCTTATAAAATTCAGGTTTATCCTTCTTGAGTGGTGGGGGAAAAACCCGCTGCTGCTCTACTTTATCCACATGGTGTTACTCGGGGTAACATTTATTCCGGGAAACGAAGTATGGTATACGAGCGCGCCTGTCTGGTCCGCACTTCTCCAGACATCTGGATTTTTCTTAATACTCTGCCTGATAGCGTGGAGGCTGTACTCCAAAAAAATTTATCTTACTTTTTAAAATAATGCCTATCCTATAGCTATATTCCCTTCTTCACCGGTTCTTATTCTTATGCATCTTGGCAAATCGAGAATAAATATTTTGCCGTCTCCGATCTTCCCGGTATAAGCGCCTTTTCTGATTGCCTCAATTGTCCTCTCTACATAATCATCGTTTACCGCAATTTCCAGCCTTACCTTTTTTATAAGGTTAACTTCAGATATTACACCGCGGTAAGTCTCAGTAAAACCTTTTTGCTGTCCGCAGCCAAGGACGTCTGATATTGTCATTTTAAAGACATCTGCATCAAATAAAGCTTTTTTCACATCCGGAAGTTTGTGGGGCTGGACCATCGCTACTATTAATTTCATTTTTTTCTCCTGTCTCAGTCTTTTTAAAATATTTTACTTATGAATCTGTTAAATGGTTCTTTCTGAATAATTCAATTTGTGTTGAATTAATTATTAAAATCAGGTTTGCAAGCTTTTTAGTATCAGCTTTTCAGGCAAATTATTCAGCAAAAACAAAATAAATAAAATTAAAAGTTAAAAATTATTATAATCTGCCATTTTTACATTCATGTTACAGCGATGTTAAATGTATGTAAAATAATTGAAAGGGAAGACTTCCCATAATAATCAGCCACATTTGAAAACAATGAGCCTTTTGTTTACCTTACCGAAACTTGATGATTAACAAGCACCGCGCCAAAAATAGTTAAAGTAAAAATGACTTTGACCTCAATTAAATTTATCACAGATTGATACAGCAAAGAATATATGGAGCTTATGTTTAAGATAAAGCTGTGTATTTGACATCAAAAATACTTTGAACCCGGGCGGGATCTGTCAGGGGAAAATAAACAAATTTAAATAAGTTTTTTAATTACATTTTATATATCAGTTTTAAAAAGCAGTTGACAAACTATTTTTTATTAACTAAAATTAACAGCTGTTATAATGATTAATGATGATTTTATAAAGAATCATTACTTTTCTTTTTGTTATTTCGATTTTTTTATTTAAGTAGCTTCAGCTCTTTCATGTTTTTAATCAATGTCAACAGTTAAATGTCTAAAAAGTCATGGGTAAAAGTTTACAGGCACTAAATCTATGGTAACTCTGGGAAAACAAAAAATACTAAAGCAGATAAACAGGAAGCATATATTAAATCTTATACGAAGCTCAGATGATTTTTCAGTAGCTGATATATCGGCCCAGGTTAATTTGTCCAAGCCGACCATAATGAAGATAATGAAGTACTATATGGATAAAGGGTATTTGGTTATTTCAGGAAAAGGCAGCTCCACCGAAGAGGGAGGCAAAAAACCCAATATATTTCAGTTCAATGCAAGCGGTGGTTACGCAATGGGCATGATAATTACGGCAAATAAGCTAAAGTCAGTGCTTACAAATCTAAAAGGGGAGGTCGTGTCAGGTACAGATATTGATTTGGTCTCAAATGAAGATCTGGAATCAGTGTTGGATAAGGTACTTTTCTCCTATAATACCATGGTGTCTGACTCAGGGATATCTCCTGCAAAAATAATAGGGCTTGCCATAGGGGTATATGGAATAACTGACTACCATAAGGGGACAGTGCTGTATTCACCCCACTTTCCATCATGGGGCAAAAACATACAGTTTAGTCAAAAGGTAAAAAACAAAATACCAAATATAAGCGTAATGCTTGACAACAACAGCCGCTTTCAGGTTTTTGCAGAAAAGACTCTTGGTGTGGCAGTAAGTGAGCATGACATAGTCTCAGTAATGGCAGGGAAAGGTCTTAGCGCAGGAGTAATACTCGAGGATGAATTAAAAAGAGGTACCCACCACCTGATGGGTGAAGTAGGACATATGGTGATAAACCCGTCAGAGCCAATGGTCTGCGCATGCGGGGCAAAGGGCTGCTTTGAGGTAATGGTTTCAATAGCAAGGCTAAAAAAACTAATAGATGATAATAAGAGTTCCTACCCCGGATCATCTCTGTTTAACGGCTCAGGCAAAGATATATACAGCCTTAGCGCAGATGATATATTTGCGGCATACAGGAAAGGCGATAGTCTGGCATCTTATGCCATGGAAGATATTGAAGGCTGGTTTGCAGTAGGGCTTTCAAACATAATACTTATTTATGATCCCCAGGTAATAGTTCTTCAGGGAATTTTTGTAAAAGCCGGGGAGACTTTTCTGTCACACTTAAAGGAAAGAGTTGGCAATGTTTCTCTTTCGTCTGTAAAAAAAGACACAAAGCTAAGATTTTCTGAGCTCGGCGATACTGCCGGAGTACTGGGTGCGGCAACTTTTGTCGTTAACATGTTTTTTAAGTAAAAAAAACTTTATAAAGAAATGCAATTTTACTGATAACGTATCAAATGTTATGAATAATAAAGGGGGTGATAAGCAGGAATAAGTCATTTTGAACTGTAAACGCACAGGATACGTAAAGGCATATTTAACAAAAAGCAAGGAAGTAAAGGGGTAAAGATGAAAAGAAAATGGATGTTAGCCATTGCATCAGCACTGGCAATAGTAATTGTATTGAGCTTTGGGCTGGCAGGCTGCACGACAGCTGCAGAAACAACAGCCGCTGCAGAAACAACAGCCGCTGCAGTAACAACCGCAGCCGCAGCTGCAGAAACAACTGCTGCAGTCGACACAACAGCAGCACCTGTCAAGAAGTTCAAAGTTGGCTATAGTAATGGACTCATTACTCACAGCTGGAGAACGCAGATGATCGCTGATGTTGTTCAGGAATTCGGATTCTATAAAGGACAGGGAGTTGTTGATGAGCTTTTGATCCAACACGCAGGTTTTGACGTTGATCTTCAGAATACTCAGATCAGGAACCTTATAAATGCCGGTGTTGACCTGCTTATCATAAACCCAAATTCAGGTTCAGCTCACGACCCTGTAATCGAAGAAGCTATTGATGCAGGCGTGCTTGTTATGATAGCTGACCAGGCTGTAACCAGTGAAATCGCATTTCAGATAATTCCGGACCAGTTTTTATGGATGAGCACACTTGCAGAGTATGTAATGGGCAGAATCGGCGGCAAAGGAGATATTATATACATGAGCGGCTATGATGGCTCACCTGCAAACACCGCCAGAGATGAAGGCCTTATGGCCACTCTGGCAAAATATCCGGATGTTAATTTACTTGCAAAGGTAAACGGGAACTGGGATCCGTCAACTGCACAGCAGGTTATGGCTGATACTCTGGCAGCTTTTCCAAAAATCGATGCTGTCATAACTCAGGATGGCCAGAGCCTTGGTATCGTTAAAGCGTTCCAGGCAGCAAACAGGCCGGTACCTATAATGAATGGCGAAGGCATGATACCGTTTATGGATGTATGGAAAGAACTTAAAGCCAGCGAAGGGTATGAGGCCAGAGGTATAGCAAATGCTCCAGGGTATACAAGTAATTTCTGTCTGGGAGTAGGGCTCAGGATTCTTCAGGGAAAAACACTTAAAGACGGTTTTTGGAACGAAGCTGCACAAACCAGGTTTATCGTGCTTGGACCGGAATTCGGAAATGATGAGTTGGATCAGATCTATAATGACCACATAACAACAAGAGGTATTACGGAATATATTGATGCCTGGCCAACACAGGAAGAGATGGATGCGTTTTTTGAATAATATCTGATTTACTTATATTTTTAATCGGATGGCATAGTTTTAACTATGCCATCCGCTAGCAAACTATATTTCCAAAGGTAATTGAAAATGAAATCATTTGAAGCTAAAAATGTTAGAAAGAACTTTGGCGGTGTTGAAGCATTAAAGAATGCAGACTTTAAGATGGAAGGAGCCCAGATATCCGGTCTGGTAGGGGCAAATGGTTCAGGGAAGACTACTTTTGCCAGAATATGCGCCGGACTTGTGAGGGCCGATAATGCGGAAATATATATAGATGGAAAAAGTGTCGTAATAAATACTCCGCTGGATGCAAAAAAATTTGGCATAGTTCTTGTACATCAGAACTTAAGCCTGATACCCGACCTCAGTGTCTGGGAAAACATAAACCTGAGCAATGAAAAAAGATCAAAGGGCCCATTTCTTGATAACAGGTATGCAAAAGAGCTTGCAAGAAAAGTCCTGGCAGACCTGGGTCTTGAAGATGTTCCAATCGATACAAAGGTGGCAGACATCGGTCCGGGCGAAAAGCAGATAGTAGAGATTGCAAAGGCTCTTTCAAAAGACCCAAAACTGCTTATACTTGATGAACCTACCGCACCACTGGAATACCACCAGGTGGAGAAACTCTTCAAAAAAGTAAGGGAATTAAAAGAGCAGGGCGTGTCAGTTATTTTTATTTCCCACAGGCTATGGGAGATAACCAAATTATGTGACATTGTACACATGTTTAGAAACGGGGAGACTGTAGGAACGATTGATTTCGGCAAGCAGCCAAGAGACGAGAACTTAATAGTACCATTTGTTGCAGGCCCAGGTGGTGATACAAATTATATTAAAAAAGAAAAAAGAGATTTCAGTAAAGTTGAGAAAGTATTGGAACTGAAAAATATTTCTTTTTTAACAAAGGTTTCAGATATTGACTTGAACCTTAGAAAAGGCGAAATAATAGGTCTTGGGGGACTTAGCGGGCAGGGGCAGCAAGAGTTGCTTATGATAATAGCCGGAGTGCTTAAACCCACAAAGGGGAAAATTTACCAGGATGGAAAAGAGGTAACCTTAAGACACCCGATGAACGCAATCAGAAATGAAATCTTTCTGATTCCCGGAGACAGACAAAAAGATGGCCTGTTTATTGATCACAGTATATTTAACAATATAATATACCCCAGATACTCTCAAAAAAATGAGCGGCTTATGTTGGATTTTAAGAGCTTAAATCAAAAAACAGATCTTATAATCAACAAAATGTCTGTTGTCCCGCCAATGAAAAGTCTGCCGGTAGGTAAACTGTCCGGTGGAAATCAGCAAAAAGTAGTGTTTGGCAGGTGGCTTCAGTTCAATTCAAAAATACTTCTTCTAAATGACCCGGCAAAAGGAATAGACATACAGGCAAAAAGTGATCTCTACAGATTGGTAAATGAGATATCACACGGGGGCACAAGCGTTATTCTTTATGCTTCAAGCAATGAAGAGCTTATAAATAATTGTGACAGAGTATTAATCATGTTTGAGGGAAAGATTGTAGAAGATATCTGTCATGAAGAGATCTGTGACGAGAAATTACTAAAATCATCACTTAGAGTAAGGTGAACCTAAATGACACAAAGCAGAGGTTTAGTATTTAAAAACTATTTAAGAAATTTTACCAAGGAATCAACATTTAACAGCTTTATTATTTTAGTTATGCTTGTAATAATTAATGCTTCACTTCAGCATAACTTTTTTAGTTACGCTATTGTCAAATCAAACTTTATTACTCTTGCACCGATAATACTTGTCAGCATGGCCCAGGGTATTATTATTTTATCCGGGAACATAAATCTTGCAATCGGTGCTGAGATATCACTTCTCACAGTTATAATGGCCTCATTTATGACTGACTCAATCGTAAATGTAATACTTGTGGTGCTTCTTGGTATAGTCGCTTCGATTGTTCTTGGGGCAATAAACGGATCGCTTGTCGGCTATGTCGGCTTGCCGCCACTTATTTCCACATATTCAACATTTGCAATATTTTTCGGGCTGGCCCTCTACATCATGCCGCTGCCCGGAGGATATGTACCTAAATTCTTCTACAGGTGGTACAGGGATGATATTTTTAATTTCCTTCCTGTTCCAATCTTTATACTGCTGATAGGTATAGGAATATGGCTGATAATCAAGCGCACTGCATTATACAGATATATATATGCTGTGGGCTCAGATGAGGAAAGTGCATACTCTTCAGGCATAAAGGTATCCCATGTCAAGTTTATGACATATGTTATTGCTGGTATCTTTGTAGCGCTTGCAGCAATCTGTGTACTTCTTTCGACAGCAATTGGTGATCCCATGATCGGTGGAGACCCCAGAGGAGGAACGGGGCCCTCCTTTATGCTAAATTCCATAGCGGCAGTGCTTATCGGAGGGATATCACTAAAGGGAGGCAAGGGCAGCCTTGGAGGTGCAATTGTTGGTGCAATAATACTGGTTCTGCTGGTAAATATTATATTTTTTGCTAATGTTTCATCTCTTTACCAGAACTTTGCCAGAGGAATGATCATATTAATATCACTTAGTATTGCTATAATCCCAAATCTTAGGGAAGAATCCAGAAAGTTGTAAGAGGTTAAAAATATATGAAAAATAAAACAATAGGAACAGTTTTTAAAAGAATATTTACTGACAAGGTAATCATAAGTTTTATAATTGCAATAGGCCTTATAGTAATAGGCGAGATAGCGGTTCCGGGGTTTGCATCATTTAACCACATAACGACAATCCTCCAGACGGCATTTTTTCTTGGAATGCTTAGCCTTGGTCAGATGATTGTAGTCATCACAGGAAATGAGGGAATAGATCTCTCAGTTGGTCCCAATCTGACCCTTGGGGTAATACTGTCATCCGCAGTGCTTATGGGAAAAGACTCTAATTTTGCATATGCCCTAATCGCTGTGCTTGCCGTGGGTTTTGCGGTAGGTCTTGTCAATGGCGTCGGTGTTTCATATCTTGGAATTACTCCCCTTATCATGACTCTTGCATGGGGGACAATAGTAGGCGGGGCTCTTCTGTTTATGACAAATGGTTTTCCTCCAGGCAAGGCATCTCCAATCCTGGAAACACTGGGTGGAGGCTCGCTTTCATTTAATGTGGGTTCGTACCTGGTCAAGATACCCTGGGTTATAATTATCTGGATAGTTATTACAATTGTAGTTTTATATGTTTTTAAAAGAACAAAAATAGGGGGCATTTTATATGGAATAGGAGCCAACGACAGAGCCGCAAACCTTCTTGGAATAAAGACTAAAAAGATAAGGATGCTGGCCTACGGATTCAGCGGAATGTTTTCGGCATTTTCAGGAATGCTTCTGCTGGGATATGTTACTAATCCAAACTTAAATGTGGGGCTCGGTTTTGGTCTTCCTACAGTTGTAGCAATCGTAATTGGCGGAATATCTCTTTCCGGAGGTTCAGGCAGTTATCTGGGAGCTATTGCAGGATCCATAGTCCTGACTGTGTTGTCAAGTATTTTGGTAACGTTCCAGATTGGTCAATCAGGAAGACAAATTATTTTTGGTCTTGTTTTACTGATCCTTTTAGTGCTTTACGCAAGAAAGCCCAGAAGGACTTAATGTGTTTGGTTAATTATTATAAAAAGCTAGGGAGGCAACAAAATGGCTGAGGATATGGATAAGTTGTATAGCGAAAGACTGAAGAGGTACATTACAGCTAACAGAAATGAGAAACCCGACAGAGTACCCATCAGGCCTTTTGCAGCGGAATTTACTTCAAAATATGCAGGGTTTACTTCGCAGGAGGTCACTCATGATTTTGAGAAAGCTTTTGAAGCAGTAAGGAAATGCGCAAAAGATTTCAGCTGGGATGCAACAGTAGTAAATATGATTTACGTCTGGAGTGGTCTTGTGGATCATTTTGGACAGAAGTATTACAAAGTACCGGGGATAGAGCTTGACCCAAATGTAGGCTTCCAGTACTTCGAACCGGCTGATGAAGAAAGCGCTTTCATGAAAGAGGATGAATACGATGCATTAATTGACAGCCCTACAGAATTTCTTACAAATGTCTGGATGCCAAGGATCTCTGATAATATCGTTGCACCGGGCCAGCCAAATACCTACAGAAATAATATGGCCTGGCTTAAAGGCGGGCTGTCACTTATGGCATATGGAGGAGCCATTGGCGGCGCAAATGAAAAACTAAAATCGGAGTGCGGAACGGTCTCCTGCGTGTCGGGTCCTATCAAGGCCCCATTTGACATACTGGCAGATAAATTAAGAGGCTTCAGGCAGGTTTCTCTTGATGTATACAGACAGCCCGATAAAGTGCAAAAAGCGTGTGAAGCATTAATGCCT
This sequence comes from uncultured Actinomycetota bacterium, assembly GCA_964481885.1. Classification (GTDB taxonomy): domain Bacteria; phylum Actinomycetota; class Humimicrobiia; order Humimicrobiales; family Humimicrobiaceae; genus Fen731. Next base: position 3,175 of record CAYZUS010000041.1, on the reverse strand, counting down.
TATCTGTATATGAATGCAAAAATTGCGTCGGACCCGTCAAAACAGGTTCCGGTTTCGGTATGGCTTCACAGGGGAACGATGTTTTCCAAAGACATGTACGAGAGATTCTTCTGGCCGACCCTAAAAGAAATAATCATAAAGCTGTGGAAGGAAGACGGTATACAGACCATATGGTATGCTGAAGGAAACTGGGACAAGTGGTTAAAATACACGGCTCAGCTGCCGGAAAAATCAATTATATACCATAGTGACAAGGGCGATATATTTGAGGTACACAAGCAGGTGGGTGAAAAGTTTGCAATAAGTGGTGGAATACCCAATGATCTTTTGGCTTTCGGAACCCCTCAGGAAGTCAGGGAATATTGCAAGAAAGTAATTCAGACAGTTGGCAGAGACGGCGGATACCTTATGGATGCTTCAGCTATTATCCAAAGCGATGCAAAAATCGAAAACATGAGGGCCATGACAGAAGCAACTCTTGAGTATGGAGCCTACTAAGATAATATTTTAATTTTAAAGGAGGTAATGATGGAGAATATAAGACCAAAAGCTGGTGAAATAATTCCCTGGGAAATACATGAAAAAGAGTATGAAAAAATACTTGGAGATAAAGAATTACTCAAACAACAATGGCAGAGTATTGAAGGCATAGCATATAGGTTCGTCTGGTCCATTCTTACTGATTTTTAGTAAGACAGTATTTATGTTTAATTCATTTTAGGAAAGGAAACTTCCATGGAAGAAAACAGAGCTATTTTCGAGGCTCTTGTAAAATTTAACGAAAAAGAAGTTAAAAGACTGGTTAACAAGGTAAAAGAAGAAGGCGGCCCGCTTGAAGATGTAATGAATCAGCTTCAGGATGCATTAATTGAAATAGGCAATCGTTTCGAAAGGGAAGAATGTTTTGTGCCGGATCTTATTTATTCCGGAGTAATAATGAAAGAGGCAGTTGCGGTACTGGATCCTATGAATAAGTATAAATCAGGAGCAAGCAAGGGCAAAGTTGTTTTGGGAACGGTTTATGGAGATGTGCATGATATCGGCAAGGACCTGGTTTCCATGCTTCTTGCAAATGGCGGATTTGAAGTCATAGATCTGGGAACCAATGTTGAGCCAGCCAAATTTGTCAGTGCCCTTAAGGAAAGTGGGGCAAAAGTAGTTGGGTTAAGCTGTCTTCTTACTATTTCATTCGGGGCAATAGCAGATACTGTCAAAGCAATAAAAGAGGCAGGAATCAGGGACAGTGTTTCTATTATGGCAGGCGGAGCACCCGTGACAGAGCTAGTTGTCGAAAAAACAGGCTGCGATTATTACGGTAAGGATGCAGTCAGCGGAGTTAAATACGCTCTAAGCGTTTATGCCAAATAGTCAGGCTTACTTTAATTAAAGCTGTGCATTTGAATTTCTTGCAAATGTACAGCTTTAATTATTTTGTATTTTATTGTGTATTTTTTTTAATAAAGTAATTATTAGCTGTGGCAGCTAGATAAAATTGTAATTAATTAACACAAAAGATATCCCATAAAACAAAAAGACAAAAATGTTAAATTGGCAAAAGGAGTTTATATGAACAATAAAGTCAAAGTAGCAGTCATAGGTCTTGGTTTCGGTGCTGATTTTCTTCCGATTTATCTTAATCATCCCAATGCAGAGCTTTACGCAATTTGTCAGAGATCAAAGGAAAAACTGCAAGCTGCCGGAAAGAAATATGGCATAGACAGGCTTTATACAGACTATAAAGATATCCTCAAGCTAAAAGAAGTTGACGCTGTGCATGTCGTTACGCCGGTTGATACCCATGCAGAAATTGTCTTAGACTGCCTAAAGGCACAAAAGCATGTTTCATGCACAGTGCCAATGGGAATTACTGTAGAAGAGTGTATTGAAATTGTCAGACTAAGAAGAAAAGTTGGCAAAATTTATATGATGATGGAAACATCAGCATATACCAGGGAATTCCTCTATGTCAAAAACTTGAAAGATACAGGCAAGCTTGGAAAAATTCAATTCCTGAGAGGTTCCCACATGCAGGATATGGAAGATTGGGGTGGCCCATGGCCGGGCTGGCCGCCGTTAAATTATGCAACTCATGCAGTGAGCCCGCTTGCAATTCTTGCTGATGCTCCTGTTGAATGGGTTTTTGGTCTCGGTGCCGGGAGAATAAGAGAAAATTACATTAAGAATTATGATTGCCCTTTTGCTGTAGAATCGATGCTTATGAAATTCAAGGATTCTGATATCGGTGGAGAAGTGACCCGGTCTTTATATGATACAGTAAGGCAGTATATTGAAAGTTTTGATGTTTATGGCCAAAAAATGGCTTTTGAGTGGAACAGATTAAGCGATGAAGAACCGGTATTATATCTTGGCAAAGAGTCTGCACAAAAAGTAAAAATTCCGGATACAGATGACTTGCTGCCAAAAGAGATTGCAAAGTTTACAAAATCTGAGCAGGTAATGGATGAAGAAGAAAAACAGCATCTTTCATTTGTGCAGGGTTCGGGACATGGCGGGTCGCACCCGCACATGGTTCATGAGTTTATTATGGCAATAGTCCAAAACAGGGATTCTGAAATAGACGCTGAGAAAGCTGCAAACTGGACCTGCGCAGGACTATTGGGCCATAAATCTGCAGCCGGCGGCGGTGAAAAAATTTATCTGCCTGATTTCTGGAATCTCTAAAGCATGGAAAAAAGTATAATTGGTTTCTGGTTAATAACTCAGTTTTAAGTGAATTAGTTGCCTGGATTGAGTTTAACACATTGTGGTATTAACCTTTTGACAGGCACTCTATGCGTGGATATAAGTAAAGATGTATGTTTAAATTTATATTTATTGGTTAGATAAGAAAAGGAGTGGTCAAAAATGATAACTTACACAGTATTTTATCCTTACAAAAAAAATACGCACTTTGATATGGACTACTATTGTAATAAACACCTGGCTATAGCAAAGAGTTATTTTGGCGATGCCTGCAAAGGGATCGTGGTCTTAAAAGGCGATAGTGAGAAGGATAAAACACCAGCCTATACCTGCATATGCCACCTTTTTTTTAGTAACAGGAAAGATTTTCTTGAGGTTATCGAAAAAGCAAATGCTGAACTTATGGCGGATGTAAAGAATTACACAGACATAGAACCGTTTGCAGAGATTAATGAAGTCTCAATGCAGGAAT
>CAYZUS010000040.1:8834-17195 GCA_964481885.1 uncultured Actinomycetota bacterium | reverse complement strand
CATCTTTCCCCCTCTAATTATACGATTCGTAAGTTCACGCTTTTTCTCTTGCAAAAGTTTTATATTTATAATTATAACACCGGCATATTTATTACAACCAGAATCTTTGAAATCCTCCACAATAATTTTTATCAGGATTAGCTGTCGTTATTCTGGACGCTTAAGAATTTTAACTACAATGTCTTAATTGATATTTATTATGGTAATACTTGAAAATAAGTATTACTAATATTATTATAATACTCATAACAGAGTGTTAACTATTTTTTAAAAGTTTTATTTTTACAAAGGTGAAGATATGTCAAGAATAACTCAAAAAGGGCAGGTAACCATACCCAAAGAAATAAGGGATATTTTAAGCATAGAGCCCAATGATATTGGAGAATTTAGCATAAGGGAAGGCACGGTGGTGTTTACAGTTAAAAAGGGGACAATACTTGATGCCCACAGGAAAAAAACAGATAAAAAAATTTATTTCGCAGAAGCAAGAGAGCTAATGGAAAGAGAGATTGCATCAGATACAGTAAAGGAGATGCAATGATATTTCTTGATACAAATATTTTTATAAGATATTTTGAGCAGGAAGATGAAAGCAAGTCTGCCGACGCTGATAGATTGATTCATAAAATAGTCAGTGGGGAAATAGCCTGTTTTACAAATACAATGGTGATAGCAGAAATAGTCTGGGTACTCGAAAAATATTATGATTGGGAAAAACCTGAAGTCTGCGACAATATTGAATTTATTTTAAATACCCCAAATATAAAAATAAGTGAAAGAAAACTACTGCAATCTGCCGTTAAAACTTACAGAGAGCTGAATATTGACTTTATTGATTCATATAACTATGCATACATTAAGGCCAGTGGTTCATCAGAAATATATTCTTACGACATTCATTTTGACAAGCTTAATAAAGCATATAAAGATATTGAAAGAATGGTGCCATAACTTTATGCCTGCAGTTGATACTGATGCCTAAAAAGCTTAATGTAAACCCGGCTTAAAACGGGATTTTCTGGCAAATAAAAATAAGCTTTACTTTAATACAAAAAATACATATAATTACCCTTACTATATAACAAAATAGTTTTAAAATATACCTTACTTTATAACAAAAGCATAAGACAGTTTTTATTTCCAGGGTGATGCCGTGTTTAATCGTACCATAGTAGAAGAAATGGAAAAATGGGCCCAAAGAACTAGCAGGAAACCATTGATATTGCGTGGTGCAAGGCAGGTTGGTAAAACTACGGCCGTAGAGATTTTTTCAAAGCAGTTTGACCAGTATATTTATTTAAACCTTGACACTAATTCGGACCTCAGATTGTTTGAAAAAAATTATTCCATAGACGAATTGGTTCAGGCGATATATTTTGAAAAGAATAAAAAAACAATAAGTGGAAGAACGCTGATTTTTATTGATGAAATTCAAAACTCCACAAATGCGATTTCCATGCTCCGATATTTTTATGAGTCTTTCAAGAATTTATATGTGATTGCAGCTGGTTCACTTTTGGAACCCCTGCTGGGGAAACAAGTAAACTTCCCTGTTGGGCGCGTTGAATATCTTTTTATGAAACCTTTGACATTTAATGAATTTGTAAATGCATCAGGTGATAATACTTTAACAGAAGTGCTCTACAAGATTCCATTTCCGGATTTTGCCCACGAGAAAATGCTTAAATGTTTTTACAAATACACCTTAATAGGAGGTATGCCTGAAATAGTAAGCGCTTATTATAATAATCCAAATATAATTGAGCTAAATTTGGTTTATGAGAGCCTGCTCAGGTCATATATTGACGATGTGGAAAAATATGCAAGAAGTGACACTCTTGCAAGGGTAATCCGGTTTGCAATAGAAAATTGTTTTCATAATGCGGCACAAAGAATCAAGTTTGAAGCATTCGGCAGGTCCAATTACAAATCAAGAGAAATTTCAGAAGCGCTAAGGACTCTGGAGAAAGCAATGCTGATATATTTAATATATCCCTCGACCCAGACAGAACTTCCTGTTATGACAGATTTAAAAAAATCTCCCAGGCTTCACATTGTTGATACCGGGCTTGTAAATTATTTCGCTGGACTTCAGAAAGAGCTTTTCGGTACGGGTGATTTAAATAGTGCTTACGAAGGTAGAATTGCTGAGCACATAGTTGGACAGGAACTTATTGCTATAAATAATTCTATCGCAGATAAAGTTTCTTTTTGGGTGAAAGAGAAAAAGCAATCAAATGCCCAGGTTGATTTCATTGTACCTTATGAAAAATATATTATTCCTGTAGAAATAAAATCGGGGAAAGCCGGCAGACTAAGATCGCTTCACGAATTTATTGATTTGGCTTCGCATAATTATGCAGTCAGGATTTATTCTGGCGGGCTTAAAGTCGATGAAGTTCAAACTGTTAAAGGAAAAAAATTTTATCTTTTAAATCTCCCTTTTTATCTGGCAGGCAGTATAAAAAAATATCTGGGCTGGTTTTTAGAGGAAACTGTAAAATTATCCGGATGATGCAGGAAGGGCAGGTTTTAGACAGGTATTTTGCATAGGTATTTTATTATTATTTCTGCCATTGTAAAATATTTTTAAGATAACAGTATGTTTGCCGGGACTGAGCATAAAGATATTGAAAGAATGGAGCCGTAGCTAATTTAATGGACCTTAGCAAAGAACAAACCGAAAGGTATGCAAGGCAGATTATTCTGCCGGAAATAGGACAGGATGGCCAGAAAAAACTGTCGGCTGCCCGAGTTCTTGTTATTGGGCTTGGGGGCCTGGGCTCCTCGTGTTCTATTTATCTTGCTGCTGCAGGGATTGGAAATTTGGGGATTCTTGATTTTGACAAAGTAGGGCTAAGCAATCTTCACAGGCAGGTGATCCATTCGGAAAAGTACCTGAATCACCCTAAAACAGAATCTGCAAAAGACAGGATAAACCAGGTAAACAGTGATGTCAGGGTCACTGATTACAGCATGAAACTTACGCCTGAAAATGCTGTGGAACTGATTTCCGGATATGACATAATTGCAGACTGCACAGATAATTTCCCCTCGCGCTACCTTGTAAACGATGCCTGTATTATTGCAGGCAGGCCGTTTGTCCATGCAGCGGTTTCTCAATTTTTTGGCCAGGCCATGACCATATTACCGTGCATATCTGCTTGTTATCGGTGCCTTTTACCTGAACCCCCGAAGGCAGAAGCCATGCTGTCGCCTGAACAGTCAGGTATTGTCGGAACGATTGCCGGCCTGATGGGTATTATTCAGGCAAATGAGATTATAAAATATATTCTTGGTGCAGGGGAGATTTTAACCGGAAAGCTTTTAATGTTTGACGCCCTGGACAGCAGTTTTGAAAAAATCGACATAAAGAAAAATCCTGATTGTGCCGCATGCAGCAGTTCCGTCGGTATGGAAAACCTTTCAGAAAATTCTGGATTTTATTTTTTTTAAATAGCCGATTATCCTGGCGAATCAATTCAGCAGGGATAGAATAGCCATAACACAGAGAGCACAAGTATTCTAAAAACACAGAGAGCACAAGTATTGTAAAAACACGGGGAGCACAAGTATTGTAAAAACACGGGGAGCACAAGTATTGTAAAAACACGGGGAGCACAGTATTCTCAGGCTTGTCTGTATTAGGCCTGGAGGGCAGCAAAAAGGGTTTATACCTGCAACTGATATTGATATCTGTAAAGTTTGTAGTAAACACCTTTTAGTTTAAGAAGCTCCTTATGGGTGCCTTTCTCTACAATATGGCCGTGTGTAAGCACTATAATAGTATCTGCATTTTTAATTGTTGAGAGCCTGTGTGCTATTACGATAGTTGTACGGTTTTTCATTATTTTTGAAAGCGCGTCCTGTATCAGTGCCTCAATTTCCGAGTCAATGCTTGAAGTCGCCTCGTCCATTACCAGCAATATTTCCGGGTTAAAGACAAGCGCTCTCGCAAAAGCAATAAGCTGTTTCTGTCCCACAGATAATATCTGCCCCCGCTCTTTGACGTCTGTATAATACCCCTCCGGCAGTTTTTCTATAAATTTATGCGCATTAACATATTTTGCTGCCTGGGTAACCTGCTCAAGGCTGATGCTTTTGTCACCCAGTCTTATGTTATCAAGGATCGTGCCTGTAAATAAGAAAACATCCTGCATGACAATGCCGATATGTTTTCTTAAATCAGTCAGGCCATATTGCTTTATATTTGTCTCATCCAGGTATATGCTGCCTCTCTGGATATCATAAAACCTGCTTAAAATATTTATTATTGAAGTCTTGCCTGAGCCTGTTGCGCCCACAATTGCTATGCTTTTGCCGCTCTCAAGACTAAAGGAGATATCCTTTAAAATGAAATTATCCTTCTCATAAGCAAACCAGACATTTTCAAACCTGATATCACCTTTAACGTGCTCTATTTTCACCGGCTGCCGGGGCGATACTATAGTCGGGGTTTCATCAAGCAGGATAAAAATCCGCTCAGATGCTGCAACGGCCTCCTGCAGGATGCCGAATTTTTCTGCAAGGTCGCTTATCGGGTGGAAGAATTTTTCTATATACTGTATGAAGGCAACAAGGGTTCCCAGGGTCAGAGCGCTTTTTATGGCCAGCCCGCCGCCATACCATACGATAAGCGCAACAGCAAGCGCGCTGATAAATCCAACAACTGGGAAAAACACGGAATAGTAAAAAATAGTTTTAAGATATTCCAGCATATAACTTTTATTTATACCATCAAATTCTTCGGCATTTTTGGCCTCTCTGGTAAAAAGCTTGACGGTATTAATGCCGGTTATCGCCTCATGAATATATGAGCTCATATTGGACACCTTTGCCCTTATTATCTTAAAAGATATCCTCACCTTTTTACGGAAAACAAAAGTCGCAATTACAAGCAGTATCAGCACAGAAAAAGTTACAAGCGACAGCTTCCAATCAAGATTTATCATGACAATAACAACGCCTGCTATCATGAAGATATCCCCAAAGAAAGTGACAATTCCTGAAGAGAGCATTTCATTTAAGGCCTGCACGTCAGTTGTAACCCTGGTCAGGACCCTTCCAACCGGATTTTTGTCAAAAAAGGACATCTCCATTTTCTGGATATGCTTAAATATATCCATCCGCATGTCATACATTATTTTCTGGCCAAGATACTCAGTCAGGTATTGCTGTATAAACCTGAACACAAACTGGCCCACAAGGACTGCGCCAAAAAGTATGGCAATATAGCCGAAACCTTCCGATTTCTGAGGTGTAAAATTTCTGTCAATTGCAATTTTTATAAGATAGGGCCCAAGGATTTCAAGCCCGGCGGTAACAAGAAGCATAAAAACTGTAAGCGCCATAAGATATTTATACGGCTTGACGTACCTCAAAAGTTTTAAAACAACTCGCCTGTCGAGCTGTTTTTCTTCTATATCCTTTTCAAAAAGATTTTTTTGCTTGTCTTCCTGCATCATAACTCCTCATCAAGCTCTTCGGCCAATTGCTGGCGCTTGTAAAGTTTCTGGTAAATACCGCACTTTTTTAAAAGCTGGCTGTGATTTCCTCTTTCCGCAATTTCTCCCTCATCCATAATAAGGATAAAGTCAGAATCTTTTATGGTTGAGATCCTGTGGGAAATAATAATGGTCGTAAGATTTTTTGTCCTGATTTTTAAGTCTTTAAGTATCATTTCTTCAGTATTTGTATCTATATTTGAAAATGAATCATCCATTATCAGTATTTCAGGTTCATAAAATAAAGCCCTTGCAATTGCAAGCCTTTGCTTCTGTCCTCCGGAAAGAGTGATTCCTCTTTCGCCCACAACTGTGTCGTATTTATCCGGAAAAGTCACAATGTCTTCATGAAGGTGGGCGATTTTTGAAGCTTCAATGATTTTTTTGTCCAGCTCCTCTTCAGAAAGCCCGGCAGTATTTTCTTCTTTGCCAAATAATATGTTTTCCCTGATAGTGCTTGAAAAAATAAAAGGATCCTGGGTGACATATGCGATGCCTGCCCTTAAAGTCTTTAAAGGTATTTCCCTTATGTCGACTCCGTCAAACATTATCGAGCCTTCCTGGATGTCATATAGGCGGGGCATTAAATTTGCTATTGTAGATTTGCCTGACCCTGTAAATCCGGCAATACCTGTCTGGGTTCCGGACTTTATTTCAAAACTGATTTTTTTGACGGTCCAATTGCAAATGTCTGCATCAGTGTAATTGCTTTGGGACGAGCAGCCAGTACTGATAAAATCAGTATTATCAGACATGTTTTCACTTGAATTATTGCCAGATTCCCCAAGATTATTGCTAATATTTGTAGTACTTTTATCCCCAACAAAAATACTACTGATTGGAGACGTATTTGTGGTTTTATTTTTTTTATTATTAGTGGTGTAGCTCTTTTCTTTTTTACCGGCAGGCTCATCTTCGTAAAGTTCATAGCTTTTTAGCTTAGGGTATTTAAAACAGACGTCTCTAAAAACTATATTTCCACTTAATTTATCCATGCCGGAAGGATTATCGGATTCTTTTATGACAGGAGCCATCTTAAAAACCTTATTTAGCCTCCCCATGGATACCTCACCCCTCTGGATAAGGTTTATGACCCAGCCAAGGGACATAAGGGGCCATGCCAAAGCTATGATATAAGCGCTGAACTGGACAAACTGGCCAATTGTAAGATGGCCGTTTATCACCTGGTAACCACCGATAATCAGCACAACCAGTGAGCCTATCCCGCCCACCAGTATCATAAGGGGCCAGAAAAGGCTCCTTACCCTGGCAAGCGCCATGTTTTTATTTATATATTCTCTGTTTAATTCGGCAAAAGTACTGATTTCATTATTTTCCTGGGTAAAAGACTTGACCACTTTGATTCCTGAAATACTTTCCTGTGTTCGTGCCGACAGCAGGGCATAATGCTCCTGGGAGAGTTTAAACCTGCTGTGAAGCATTCCGCTGAGCCTGCTTACAATAATGGGTAGCAATGGGATGGCTATCAGTGAATATAAGGTAAGCTTGACACTTATAAAAAACATTACAGTCAGGGTTGATGCAAAAGCAAAGACAGTACTAAAAAGATTTAACAATCCGGGCCCCAGAAAGTTCCTGACAGCATCCAGATCATTTGAAATAAGAGCCATAATGCTCCCGGTGCGATTATTTTCAAAAAATGACGAATCCAGCCGCTGAAGGTGAATAAAAAAATCTGCCCTTATGCTGTACTCCATCTTGCGGGATACCCCTATCAATAGCCGTCTCATATAAAACCGAAATATACCTTCAACAGCAGCCACCCCGACTATCAATGCCGCATATAATATGAGCTGAGGCTTTGACTGGGGATAATCCTTGATGCTGTCAATGACCAGTTTTAATATCCAGGGCAGCGCAAGCGCAGCAGCATTTGTGGCAATTATGTGAAGAACACTGCCAATTATTGGCAGCATATGCTTTTTAAAATATTTCGAAAGTGTCAGGAGCTGTTTTATTTGTAATCACCACTTTAAAATTCTAAAGTTTTTTACAATTATAACTTAATTGGCCACATCTTTGCATGGGGCATAAAAAAATATTTTAAAGAGTGCGCTCTACATATTTTCTTCATATTTATAAGATATAATAATTTTCAGGATTAGATTAAAGTGCATTACAGATGCAGAATGAATTTATTTATAAAGATAAAGAAAGTAGGATTTATGTCAGAGAGATTTAAAAAACCGGCAGTTTTTAGTTTATTAATTATTATTGTTCTGTTTGTGTTTTTGACTACAGGGTGCAAAGCAGACAATAGCAGTGCAAGTTCTGCAACTAATATTACACAAGAAAGTGTGGCCCAAACTGTTGAGAATACCGGTAGTTTGGAATCGACAGATAATATTACTGAAAGCACAGAAAATGATCTTGCAGGAACTTGCCTTCGCGGCAGGAGCTGCAGCTATCCGGGACAATGCAACGAATACACGGATTTAAATAATAATGGCTTGTGTGATCTTGGGGAAGCATAAAAGTCACAGGAAAGGAAGTAAAAATGTTAAACAGCTACCATACTATATTGATTGGTTTGATAATGATTGGTTTGTACAGCCTTACATGGGCTCTGGCAAAATTTAAAAGAATGAAGCTGCAAAACCATAGAAAATTATGGAACGTCCTGCTTCTTTCAAGTTTTCTTGTCTCAGGCATTCTCGGTGTTTTGCTGGCAGTACTTTTGGATCTAAATATATCCATTGCCTGGTACAAAGTTTATTTATGGCTCCATGTAGAGTTTGGGATTGTAATGGGTGTGATTGCCATGTTTCATTTTGCGTGGCACAGTAAATATTATTTAAAAATATTATCCGGGAAAAACATTATTAATAAAGAAGCA
>CAYZUS010000040.1:0-8734 GCA_964481885.1 uncultured Actinomycetota bacterium | reverse complement strand
TTAATAAAGAAGCATCCAAAGAAATATTTAAAAAAGAAATTGGTATTAACATGTAAAGATAAGCACTGGATTAAACTATCGAAATAAAGCCATTACTTTTAAAGCAATGGCTTTATTTTTTTTAGCTCCGGCACGGTTGTTTATCAGAAAAATAAATTTTCTATTAAGAAAAACTGTATTTATAAGTATAATTACTCTTTATGTGAAAATTAAATTGGCAATCTTACACAGAGTTTCTTGTAAATATATTTTGGCAAATTATATTTTGGCAAATGCAAACATTAAAATTCATTGACGAAGGAGAATCCAATGGCTTATCTTTTGGGTATGGATATCGGCACAAGTTCCACAAGGGCTATTATTATCGATGAGGATGGAAAACTTATTGCCTCCGCAACAAGCGAGTATCCGCTTATTACCTTAAAGCCCGGTTGGGCGGAACAAAAACCCGAAGACTGGTGGAGAGCATCAGTTGAAGTCATTAAAAAGGTCATTGAAAAATCCAAAGTCAAGCCCGAGGATATTGCAGCAGTGGGTCCTTCCGGCCAGATGCACGGCAGCGTTTTTCTGGACAAAGACGGAAATGTTCTTCGACCTGCGCTTCTGTGGTGCGACCAGAGGACACAAAAGCAGTGTGATGAGATTTACGATATCTTTGGCTATGAGGGGTTTATAAAGCTTTCATATAATAAGGCGCTGACCGGTTTTACCGCTCCGAAGATACTGTGGCTCAGGGAAAATGAGCCCGAAACATATAAAAAGGTATTTAAGATATTGCTGCCAAAGGACTATATAAGGTTTATGCTGTCAGGCACTTATGCGACTGAAGTCTCTGACGGTTCCGGTACAATACTTATGGACATTGCAAAAAGACAATGGTCCGGTGATATCCTTGCAGGTTTAAAAATAGACCGCAGCCTTCTCCCGGACTTATATGAATCCTGTGAAGTCTCAGCAAAAGTAAGCGCTCAGGCAGCAAAAATCACGGGCCTTAAAGAGGGTACTCCTATTGTCGGTGGAGCAGGGGACCAGGCTGGCGGGGCCGTGGGCTCAGGTATCGTAAAACCCGGGCTCATCTCTGATTATATCGGCACAAGCGGCGTGGTCTTTTCATACAGCGATAATCCGGTTTATGACACCCAGGGCAGGCTTCATTCATTCTGCCACGCTGTGCCTGGCAAATGGCACATGATGGGAGTGACACTTTCAGCTGCAGGTTCGCTTAAATGGTATGATGACAATTTTGGTCCCAGCAGCCGGATTAAAGAAAAATATCCTGACACAAAAAGCTATAAGCTCCTGGATCTTCAGGCACAGAATGTAAAATGCGGCTCTGAGGGCCTTACCTTCCTGCCTTATCTTTCCGGCGAGCGCACACCTCATGCGGACCCATATGCAAGGGGAGTATTTTTTGGCCTTTCCTATCTGCACGGGCAGGACCATTTTGTCAGGGCAATACTGGAAGGGGTCGCATACAGCCAGTATGACTGCCTGTCACTGATGAATGAGGTCGGGGTAAAGACAGACAAGGTAATACTTTTCGGCGGCGGCGCAAAAAGCAAAATATGGAAGCAGATCATAGCTGACATATTTAATGTAAAAATCGCGACACTGAATGTTGAGGAGGGCCCGTCGTATGGCGGCGCGCTCCTTGCAGGAGTTGGATGCGGAATATATAAAACCATTCAGGATGCAACAGACAGGGTCATAAAGGAAGTAGAAGAAGTAAACCCTGTTGCTGCCAATGCAGAAGTATATAAAAAAGCATATGAGATATACAGGTCGCTTTACCGGAATTTGAAAGATGACTTTGCCAGGCTCGGCACATCTGGATAACAAATAAATATGATTCCCGTCATAATTATTGAGGTAAAAGTATTTCTGAAAATACTCAGTATAATTTCTTATGGTTTAATCGCTGACTTAAAGGGAAGTTCTTCGGCCCCGACTAGTTAAATCTGGTGGTTGTAGAAATATGGGCCCACTTAAGCTATGGGTTACTTTAATGAATTTAATATATCGGTCTTTTGTGTTTCGCTGAAATCATTACCATAAAGCCTTAAGAATAATTCTTTTTTTAACTCGCAGGAGCTTAAAACCCTGTCTTTGTGTTTTTCCATAATTGATGCAACTGCAAATTTTACAGCAAATTCAAACATGGAAGATCCCATCTTTATTTTTTCTTCACCGGTTTTATTTTTAAATAATCCACTAAAAAAGTCATCAGCAGCATAATGAGAGGCAACATCCTCTGTGTTTTTATTTCTGCTTTCCACCCTCAAACCTCTTTAAATAATTTGTGACATTTAATTTATCAGCCCAGTTAAATATATAATCTGAATCCACTTTTTCTTTAAGCAGCATTTCTATATCCCTGTTTTGCATTTCAGAACCACTGTCCTGGGCCCATATCACCTTGGAAAGGATAAGATCCTCAATGCTTACAATAAAGATTTTATAATCCTCAAATTTTACTGCGATCCTTCTCTCGAATTCTTTTTTTCTATACTCAGAATTTTTTCGTACAAAAAAATCTACTTTTACAAGTTCATCATTGTGAATAATATTGAAGGAAAGTTCTTCTTTTACTGCTGACCTGATCGAATCAAGGCTTACATAGTAATCTTCTTTAAATAAATCAAAAAATTTTTCAGGCTCGTTTATTTCCACAACTATGTCAATATCTCTTGTCATCCTTGGCTGCACATAGTAATTCATTGCTGTCGAACCGCTCAGCATGTAGGCAATATTATTAGCCGACAGTTTGCCGGTGACATCTCTTAAGATTTCAAACTCATTTACCATCTATTAATTATAGCTTTATTTATGGCTTTATTAAACCGACAGTAAGGAGCTTTTTATTTTATGAAAGTAAACTCCTCTTTTTTGCATAAATAAAAGATGCTGTCAGAAAACTGGAAAAGGCAACTAAATTTATCAAAGGCAAAATGTATAGAAGTAAAACGCTGTTTCACTTTAAGTGAAAAACAAATAGTAATATAATTTAAAAATAGTTTATAAAATTACTTGACATCGATTTTATTATAAACTACAATCCTACTCAGTTAAAAGCTTTTTTTAAAGCTTTGCGTTTTTTAAGGGCTGGTGATTTTATTGTTTAGCGAACAGGATAAAAGTTATCCTATTGAGCTGGTTGCAGAGTTTCTTGGAGTGAACAGCAGGACTTTATATTATTATGAAAGATTCAGCCTTGTGGTCCCGGTGAGAAGGGGAAGGAAGAGATACTACTCGAAGGAAGACATAAGCTGGCTCGAGTATGTCCGTGAAATGATGTATGACCAGGGTATGAATCTGAGATCCATAATAGTCCTGATAAAAAGAAGGGACAATGTTGTGCTCACCCGGTGTCCTGAAGACGTTGTAAACAGCTTCAAGAATTACCTGATGAGGATGGAAGACTAGCAGGAAGACTAGTATTGAGATTATTTTAATGTCGAGTTTCTTATGCGGCATTTGCAGGGCAGAATAGCTGGAAGTGCAGAATAAATGAAATGGCGGCACAGCAGGAATGGAAAAAAGGAATGCCGTACATTAAAACAGGAGGATGAATAAATAAAATAAAAATAGGACAAATAAAAGAAGAATGAATTTAAAAAGTAAAACAGGACAGAGTATGGTCCAAAATGATTTGAGATTAAAAAGATTATAAATTAAGAAAGGATAGATTTAAATGGCAAAAGCAGTAGGAATTGACCTTGGAACTACAAACTCATGTATAGCAGTTATGGAAGGTGGCAAACCGGTCGTCATAACCAATACCGAGGGTGGAAGGACCACCCCGTCAGTAGTGGCATTAACCAAAAAGGGCGAAAGGCTCGTGGGCCAGATTGCAAAAAGGCAGGCAGCATTAAACCCGGAAAATACTATTTACTCGATTAAAAGGTTTATTGGAAGGAAATACACTGAAGTTGAAAGCGAGAGAAAAATAGTTGCTTATCAGGTACTTGAGGGTGCAAACACCCTTGCTGAAGTAAAGATGTATGACAGGAATTACACTCCTGAAGAAGTTTCGGCAATGATACTTCAGAAGCTGAAAGCCGACGCAGAGTCATATCTTGGAACACAGGTAACAGATGCAGTAATAACTGTACCCGCATATTTTAATGATGCACAAAGACAGGCAACAAAAAATGCCGGTAAGGTGGCAGGACTTAATGTGCTTCGTATTATAAATGAGCCGACAGCAGCAGCTCTTGCATACGGGCTGGACAAGAAGAAAGATGAAAAAATACTTGTATTTGACCTCGGCGGCGGTACTTTTGATGTATCGGTTCTGGAAGTCGGAGACGGCGTATTTGAAGTCAGGGCCAGCCACGGTGACATGCACCTCGGCGGCGACGATTATGATAACAGGATAATGAATTTTATAGCTGATGAATTCAAGAGGGAACAGGGCATTGACCTTCGTATGGACAAGCAGGCCTTGCAAAGACTAATTGAAGCATCTGAAAAGGCAAAGGTGGAATTATCAAGTGTTATGGAAACAAATATTAACCTTCCTTTCGTAACTGCAGATGCCAATGGACCGAAACATTTGGACACCAAGCTGACTCGTGCAAAATTCGAGCAGATAACATCTGATTTAACTGACAGGTGTAAGGGACCCATGGAAAAGGCATTGAAGGATTCAGGGTTTAAGTTAAGCGAGCTTGACGAAGTAATACTTGTCGGCGGCGCAACAAGAATGCCTGTTATACAGGAACTTGTGAAAAACATCACAGGAAAAGAACCGAATAAGAGCGTTAACCCGGATGAAGTTGTGGCAGTAGGCGCAGCAATCCAGGCCGGAGTGCTAATGGGAGACGTAAAAGACATAGTACTGCTTGACGTCACACCTTTGTCTCTGGGCATTGAGACTCTTGGCGGCGTAATGACAAGGCTCATTGACAAGAATACAACAATACCTACCAAGAAGAGCGAGGTATTTACAACTGCAGCAGATAACCAGACCAGTGTTGATATACATGTGCTTCAGGGGGAGAGAGATATGGCTGGGGACAACAAGACGATCGGCAGGTTCAGGCTGGACGGCATTCCGCCTTCTCCAAGAGGAATACCACAGATCGAAGTTGCTTTTGATATAGATGCCAATGGGATCGTAAATGTAAGCGCAAAAGATATGGCAACAGCCAAAGAACAGAAGATAACAATTACGGCAACTTCACATCTTTCAGATGCTGAGATTGAAAGAATGGTAAATGAGGCCAAAACCCATGCTGATGATGACAAGAAAAAGAGGGCTCTTGCAGAATCAAGAAATAAAGGGGACAGCCTAGTTTACAGTGCAGAGAAGTTCCTAAAAGATGTAGGCGAAAAAGCTCCGGTTGATTTAAAGACAAAGATAGAGGATCAGATAAAGTCACTCAGGAAAGCTCTGGAATCCGATAACCCGGATGCCATCAACAAGGAAATAGATGAACTGCAGAAGCTGCAGGATGATCTTTCACAGAAAATGTATGCGCAGGCCGGAACCCAGGCTGGCGGCAGCGGTGGAGCAGGAAATGATGCAGGAGGACCTGGAGGGTCCGGACAGCAGCAGGGACCACAGGATGCAGGGGCAGACGGCTCACAGGCTGGCGGTGGCGGCAATCACGATGATGTAATTGATGCTGAATTCGAAGCAAAAGATGAAAAATAACATGTTTTATTACAGGCAATACTTAGCTTTAAAAATAGTAAGTAAATGAATAAAAGGTATCCGAAATGGTTTGCAAAGCGCAAAGTCTCAGGGAGAAAACAGACCTGGGGAAGCATCAGGATACAAAAAGAAAATATGGAATTTATGGTAAATACAAACTGTAAATTTACTGAAGTATTGAAATAATGCTGAAACTGCCCATGGCCTCCTAAAAAGGTTATGGGCAGCTCTGATTAATGATTTGTTTATGGATTAAAAGTTTATCACTGCGAACATAGCATTATTTTACAGAATCCAGCTATGCAGAATAGCACTTTTTAAGAATATTTGTTTTGCGAGCCAGGGGCAAAATTAGGCAAAGCCATGGATTTTATGGGCCTGGTTAATACAAATTGGAGAAGTTAAAACTAAAATTAAAAATTATTATTTTATTGTTTTTAAACAAGCAGGTGAATTGAATGGATTACAAGGATTATTACAAGCTCCTGGGTGTTTCAAAGTCTGCAACGCAGGATGATATAAAAAAATCATACAGAAAATTGGCACGCCAGTTTCACCCGGATGCAAATCCGGGCAATAAGGAAGCCGAGGAGAAATTTAAATCTATCGGTGAAGCATACGAAGTGTTAAAGGATCCGGAGAAGAGATCCAAGTACGACCAGCTGGGTGCAAACTGGAAGCAGTTTTCAAGAGCCGGTGCGCAGCCCGGATGGCAGCAGCAGGGGCGTGGACCGGGGAGCGGCCAATCGCATCAATATGATTTCAGTGGAAGCAGTTTTGATTTTGGTGAATCCGGCGGAGCTTTTTCGGATTTTTTTGAAATGTTTTTTGGCAGGGGAGGCGACGAGAGGTATTCCTCCGCTTTCAGCAATGCCCAGGGAGCCCAGGGCGCAAGTGCCGGAGCAAGAAGCGGCGCCCAAAACCAGGCTGGCAGCCAGCAACAGAAAAAGAATTTCTGGAGAGCAAGTGCAGCGCAAAAAGGGCAGGATTACCAGTATGACCTCAATATTACGCTTAGAGAGGCCTATATGGGCACCATAAGAGAGATGAGCCTTCAGAAAGATGGCAAAATGCGAACTGTAAATGTTAAGGTACCAAAGGGCATAAAAGATACAGGCAAGGTCAGGGTAAGAGGCGAAGGCGGCAAGGGATCAAGAGGCAGCGAAAACGGCGATCTTTATCTTGCCATTCATATACTTCCACACCATTATTTTACCGTTAAAGAACATGATCTTTACTGTGAGGTCCCGGTAACTCTTACGGAGGCGATTTTTGGAGCAAAAATAGACATACCCACCTTTGATGGATATGTTTCAATGACTCTTCCCCCGAACACACAAACCGGTAAAACCTTAAGACTCAAAGGAAAAGGAATGCCGAAAGTCAGGAGTACTGAAAATGGGGACCTCTATATCAAGATAAAAGTTGTCATACCTGCTGACCTGACTGATGAGCAGAAGAAATTTCTGTCTGGTTTTGCAGAGATTTACACTGAAAATCCAAGGGAAAGCATTACTGTTTAGGTCGGCTTTTCATTATGTTTCAGGGATACTTCTATAGTCCCTGGAACAGTATAGCTATTGGGTGGTGATATTACTTTTTAAAAGTTGGTGATTTATATATGAATTTTGAAAAATTTACAATAAAGGCCCAGGAAGCCTTAACAAAGGCGCAAGGCATTGCCTCGGAATACGGCCATCAGAGCATTGAGGATTTTCATTTAATGTATGCTTTGCTTGAACAGAGCGAAGGGCTGATCCCCGCAATCCTGGAAAAACTTGAAGTGAGCCCGGACCTGTTGAAAGACGACCTGGCAGATGTCATTAAAAAATATCCAAAAGTTTCAGGACAGAATATCCAGATATACATAGGAGCAGGACTTAACATTGTTCTGGATAATTCTCTCAAGGAAGCTCAGCGCCTAAAGGATGAATTCGTAAGCACGGAGCATCTGCTGATTGCACTATCAGAGGGCCGCGGCAAAGTTGTAGAGCTTTTAAGGAACAGGGGAGTTATAAAAGACAGGATTTATCGCACCCTTGTGGAAATCAGGGGTACCCAGAGGGTAACTGACGCCAATCCTGAGGACAAGTACCAGGCATTGCAGCGTTATGGCAAGGACATAACGGACCTCGCTAAAAAGCAGAGGCTTGACCCTGTAATAGGTCGCGATGACGAAATAAGAAGAGTTATACAGGTATTGTCTCGAAGGACAAAAAATAACCCGGTACTAATAGGGGAGCCGGGTGTAGGCAAGACTGCGATAGTCGAGGGACTGGCGCAGCGGATAGTTTCAGGCGATGTTCCAGAGGGGCTCAAAGGCAGGAAGGTTATCTCAATAGATATCGGCGCCATGGTTGCAGGCGCAAAATACAGGGGAGAATTCGAAGACAGACTGAAAGCTGTTTTAAAAGAAATCACCAAATCCCAGGGCAGAATCATAGCCTTTCTTGATGAACTGCATACCATTGTCGGCGCAGGCGCCGCAGAGGGAGCAATTGATGCAGCCAACATTTTAAAACCCATGCTTGCAAGAGGCGAACTGCACGCAATCGGGGCCACAACTCTTGATGAATACCGGAAATATATCGAAAAGGATGCGGCGCTTGAGAGAAGGTTTCAGCCGGTTCTGGTAAAAGAACCATCCGTCGAAGATACAATAGCAATACTGCGCGGGCTTAAAGAGAGATATGAAGTGCACCACGGCGTAAGAATCAAAGATTCCGGGATAGTTGCCGCGGCAGTATTATCAGACAGATACATTTCCGACAGATTTCTTCCAGATAAAGCAATCGACTTGATAGACGAGGCGGCTTCCAGGTTAAGAATAGAGATAGACAGCCTGCCGACAGAAATAGACGAACTTGAAAGAAAAATAAAGCAGCTTGAAATAGAAGAGCAGGCTCTAATGAAGGAAAAAGACAAGGCTTCAAAGGAAAGAATGGACAAGCTCAAAAATGATCTTTCAGAGCTTAAAGAAAAGAGCGGCACCATGAAGCTTCACTGGATGCAGGAAAAAGAAGCAATAAAAGATATTAGGGATCTAAAAGAGGAGATAGAAAAAACAAGGCTTTC
>CAYZUS010000039.1:7280-17312 GCA_964481885.1 uncultured Actinomycetota bacterium | reverse complement strand
TTCCAAGAAGGGATTTCTGAGAATGATTTGTAAGCAGAGATTTCCAAGAAGGGATTTCTGAGAATGATTTGTAAGCAGAGATTTCCAAGAAGGGATCAGGCATTAGGATTTTAAAGCAAGGACAGGGACAGCAGATTTGGAAAGTAATATTGGGGCAGTTGAATTTAAAAGCATAGCAAAAGGAATGTTTGTTACCGACGAGATGCTGAAATCGGCGCAGGTAAGCCTTATGCTTGCAACAACATTGTGCCCGGGCAAATATCTGACTATTGTTGAAGGCGAGACATCCTCTGTCGAAAAAGCCGTTGAGACTGCGGACCGGCTTGGCGGCAGGCACGTGTTTTCGTCATTTGTTATAAATGGCATAAACAGTGAGATCATTGACGCGATAAGCGGAAGGTCAAAGGCAGCCATTAAGGCTTCCATAGGTATTGTTGAAAGCCAGCAAATGGCAAATATAATAAGCGCTGCAGACATAAGCCTTGACAGCGCCGAAGTCGAAATTGTTGATTTCAGGCTTGGAAAAGGCTGCGGTGTCAACAGTTTCTACATAATAACCGGCACACTTGCCTCCGTTGAAGAGGCAGTAAAAAATGCAGCTGATTTTTTAAGCTCACTTGGCTCTCTTTTGGCTTTCAGGGTGATAGCAAATCCTGACAGGGATCTGCTCAAGTGGTTTGAGCCGGCAATGTGTATGTGTTAAAAAAAGGGAGGTCCTTGACAAAAAGAGGAAGTCCTGACGAAAACGAGGGGGCCGCGATGCCTGCGGCGAGTTGATTGGATTTAAATAATTGCAAATTGATAATAAGAATTTAAAAATATAATATAAAAGGGATGACAAAATGCAAAAGACTGAAAGCCAGAACAGAAACGACATAATAGATATATGCAAGCGTGTGCACGCCAACGGATGGGTTGCTTCAAATGACGGCAACATCTCAATAAGAACGGGCCCCAATACGGTGCTTTGTACGCCGACCGGTATGAGCAAGGGATATCTGACAAGTGATCAGCTTATAAAAGTCGACATGCAGGGAAACAAGCTTGACGGCGAGCTCGAGCCTTCATCAGAAATTAAAATGCATATTGATGTCTACAAGAACAAAGAAGGTGTTAATTCAGTTGTACACGCTCATCCGCCATATGCTACTGGGTTTGCAATTGCCGGCGTTCCACTGGATGAATGCGTGATGCCTGAGATTATAATAGGACTGGGTTCGATACCGCTGACAAAGTTCGGAACTCCGTCAACGATGGAAATACCTGAAAATATAAGGCCGTTTTTAAAGCAGTACAGTGTATTTCTGCTTGAAAATCATGGCGCTCTTTCTGCAGGAAACGATGTGTTTCAGGCTTATTACAGAATGGAAAGCCTTGAGCTCTTTGCAAAAATCAGTTTTGTTGCAAGAACCCTGGGAAATGTAAATGTCCTTGATGAAAACACTGCAAAAAAGGTAATTAAGGTCAGGGAGTATTTTAACCTTCCGGGCGAGGATTATCCGGGATGCAGGGTCAACGACAAATTTATAACCGGGCCAGAGGGAGTAGACGCAAGCATTAAAAATGCAGTCGAAAGAAGCATCGCAGGTGCCGGCTTTTCCGCGACCGGCTCCGGTACAGGTTTGCAGGGAAATGCCTCAAATGATAATATCTCTATTTCCAAAGAGAAACTTGTAGAGATCATTACCATAGTGGTAAACAATATTATTAAAAATAATAAGCAATAAAATTAAAATTTTTGGTATAATGTTTGACTTAGCATAAACGTTATAATCAAATTTGTTATTGATAAAAAAGTAGGGAAAGGACAAGAAAAATGTCAGGAGAAGCAATCGGAATGATTGAGACCAGAGGACTTGTAGGTGCAATCGAAGCAGCAGATGCAATGGTAAAAGCAGCTAATGTTACTCTAATGGGCGAAGAAAGAATTGGCGGCGGTTTTATTACCGTTATAGTCAAGGGTGATGTTGGCGCAGTTAAAGCAGCAGTAGATGCAGGTGCAGCAGCTGCAAAAAGAGTCGGCGAGCTGGTATCAGTTCATGTTATACCAAGGCCGCATCCTGAGCTCGATATGATTTTACCTCAGGAAAAATAAACCGGAATTTAATATTTCCATTTTATAACTGTAAGCAAATTACCAATATAAGTGAGGTATTAAATTGGATGCCGAGCAATTAATTAGGGACGTAGTTAAAAATGTGCTTGAAAAGCTGCTTGGGGACAAGTCTTATTCAGCCACTTCAGATAAAAGTTCTGCCCCAGGCACAGGGACCACAGTCGGTATGGCTGGCTCTGTGTCAGGAGCAGGCAGTGTTTCAGCGCGCAGGGACAGAAAAATAGTTTGTGGTGTTTCTGTAAGGCACATACACGTGTGCCAGGAGGATCTGGAGATACTTTTTGGCAAAGGTTATGAACTTAATGTCTTAAGGAACCTTTATAATCCCGGATTTGCAAGCAAGGAAACCCTTACTGTAGTGGGGCCAAAACTAACTGCACTGCAAAATGTAAGAATACTTGGCCCGTTAAGAAGTAAAACACAGGTTGAGCTTGCAAAGACAGACTGCATTGTTCTTGGAATTGATGCGCCCGTTAGAGCCTCTGGAGATATAGCAGGCTCGTCGCCGTGTGTCCTTGTTGGACCGAAAGGCGCTGTGATATTAAAGGATGGAGCAATAAGAGCAAACAGGCACATGCACCTAAGCAGTGTGGATGCAGATTATTTTGGAATAAAAGACAATCAGGTTGTTGATGTAAGAGTTGGAGGACCCAAGGGGCTGACATTTAATAATGTACAGGTAAGGGTTGCGCCTGATTTTAAAACTGAACTTCACGTTGACACAGATGACGGCAATGCGGCAGATATTATTAACGGTACAATGGTTGAAATAGTTGACGCATCATGCATATCGCCACTGTCATCACAGATGGCTGATAAAAGCATGATTCCACCATCTATACCGGACGGAAGCTTTACTGGTGAAGCAGGAGATGCCAACCTTATAAAAAATATCTGCGCGAAGGCGACCGGACAGCCCTGCAGCAATAATGATAAGGGCCAGGAATGCAAAAAATCCTCTGCCACTGAGGCCGGGCCGGGCACAGTTGGCGGACCGGGAGCAGGCAGTAATTCCAGTGGGGGCAGCAGTCTTACAAAAAAAACTGTGATTACTATTTCCAACCTTGATGAATTTGCGGCTGGCGGCATTAAAGTAAGCAACGATGTAATACTTAGCCCTCTTGCAAAAGATGAAGCCGTAGCACGGGGTATTTCGATAACTTATTCGTAGCAGCTTAAGAGCTTTGGTTGTCAGGACATGTCACAGGTATAATGGCGCCAGAGGCAAAGAGTGCCACAGAAGGCAGGGCCATAAAAAGCAAGCTGGTACGGCAGTCAGGATGGCGGCATAACAGCCAGAGTCACAGTAGAGCTGTAGCAAGTGCATAAATGCATTGACAGCCGGCAGAATGATTCAGCTGTATTTTGAGATACAAAGTAAAAGTAAAAAATTTATAAAATTAAATAAGTGCCATTTTTTGAGCCTGAATTTTAGGGGCCCGGATTTGTAGTTATTTTGTATTTATGAGATTTTATATAGAAATATAAATGGAGGTAAGTTGTGGCGATAGATGATAATCAAGTTGAAAAGATAGTACGTGAGGTGGTAAATAATTTATTTGCCAGTGCCGGGTCATCTTCCTTAAAGACCTCACCGGTTTCTTATGGTTCTTCAGATTCCGGCAATAATGGGTTGTTTGAAAAAATTGAAGACGCCATTGCAGCTGCAAAGATTGCACAAAAAAAGTACGTGAGCCTTGGAAGGAACGTAAGGTTTACAATTGTTGAAGCCATAAGAAAGGCTGCGCTTGCTGACAAGGAAAGACTTGCAAAAATGTGCGTCGAAGAAACCAAAATGGGCAGGGTTGCAGACAAAATAGTTAAAAATGAAGTTGCAGCAATGTTTTCAGCCGGTCCGGAATATCTGGAAATCACCAGTTATGCCAATGAAAAAGGAATTGTGACAATAGAAGGAGCTCCTTTTGGAGTTATTGGTGCCATTGCGCCGATGACTAATCCTGTACCTACAATAATTAATAATACAATATCCATGATATCTGCAGGCAACGCAGTAGTATACATGCCGCATCCGGCCGCTCATAATGTTACTCTTGAGATATTTAAAATTGTCCACAAGGCAATTGTATCAGCCGGCGGACCCGCAAACCTGATTACTGCAGCCACACAGTCAAAGATGGAGAATGCCGCAGCAGTTTTCAAGAGCCCTGATATTGATCTTATCTGCGTAACCGGTGGGCCGGGCGTTGTAAGGCTTGCAATGAAGAGCGGTAAAAGAGTGATGGGCGCAGGACCGGGCAACCCTCCCGTAGTAGTAGACGACACAGCAGACATAGACAAGGCAGCCGCGGATATAGTATTTGGAGCTACTTTTGACAATAATATATTATGTAATGAAGAAAAAGTCTGCGTAACAACAAAAAATGTAATAGACAGACTGCTTTCAGCATTCAGCCGAAGCAATGCTGTTGTATTAAATGAAGAGCAGGCAAGAAGAGTTGTAGATATTGTTGTAAAAGATGGCGAAATAGTCAAAAGCTATATGGGTAAAAACTGCGATGTTATTTTAAAGGATGCAGGCATTATAGTTGATCCTTCAATCAGGCTTGCAGTATTTATCGCACCTGAAAACCACCCGATGGTACAGCACGAGCAGCTCATGCCTGTTTTACCAATAGTCGTAGTTGACAGCTTTGAAGAGGCCGCTAATGTTGCAATAAGAGTTGAGCATGGATTCAAGCACTCTGCAATTATCCATTCAAACAATATTGAAAGGATCACGAAGTTTGCCCAGGCGATTAATACGACTTTTACAATTGTAAACGGGGCGAGCCAGTCTCTTGCAGCTGAAGCATACAAGGGCGGCACAACCTGGACAATTGCCGGCGCTACCGGTGAGGGAGTTACAACACCAAGAACCTTTGTAAGAGAGAGAAGGCTTGTTGTAAACGGCGGGATGAATTTCGTCAAGTAACAAAGCCGGATAAAATTTACAGGTAAAATGTCCGGGTTAAGTGCAGGCAAAAAAGTGATCCGGCAAAATTTACCGGCAAATCGTGTGGACAGAGTTTTGCTATTGATGGTTTTTATTTATTAATATTATTTTTATTTTAAAGAGTTTGTAAACCCGAAAGGAGATATCTGATGGAAGAAGCAATGGGAATGATTGAGACTAAAGGACTTGTAGCAGCTATTGAAGCAGCAGACGCAATGGTAAAGGCAGCAAATGTAAAGCTTATTTCAAAGGAATACGCCGGAAGCGGCCTTGTAACCATGACAGTAAGAGGCGACGTGGGTGCCGTTAAAGCGGCAGTTGACGCCGGCGCTGCAGCAGGCAAAAGAATTGGCGAAATCGTAAGCGTCCATGTTATTCCAAGGCCTCATTCTGAAGTTGATAAAGTTATTTCAGGCAGAATGGTAAGATCAGGAAGCGGACAGATCCCAAGAATAAACAAAGCAGTTATCGCAAAGCCAAAAGCTGAATAATAACTAGATAATACGAGATTATTTCAATTTATTTACTTTAATACACAAGAGAAGGTACAGTGGAAAGATCCATTGGAGTTGTTGAGTTTAGGAGCATTGCTGTAGGCATTAATGCAATTGACATTATTGTCAAAGCTTCGCAGGTAAAGATCATTGATGCAAAGACCATATGTCCCGGGAAATATTATATAATTTTTGCCGGGACGGTTAGTGCTGTAAATAATTCCATAGCTGTAATTGAAAGCGAATCCAAAGACTTTATAATAGATTGCGTTGTGATTCCCAATGTTTATCAGCAGATTTTTTCCGGGCTTACCGGCACCTCAGAGATAAGGCGGCCACAGTCAATAGGTGTAATTGAAACACTTACCGCACCTTCCATTGTGTGGGCAGCAGATGCTGCAGTCAAAGCAACCGACATAGATATTGTTGAGGTAAGGATTGCAAGAGCAATCGGAGGCAAGAGCATCTGCGTTATAAACGGTGCTCTGTCTGATGTTACAGAATCAATAAAAGCCGGGATACAGTATCCTCAGGAAAAAGGATTTCTTGTAGATTATGAGATTATTGCTGCACCCCACGAGGATCTGTACAGGGCCATACTGTAGATAAATCCGGACAATTCAAAAAGCGGTGTGGATAACGAACTGATAATTGAATTGGCGAGTTGAGCAAAAAAATATATTGCGGTATAGATTCACCCGGAAATTTCAAAAGCTGTGTTGCAGATGAACTGCCAGCTGATTTGGCGAGTTGAGCAAAAAAATATATTGTGGCATATTGTTGTGGCACATAATAAAAAATCTTCGAGCATAATTGTTTGAAGATTTTTGGTTACACGGGTGCTGTTCTGATTACGTTTTTGGATAGAAAGATTTTTTTGAAGTCTTACTTTTTAATGCTTTTTAACCTGTTTTCATAAAAAATATTTCACTGCCTTTTATTTTAATACTTGCAAAAAAAATGTATTTTATACTTAATTTTGTTATTATTATTTTTTAATATTCACAGAGAATTTTGTTAATTTTATTAAATACCGGAGAAAAAAATGTTTGCAGAATTGGATTACGGAAACGAAAAAGTAAAGGTTGAAATTCCCGACAGAAATTTGCTGCATGTGATTTCAAGCATGCATATGAAAGCAGTTGCCCAGCCAGAAAGCGCGATACTTGACGGACTTAAAAACCCTGTCGGGAGCGTTTCGCTTTCAGAAAAAATAAAGGGCAAAAAAAATATCTGTATAGTAATATCTGATTCCACCCGTGCCGTTCCCACGCAGCTGATACTTGAGACACTTCTTGCAGAAATCGAGAGCTGTGGCATCAATAAAGATGAAATTACAATTCTGGTTGCAACCGGGCTGCACAGGCCCAATCTTGGAAAAGAGCTGCAAGGTCTCGTAGGCGAGAGGATAGCAGCCACTTACAGAATAATAAACCATAATGCAAGAGATCGCCAAAGCTGTGTTGATATCGGAAAAACCGGCCGCGGCACTCCAATTATTATAAATAAAACCTTTGTTGAAGCTGATTTCAAAATACTTACCGGCCTTATTGAGCCGCATTTTATGGCAGGTTTTTCAGGCGGCAGAAAGGCCATTTGTCCTGGAATCAGCTACATGGATATGTTTAAGCATTTCCACGGTCCTGAAATACTTGAATCACCAAAGGCGGCCTTTGGGGTTCTTGAAGGAAACCCTTTCCATGAAGAATCTACTGAAATAGCTAAAAGGGCAGGGGTTGATTTTATTGTCAATGTCACCATAAACAAACACAAGGAAGTCACTGGGGTATTCTGCGGGGATTTGGAGCAGGCTTTCTATAAGGGTGCCAAATTCTGCCTCGAAGCAAGTATCTGTGAGATAAAAAAAGAGGCCGACATAGTCATTACAAGCGGCGGAGGCCTCCCGTTGGACGCGACACTTTACCAGGCGGTAAAAGGAATGGTAGGGGCAATGCCTGCAGTAAAACAGGGCGGTATGATTGTGTGTGCAGCTGAGTGTACCGAAGAGATAGGAAGCCGGGAATTTGTCGAAATAGTCCAGGAGGAAGAAGATGTCGACAAGTTTATGCAAAAGATAAAAAATAAAGATTACTTTAAAATAGATCAGTGGGAATTCGAGGAGCTTGTCAGGGCCATAAAGAAGGCTGACATTTACCTGTACAGCGGATGCCTTCTTGCAAGTGCATTTAAGATACCGCACAGCACGCTAAAGCTTGTAAGGAGTATAGAAGAAGGCATAAGAATCGGGTTGGAAAGATTCGGGGAAGATGCAACCATCAGCGTGATTGGCGAGGGTCCTTATGTCATTCCGGTGATAAAATAGAGTTGAAATAGAATGGGTGTTTAATAAAATTATTTACAGGTTCTTTTAAAACTATATTTGGCTTGATAACAGATAAAATATCCTGACTATAATAACACTCGGAGGGTGGCGGCAGTGGGGATTGAACCCACACGGGCACTCTAAAGCCCACCTGACTGTCAACCAGGTATGTATGCCAATTCCATCATGCCGCCACCAATGTTATTATATTGTATTAGTTTTATATAAATATAGTATATTAAAAATTTATATTAATAAATAGTATAATAAATAATTTTGTATAAAATAGTTGACATAGGCTAACTAATTGTCATATACTAAACGTGTTGAATAATTTATTATTCAACCGGGCACTCTAATAAAAAAACAACTCATTAGCGGGTTGTTTTTTTATTGTGAAAAACAGGTATAAACATCGGCTATGGCCAGTGGCTCAGTTCTCCCTGTGTTTTTTACAATTGAAAATTCCCCCATATTTCAGTCGAAAAGTACCCCACTTAACTTAAAAAATAGTAAACTCTAACCCATAGTTATACCCATTTTCTATTCTTAGATAGATTTCCAATGCGTTTATTTTTGATAATTGGCATCCTCATTATTTACCCTTCAGAATTAACCACTTACGCTATTTTACTCAACGCAACTACACTATCTTTAGCTCAAACATAACTTTAAGTATGGAAAATATGATAATTTTATATTAATATTGACTTAATAAATAATTAGTGCCAAAATCTAAAGTGTGTGATATGTCATAAAAGAAATATTTTTCATCATTATTTTGCGCATTTGGTGCCTTGAAGGGAATGGTTATAGATATGAAAAGAAAAGTAATGGAAGCTCTTCTAAAATGGAAAGGCAGAGCAGACAAACAGCCCCTTATCATTCATGGTGTGCGGCAAGCTGGAAAAACGTATATTATTAAAGAATTCGGGGAAAAATATTATAAAAATGTAATTTACGTCAATCTGGAAACTGACCAAAGGGTAGCTTCATTTTTTGAAGAAGACATAGCTCCACTACGGATCATCCGATACCTTGAAAGCAGCTATAATGGAGAAATTTTTCCCGGTGAAACATTACTTGTATTTGATGAAATACAAACCTGCCAAGGAGCACTGACTTCACTAAAATACTTCTGTGAGCAAACGCCGCAGTATCATATTATCGCGGCCGGGTCTCTTTTAGGTGTTGCCATTAACCGTGAAAAACATTCTTTTCCCGTAGGAAAAGTAGAAAGCTTGGCGCTTTTCCCAATGGACTTTGAGGAGTTTTTGTGGGCAATTAATCGTGACAGGATATGCGCAGAAATTCGAAACTGTTATGAAAATAATGTTAAAATGCCGCAGGCCTTGCATAGCCAGCTTTTGGAATTATATAAACTATACCTTATTATAGGAGGCATGCCAAAGGTAGTCCGGGAATATGCCAATACGGGCAAACTTATTAATATTGTAGAAATGCAAAATGAGATACTGAACAATTACATTGCTGATATGGCAAAATATGCAAGCAATTCGGAGAGTGTAAAAATAAGGGCATGTTACAATTCCATACCGGGCCAGCTTGCAAAGGATAATAAAAAATTCCAGTATAAAGTTGTTCAAAAAGGCGGTAATGCAGGCATTTTTGGCTCAGCAATCGAATGGCTCAATTTTGCAGGAGTTGTACAGAAATGCCAGAAAATAACTCAGGGCACAATGCCGATTGCAGTTTACTCGGATATGAGCAGCTTCAAACTATACATGGGTGATGCAGGAATGCTGACAATGAAATCAGGCATGGCGCACAGCACTATTTTATCAAATCTTGAAATCGACAATACTTTTATTGGCGCAATTGCAGAAAATTATGTGGCAGTAGCACTTGCGACAAACGGGTACCCACTCTATTACTGGCAATCAGATAACACTGCTGAGGTAGATTTTGTAATACAAAAAGATGACATGGTTATACCTGTTGAGGTAAAGGCCGGAAAAAATACGCAGTCACGCAGCTTGTCTGTTTACATACAAAAGTATAAACCTGATTATGCAATCAGGATATCAACAAAAAACTTCGGATTTGAAAACGATATTAAAAGCGTACCTGTATATTCCGTGTTTTGCATATAGCAATAGTGGAAAAGTGTGGTAGGAGCAGGGGA
>CAYZUS010000039.1:0-7180 GCA_964481885.1 uncultured Actinomycetota bacterium | reverse complement strand
AGGGGACGGCTATCTTTTAAGCACAGTTTTTGCTATTTATTAGCTCAAAAGATATGTGTCGGTTCTCTTTGCTCCTATCATAATGGGAAGTTATCTTGACAGGGAAACAGCGTAATTGAAATTAAAAAAATATTTCCTGAATGATTGTGCGCTTGAAGCGTAAATATTATCCCCGGTAAAATAATCCACCAGAACTTCTCTAAGTCTTTTTAGCTCTCTTAACCTGTAAAAGTCATTTATTCCATCCGTAGTATAATCAAGCAGCTCAAGCGCTCTCTCAAAGGCAGTTGCTGAATATTCTGCATTGCTTTTTTCGCGCCACTTAAGGGCCCTTTCGACCTCGCTGCCAACATTTGCAAGCTGTTCCATAAGGCTGAAACTGTGCCATCTTTTTTGAAGATCTTTATGATAAACGGTCATTTAAACATTACGCTCCTGTATTTACAGATACTGCGTTCTGCAGGTTTTTCTACTGATTTTATATTCCACTACTTTACAAACGTCATATTTTACCGATTCAAAAAAGCACATTTTTAAATTACCGATATTGAATTTCACTTCTTTATAAACGCCTTGTTTTTCCAGATATAAATATTGTATTTTTCAAGTTTCGGATACTTTTAGTTAATTATTCTATCAATGAATTTACTACTGAAATGATCTTGCTTTGTATTTCAGCATTATCAACACCCCTGGTTCTGTTTCCAACTCTGGGCCTTAGATTTATCATTGAATCAAATTCCACCCTTTCTTCAGGCGGAAGTTCCGGATAAATATTTATTCCCCAGATATCATCCTGCTTTGAACCTTCCTGTAAAAGCAGTGCCTCTTCATCAGAATGCAAGGCAGCATCCACGGCCATTATTTCTTTATTTATATCTACTACGGCTTTGACCATGTCTCCAAACATAGCAGCAGCCATATCAGTTAATTCAGATAATCCTATTTTTTCTTTTACAATTTTCATAAGCTTGCAATCTTAAGTGAATGTTTATAAAAAATTTTTAATATTTTAAGTTCCAAAAAAGTTGAAGTGTCAATATGACAGAATCCTTATCATACCTCTATAATTATAGTGAGTATTGATTTTTTATGTAATCTTTTTTCAAATAAGAGGTGCTGAAACTAAATTTTTATTTTTTTTATATTAAAAAATTCACAGAATTAGTATAAAATACGGCAACAGACAAACAGCATAAAATGATATTCAAACATATAATTGAAAGAGTTTAGAAAATGAAGGATGAGCAGATAAAATACCTGGCAGATATTGCCGGTGAAGATAAGGTATTAACAGATATCGAGGACAAGATATGTTTTGGCTTTGATTCCACCAGGCTTGAATATATGCCTGACGCCATAGTTAGAGTAAGCAGCACTGAGCAGATAAGCCGCATTATGCAATTTGCCAACAGTGAAAACATTCCTGTAACTCCAAGAGGTTCGGCCACGGGCCTAAGCGGCGGATGCCTGACAGTAAATGGCGGCATATCGCTTGTTATGATTGATATGAACAGGATACTTGACATAAACCCTGTGGACCTTCTTGCCGAAGTCGAAGCCGGGGTAATAACCATCGATGTGGATAAAGCAGCTTCCAAATACGGACTCTTTTATCCTCCTGATCCGGGAAGTTTAAAAACCTCGACAATAGGCGGCAATATTGCTGAAAATGCCGGAGGCTTAAGGGGACTTAAGTATGGCGTTACAAAAAATTATGTAAATGCCCTCGAGGTCGTATTGCCAACCGGTGAAATCATAAACACCGGAACAAAAACAGTAAAAAGTGTGGTAGGCTACAATCTTGTTGACCTGATGGTCGGCTCTGAAGGAACCCTGGGAATTGTGACCAAGGCTACTCTGGGACTTTTGCCGGCTCCGCCCGCAAGAGCCAGCATCCTTGCCACTTTTGCCGATATGCTCGATGCCGCCAAAACCGTAAGGGATATAGTTGCAGCGGGAGTGATAACTGCAACGCTTGAATTTGTAGATAATGTCACCATTAATGCAATTGAGGATTATTTAAAAATCGGGCTTGACAGGCACATTGGCGCGATGCTTCTTATTGAAGTTGACGGACAGCAGGGAGCAGTTGACATTGAAGCAGCTGTGGTAAACAGGGTATGCAGCGAGAATGGAGCACTTTCATGCAAACAGGCGACTTCAGATGAGGAAAGAAACAAGCTCTGGGCAGCAAGAAGGGCGGCGCTGTCATCCCTTGCAAGAATCAGGCCCTCCACAATTCTTGAAGACGCAACTGTACCAAGAAGCAGGATAGTCGAGCTTATACAAGCTGTAAATTTAATAGCCAAAAAGTATGATATCATGATAGGAACATTCGGCCATGCAGGTGATGGCAATCTTCACCCTACAATACTTACCGATTTACGCGACAGTGCCGAGGAAGCCAAAGTTGAGAAAGTAATCGAAGAGATATTTATTGAGACAATAAAGCTTGACGGGACATTATCCGGAGAGCATGGAATAGGCATTACCAAAGCAAAATACTTAAAGCTTGAGATATCCGAAGATTCTTATCAGCTCATGAAAAGAATTAAAAAGGCATTTGACCCCAACAATATCTTAAATCCAGGAAAGCTTTTTATAACATAAAATAAGAACAGGAAAAAAACAGGATATTATGGCTGATGAAAAAACTTTGTTAAAAGAAAAAGATAAAGAAGGCGCAAAAGGTACTAAAGGCCCGGAAACAAAAGAAACAATGGTGCCGCAGGATTTACATGCAGCTGCAAATACAGTGCGGGTGTTTGGTAAAGGCGACGATCTCTACAGCTGTTCAAGATGCGGCACATGTCTGTCAATATGTCCGGTCTACAAAAATACCCTTGATGAAGGCGTGTCCCCGAGGGGCAAGCTAAGTCTCATTGAAGCGGCGGCCAATAAAAAAATCTCTTTTACCGACAAGCTCTCGCAAAAAATTTATACCTGCACAATGTGCAATTACTGCACAAAGGAATGTCCTAGCGGCGTTAAGATCAGTGAACTTTTCAGGACCGTAAGGCAGGACCTGGTCGACAGCAGCAAATATCCCGAGATTCTTGATATGTTAAAGGATAAAATACAGACAGCCTACAATATTACATTTGACAGCAACCAGGGGCGTCTTGACTGGCTAAAGCAGATACCCGGCACCGACCTGGCAGATTATGTCAAAGACACCGCAGAGGTTGTATATTTTGTCGGCTGTGTGTCATCTTTTTCTCCGCGCTCATTTTCCATTCCAAGGGCAATAACCGAAATATTTAAGAAGGCCGACGTTGACTTTACACTTTTGGGAGAAGATGAATGGTGCTGTGGCTTCCCGCTTTTAAGTTCGGGAATGACAGATGCCGTCACATCTCTTGCGATCCACAATATTGACATGGTTACAAAAAAGGGAGCAAAACTGCTGGTCA
The DNA here is from genome assembly GCA_964481885.1 of uncultured Actinomycetota bacterium. Classification (GTDB taxonomy): domain Bacteria; phylum Actinomycetota; class Humimicrobiia; order Humimicrobiales; family Humimicrobiaceae; genus Fen731. The sequence continues at coordinate 3,764 of CAYZUS010000039.1, read as the reverse complement.
CCTCGTGTCCTTCATGTTTCCATACATGGGCGCATGAATACACACAGCTTACCGGAGTAAAGCCTGATTTTGAAATAATGCATGTTTCCCAGTATATCCTAAAGCTTATAAAAGATGGCAAAATCGTGTTAAACGATATAAGCGCAAATCAGGCCGGCATAAAAGTGACATATCATGACCCATGTGACCTGGGGCGAAATTCAGGTATTTTTGAGGAGCCAAGGCAGGTAATTAAAAGTATTCCCGGAATAGATTTTATCGAGCTTGCCACCAGCAAGCTTCAGGCAAACTGCTGCGGCGGGGGAGGCAATATAGAATCATTAAATCCTGCCCTTTCATCAAAGATAGCAGATGCAAAGGCAGACGAGATATTTGCCACAAAAGCGGAGATTGCAGTATCGGCCTGCCAGCAGTGCGAAAGAACAATGAACACGGCGCTAAAGCGAAAAAAAGGCGAGATAGACTATAAGGTCAAAGTCCTGGATATAGCCGAGCTCGTTCTTCAGAGCATGAATGCAGAAAAATAAATGATTGTTCATAACAGAAAAGGTGTACAATAAATAGTATGCAGTAATTCAGCTATAATAGTATGCTGTAGTTCAGCTGACAAAGGCTAATTATTTAAATATTGTAAGGATATAATTATTATATTGTTGTTATTGTAAAAATTAAGACTTTTCTTTATAATTGATTTTATATTTCATGCAGTATTATGAAATTCTCACAAAGCAGATCCCTGGGGCGAGGGTGATTTGCACTGCGTGCAATTGAATTATTGGTTTGACACAGGCACTTGATTAGAGTGCAGATAGTAAAATTATTTAATAAATTTAATCTAAAGCGGGGGATGAAATGCAAATTGAAACCTATGATTTTCCTGATGACCTTTATTATGAAAAGAACCATTTCTGGGCAAAAGATGACGGAAGCGGAAATATAATTTTTGGCGCTTCAGATTTTTTCCAGAAACTTGCCGGAGAGATAGTATATATAGAACTTCCGATGAAAGGCGCAAAAGTAAAACAGAATGAATCGCTTTCATCACTTGAATCAGGCAAGTGGGTTGGCAAGATTTTTGCACCGGTAAGCGGCGAGATAATCGAGTCAAATGCGGATCTTGAGGATTCCCCTGAGCTGATAAATCAGTCATGTTATGCTGAAGGCTGGATTGCAAAAATCAAACCTTCTAACCTTGGCGCCGAGCTTTCAAACCTCATGAAAACGGGTGCCGATTTTGAGACTTTTGTCAGGCAGGAAATGGAAAAACATAAAAAGTAGAAATGGACAAAAAAATCTTTACAATTGAAATTGAGCCGATAGGCAAAAGAATTGAGCTTGATGAGCCTAAAAACGGCCTGGAAGCAATAATTGATGCAGGAATTGGTCTTAAGGCAGTTTGCGGTGGCAAAGGAACGTGCGGCAAGTGCAGGATTGCAATACTTGATGATGCTGCCGGCCCTCCTAACGCGCAGGAGCTCAAAACTCTTACCCGGGAAGAGATTTCCCGCGGTGTACGCCTTGCATGTCAGCAGACCTTTGACAGGAACATAAGCACTTACATACCATCATCTTCACTCACAGAGGAACAGAAGCTTCAGGTTGCCGGCGACGAAAGCCAGATGCAGGTAAATCCTGTATTTGGAAAGTATTTTGTAAAGATAAAGCCTCCAAGCCTTTCAGATATGCAGGCTGATTTTTCCAGGATAAAGGATGCCGTCATGCATGACAACCAGGATGATATTGACGCAGACATAAAAAATATCGATTACAATGTGCTGAAATACATGCCTGAGATAATGAGGAAAAATGCCTGGTCCGCCACAATTACGGTCAGGTGCGGCGAAATAATAATGGTTGAGGGTGCAGATACTTCCCACGAAGCTTATGGCATAGCGATAGACCTTGGCACAACAAAGATCGCGGTTCTTCTTGTTAACCTTTTAACTGGAGAGACTGTTGCAAAAAAGGGCGTCATGAATCCGCAGATAAGTTTTGGCGAGGACGTCATGAGCAGGATTAATTTTGCAATGCAGAGCCAGGAAAATGCCCAGAAAATAAATGCAGTTGTAATTGAGCAGATAAACAAAAGCACCGAAGAACTTGCGGCAGAAACCAATATCAGTGTAGAGCAGATAATAGAAATGACAATTGTTGGAAATACTGCGATGCATCATCTGCTGCTGGGGCTTCCTGTAAGGCAGCTTGGCCTGTCACCGTTTGTTGCGCTTACAGACATTCCACACAATATAAAGGCAAGGGATATGGGCATTAAAATAACCCAGGGAGGATATGTTTACCTTCTGCCCTCCATTGCAGGTTTTGTAGGCTCTGATCACATGGCAATGATTCTTGCCTCCGGCATCGATGACATGGAGGGAAATTACCTTGGAATAGACATCGGTACAAACACTGAGATAGTATTAAAAAGCGATAAGGGACTCGAAAGTGTTTCGACTGCCTCGGGGCCAGCTTTTGAAGGCGCACACATAAGATTCGGCATGAGGGCCGCGCCAGGTGCCATTGAGAGAGTAGCTATTGACCCAGAGTCATGCAAACCAAGAATACAGACAATTAATGATAAAAAACCGGTGGGGATTTGCGGCTCAGGAATTCTTGATGCCGTTGCCGAGATGCTAAAGGCAGGCATAATAAGTACAAGGGGCAGGTTTGTTGCTGATTCAGGCTGTCTGTGCCTTGATGACAAAGGAAAACAGCAATACCTTCTTGAACCCTGCGGACACGAGGGAAAACATTGTAAAAAAGATGACACCAGGCTCCAGGCGCAAAAAGATTCACGGGAGGTGGAGCTTTTAACATGCATGGAAGGTCGGATTTCAATAAACCAGAATGACATTGTGGAAATACAGCTTGCAAAAAGCGCAATCAGGACAGGGATAGACATACTTTTGGAAAGCGCAGGGATAGGCTTTGAAGATATTGACAGGGTAATAATTGCCGGCGCGTTCGGTTCCTATATAGACCCGAGAAATGTCGTAAACATCGGCATGTTTCCTGATGTTTCACTTAAAAAAATATCACAGGTGGGCAATGCAGCGGCAGTGGGCGCCAAGATGGTGCTTGTCTCTTCAGTATTGCGAAAAAAAGCTGAAGATATTGCCCTTCGTTCAAAATACCTTGAACTGACTGTTTTTTCGACATTTGCCGACTATTTCGCCAGGAACACACTTTTTCCTGAAGCTTCAGAGATTGTCTAAAGATGCTATAAAATTGGGCCAAAAAGTTTCTATTTTGTCTCTTCTGTGATAAAAAGACTTTAGCAGCTTTATTGAAATGCCGATAGAACAGTATCATGATTAGTAAAAAAAGTTTAAAAAAAATATTTCTGTCAGGTTTTGCCCTGTTGGTATTATTGGCAACCCTGATTTCCATGACCGGCTGTGTAAGTTTCAGCAGCATATTTCATGCTACACTTCCTTCCGAACAGACCAATACCAATGAGTCTGACAAAAAGTTGCTGATAATTGGAGTTGACAGCACTTACCCACCCTTTGAATTCATAGAAAACGGAGAAACTACCGGCTTTGATGTTGACCTTGCTTATGAAATTGCAAAAAGGCTCGGAAAAGAAATAAGGTTTGAACCGATACAGTGGGATTCAGATTTTAAATTGCTTCGAGAAGGCGCAATAGACCTTACAGTCTCAGCGGTCCCCTACAATGCTGAAAAAGATGTCATAGTAGACTTTTCAAAACCTTATTTCACCATGAAATATGTGCTTATCTCACTTTCAGGCTCAGAAATAA
>CAYZUS010000038.1:16582-19928 GCA_964481885.1 uncultured Actinomycetota bacterium | reverse complement strand
TTAATTACACTGGCTAAAATATAAAATTCTAAATATAAAAAGATATTTATTGGAGCTTTAAATGAGCAAATTTCAACAATTTACTGCAATTATTGAAAAGGAAGAAAATCTTTATGTGGCGCTATGTCCTGAACTTGATATTGCCAGCCAGGGTGAAACTGTAGAGCAGGCAAGAAAAAATCTCATTGAAGCCATAGAATTGTTTTTTGAAGCTGCTTCGCCACAAGAGATAAGTGAAAGACTTCATAATGAAATATTTATTACCCGGCTAGAGGTTTCTGTTGGGTAAATTAAGGATTTTTTCTGGTCAAGAAATCTGCGAGATACTTTCCAAACATGAATTTGAAGCGGTAAGACAACGTGGTAGTCATATTGTAATGCAAAGGAAAGCAGGAACAACGACAATTACAGTGCCTGTGCCAAACCATAAAGAAATACAGATTGGCACTCTTAAATCAATAATCAGACAATCTAAATTGCCCTCTTCCAAATTCGAGTTCTAAATGTTTTTTGTGGTGGCCTTATTTTAATTATTTTATAGGGCTTTATTTTTTTAAGAAAGATTTTTTTAAATATTGCGTGCAACTTTTAATTTTAACGGTGGCTTTTATTTTTAAATTTTAGATAGTGGTTTTTGTATTTTTTACAGGTCGCTCTTGGAATAGACGTCGATGTCAAGACCCGAGTAATTACCCTTTTTGTACTCGTCGTGTCCAAGGCAGGCTACCATGGCTGCATTATCCATACAAAGGCTTATGGGTGGGATAAAGAGTTCGATATCTTCCTGGGCGGCACGGAAAGCAAAATGCTCTCTTAGCCTGCTGTTTGCGGCAACACCGCCGCTGACAAGGATTTTTTTGTAGCCGAATTTTTTACAGGCCCTGATCGTCTTTTCAACAAGGACCTCCACAATTGAATTCTGGAAACTTGCGACAAGGTCCTTTATATTGGACGGGTTTGTTATCTGTGGCTCTTTTTTGGTTTTATATATCAGCGCGGTTTTTAGACCGCTGAAGCTGAAGTTAAAATCCCCGCTTCCCATCATGGGTTTTGGGAGCTCAATTTTTGAAGGGTCCCCCTGTTTTGCAAGCCTGTCTATAACGGGGCCGCCCGGATAGCCAAGGCCTAAAAATCTTGCAATCTTGTCAAAAGCCTCCCCTGCTGCATCGTCAACTGTGTGGCCTATCTCAGTTATTTTCCAGTCCGGCTCCACATTGTAAAGGCTTGAGTGCCCTCCCGACACGATTAGGCCGATAAAGCCTCCCCCCATCTCAGGGTTTACAAGCATATTGGAAAAAAGATGGGCCTTTAAATGGTTTACGGCAATAAACGGTATTTTCTTTGCATACGCAATCGCTTTTGCTGCCCCGACACCTACGACAAGGGAACCGATAAGCCCCGGCCTGCTGCTTACGCTTACTGCATGAATATCGTCAAGGGTTAGGCCTGATTGAAGAATCGCCTCTGCGATAATTACACCAATAACCTCAATGTGCCTTCTTGAAGCCAGCTCGGGTACTACTCCCCCGTATTTCTCGTGTATCTGGTTCTGGGAGGCAACCACGTTTGACAAAATATTGCTGCCGTTTGCGACAACAGATGCACAGGTATCATCACAGGAAGTCTCAATTCCCAGGACAACTATGTTTTTTTCTTTAAACTCACTCATAACTCTTTTATACGCTGTTTTTTAAACGCACACATGTATAAATTATTATCAAATTCACTCATAGCCTTAAATATCCTGTTTTTTTACAAATGGAACAAACTCTCTTACATACTTCGGGATAACATTTTTGTCGCCTGCAAGTATTGATTTTTCAGCCTTCGGGATGGGGTATCCAGAAAGTTCCATTGTTTGCTGAATTTCAGTTTGTCCAGACTGCAATATTTCCAATAATTGAATATCCTTGCCTTTAAAGGTCCGTGAATCTATTTGTTCACAAGCTCTTATGCTCCCGGCCAGGGTATTCAAGTCCCGGTTTTTGATTTCATTGACAGCGCGAAAGTATGTGCACATATTTAGAAATCGCGCGTCAGGGTAAAATGACTTGCTGTCAAGATAAAAGCTGTAATTTATCTTTTTAAGGTCCTTAAAAAGATGTTTGTAACTTAAAAATCCCATTCCCGAGGCAAAAACAGAGGGTTTGACACCAACTGTTATAATTATCGGTTCATACAGGAAAATCCTGTCCAGTTCATCGCTAAAATTCTCGCAGTCAACAAGGTGATCCCCGGAGACTTTGCTTATAAAAATATTATTTCCGCCAAAGGTATGCATTAATATTGAACTGCCGTCACCAGTCTCCTCACCGGCCAGGCTCTCTCCTGCAAGGCTTGCTTCATATATGGAAAAGAAAACTTCATTTCTTTTTACATCCAAAGCAGGAAGCAGAAGCACGCTTTCCTTTTTCTGCAGCAGCCTGCTTATCTTTGCGGCATTGTTTACAAGAATGCCGGCAGCGCATGCATCAAGCGCCTCAATACCGTAAATCGGCTTTCCTTCAACAAGTGCAAGTGTCTTGGCAACGCTCATGCCGATTCTTGTTCCTGTAAAATCCCCAGGGCCGATATTAACAGAAAATGCGTCAATATCAGAAATACATTTACCGGCTTTTTTTAAGACATTATCAATGCATGAAATAATATTTACCATAAAAGCAGCTTCTTTGCTGAAGTTAATACCATAATACTTGATATCGTCCTGGCTAAAGCCAATGCTTAAGTTTTTTGTGCTGCTGTCTATTCCAAGGATTTGCATTTTTTTAAATTACTTTTAAATATTTCAATTTTACTATCCCAGTATCTGCTGCTGCTTTTAAAAACAATCTTTCTTGCCTGCTCATCAGACAGCAAATACTCAAACCCTATTTCAATATAAGGAGTTTTAAAATAATCCAGGATTCTGTCTCCCCACTCTATAAAAACCAGGGCATTTTTATCATAAATGTAATCCTGGAGACCGATATTTAGGACCTCATCTATGCTGTCAAGTCTGTAAAGGTCCGCATGAACGAATTTTCGCTTTCCTTTTATACTGTAAAGGTTAAGAATAGTAAAGCTTGGACTGGAAATCTGCCTGCCAACTTTAAATCTTTGCGCGCATCCTGCTATAAAAGTAGTCTTGCCCGCGCCAAGCTCCCCTGTAAGAAGCACAGTGTCGCCAAAATTTAATACTTTGGAAAATATGGATCCCGCCTCGGCCGTGCTGGCAGGATTTTGGGAAACAAACTCAAATTGCATCTAAAATAATCCTAACTGCTGATTTATATTATCCTGATTTGTGCGATCCTGATTTATATTATCCTGATTTGTGCGATCCTGATTTATATTATCCTGATTTGTG
>CAYZUS010000038.1:0-16482 GCA_964481885.1 uncultured Actinomycetota bacterium | reverse complement strand
CTGATTTATATTATCCTGATTTGTGCGATCCTGATTTATATTATCCTGATTTGTGCTATTTTGATTTTTATCATTCTCATTTTTATTGGCTGTCTTGTTCTCATTGCTGAGCTCACTGGCAGTTAGACCTGCCTGCTCATTTGGGGTGCCTTTGTCCCTTGATGCTACCTTTTCATTCAGTTCTTCCATGCCATCAGGGTAGACAACTGTGCTCTCATTCTGTTTTGTGCCTGCAGGACTGATTTCGCCCGAAACAACAAAAGCTGAGTTTTTGGGTTCGCCTGCTTCTGAAACCTTCTCAGTTTCCAAAACATTCCCAATATCAATAGTTTTATCAGGGTCTGACTTATCAGGGGCCGTTTTATCGAGTTCAGCTTTACCAGATCCTGCTTTACCAGCCACTAACCCATCAAGCACTGATTTTATCCTGTTAAAATCTTCCTTTAATACCGAAATCCTTGAAGGCGCATAAAGTGCCGCTGCCGGATGGTTTATCGGAAGGACGAGCCTTCCATTTACTTTAAAAATGTTACCCCTGAGTTTTGTAATTCCCTCAGTTGTATCTAAAATCAGTTGTGTGGAATATTTACCCAAAGTGCATATAATAGCCGGGTCAATAATCTCAATTTGTTCAAACAAATAAGGTTTGCATGTATCGATTTCTGTAAGAGCCGGATCCCTATTTGCGGGTGGCCTGCACTTTAATACATTGGCAATAAAAACCTCATTTCTTGAAAGCCCGATTCCGGCAAGCAGGCCATCAAGTATTTTTCCGGCCTGGCCCACAAAGGGCCTTCCCTGCAGGTCCTCATTTTTCCCCGGAGCTTCCCCGATAAACAATATGGAGGTATTGGAGTTCCCACTCCCGAACACAAAATTTGTTCTTGTACTGCCAAGTTCACAGCTGCAGCAGTTTTTAATCCTGAAATAAAATTCTTTTAGCTTTTCTCTTTTTTCGTTAACAGGTTCCATATTATAAAATCATAAATCTCATGACCGCATCAGCCAACATACACATAAAATAATCCCGCATTTCAATGCCACAGAAGCCGGGAAAGCACCGGCAGTAGTCTCAAAAATCAAGCGACAGTCTGCCACGGCTCACCCAAAACAATCTCCCGATAACCTAAAACCTTTTTCTTGTCATGAGGTATTCCTTGGCAAAAGGGGCCGATTTCCAGCCGTCCGATATTACTGACTTGGCCTCAAGTTTTTTATAGGTCAGAAAGAAATTTTCAATTTCTGTAAGGATATGCGCCGGTATTTCATGAAGGTCTTTTGCATAGTTCCATGTGGGGTCAGTGGCAGGAACTGCAAGAATCTTGTTGTCTATGCCTTTTTCATCTTTCATCTGCAGCATGCCAATTGGCCTTGCCTCTATAAAACATCCTGAAAAAGTGGGCTCAGCTATGAGAATAAGGATATCCACTTCATCGCCGTCTTCAGCAGATGTTCCGTCTATATAACCATAGTCTGCCGGATAATGTACTGAACTAAACAGCACCCTGTCAAGCTTTATCCTGCCGGTTACCTTGTCAAATTCATATTTATTCCTGCATCCTTTGGGGACCTCCACAATGGCGTCTACAATTTCCGGGAAAATATTACTCTTCATATTATTTACCTGCCTCTTTTAGTCTTTGATTACTCTGGTTTGTTTAAAAAATATTATAAACAAATTATTGGTTTGTTTGAATGCAGAATTTGGACAAATATTATTTAGGCCTTAAGTTTTAACCTATGATTTGCTGGCTTGAATACAGAATTCGGACTAATATTTTTAGGCCTTAAGTTTTAACCTATGATTTGCTGGCTTGAATACAGAATTTTAACAAATATACTCAAGCCTTAAATTTCGATCAATTATCTGATAGTTTAAATGCATGATTAGGATTAATATTTTTAATATCTGTAAAAACAAAACAGATAATATTATAATAATTCAAACATAAATAATCATGAAAAGTCTAAGTAAAAATACCGGGAGGACTTAAAATGAAAATCACATCTTCAGCTTTTGCTCACAATACTCTGATTCCTTCAGTATATACTTGCGAGGGCCAAAATATAAATCCGGCCCTGTCAATTACAGATATCCCTGCGGGTGCCAAATCGCTGGCGCTTATTGTTGATGACCCTGATGCGCCCATGAAGACCTGGGTGCATTGGACAGCATGGAACATAAACCCCGGCACTTCTGAAATTGCAGAAAACAGCATACCGCCAGGATGCATTGAAGGAACAACAAGCTTTGGCTCTGCCGGATATGGCGGCCCCTGTCCTCCCTCAGGCACGCACAGGTATTTTTTCAAGATCTTTGCACTCGACACGGCTCTTGACTTAAAGCCCGGTGCCCACACTGCAAATCTCGTGTCAGCAATGCAGGGCCATATTATTGATAAGGATGAATTTATCGGGCTGTATAAAAAGAAAAACTAAAAATATGTTACTGCATTATTTAAAATTAGTGCTTACATGCACTATCTAATAGTTGTGCTTACAACTATTAGAATAAAAATGGTCTGAAACAAAAGAGTTGAATGGTAAAAGTAATTATTAAGAAATTCGACAAAAAACTATAGATAATATGAGGAAAACAGATTTGGATAAAAGCAATAAAAAATATAACTGGCAAACCAGGAAGTTTTTATACTTTTTTTCTTTAAATTTTTTTGTTTTTATTTCCATGATTATTCTTTGTGGTTTAATTGTCGCAATGTCAGGCTGCACAATAAAGGATATAAAAATAGATGATGTGCAGGAAGCAATTAAAGGCAAAGCCGAAATCGCTGAAATGGTGATATGTAAAAATGTTGACAGCAATTATGCGCCGGTGGATCCGACTTTCGTGTTTGACGCCGGCACAAATTCAATTTTCCTTTCGGTTAAATTCACCAATTTCAAGACAACAGATGTACTTAATGTCACTTGGAACTATATCGACACTAACAGGGAGTTAAGTGTTCAGGAATTTTCTCCGCCCGAATTCAGCTCTGGCTATTACAGCTTTAATATTGCAATCACTGATGCTTTTCCAGCCGGGGAATATACGGCATTGGTGGAGCTTAATAATGAAATTGTAAAAACACTAGACTTCAGTGTTAAAAGTGAATAGTTTTTAAACTCTAACTAATAAATAGACAATTAGTTTTTGATGCTTCTCAATCTTGAGCTTGCAGCCGAATTTATTTTTATACTTTCAATCCCAAACATTTTTAAAAAGTAGCAATCAACTTTTGCCTGGCAGTTTACCCGAAGATATTTAGGATTTGAACTTTCATCAAAGATACTGCAGCTAAAATCATTTATACTACACCCCGGTTTTTGCAGATAATTTCTGTCGAAGAATTCTGCAGAAATTTCCTGTGCCCTTTGTGCATCAAGCCGTGTAAAACCTGACTGCTGCGCTGTAAAGACCTCTATTTCTTTTGCGGCTTCCTCTGCGGAAACCATGCATGCTTTGTTTATTTCCTCCTTGTAGACAAAGGCCCTGCCGATATCAATTGTCATCCCGGTTATCAGCATAAACAGCGGCATGAGAATGGCAACAGTAATAAGAACAGTCGCGGCCTCATTTTTAAAATAGTTATTTAAATAATTATTTTTTCGCAATTCTGATTTTATTTTCACTCCTAACTTAAAAAATGCCCAGTTTAGACAAATAGTCCTCATTTAAAACATTATCTCTCCGTAACTGTTTCCTCCAAGCCACTTGTCGGGATCTGAGGATGTACCTTTAAGATCAATATTTATCGACTTAAAGCCATTGACCGGATTACTAAAATAGACATGGATTGCCTGGCCGCCCTCAGATCGGAGGAATATATGAAGGATACTGTCTTCGTTGCCTGCAAAATCAAACAATGTAAATGTATCTATAAATCCTGTTGAAGTCGGGCTCACACTGCCATTATAAATAACTACCTTGTCTGTGCCTTTATTTTTATACCTGACAACCTCTTGAAAAATATTTGCACTGACAATTTTTTCGGGAACCTGTCCCGGCAGCAATCCGGAAGAGTCAACTTCCCAATCGATTCTTAAATTCATCCCACATTCGCTGTCACCTTCAACTTTGTGCCATCTTGTAAAAATATACTGCGGATCCTTCCTTACCGTAACTTTTCCATGAATAGGCTCTTCATAAAATCCATCTTTAACCCAAAAGTTCTCGGGTTCATACCGGCTCGTATCTACCCATTCCCTTTCATTATAATTCTCCCAGTAACCGGCAGCTACTCTGTATGAAGTGTCAACCCAATACCTGCCTGTTCTTGTTTCCCAGTGTGAAGTATCTGCCAGATATCTAACAGTATAATTTTCCCAATATCCTGAACTGACCATAACACTGTAAGATTCCTGCACCGTTACATACTTATACAGAAACAGATATTTGGTCGCATAAACGCGCCCTCCCCGGGCAGGACGATAATCAATCACGTAAACGGCAGCCATATACTGTGCCCCATTATATGAAACCTGCTGCATGCCGCGCGCCTGGGAAGCAAAAGAGTAGACGCTCCAGCCATAGCTGTCCGTACCGTTTATGACAGTAAAATTTACAGGTACAATTTTATTAACAGACCTGTATCTTGTCTCCCAGTGTGAGGTATCTATGTACCTTTGAGCAACATATGACTGAATGCTTTTTTCTTCGATCCATATACTGTACTCTCCTGACTTGTAGTATCCCTGGTTTACTGTATATGAAGTATCGATATACCTTTGTCTTGACACATCCCTGTAATAACCGTCCTTTTTATAGACCATCCTGGTATCCCAATGCGAAGTGTCGACCCATACCTGCTCGCCGGGAGGGTTCTCTGACTTTAACCATCCTTCATTTGCCCCGTAAAGATCCCTCTCAAAAATCATAAAAGGAAGGAAAACTGAAAAAAGGTAAAACAGCATCAATAAAAACGGTATAAGTATAGTCTTTAATCTTTGTAAATAATCCTTTCCGGTAATATTTTTGCAGTTTTTTTTCATGTAAAGTCCCGAATATATCCCAGAAAAACTCTCAAAACCCAGATTTTCAGTTGACATTCTTATTTTTTTGAACAAAAACATATTGTGGCTCATTTCAATCTACTCCTTTTCTTCTATCCTCATTACAGACAAACCTTTTATATCAGTAAAACCATTTGAAGAGTCTGGAAATCGTATAATTCCGGAAAAAAACAGGGGCACGCTATAAGTCACTTCTACCGTTACAAGGGTTCCGGGATTTGTGTCGGGAATATTTATTGCAGCCTTAAGTCTTTCTCCAAACCTCCAACCCGGCAGGCTACCGTTCGCATAGTTTTCGATTGCAGCAGCCGCAGAAATGTAAGGTTCTTCGGAGATTGTTGCAGTTCTGGCAGCTTCATAAGCAGCAGAATTTGCAGCGACTTTTGCATTGAGTATAAACCCGAATTGCACTATGCCTGTAATAAAAAGCAGAAGCACAGGCAGGATAAGGGCAAGCTCAAGAAGGACATTTCCATTTTGATTACAATAACAATTTAATATTTTTTTCATCCTGACTCCCTGCTGATTTAACACCCTGCCTGTTTAAATTTCGTCGGTTTAGTAACCATTTATCCCAATTACAGGCTTTCCAGACTTCTCGTTTAATCTATTTTTTTTATTTGCCTTACTTTTATAAATCTACCATGCCTCCAGCGATACTCCGAAGTTAAAGCAAAAGACAAAATCTAAAGGCTGCTTACAATCGTATCAAAAACACCCTGCAATTTGTCGCCCATAGCAGTTATTACACCTATGCACACAATCACCACAAGAGCTACATAAAGAGCTATTTCTATAAGAGTTGCACCCTTGCTGTTATTAAGATTTGAGTACAGATTTTTTAAGCACACTTTTAAATCGACTGCTGGAACGATTTTTTTAGAACCCTCTGCTGTTTTCTCAGGTACCGTAATTCTTCTGTTTTTTCTAATTGACAGATTGGCTCGCATTTTTTCCTCCTCACGTTTTTGGTTGATGTTTTTATTATTTTTAATATAAGTTTTATATTATTTATAAATTTTTCCATGTAATATTGTTTTTAAGTTATTAAAAACTTCGAAATCCCTTTTTTTGTTTTTGTGATTTTATTTTATTTACTTTTCCGGATTCCTGGCTTTTTATCTTTTCCCATTTGAAATTTTTTCTCTGTTATTACCCAATGATTGTTTTCAGCTGAGGCAGTACCGGCATAAGGAAAATCATCAGCATGGGAATAAAAATAAATATAAAAATTACCAGTATAAGATTACTTTCAAGCTTTTCAGCACGCATTTTGAGGTTATCTCTCTGATTGTTTCTATAAACTCTGGAAATATCCTTAAGAACTTCTTTTATGGGATTTCCAATGACTTCAGACTGGTGTATTACCTTTATAAAACTATAAAACTCAGCACAGTAAGACATTTTTCCAATACAATCAAATGCTTCCCTCCGAGTGGCGCCTTCAAGTATTTTAATATTATATATTCTAAATAATTCAGGAATATCACCGCTGAGATTCCTGAATATATAAACAATGGTCTCGTCTATTGTCAGGCCAGCTTTTATAAGAGAGGCCATCAGATCAATAATTTCAGGCAGTTCAATTAAGATCTTTTTTGATGTGTTTTTTATTTTACCCTTTACTATTTCTGATGGCAGAAAATAAAAAACTGATGCTGCCAGCGCGGCATATAAAAGTAGATTTACTGATAAGAAAAATCCGGCTAACAATACCAGTAAAAACCCACTGACTGAAAATATAATCTTAAAGATAAAAAACTCTTCTAATGTTTTTATTCTGAAACCCAAAATGTTTATATGGCCGCTTCTCTCAAACAGTAGTCTTAGCCTTGATATAAAAGTACTCCCGCCAAATCCAGCATTATCGTTAAATTCAGCATTAACATATAAGCTCGAATTACCATTAAATCCAGTACTGCCTTTAGTTTCCTTGGGGCCGTAAAAACCATTTCCAGTATTGCTGTTTTTACCCCTTTTTTTAAAAATACCCCCATTTTCATAAAACCTCAAAATACGCGGTTTCAGGCTGGCAAAATGCCTGAACAACACATAGAACACAATAAAAACAAAGGCTGTTATTGATACAGAAAGAATTATTATAAAAATATTCATATGAGTTCTACCTGGCTTTTTCTGCGAGATTAACTATCCTATTTATAATTAAAAACCCTGCAAGATAACTTAATAAAGCATATATAAATACTGCCAAACCAAAACCGGTAAGAAGGCTTTGTGCAAAATTTTTGTTTAACAGAGAGACAATACATACTACAGCAACAGGAATAAGCATTATGACATATGATGTATATCTTGGCCCGGAGCTTAAAATCCTAATATATGAGGATATGCTTTTCTTTTCCCTTATATAATCAAGCTGGTCCTTTAAGTATTCGATCAGATCGACTCCTTTTTCATTTGAGGCAATAAAACCTGATATCACCATCCTGATTATTTCGCTTTTATTTCGCTCAATCATTCCAAGCAGCGCTTCATTTAAAAGGATTCCCCTTCTTGTATCTTCAATGACAGTTTCGAATTCACTTTTTAATGGATCCTCGGCAAATTCAAGAGTCTTTTGAATGCTTATCAGGACATTAGGGTTGGCGTACAGGTTACCGGTAAGATCTATTATAAACCCTTCGAGTTGGTCCTCTTTTTTTTGAACGATCTTCCTACCCCTGATTTCGATAAAAATATAAGCTGCAAGGCATAAAAATATTGAAATTGATATAAAAATCAGGATGCCGTTTTTAAAAAATATACTGACAGTAAAAATCAGCGAAAGCGCCACAAGAAAAATAAGCGCAAAAGTAATAGCATCGACCCGTATATTGTTTTTAACAAGCCATCTGCTTAACCTCTCAGGTATGGTTCTGCGCCTGGCTGATGCATTGCTATTTTTACCATTTGCCAAACCCTGTTTTTTTCTGCCAGTCAAGCCCCATTTTTTACTACCAAAAAAGGACCTTCGGCTCGTATTGTTTGTATATCCTTCTTCTGAGTGAGTTCTTTTTAAGCGGCGCAGCAGCCAATTTTTTCGAGCATTTGCAAAAAGTGCCACAGCACAAAAGATATACAGGAACCCCAGTAAAAAAATCATTGAAATCATAGAAGATGTGTTAATTTGTAATCACCACTTTCGCTGAGATTATTATCAACAACAACAATCTCACTTATTTGCCTGTTTTTAATATTCATATTTTCATCTTTTTCGCACTCGAGGAAAATAACCACATCAACGGCCCTTGAAACAATTTTCTTTACAATACTGCTGCTCAAATTGGATCTGTATTCCATGGCAAACATTTCAATCCTTAAAAGTGCATCATATGCGGAATCAGCATGAATAGTGCCAAAGCTCCCCCTGTGGCCAGTATTTAATGCCTGCAGCATCTGGTAAGCTGCCATGCTGTCTCTCACCTCCCCGACAATGATCCTGTCTGCTTTCAGCCTCAAAGTCTCAAATAACAGTTTTTCCTGGTTTATCTCATTGTCGATTTCCCGTGCTTTTGGCCTCGTTGTCAGCATCCTTACATATGGATGGCCGCTGAGTTTGATTTCCGGAGTATCCTGGATAAGGCTTATGATCTCATTTTTATCAATAAGTTTTGCAAGAGTGTTAAGTAATGTGGTTTTCCCTGAGCCCATCGAACCGGCAATAAGAATATTTTGCTTTTCATGCACGAATTTTTTTAGCAATTCCATTACTGCAGCTGAAAACATCCCAAGCCTATGCTGATCCTCAAGCTGGAAATCAAGGCAGTTAAAAACCCTTATTGTTATGTACGTCCTGTCTGAAACAGGGGGTATTATTATCGAGCACCTGCTTCCGTCATAAAGCTCGGTATTTAAAAATGGGATACGCTGGTCGACATTCTTTCCTGAACCAAGCTTTATCCTGTCAATGAGAAGATTGACTTCAACCATGCTTTTAAAGACTTCGCCAAGATAATTCTTAACGCCGTTTTTAATGACAATCATTTCCCTGTCCTGGATAAAAATATCTGTTATTGTTTTGTCAGCTAGATACCTTTCAAGTATACCCAGCCCAAAAATCTCTGAAACTGCTTTTTCTATTAACTCTTCCTTAATTTTAAATACAGCATAAGGATATTTATGACTCAACTGTTCTAAAAAAAACATAAATATTTTTTCCCTGCAACCATTTCTGTCCTTAAAATTATCAGAAAAAAAACCACTGTCTTTTTTAATCTTTTCTGTTAAAAGACTTAGCAAATCTTTTTCAAGCTCACATGAAACCTCTTCGATTTTGCCCGCATCTACCTCATGTAAAAATATTTCAAATCTTTCTGTTTTAAGATCAGTTGACATCCGGATCTCCTTTAAATAATCCATTTTCAATAATTTCGCCAATATGTCTGTAGAAGCCTGACCTTTGTATGGACGATGCGCCTTCAGAAAAAACAGATTTATTGAAGTTTTTCTCAAAAGGCAGAAAATCATGAACCGGGAGACCGGATACCTTTGCAAAATCCCACAACTTAAAGCAGTCTTTAATGGTTTTTTTATTTACAAGAAGATTGATTATATTTTTTGAAATAAAAAATCCTTTTGTAAGGATATCATGATAATTTATCACCCTGTTAAAGCTTTCAATTGAAGAATCTGTGACGAGCAGAATTTTTTTTGACTCAGAAAGCATATTTATGGTCATTGAGTTTAATACAGTCTGCGTATCAGTGATTATATTTGCATAATTTACCTTAATGACATCAAGCAATGAAAACAGTTCTTCTTTTTTAACTGCTTCGGCAGCTAGAGGGTTCTGGAGTCCCATCAGGATATCGAGATTGCTGTTAATTTTTTTGACATATTTGCTCAGGCCATCCGGATACCTTAGGGCCATTTCAAGTGAATTTTTCCTGTCAACATCAAACAAAATACCGAAGTCACCAGGCGAACAATCCAGCTCCAACAGTAATGTCGGCTCCTTTAATTTTTGGCTGATGTAACACCCCGAAGCAATCGCTATAGACGTCTTTCCGACCCCACCTTTGTTGGAAACTATTGATATTATGTTTTTAGCCATAGCTACCCTCGCCAGATTTATTTTTAAAGATTTTAAAATACTCCCATCACATTTTTACCTGACAGACCTGGTATTGTTCCCGAAACTTGTCACATTGCTTGTATTCCAATTTTTTATAAAAAATACCTTAAACTACTTCTTTGTATACTTGCCTAAATTCGACATGACTTATATGTATTGAGTCAGTTCCATTCCAAAATTATCTTATTTGTATTGAGTAAGGTTTATTACAAAAGACTCTGTTTCTATTCCTCCAAAACTTTTTCCAAAAAAATCTTATATTTATCTTCCTTTGTAATCCTAGAGATAACAGGTGCTTCTTTAATGCTGCACTTTACAAAAATACACCAGGTGCTTTTATTCTTGGATGCTATTAGACCGTTGCTTTCTGCATCTGT
Organism: uncultured Actinomycetota bacterium; assembly: GCA_964481885.1. Lineage (GTDB taxonomy): Bacteria > Actinomycetota > Humimicrobiia > Humimicrobiales > Humimicrobiaceae > Fen731. The sequence continues at coordinate 6,021 of CAYZUS010000038.1, read as the reverse complement.
TTCTTTAATGTCAACTATTTTAAGGTTTTTTATAATTATCTGCCCATCAACTATAATAATGTTTTCAGCAAGAGAAAAACTGTTTAAATCTATAATGCTTTTGCCTGTTCCTCCTGCATTTTCACTTTTCACCATTCCTGAGTTTTCGTCTGGTTTACTGCCTTCATTTTCCTTTGTAGTCTCGTCAGTGATTTCACTTATGGTTACAATTGCAGTTTCAACTACAGTAGTTTCTGTAGTTTTGTCTGTTATGTTTCCTGCGGTTTTAGTTGACGAGCTCTCTGCAGTTTCATCCGGTGCAATTTCTGCAACTTCGCTTGACGAGCTCTCTGCAGTTTCATCCAGAGTACCACCCACAGTTGTTTCAGGAGAACCGGCCGCAGCAATATCTGTACTGGTTCCATAAGCATCTGAAGTAACCTGGCCGCCGGCAAAATAGTAATTGCTGTCTTTCTCCTTCTCAGTAGAAACTATACTGATATTATTACCAATTTTGAGCTCATCCATAAGCGGCTCCTGATAATTTAAATTTATTGCCATCAAAACTTCGCCTTCTTTCAGCCCTTCGAATAAGCTTTTTACGATGTCATCGCCGGCAAAGAGACCGCTGGTTAACGGATCACCTGCTTTTCTTTCAGCTTTTATCAGCATTCCTATTATTTCTGATTTTTCAGAAATGTAACCTTCCGGGAGAGCCTGCTTATAGTATGGCAGCATCCTGACATCTTTTTCTTCTATCTTTGAATTTTTTTCAATATCACCTGCTGCAACTGCTATATTTATTCTTTCGAAATAACTATTCAGCAGTATATACGTTCCGGCCCCAATTATGACTGCGCCCGTCAAAGCAAGCGCCAGGTATTTTTTGCCTGAAAATGCCATGTTTTAATTCCAGTCCTAACAGTTATTATAAAATTTATCTTTTAATCGCATGTGAGAGATTCCATCACTTTATTTTTAAAACCCTGCATGTCTTTATTATTTAAAAAATCACATTCCTTAAAATCTGATTTTCCTGACAAAATGGAGTTCTCGTCAATATTTACAATTTCTTCTAAGCTGATAAATTCGCTGATATTGTTTTTTATAAAGTTGTGGCTGTTGTTGTTTTTGTTTTTATTTAAAACAAGTATTTTCTCCATGTCATTATAAATGAATCTTTTGTTTATGCTGGCAAGCCTGCCTATGCTTCCGGGTGTGTAGTCTGAGACCATTATGGTGAGATCAGCCATATCCAGCACTCCAAAAAAAATGTCATCTATCTGATTTGGCAAATCAAATATCAGCAGGTGATACTTTTTTTTAGCAATATCGACGATGCTGTAAATATCCTGCATATCAAGTCTTTTCGTAAGATCATAAGAAGGTGGTGGTTGTAAGACATCAAAATATCCTCTGAAATTGATAACCGAATTTTCCATTGATGCTCTGTTGTAGCCTTCAGTAAAAATCACCATATTAGGGCTTTTTGGCATTCCAAGATAGTACCCTGTGTCACTTCCGCCTTCTGAAAAATTAAGATCTATCAGCAAGGTCCTGAGTTTTCTGAATTCATAGGCCAGGTAAAGTGACAGGAAAGTGCTGCCTACGCCTCCTTTTGCTTTTACAAAGACCATGATTTTTTGTTTTACGGTAATCACCTTTCCCGCTGACGGCACAAGACCTTCGTTCTGCTTACCGGGAATATCCGTTAGGTGCTGTTTGTATGAGTCCTCATCTTTTTTTCCATATTCATACATATTTCGGTTTGGCTTTCTTATTTCTCCGATATCCAGATAGCTCTCACTGGCTTCGGTAGCAACTTCCTTCCAGAAATCATTGTAGAATTGATTTTTTTTATTTTGCTCTTTATCTGATTTCATGTTTCCATCCTTAATGTTTGCGGACTTATGACCGATGAGCTCGTTTTTTATATCATCATTGCCTGAAAACTCAGCATCAGAAGGATCAGTACTTTTCCCAACAATACCAGCAGGCTTGTTGGTTGTGTTCTCAATGTTTGCGTTTCCAATGTTTGTATGTTCAGCGTTTGTGTCCTTACGATTTGCCGTCTCGGTGCATGCATCTCCAAAATCTTCAATTCCAGTGCTTGCGTCCACAGTATTGATGTTTTCGGTTTTTAAACCAAAAATGTCTGCGATTATAGTGTTTGGATGCTCAGTTCTTGGGTCTGTAGTGTTTTCAGATTTAATACTTGATGGCTCGTTGTTTGTATCCTCAGTTTTTGAGAACCAGATGTCCGGCATGCTCTTATTAGTTATTTTTTTAAATGAATGTTTTTTATTGCCAGGTCTGATGTTGACAGTAGCATGTTCCACCAAATTGTCAGGCACGGCATTTGCATTTACCCTGGGGCCAAATATTTTTTCAAGGTGACCCATAAAACGCCTGGCAGAACCGGATTTTTTCAGTGTAATTTTTTCATTACATTCTTTCTTTATAGTGCTTAAAACTTCTTCTTTGACGACAGGATAACTCAAGTCTCTTCCCAACACGTAGACTTTTACTTTTTTTCTTTCAGCTTTCTTTGAGATTGCTTCCAGGCCGCCTATTTTCAAACCAATAATAATTATGTCAATTTTTTCATAATCAAGTATAAAATTTACTGCGAACTCACTGCTTAAATTCAGGAAATTATAGTTTTCCATGATATCTGACAGGGCCTCAAATGTTTCCCATTGGGTATCTGCGATGATCACATTGAAGTTTTTATTTCCACTGCCTGGCCTATTTGCGGGTGTTTTATCTTTTCCAAAAAAATTTAAATCTGCCATCTTAAAATAAAATATATTATTATTTCAGACCTTTATTTTTCAAGCCTCGACGTTTTTTACTAAAATTATTGTAATGCCGATTGTTAGGCAACAATATTCTTATTATTTTTAATATTTTTAATACTATTAATTTAACTGATATTTTTTATACATATTTTGTATTTATAGTATTGCTTATGATAGTTTTATATAGTATATTTGTCAAGTATTATTTTAGATTACTTTAAAACTCAATTTCAATATTTAAATTTCACCTTGAAAATTCAAATACAAGCCCTCCTGCTTAGAAATTAGGTGGCTCAATATCAAGCAAATTTAATAGTTTTTTATTTGAAACTTAGGCATTGGAAAATAAGTAAGCGATATCAAAAGAAAATAATGCTAATTATTTCTTCGTTGATGAATCTGGAGATTCTATATTCTATAATAAATCGGGAAAATGTATCGTGGGTTAAGAAGGATGTTCAAAAATTTTAATTCTGGGTTTTATAAAAACCACAGATCCAGTCATTTTGAGAAAATCTATTTTAAATTTAAAAGATGAAATTTCAAACGACTCTTATTTAAAGGAAATACCATCATTTCGAAGAACTTTAAATGAGGGATTTCATGCAAAAAATGATACCCCCGAAGATAAGGGAAAAATGGGGAACCGTGCTTACAAATTATCGATTACATTAATTGGGCCGTATATAGAGCTTTTATCAATCAGGACGATCGTTATATAAACTTTATAAAGGAAAAAATTAGTCTTATTGTAGATATATATGATTTAAAAAATATCCTAGAAATTACTATAGCAGGAAAAATGAATTCTCTATCGAAAAATAAGCCACTTACAGCCAGGTTGATTAAATCAACGCACGGCATGAAGCCGACTTTCACTGGCAAAGGACCCATCAATAGAGGAATACAAAACTATTTTTATAAATTGTAAAACTATAAATATGGCACTGTCACAGCCATTTTAGAAATGTATTGTTCTTATCCAGGCAGACATAAGGCTACAAATTACATATAACTCCCAGCAACCATGGATAACCACAGATATCTAAACAAAGAGATGCACCAAAAGACAAATATCATTAAGATATTAGAGGTTATTTAGTTAACTTTAGTATCATTTCATTTACCATTTTGGGGTTTGCCTTACCTTTTGTCTGGGCCATTACCTGCCCTACCAGAAACCCTATGGCATTTACTTTTCCGCCTTTTAGCTGTTCCACCACACCGGGATTATCTGCAAGTACCTTTGCAACCACAGTCTCTATCTGCCCTTCATCACTAATCTGCTGCAAGCCCTTTTCTGCAATGATTGCCTCCGGGTCTCCCCCCTTGTAAAACATCTCTTCAAAAACCGGCTTGGCAATCTTTGAGCTTATTTTGCCCCCGTCAACAAGAGCTATCAGTTTCACAAGGCTTTCAGGTGAAATACTGCTCTCGTCAATTGCCCTGGCTTCCTTGTTTAAAAAGGCGCTGAAATCCCCCATGAGCCAGTTGCTTATGGTCTTTGGATTGTTATAAAGCGCAACGCATTTTTCAAAATACTGTGCCATTTTCCTGTCAGATGACAGAAACCTGCTGTCATAAGCAGGCAGACCCATCTCAGCGGTATATTTCCTAAATTTCTCTGCCGGAAGCTCTGGTATTTCACTGCGAATAGCCGCAATCTGCGCGCTATCAATTAAAATCGGCACTAAATCCGGGTCAGGAAAATACCTGTAATCGTGGGCCTCTTCCTTTGACCTTAATGGTTTTGTTGTGTCTGTCACATTATCATAGTGGCGCGTCTGCTGTATGACTTTGCCTCCATCAGCCAATACCTCACCCTGTCGTGCAATCTCATATTCAAGCCCGCGCAGCAGGAATTTAAATGAATTCAGGTTCTTAATTTCTGTCTTTGTGCCAAGCTCTTTCTGGCCGAAGGGCCTAACTGAGGCATTTGCGTCGCAGCGCAGGCTGCCTTCCTCCATGCTGCAGTCGCTGACATCCAGGCAGAGTATCAGATTTCTTAAGTTTATCATATATTCTTTGGCTTCTGCCGCGGTCCTGATATCCGGTTCGGTGACGATCTCCACAAGCGGGGTGCCTGCCCTGTTAAAATCAACAATGCTTGAATCAGACTCACTTATCCGCCCTGTGGTGCCTGTATGTATAAGTTTTCCCGTGTCTTCCTCAATGTGCACCCTGGTAATTCCGACCCGCCTTACATAATCTCCCATGTCCACATCGAGCCAACCGCCGACGCCGATAGGCAGATCATACTGAGATATCTGGTAGTTTTTGGGCATGTCAGGATAGAAATAGTTTTTCCTGTGAAATATGGTGCGCCCATTGATTGTGCAGTTTAGGGCCAGAGCGACTTTGATGGCAAACTCAATTGCCCGCCTGTTTATAACCGGCAAAGTCCCGGGGTGTCCCAGGCAGACCGGGCAGGTATTGCTGTTGGGCTCGGCGCCGAAGGAAAGCCTGCAGCCGCAGAACATCTTGGTGGCGGTTGAAAGCTCGATGTGAGTCTCAAGCCCGATTACCGCTTCATATTTTAAATTCGGGCCGCTGATGCTGCCAATGACTTCCCCGCCGCCAATGACTTCCCCGCCGCCGATAACTCTTTCGCTGACCATGTCTTAACCGCCAATCCTGTATATACCATGAAATTATATTATGAAGTTTAAAAAAATTTAAACTGCAAAGACATTATGTAAAAGTTTAAAAAAATTTTAACACATAAGAAACATGCAGCCAATATATTTTGTTTTGATTCGGGATAACTCAGCAAAAGAGCAGAACAATAAATATAATCTTTTTAAATTTTTATATTACACTAATTCAACTATATAAGAATTGTGATTTCAATTATTAAGATAAAGCGTTCTTTGAAAAATAATTTAAAAGAATGTTTATTTTGACAGAATTTCTATAAATTTATCAACCAGCTCCGGGTCAAACTGGGTACCGGCGCATCTTTTAAGCTCTGCAATAGCGTCCTCTTTGCTCATTGCCGGCTTATATATCCTTCCCGTTGTCATGACATCGAAAGCATCCACTATAAGAATGATGCGGGATATGACAGGTATTGCTGCCCCTTTAATCCCCAGCGGGTAACCGCTGCCGTCCCAGTTTTCATGGCACGATAAAATAGGTTTGGCGATATGGGCGATTTGGGGTGATGACTGGGCAATATTAAACCCTATCTCGGGATGTCTTTTGATGATTGTCCATTCTTTTTTTGTCAGTTTCCCCTTTT
>CAYZUS010000037.1:0-20423 GCA_964481885.1 uncultured Actinomycetota bacterium | reverse complement strand
TATATTACAGGCTCTCGGCTTTCTCATACATTTTATCAACATCTTCTTTTTTTATTACAACACCCATAACATATGCAATGATAATAATTACCAGTATATTTATGGCAAGCCTTGATAATGCAAATTTAAATCCGAGTGAAGATATTTCAAAAAGAAGCATGGGTATCTTGGTCGTTGACCATGCACCCATAAGTATGACTATATTTGAAAATTTTACACGCTTTTTCATAAAGACAGCCGCTACCGGAAAAGCACCATATAGTGGGCCGGCCGCAACTGTTCCAAAGAAAAATGCCAGCAATATCCCCTTAAAGCCTGAGCCCTCTCCCATGTATTTAATCATGGTTTCCTTCGGCACCCATACGTCCAGGAGGCCGATTATAATAAATATTGGCGGCAAAACAAGAAGCATTTCCTTAAAACTGTAGATTATTATGTCTGTCGCCCTGAGACCGGCGTCAAATTTAAAAATAAACATTAACCCCAATAAAACAAGGGTTATCAGAAAAAATAAATACTGCTTTATAAAATATTTTATGTTGAAGGCTTTTTTACTATCTTTTTCCATAATTTCCATGATTTTTTTAAATACTATTTAGAACCTAATGCCATATTTTTAAAATCAGCCCTATCATGTATGCCACTCCAATTGATAAAACAAACGACAATATGTTCCTTAATATTGCAGCTTTCTTACTGAAATATTTTATCTCCATTGGAAGAGTTACAATTCCCACCATCATTAATGTCTGAACAAATGCAGCAATCTGTATATAGCCTGCGCCTCCGGTTAAAAGAAGGGCCGCAGTGGGAAATGCTATAAAGCCCGGAATTAACGTTATTGAGCCTACCAGTGAAGCGAGCATGACTCCATAAAAACCGGACTCGCCGCCAATTATTTTTGATATCAGTTTTGCATCCATTATTGACAGCATAAGCCCAATAAGCAGGATTACGCCAAGAAGCATTGGAAGAAGATTCTTTAAGGACTTCCATGCTTTTAGCAATGCTTTTTTGGTCTTTTCCCTGCTTTTTACAAAAGAGATTACCAATAATACTATTGCTATCAAATAAATTGCGCCGTTAAAAATATAATTTCCCATTTTAAATTAATTTGTAATTACTGATCTTTCTATTTAATTCATTTTTTTTCACCAAGTCAACATAATTTATGTTCACTTGGCTAATTTAACAGTCGAGAAATAAAATATATGCTCGCCTGCAATCATTCAGTCAAGGCCTTTATTGCAAATGCCAGGTAGCATAAGGCGATCGGCGGAATGCTTATGAAAGTAAGTATCAAGCCTTTGGAGAGCTTGTGAGATGCTTTGGATTGTCTTATATTAAATACCAGGCTGATTAAAAATAAAATTCCTGTTGCCAGGACAAATGCAGCGAGAAATCCAGCAAGAATATAGGAATAAAGCATGTTATCTTTCCCGAAAACTTCGACACTTAAAAAAATTGTCAGAATATAAAAAATAAAAGCCAGATAGCAGCAAATTACTGATGCGAGCCCCATTTTAAAATTTTTTACTGCAGTGTCCATTTTCCCTCCACAAATAATAAATAATAATACCATTAATAAATTGTAGCTGCTTTTGGCAGACACATTATTCTGCGCCAAACAACCGGACAAAAGCTCAACTGGAGAAAACCTGTGCTGTTTCTCATGCCTTAACTTAATATAATCAGAATCAGGGTCGTACAATTAATTCACAGGGTTTCTATTGATAACATGCCTGATTAATAACTTTAAAAAAATTTGTATTTCTTTAAAACAAAGGTTAATATAGTATAGTATAATATAAATATTGTATATAATACTATACATTTATAACTATGATGTCAAGTACAAACAAGCAAGTAAAACTTGGGAACAATTTAAGAAAATTCAGGTTTGAGCATAATGAGATTTCCCAGCAGGAGCTGGCCAATGCTTTGGGTGTTACCCGCCTTACTACTCATTCAATTGAGGCAGGAAAATTTAATCCTTCTGTTTCGCTTGCATTAAAAATGGCTCAGTTTTTCAATAAAACAGTCGAAGAGATTTTTTATTTATATGAAGAATAAAAATTTGGTATTTATACAACATGGTAAATTAAAAATTTCAAATTTACCAAAATACACTTTTGGGGAAAGCATAAATTAAACAACAAAATTTTTTTGGATTTCTTTAATATTTATAATACTAAAGAGAACAAGCAGTAAGCAATCATGATGTGAAGGATTTTATAACATGAAAAAATTGAAGGGCTTTAATGAAAAAATTACTCTTGGTTTTTTAATCCTGTCAATTCCCGCATTTATCTACAATTTAATTTTATATATAAGAATAGAAATAAAAACAGTCGATTTTGAGTTAATCAATGCTCTTGTCAGTAAAACTGAAACCTTTGCCGGACTGTCTTTTATACTTATGGTTTTTTTCCATTTCGCCGCAATTTTTACAATAATACTTAAACTGAAAACTGCAGCCAGGGAAAGTATTTTTTTTGCTTTTACATTTTTTATTTCCATTCTATCCCTGTTAATGATTTTTGGTGACTTTACCCTTATAGGTGATGTTGTCAAAGAGTATTATGCAGGGTTGCCCGGTATAGAATCTGAGTTTGCCATTTTATACTTGAGCCAGCTTCTGCACCTCATTTTTTATATCCTGTTTATAATTTTTATCATAAAAAATAATCTTTTAAAAAGGCAGACCGGACAAAACAATGGTGACGTAGCAGCAAAGGACGAGGCAGTATTTATAAATGCACAGTATATCGGAATTTTCACAGGCACTATGGGGCTTTTTATCCTTATCGCTCTTTCGGTTTTTTCACCCCTGTGGGCCATAAAAAAAGGAATAGTTGCTCTGTGTGCAATATTGGTTATTCCTTACGCTGCAATTGTTATTTATTGGCTGGTGATAAAGATCAGGGAAAGAGTAACAGAATGGTACGATGAAAAACAATTTCAGGATGTTACAAAAGCAGGATTGGTATCGTTCGTGTCTTCAATAATTATACTTGCATCGTTTTTTATTTTACAGAACACTCTAACCAAATTCCCACTTCTGCTCGTAATATGGTTTCCATTATACTTTTTTATGGCCCTTTTAATTTTTTCAGGATATATACTGTATCTGAGTAAGAGAGCCCTGTAACAGAAATTTTAAAAACTCATATTTGTCAGTAAACTAAGAAAGCAACACAAACAAGGGAGAAATAACAGTATTTTTTGAGAAGTTTGAAAACTATAGATTGCGGGTCAGAGCCTTGTGTTATTTGAGCTAATGCCACCGTAATTGGCGAAGAGCCAATTTTTGCACGATAGAAAATATTTTGGTGGAGATGAGCGGATTCGAACCGCCGACCTCTTGTCTGCCAGACAAGCGTTCTCCCACTGAACTACATCCCCAGATTGTCAGTATATTATGATAAATACAAGTTAAATATTAATATATTTTGGGAAATATAAATATCAGTATTTTTTAAGAAATACATTTAAGTGTCCCTAAAATATTTTAATTGTATCAGATTATTTTTTAATCAAGTAACTTAATTATTTTTACACCACAATGTATTTTTATTGTTAGCCTAAAAACACTGCGAATAAAAGCCCGGTAAAAAAATAATTGCATCAATATGTGAACTCAATATTGATGCAATTAAAAAAATGGTGGAGATGAGCGGGATCGAACCGCTGACCTCCTGCTTGCAAGGCAGGCGCTCTCCCAGCTGAGCTACACCCCCAAAAAAAATAAAACAAAAAAACAATCTGCTTGCCCGTTTTCCCAAAGGCACAGTTGAACAATATAGCAGATAAAAACCAAATTGTCTAGAAAAACAGCCATGTTATTTGGTGGGCATATGTGGATTCGAACCACAGACCTCGTCCTTATCAGGGACGCGCTCTAACCAACTGAGCTATATGCCCTTTTAGGCTAAAATTATTTGTGGCATATTTTTACAATTAATATAATAAATATGCCACAAATTTAAGCTTACACAAAATAGCAACTCTGCTGCTTTTTGTCAATATTTGGTTTGTGATTTGACTGGTATTCTTCTTTTTTTGCAAATAATGCCAATCAAAAAACTTTCTTACTTGTGAACTTTAAGTATAACAGCTTTATTTAAAACTTCTGCAATCTAAAACTTCTGCAATCTTCTAAAATAAAACAATCTACTTCAGGCCATTGTGAAACCAGAAATCCTGTAAAAGTATCGCAATTTACAATTGCTGAACCCTGCTTTCGATGGAAACTGGATCTGGCTCCACTGCATTCTTGTCTGGAGCAAATCTCAGTTCGAATCCTCCGATTATTTTCAGCACTACATTTACAAGCCATGTCACCACAGATGCTCCTGCAGCAACAAATACTGAAGCAACAAGACCAACAATGACAAATAAAACTATTCCAAGTACTCCTCCGCCTAATCCGATTCCCAGTCCCCCAAGCATCCCGCTAAGATTAAGACCAGGTATCAGGCTGTTTAAAACATCCGTTAAAACAACACCAGACGAAGCTATCAGAGCCCATCCGATAAGACCTATTATGCCAAAAATTACTACAAACAGTACAAAGAATATCAGGTAAGCAACAAGTACAAACTTAAAAACCGAAAACTCACTTATACTCTTTAGTATCCTTCTTTCAACCTTCATAATTGTCCCTTTTCTTACTTTTTTATTGAGGCTTGAAAAAATTCTTATAAGCCATTACTTATGTAAACAGAATTACATTTTAAACCATTTGTCTACCAGTTTGGCAATCCCGGGAATCCTGAATGTTTTTCCTGAAAATCCCATAATAAGCGCCACTATCCCAAGAACCCAGCAAACGCCTGCAAATAGATACCCAAGCCATGAAAAGAAGAACCATCCAATGTAAGGAATCATGCCAAGAATAACTGAAATTACAATAATACCCACCATTTGGGCTATTCCAAGTATCAGCGCCTGCAATGCGTTCCATTTTACAAACCTGTTTTCTTTTTCCATGAGCCAGATAATCAAACCGCCGAGCCAGCTAAACAGATAAGCCAGCAAATTTGCTATTTTGGGATCAAGACCTGTTGAACTTTTTTTAGTCGCATCTTCATCCACATTAAACATAGGTTTATCAGCCATTGTTCCTCCTTCTGTCATTATAAAATTTTCACTTAATGATTATAATAGAAATTCAAAAAAATAAATAATATAGATTAAAAAAAACTGAATTATATAATTACTGCTTTATTGCCATCATTTTTATTACTGTCTTTCTTGTAATTATCCTCGATGTTTCTTTCTTTTGTATTTGTTGCCTTTTTAATCCTCCGGATATGCTATTGAATAAGATGCCACATAATTTCCTTCTGAAACTCTGATTGCCTTGACACCCTGCGTGTTTCTTCCGGTCCTGTTTATTGATTTGGCAGGAATCCTTATAAGTATTCCGTTGGTTGTAATTATTATCACATCATTTTCATCATTTAAGATGCTGGCTCCTGCGACTTTACCCTTCTTTTCGGTAATATTTACTGTCCTGACTCCGCTTCCGCCTCTTTTTTGTTTGTTATAGTCTGCCAGCTTCGTCCTCTTTGCAAAACCATTCTCAGTCAGTATAAATAAATCTGCAAGCAGATCCTTGACTACTATCATTGACAGAACGAAGTCGCTTTTTGCAAGTCTCATCCCTTTGACGCCCCGGGTGGTCCTGCCCATGGATCTGCAGTCTTTTTCAGAAAACCTGATTGCCTGGCCATTTCTTGATACCATTATAACATCTTCACTGCCACTTGATTTTTCAACACTTATGAGTTCATCGCCCTCCATAAGGTTTATGGCAATAAGTCCGTCCTTTCTTGAGTTGTCGTATTCTGATAGAGACGTCTTTTTTACCATGCCTTTCTTTGTTGCCATTACGAGAAAATCGCTCTCCCCGTATTCTTTTGTGGCAATTATCGCCGCCACTCTTTCACCGGATTTAAAAGGAAGCAGATTTACAATTGCTTTTCCCTTTGCAATCCTGCTCCCCTCCGGCAATTCATAGACTTTTAACCTGTATACTTTGCCAAAATTGGAGAAAAACATCATATAGTGATGTGTAGATGAAATAAAGAGATGCTCCACAAAGTCATCTTCCTTAAGATTTAGGCCGGTTACGCCTTTTCCTCCCCTTTTCTGGTTTCTGTATGTGGCCAGTGGAAGTCTTTTGATATAACCTGAGTGGCTTATGGAAATTACGTTTTCTTCCTCCGCAATCAGGTCCTCTATATCAATATCAGCAGTGCTGGCAGTTATTTCGGTCCTTCTCTCGCTGACATACTTTTTCTTTATCTCGGCAAGCTCTCCCTTTATAACACTGTAAATAAGCTCGTCGCTGCCCAAAAGTTTTTTAAGATTTTTAATCTTTTCTTCAAGCTCTTTGAATTCTTTCTTTATTTTGTCTCTTTCAAGCCCGGTCAGCCTCTGCAGCCTCATATCAAGTATGGCCTGTGCCTGGATATCACTGAGCTTGAACTGTTTCATCAGTCTTTCTTTTGCAGTAGGCGCATCTTTTGAAGACCTGATTGTTTTTATCACTTCATCGAGATTATCAAGAGCAATCAGCAGACCTTCCACAATGTGCAGCCTGTCCTCTGCCACCCTTAATTCATATTTTGACCTGTTGACAACTATAATAAACCTGTGTTTTACATATTCCTGCATAATGGCTTTAAGCCCAAGAGTCTTTGGAATACCATCAACAAGTGAAAGCATGATGATGCCGAATGTCACTTCCAGCTGCGTATGTTTATACAGGGAGTTTATGATAATGTTGGGAATTGCATCCCTGCGAAGGTCAAGGACAACGCGCATGCCGCTTTTATCTGACTCATCACGAAGATCGCTTATTCCGTCAAGCTTCTTGGCTTTGACAAGATCAGCTATCGCTATTACAAGATTGGCTTTCTTTACTTCATAGGGCAGTTCCCTGATTATTATCTGTGTTTTTCCTTTGGGGGATTGTTCAATATGCACCCTGCCTCTTACTTTAATTTTTCCCTTTCCTGTTTCAAATGCCTCCCTGATTCCTGCATGCCCCATAATTATCCCGGCGGTAGGAAAATCCGGTCCTTTTATCTTCTTCATAAGATCTTTTATCGTTGAGTCCGGATGATCAATATTATAGATAATGGCGTCTATGACTTCCCCAAGATTGTGAGGCGGTATGTTTGTTGCCATGCCTACAGCAATACCGGATGAGCCATTGATAAGCAGATTGGGAATCTTGGAAGGAAGGACAGAGGGCTCCTTGAGCGAGGCATCGAAGTTATCCACAAAACTGATGGTCTCTTTATCAATATCCATAAGAAGTTCTTCTGCAATCTCTGCAAGCCTTGCTTCTGTATACCTCATTGCCGCTGCATTATCACCGTCAACAGAGCCGAAGTTGCCATGACCGCTGACTAACGGATAGCGAAGTGAAAAATCCTGCGCCATACGGACCAAAGACTCATAAACTGCAGAATCTCCGTGGGGATGGTATTTTCCAAGAACTTCTCCGACAATCCTTGCGCATTTCTTAAAGGGAGTATTATGCCTCATACCCATATCGTGCATGGCATAAAGAATTCGCCTGTGCACAGGTTTTAGCCCATCTCTTACATCAGGAAGGGCCCTGCCGATAATTACACTCATGGCATAACTCAGATAAGAATCCTGCATTTCGGATTCTATTTCAATGTTTTTTACCTTTCCCCTGAGCTCGAAAACCATTTAATTCACCAGTTCCTCTAATTTTTAAAATTTTTAGTAGTATAAATTATCCCTCGTATAAATTTTCAGTCGCGTAAACTTTCAGTAATACAAACTATAAGTAATGCAAATTTTCTATCACATAAACTTTCAGTAATAAATATTTTCAGACAATCAAACTTTCAGTAATATTAATTTTCAGTTGCGTGCAAAGGCTTTTTTACTCGTCTTAAGACTTCAGGCGATTAAATATCGATAAAGGAGACTTCCTTTGCGTTCTTTTCAATAAATGCACGTCTTGGTTCAACTTTCTCCCCCATCAGCGTGGAAAAGATATCATCTGCTATAAGCACATCTTCAATCTCCACTTTCAGCAGAGTACGGGTCTCAGGATTCATTGTAGTCTCCCAAAGCTGCTCCGGATCCATCTCTCCAAGACCTTTATATTGCTGGATCGTAACACCCTTGGTGCCGACTCTCTCTTTAATGCTTGTGAGTTCCTTTTCGTTATAAGCATAATACACATCCTTGCTTTGCCTTACCTGGTAAAGCGGAGGCTGGGCAATATATACATATCCTTCTGTAATAAGCCTGTTCATATATCTGTAAAGGAATGTTAGTATAAGTGTTCTTATGTGAGCGCCGTCAACATCAGCATCTGTCATTATCACCACTTTGTGGTATCTTGCATTGGTGATATCGAATTCTTCCGCTATTCCGGTTCCCAGCGCTGTTACCATATTCTGTATCTGCTCACTACTGAGTATCTTATGCAGCCTTGCTTTTTCAACATTTAAAATCTTGCCTTTAAGCGGCAATATAGCTTGAAATCTTCTGTCTCTTGCCTGCTTTGCGCTGCCGCCTGCAGAATCACCTTCGACCAGATAAATCTCAGAAAGCTCAGGCTCACTGATGGAGCAGTCTGCAAGCTTGCCGGGAAGCGAGCAGGAATCAAGAAGTGATTTCTTTCGGGTAAGGTCCCTTGCTTTTTTTGCGGCGTTCCTGGCTCTTGCTGCATCTATACATTTGCCTACAATTGCTTTTGCAATAGGGGGGTTTTCACCAAGAAACTCCGAGAGCCTGGCATTGACTGATGATTCTACAAAACCCTTTATTTCGCTGTTGCCAAGCTTTGTCTTGGTCTGACCTTCAAACTGCGGATCTTTAAGCTTGACGCTTATAATGGCCATCAGGCCTTCTCTTACGTCCTCACCGCTTAAATTTTCGTCTTTTTCTTTTAAAAGTCCAGAACTCCTGGAATAATCATTTATCGTTCTTGTGATGGCGCCCTTAAATCCAACAAGGTGGGTGCCGCCCTCAGTTGTGTTTATATTATTTGCAAAAGTAAAAATGCCCTCATTGTACCCCTGGGTGTACTGCATGGCTATTTCAACTTCATGGTCCTCTTCCTGGTTGATTATATAAATGGGATTTTTATGTATTACTTCTTTTTTCTCAGAAAGGTATTTTAAAAAATCGACAATGCCGCCATTATACTGAAAGACCTCTTTTTTCTCAGGCTCTTCCCTCTGGTCAAAAAGACTTATTTTTAAGCCTTTATTTAAAAAGGCCATTTCCCTCATCCTGGCACTTAAGATTTCGTATTTGTAATCAATTTCCTCAAAAATTTCCTTGTCAGGTAAAAATGTAACAATAGTGCCGTGCGTATCAGTCTTGTCACCCTTTATCAGGTCAGTAACCGGATTACCCCTCTTGTATTCCTGGCGCCATATGTTTCCGTCCCTGCGCACCTCGACAACCAGCTTCTCGGAAAGGGCGTTTACTACTGAAAGCCCTACTCCGTGCAGGCCTCCGGAAACCTTATAGCCGTCGTCACCGAACTTGCCGCCGGCGTGCAGCTTTGTGAGTACAATTTCTACAGCGGGCCTGTTGTACTTTTCTATTTTTTTAACGGGGATGCCTCTGCCGTTATCTACGACAGTTACTGAACTATCCTTGTTTAGCATGACCAGTATGTTGTCGCAGAAACCCGCCATTGCTTCATCAATGCTGTTATCAACCACTTCATAAACAAGATGGTGCAGACCTTTCAGGCCGGTTGAGCCTATGTACATTCCCGGTCTTTTTCTTACAGCATCAAGGCCTTCCAGTACTCTGATGTCTTTTGCATCATAGCTGGAATTTTGGGACTTGTTCAATATGTACACCCTTCCTTAAAAAAATTAAATAAGCCATATTACATAAATAAAGAGTAATAAGTACCGCTTTAGCCAGCGGATAAAATACTTACCACCCTTTTTATTTTGAGATGTTTAAGCACTGTTATTTCATTCCTAGTTTTTAAGTGATTATACCATAGTTTATCTGTTTTTGGTTTAAAAATTTCTAAAAATTATAGGGAAAAATTATTTGGATTTGTAAGAAAATTGTAGTGAGACTACTAAAATATTATGGAAAAGCCTTCTTGTAAAAAGTTTATTTAACCTTAAAACGCAGTTCCTTTATTTCGTCGGTTCCAATAAAGTTGTTTATTTTGCTCAGAAGCTGTGCCGACATCATTCTCAACTCATTTGCCCAGGTGGAGTTTGTAACAGAAATATAGAGTATGTCTCTGGAGATTTTTTCAGGTTTTGTTCTGCTGCTTATGCCTTCGCCCACAATCTCTTCCCAATGGTTAAAGATGCTGTATTTCTGTAATTTGGCTGCCATCTCGGAATCTGAAACAAATCGCCGTATTACTGAAGCGATGTCCTGGGGGCTGGGGCGGGGTTTTGGTGATTCTGATTCATTGTCTGGAATTGAATTTCTTCTCATGGCTCTATTTTGACCCCGATATAAGGCAAGTTAGTGTAGTCACCCGAGGAAATGCTAAAATCTTTTTTCATAACCTTATTATCCACAGTCTTAAATCCAGGGGATTATTGCCTCCCGTAAAGCTGTTTAATTTTTTTTCCACAAACTCACTTCTCTCCAGAGCTAAATACAGGTGATCATTGTTATCCGGAAAAATGTTTAATTTTTTTTGACAGCTTTATTTTGCACCTGTTACTGACATCAGTACCAATTCAGAAATATCCATAGTCTTGATTTTGGAGTTTTCCTTCTTAAGGCCAGCCGCTATTGTCCTTACACATTGCTGGCATGCAGTTACAACTATATCAGCGTTTGTTTCAATAATAGCTTTTGCTTTCATTGCGGCGATGTCTTCAGATAACTGCTTGTCGACGGCTTCAACGTTTCCGCCGCCGCCGCAGCAGACAGCGTCTGCGCGATTATTTGCGAGCTCAACAAATTTTACCCCAGGAATTAGTTTTATGAGTTTTCTCGGTTCTTCGTAGATACCGGAGTTCCTTCCAAGGTCACAGGGGTCGTGATAAGTTACTTTTGCATTTACAGGATACAGCTTTATCTCTCTGTCCGAAGCCAGTTTGTAAAGATACTGGACAAGGTGAAGTACTTTAAAATTCATTTTCGTGGAGGTATCTGCATCTTTATAAATGTGGCTCCACATATGATAACAGGAAGGGCATGAGGTGACTAAAAATTTTGCACCGGTATCGTTAATTTTTTCTATATTATGTTTTGCAAACTCTGCAAACTCGGTTTTATAGCCTGATGAAAGAAGCGGAAAACCACAGCACCACTCCTCGTCTCCAAGCAGGCCGAAATCCACTTTTGCAAGCTTAAAAATCTGGACAACAGAACGGGGAATCTTAAAAACCCTTGGTGAAAATGAAGAAACGCAGCCGACAAAATAAATTACTTCTGCTTTTTCTTTTATATACCTGTCTTCAGGTATGTCCGGAACCTGGTTTACCCAGTCTGCCCTGCCCTGGTTTGTGTCAAAAGAAATATTTCGGGAGCTGACAAGCCGCTCTTTAAGCATATTTAAAACTTCCGGCCCTTTGCTCTCATCGGCAAGATCTGCACGTAGTGAGACCCACAGCTTTTGAAGATCTATATTTATCGGACACTGTACCTCGCAGCGCGAGCATAATGTGCATTCATAGGCCGCCCTTGCAAGCTCATCAAAATCCTTGTCAGAAAAATATTTTTCCCCCAGCATACGACCCCAGAAAGTCTTGCTCCTTATTCTCCTTCGAAGAAGTTCTATTTTTTTTGCAGGCGATACCTTAAGGTCATTGTTTGCGTTATATGCTGAACAAAGCACTGTACACTGACCGCACCTGGTGCATGCTTCAACATTAAAAAGCTGTCTTGCCGTATATTTATCTGTGCTCATCCTGCGCCTTTCTTTTTTCCATCATATTAATGGTGCTTGCAACAGGTGCAAGTATTGCATGGGCAAATTTACTGAAAGGTATGTAGACAAATGCGAGCCATATTGCTGTCACGTGTATGTGCCAGAAAGTTTTATAAATGTGAATCCAGGCGGCTTCTGTTGTGCCGGGAAATCCATTATCCATCAGCCTTCCCAGGTAGAACCCGAAAAAGCCTGTTTTTCCGATATATTCCGGCGTTCTTTCAATTATATATCTTGTTGCTTCCGTAAACCAACCGCTTATAAGAATAAAGAATACAAAGATTATAAGGAAAATATCCTGGAACATCATCATTCCGACTTTTCTCTTTGATATAAAGCCCCTGATAAAAGCAACAATAATACCGATTAATATAACAGTGTTTAAAAGCTCATTTAAGACTGATGTGAGCCATTGATCCTTGTTTGCAAGAGCGTCAAGAAATATTGATCCTCCAGGTTTGTATCCGAGAAGCGGCGCAAATTCCACTGCTATACCTGACAGGACCGATAGTATAAAAAGAACAAGTACTCCCCAAAAAACGCATGTATGCGCAATCCACTTGAGCCTGTTTTCTTTAAACAGTTTTACATGAAGTATGCTGTCAAAAATAATCGATTTGACTATGGGCCCGAACTGCCTAGAGAAAAATGTCTTGAAAAATTTGGCCACAAAGTACCAGAATTTTCCCCACCTGTTAAGGTTGTTGGTTTTTGAGTCGCTTCCAAATTCAGTTACGGACCCCTGCAGAATGGTGGAAACCCTGTAAAGAAGGCCGCCGATGATCCCAAATGTAAAAATTATGTGCAGTATCCAGAAATGAAGGTCTACAAGTTCCAGTTCCAGTTTCATTAATTATTTCCAATCAAGTTTAAAGTTTTACCAGATAATCAGCTTAGTATTATAAATAATTATTTTCAATTAATCTACACTTCATTTTAGGTTTCGTTTTGGATTGTGTTTGGGATTTCATTTTGGATTGTATTTGGGATCGTAAAAACATTATTATCCCTTACTATCAATTCCTGAATCTTGTCTTTTTCAATCTCTTTTATATGTGAAACATAGTTTATATTGCTAGTTGTGATAAAAGTCTGGTATTTATCCTTTATAAGATTTAACACTGTCTTTTCCCTTGTGAAATCAAGCTCAGAAAGGATATCGTCAAGAAGCAGGACAGGATCTTTTTTCAAACTTTCTTTAATTACTTCAATTTCGCAAAGCCTTAGAGATATTGCAGAAATCCTTTGCTGTCCCTGGGATCCGAATGACCTGATGTCCTTGCCATTTAAAAGTATGATGAAATCATCCCGGTGAGGACCGGTAATGGTGGTCTTATAGCTCAATTCCTTTTTTAAATTCTTCTTTAACATATCCAGGAAACACTGCTTTATGTCTTCAATCGGTGGGACCGCCTGCTGCAATTTCCCACAGGACGGGCCCAGATCCGGTAAAGCTTCATTTACTTCAGATTCCAGGGCCACAAGTTCAGTGGATTTCCTGTTCCAGCTGTAAATATAAAAAATGTCAGCTTCTATTCCAGGAAAAAATTCCTTCATCAACCTTGAAAAATCAGGGGCCATGCGGACGGCCAGGTTATGACGCTTTTTAATTATTTCACTTCCGTATTTGGCAAGATTTTGGTCCCAGGCAGAGAGGGTTGGATTATTGATTTCTTCGACGCCGCCGTAGCTCCTGTTGCCTTCGTGGCCCCCGTTGCCTTCGCTGACCCTTTCGGCGGAGCACATGCTTCCTTCATCGTTTCTGCTGCTTTCCTCGCTTCTTCTGACTTCACTGCCATGTCTGCTTCTAAACCCCCTGCTAAATTCCGCAGCGGCTATGCTCTTTATGAGGCTGTTTCTCTGGTTTAGTATCTTCTGATATTGGGATTTAAGAGCACCATAATCAGGGTAAATACTTTCGAGGATGTTATCGAGCAGGTCCCTTCTGTTGGATGGACCGTCTTTTATTATTTTTAAATCTTCCGGTGTAAATATTACAGACGGCAAAATTGAAGTAAAGTCTGACTTTTTTCTGCAGTAAACCATGTCCACTTTTATCTTTAAGGTATTTCCGGGACGCAGCTCAAGCTCTATCAGGTGGCCGTTTACCTGTGCCCTTATAAGCGCAAACTCACAACCCCACCCTATCAGATCATCCTGGTTTGTCACTCTGTGGGATTTGCCTGAAGAAATATAACGGATGGATTCGAGCAGGTTTGTTTTCCCCTGAGCATTGTCACCAAAAAAAAGAGCTGCGGCCCTGTCAAACTTCAGGCTTATGTCGCTGTAATTCCTGAAATTTTTAAGCTGCAGTTCTTTTAAATACATTAATAAATATTTCCAATTGATAAAATACTACCCGGCTTCCGTACTGGCTCAGCCAAACACTATATGTGGTGGGTTTTATAAATAAAATTTTCGTGCTGATATTCTGACAAGAGTAAGTGCCTGATTTATACAAATGCACCTTATGCGATATTGGTACTAATGGCTGCAACCCCCGGAACAGTTTGCACATGAGCCCCCGGAACAGCTTTTTGAAGAGGATGAAGGTGAAGGCATATAATCACTGTCGCTTCCGCCTGAAGACTTAAAACTGATTGGGGCAAAAATCCTTATCATGTTGGAGCTGCTGCATTTTTCACATTTTATATCAGCTTCACCGCTATCATCGAACCCCCTTGTGACTATTTCACAGACATTTTCACAATCATTGCACTTATAATCAACAAAACGCATTATTAATAACCACCTTTTTTTCTAATTTTATCTTTACTTCCTTTTGGAATTATAAATTATGGCACATTTAACCTTGTAATTCCTGCGGCACATTTAACGTTTTTATTCCTGCCACAAATATAATCCTATATTTTTTTTGGAATATTTAATCTCGTAATTACTGTCAAAAATTTAATTTTTTATCTCTGCCGCATAAGTAATCCTGCATTTTTTTTCGGCATATTTAATCTCGCAATTCCTGCAGGACATTTAGCTTTTTTATCCCTGCCGCATATATAATCCTGTAATTCCTCCCTCTATAATATCATTTTATTATAGAGATATGAAATGACATTACGATAATTTCAAGAATTTCTCTGACGAAATCATTTTTGTCTACTCAAACCATATGTAAGCGACAATTCTGATAGAGATTTTTAAGATTTTTGAGGTGTAATTGGGGGCCGCCTGTAATAAAGCCTGCCGCCGTCAACAAGTATGTCCTGCCCGCAAATATAGCTGGAAAGATCTGATGCAAGAAAGAGTGCCAGATTTGCAATATCGCCGGGTGCGCCTATCCTCCCCATTGGAACCTGCTGACAGAGCTTTTCATTTACCTCATCATTGTCCGGATATTTTTTACGAAGCATGGGCGTATCGACCATACCCGGGCTTATTATATTTGCCCTGATGCCCTTTGGCAGAAGTTCATAATTAATCCGGGCCATCAATCCTTTAAGCGCCGCCTTGGTTACTGGATAATGGATTCCGCCGCCTGCACCGGTTGTCGCGGCGACAGAAGACAGAATAATAACATTGCCGGTTTTGTTTGCGATCATTGAGTCCGCAAGATACCTTATAAAGTAAAATGCTCCGCTTACATTTACATCAAGCATTCTCTGCCAGTGTTCGGGGTCGATTTCGTTTATTGCTTCCGTAAATTCCATTCCTGCATTTAGAACAAGGATGTCCACCTTCTTAAAATCAACTAAAACCTTTTCACAGGCGCTTTTTACTTCCTCCCTAAGGCCGACATCGCATTTGATAAAAGCCATCCTGTTATTTCGGTCGGCCGTACTGTTTTTTGTTACAATTCTTTCTCCCCTGGACCGGTCCCGGCCGATTATTGCAACATCACAGTTATGCTCAAAAAACATTTCCGCAATTGCCACGCCGATTCCAGCGGTACCTCCGGTAATTACTGCTACCTTATTATTTAAATCAAGTTCTTTCATTTTACAGATCCATACTTTCTTTTGGCGGAAATTTATTACTTTTTAGTGTCAAATCATAATGCAGGACAAATTAAAACTAACAAAATTAACCTGACAAAATATTATAAAATTTAAAGGCATTAATCAACAAAACCGATACAACCAGTAAATAATACCATATGAATGATGTTGCTTTTAAAACGATTCCGGAATATCGCGCTGCTTAAAAAAGGGAATCAATATCTGACTCCAAAGTTTAAAACTTGATTTATCTTCCTATAGGACACACTTTTACACAAATACCGCAAATAGTGATATTTCTGCCCAGGTTCTTTAGAGAAAGTTCCCTGCATTTATCCCTGCAGGCAAAAGCATCAAAAAAACTGTCCCTGCCTGTTTTGATATCCCATTGCCTGCCGCTGCCCGCTCCTGCCGGACACTCCTCAACACATATACTGCAATTGCCGCATAAACTTTTCTCAAGAGGAACTGTTGTTTTTTTAATCGGGACTCCGTTTTTGGTAAGGGATTCTTTTAGGAGCACTGATACAAACCTTACTCGCGGGCCGAATTTTTCCGTTACCATCAGCGCTGTTTTGCCTATCCATCCCAGGCCCGCCCTTGTCGCAGCCATCTTGTGGGAAAAATAATAGGTAAGCATATCGGGATCATAGTTTTTGGTATCCTGCGAAATGCCGGTAGGCTTTATAACAAGGTGAGGTATTTTTCTGCAATCAAGAAATCCTGAGAGTTTCAGGGAAAGCTCGTGCAGTTCTTTGTTTGTATTGTCATACAGGTTAAAATATTCAATTGTTGGTGCATCCTCCATTGAATCTATGATGTTATCATCCAGCTTTTTGCCTATCACAATGCAATAATTGTATTCTGTCAGTTCTCCTTCAAGAAGCCCACCCATATAAGCAAACCCAATAACAAAGTCATTTTCCATGTCAGGGACCACAGACTTAATGAATTCTTCTATTTGATCTGTTTCCATCTAAACATCCTCAAGTACTAATACCTCTATGTTATAATATATTTTGTTTCTTTATCTTTAAGATCTTTTTGCTTTTTTTCCTTTAAGACCGTGGCTTTTTTTTCATTCATCTCATGCAAGCTTACCGGAAGGACACGTTTATTTTTAGATATTTATTTTTTAAAAAAATGATATCATTTATAAAATAATCTGAGGCTGATTTGAGGCCAGCCACCTTGACAAACCCTGTTTAAGTATGATAGTATACAACAACTAAACTCTCCTGCAAGGCGCAAGCATTTGCAGGATTTTTTGTTTAGCTACTTGGTGGATTCTTTAACTTGAGGCTTAATAAAAGGTAAAAGATCCTCTTTTTTGAGTAAGTGAGATTCATTACAACGAGCTACCATGGCGACACTTGGACGATGCGAGAAACCTACATATTCGACAATCTTCCCTTTTTCTTTTGCTTTATTCACTGCCGGTATTAAATCTGTATCTGAAGAGACTAAAATAATTCGGTCACAAAGATTTTCATAAGCTGCGACTAACATCTCAACAGCAATATTGACGTCAACGCCTTTTTCATGAAAGACATTATCAGACTTTAAAAGATAACCTAATGAGTACTTACAATTATGCTTTTTCAGATGCCCAAGTAATTTTTGCTGATCATCAAATAATTTCTTTGTTTTATCTGTGCCATCTGTTCTTATCTTTCCGACATAATATGTGGAACTTACAAGCTCATTTTCTGAAATAAGCATCTTTGAAAAGCCAGTAAAATCAAAATCAAGAAGTTGGTGTAATCCCAAATCCTTAAGTTTAAAATAAAAATTACTGCCATCAATAAAAACAATGCATTTTTGTTTAGCCATAAGATTTATTATAACATGAACGAGCTCTATTTGCGTTGAGTAGTCCCACTTTTTTGATTTAAAATCCTTACTTTTTGACAAATAGCTATTAATCGGGGAGTAAAACCAGGCAATTATCTTATTTGTATTTATGGGATCCAAAAGCAAATTCTTATAAATGAAGCCGGACAAATTTAATCTGACAAAATATTATAAAATTTAAAAGCACAGACACAAATCTTACAGCAAAGTCATTTTCCACATCAGGGACCACAGACTCAATAAATTCTTTTATTTGCTCTGTTTCCATTATGTTTGATTGCTTAAAAGAAATAATTCATTAATATTTACTTCTGCAATTTCTCGTTTCTTCATATTTATTCGCTCTCGTTCTGGCACATCAGCTTTGTCTGTTCCATTACAATATCAACTGCTTTGGCAGTCTTGTCCGGCGGGTAATCGTATTTCTTAAGAAGTCGCTTGATTGTCATTTTCATTTTTGCCTGGACGCTTTCACGGATTGCCCAGTCTATACTGATGTTCTTCTTAATAGATACGGTCAGATCCCTTGCGATTTGCTTTAGAATATCTTCGCCCATAATTTCTCTGGCAGATTCATTGTCAGCCAGAGCATCGTAGAATGCTAATTCATCCGGTGTAAGCCCTTTACTCTCCCCTCGTTTCTCTGCCTCATTGATTTGCTTGGCAAGCTCTATTAACTCCATGATAACCTGCGTTGTTTCAATGGCCCGATTCTGGTATTTTCTGATTGCAGCATCCAGCAACTCTGAGAATTTCTTTGACTGGACAAGATTGCGTTTTGAAAATGTTTTGATACTGCCTTGGAGCAATCTGTTTAACAGCTCAACTGCCAGGTTTTTCTGCTTCATGCCTTTTACTTCTTCAAGGAACTCATCAGAAAGTATGGCAATATCAGGCTTGGAAAGACCAACTGAGTCCAATATATCAACCACTTCATTTGATGATATGGATTTGGAAATTAACTGGTTTAACTCGATATCGAGCTGAGAAGTTGTTTTCCTGTTATTGCCATCACCAAGCATTTTTATAAGGCTTACTTTGATGGCTTTATGAAATCCGATCTCCACATTTAGCCTCTCAGCAATGGCTGTTGTGGCGCAAAGAGAATAAGCCCGGGCCATTTCGGTTACAAGCCTTATATAGTCATCCTTTCTGTCCTGGCGAAGCCCAATAATATAATCCATTGTTTCAACAATCGCCTGCATTTTCTCGCTTGGCCTGCCGGTAAAGAATTTACTGTAGTTATGTCCGTGCAGCAGTTCTTTGATTAAGTCGTGCTTTTCAAGGAGAACCTGTGATGCCATTTCTGTATCAACGCCAATAGTCTTTTTATCACTATCAGTATACTGGGAAAGCGCTTCTTTTAAGTTTTGCGCAATACCAATATAGTCAACGACAAGTCCGCCTTGTTTGTCTTTGAATACTCGATTTACTCTTGCGATAGCCTGCATCAGGTTATGGCCGCTCATTGGCTTGTCAATATACATGGTATGCATACTTGGCACATCAAATCCGGTGAGCCACATATCACGAACAATGACAAGCTTAAGTTTATCGTTTTTGTCTTTCATGCGCTTTGCCAGCGTTTCCCTGGTGGCTTTACTGCCAATAAAGGTCTGCCAATCTGCCGGGTCGGAGGAACTTCCTGTCATAACCACTTTTATTTTCCCTGCCATTAAATCATCGCTATGCCAGTCAGGGCGAATCACGACAATTTCTTTATACAGCTCAATTGCAATTCTTCTGCTCATGGCAACAACCATGGCTTTGCCGCCTTCGTTTTCCTGTGCCTGCTCACGTTTTTCAAAGTGCTCTACAATATCTTTTGCAATCTGCCTGACCCGTTCATTTGTACCGACAATTGCTTCAAGTCTTGCCCATTTGCTTTTAAGCTTTTCTTTTTGGCTGTATTCCTGGTACTCGGTTATCTCCTCATATTCAGTGTCGATTTTAGGCTTCATTTCCTCCGGAAGCTTTAATTTTGCAATTCTGCTTTCATAGAAAATCTTAACTGTTGTTCCATCTTCAACAGCTCTGGTCATATCATAAACATCAATGTAATCTCCAAATACCGCTCGAGTGTTTTTATCTGTAAATTCAACAGGCGTTCCGGTAAATCCTATATATGAAGCGTTTGGCAAACTGTCACGCATGTATTTGGCATAACCGTACTTAATGTCTGCCTGTGTTATACCTTTGACGACATCTGCGCCAAATCCATATTGCGTTCGGTGTGCCTCATCGGCTATAACAATGACATTTTTGCGGTCTGTGAGAACTGTGCTGTCACCATAGCTTACAGGTCTTTCGGCTACCTTTCCAAGATATGCGTAATTGTCCAAATCTTCTTTAATTTCACTTACAAATGGAGCAAACTTGTGAATGGTTGTAAAAATGATGCCGCCGCTGGTGCGGTTATTAAGTAATTCTCTTAAGTGAGTCCGGTCCGTAGCCTGCACCGGAGTGCTTCTCAGGATGTCCTTGCTCTTTAGGAAAGTGCCAAATAGCTGGTCATCCAGGTCATTTCTGTCAGTAATAATTACAATGGTTGGATTTTCAAGTTCCTCGCTTTTAACAAGCTTTCCTGCATAGAAAACCATGGACAAGCTTTTGCCGCTGCCCTGTGTATGCCAGACAACACCGATTCGTCTGTCTCCAGTTTCCATTGTGGCCCGTTC
>CAYZUS010000036.1:12235-22199 GCA_964481885.1 uncultured Actinomycetota bacterium | reverse complement strand
TTCCATATTTCACAGAACTTGCTGCAGGATGTAAATTTAAACCCGTCATTTAAGCAGATGTCCACATAATCATCGAGAGCCTTAACAGTAAAATCACCACAATTTTTGGATAGTTCAGGTTTGAATATAAATGTCCCTTCATCATATTCAAACTTTTGAGGCATTGTTTCAAACTCCCAAGGATGCAGGTAAAACAAGAGGACACTGATATCTGAAAGCTGGCTCTGCTTTTCTATTACATATTTTTGGGTTTCAAAGACAAAATCTGCTCCCAACAGTCTTAACAGCGGCCACTGGTCATTTCCGCAGAAATATTTGCTATAATCATTTTTATCGTCAAGGAATGCAAAGTTGGGAATTTCCAGGATATTCATGGAGCCCTTCTCAAGCCAGTTTTCCTCAGACGGGTGATAAGGGAGGAGCTGTTTTTTATGGGCCGCCAGTGAGTAGGATGCATCAGTCTTAAATCCCAGTTTTTCAAGGATTTTTATCTGGCCCTGTCCCTGCCATAATCTTGGCGCCCTGAAAGTAACCGGCTGTTGTTTTGAAAGCTCTTTTACAATCCTTATGTTCTCTATAAGCCTTCCTTCCAATTCTGATTCAAGAATCGGGCTGTCGTTAGGCATATTAAAAGCAGAGTCACCAACGGTCTCATGTTTTAAACTATGGCATCCGACTTCAAATCCGGCATCAGCAGTTTCGATAACTTTTTCAGGATTGTTCATGGCTGTGTCACCAGTAAACAAAAATGTGGCATCTATGTCGTATTTCTTTAATACTGACAGTATTTTGCCTGTACCATACTTTACTCCATTATAAGTTTTTAGATAACTTCCAATATCAGTCTCCATGTCAAAACCAAAAATTATGTACTTTTCCATAATTTGCCTCTCTTAAAAAATAACAAAAACATCTTTGCTGATACCAATATACTTTTAACATGAAATAATAAAATTATTTATGTTTGGCAACGTTACCAATATTATACTAAAATATTTTTCATGTCAAATGCAGACAAAAATCATTTAAGAAAACTGCTTGTTAAAATGCTCTCACCGCTATAACATTTTTGCACTGTTCCTTATTGACGAATTCCGGGCGGCCATCCCTGAATTGCAGATACCAAGCCTGTTCGGCGCCTCTCTCGGATGAACTCCAGCAGTTATCCGTCCTCAAAAAACCGCCAAGACCCTTAAGGTGCAGGTTTACATACATTTCTTTTAGTTCACCTATTGATGGCAAAAACCAGTCATTGTATCCGCCTGAAGTCATGTCCTTACATAGCTGCGCTGCATAGTTTCCAGCTCCCTGGGTATTAATTATGGTCTGCGTATTGGACCACCCAGTGCCTACTGCAGTTTCTTTTGCACCCGTAGTCACATAATAATCACCGGCGCACCATTGCACATCGGTAATCTGGTCGCCTGGTGCGGCTTCAAGATATCGCCAGTAATCATTTACATAATTCGGGTTTATGTAGAAAATAAGGCCTCCGGCTGGACCGATATCACTGATATTGTAAACAATTTTTTCTTTTGCGGCATCGTAGCATTTAACCGCCTCATCATATTTCCCAAGCATATCAAGCGCAACGCCTTTATTGTGCCAGGGGGTGTACCATGGGGCAGAATCATCAGGATTTATTCTTATGGCAGCGTCATAGCACTTGATTGCCTCATCATATTTCCCAAGCATGTCAAATGCCAAGCCTTTGTTATTGTAGGCAATAGCATAAACCGGGTTAATCCCAATTGCTGTATCATAGCACTTGATTGCTTCATTAAATGTTCCAAGGTTTCCAAGAACCAGGCCTTTGTTATACCAGGGGTCCGCATCCTCCGGATTTATCCTTATGGCTGCATCAAAGCACTTAATTGCTTCATCAAATTTTCCAAGCATGTCAAGCGCCACACCTTTATTATACCATGCAATGGCATCTTCAGGGTTAATAATGATGGCAGCATCATAGCATTTAACCGCTTTGTCATATTTTCCAAGCATATCAAGCGCCAAACCTTTGTTATTATAAGCACTGGCATACTCAGGGTTGATCTTTATTGCTGAATCATAGCATTTAATTGCTTCGCTGTATTTACCAAGAATACCAAGGACCACACCCTTGTTATACCATGGGTCAGCGTCATCCTGATCGGTATTTATTGCTGATTCATAGCATATAATTGCTTCCTCATATTCTCCAAGATTTTTTAGAGATATTCCTTTGTTGCTCCACGCACTGGCGTACCCTGGATTTATTCTTATTGCTTCGTTATAGCATTTAATTGCATCATCGTAATGCCCAAGATTATCCAGGGAAATGCCTCTATTGCTCCATGCGATCGCATCTTCCGGATTAATCCTTATTGCTGCATCGTAGCATTTGATTGCATCGTCATATTTCCCAAGATTTTTAAGGGTTATTCCTTTATTGTGCCAGGCGTTGGCATAACCTGAATCAATCCTTATGGCTGTATCAAAGCATTTGATAGCTTCATCGTAATGTCCAAGATTTTTAAGAGATATTCCTTTATTATACCAGGCTACAGATTCATTTATTGAAGACAAGGCCCCTCCTTTTTTTGCAACTCCCTCATTTTACTTTCTTCTTAAAACTATCGGCATTTTTAATATTTTAGTTTATTAAAAATATTAGTAAAATTTTTTATTTGCAAACAGAATTAATCTTATCAGTTATTTCTGCCGATTAATTACAGGAGGATTGCAGTCTTATTAGACAACACTCACGCTAAACCTTATCCTCACAAGCTTTGGCGGGCCCGAATTGAACAGATTATATATTGGCCCATCTGGAAAGATTGTATTATTTTAAGCTTGGCTTGAATTAATATTATCATAAGGTTTGAGTTATTAACCAGGAGTCAATCAGTTAATCGGCCATCTCCTGTATCAGTAAAGTAAATTACAAGACTCAAATAATAATTAAATTGTTTAAAGCATATGTTAAGTTTTGTCTCTTCACCACTAGTTTATGTTCAGTTAGCAGGTTTTTTATTATCAGCTTCACTAATTGTTCTGCTTGCCATAAAAAAACCCTTCAAAAAATACCTGACGGCGATTGGTTTGCTTTCCGCTTGTTCTGTCTGGATATTCTTTTATATTTTAGAGTTACTAAGCTCTGATATAAAACTCAAGATTCTGTGGAGCAAGATACAGTATCTTGGCATATCTACAGTACCGGCAACTTTTTTTATTCTAATCCTGTATTTTTCGGGATATGTTGAATGGGCCACTAAAAATAAAAGACTGTATTTATACATAATCCCCTTAATTACATTAGCAATCGTATTTACAAATGAATATCACGGGCTGATATGGAAGCAGATTGAACTTGTGCAGGAGGGCAGGTATTTTTTTCTTGACTATCAATATGGATTGTGGTTCTGGGTATCTATGGGATATTCGTATGTCCTGCTTTTAATCAGTTATATAATACTTTTCCGGATATTATTAAAAAATATCAGGATATTTAAACTTCAGGCGATTACACTTATTTGTGCAATTCTGGTTTCCTGGGTTGCAAACATATTATATCTGCTGGAAATGTTTCCAATAAAGAAATTTGATATCACCCCGCTGGCCCTTGTTGTCAGCACCGGATTCATATTATGGGGGATAACTTTTTTTAAAACGGGGGATTTTATTCCTTTTGAAATTACACAAAAAATAGACAACGACAGGGATTTTTTAATAGCGTCTGATACCAGAGGCAGGATATTATACATAAGCCCGCTCGGTGAAAATTTGCTAAAAATTAAAACTCAGGAAATATCCGGTAAGACAATGGCAGAAGTACAACCTGATTTTGCCCTTTATTTTAATAATATTGTTAACAAGCAGGATGGGGAAGTTGTTACTTTTCCCGAAACTGAAGGACGATTTTTTAAAATACATATCAGCCCTTTGGTAATATCCGGAAAAACAGTAGCAGGCAAAATATTTATGTTCCGGGATATCACGGAACAATGCAATGCTGAGAAGGCTTTAAAAGACAGTGAAAAAAACTACAGAAGCATTTTTGAAAATATTATGGATGGTATTTTTCGCTGCTCTCCAGATGGCAAACTTATTGATGTTAACCCTGCAATGATGAAAATCCTCGGATATGCAGAAAAAAGTGAAATGCTCTTAAATAGTGATAATGAAGGCGTGTATAGTACTTTTAATAATGACTCCGGTAATTCCAAAGGCAGAGTTTTTGAGGCGCAGCTAAAAAAGAAAGATGGAAGCTTAATATGGGTTGACATATCTGCACAGTTAATAGAGGAAGATGATAAATGCACATATAGTATTGGTATAGTAAGGGATATTGAAGAAAAGAAAAAATCTAATGAAAAAATCACATTTTTAGGCATTCATGATTCTTTCACCGGACTGTATAACAGAAACTTTTTTGAAGAAGAACTAAAAAGGCTTGATATGGAGGGAAAGTATCCCATCAGTATAGTTATCGCAGACATAAACGGATTAAAGCTTGTAAATAATGCCTTTGGCCACAGCAAGGGTGATGAGGTTTTGTACAAAGTTGCTGACAAGCTCAGGAAAATGTTCAGGAAAGAAGATATTTTATCAAGATGGGGCGGAGATGAATTCAGTATTATTTTACCAAACACATCAGAAAGTATTGCAACGATTATCAAAGAAAGAGCACAGATAATGCTTAAAAGGGATTTCATGGGTGGACTTGAGATAAGTCTTGCAATGGGGCTTTCCACAAAGAGCTTTGACAGCGAGGATCTTTGGGAGACAGTAAGGACAGCAGAAGATAATATGTTCAAGCAAAAACTTCTGGAAAAGCAGAGTGCCCACAGCAGTGCTATTTTCAGCCTTGAAAAGGCTCTTGAAGAAAGAAATTATGAGACCAAAGAACATGTAAAAAGAATGAAGTTTCTTGTAGAGTCATTTGGCATTAAGATTGGGCTTGAAAACAGCGACATAAACGATCTTGGACTTCTGGCGTCTCTGCATGATATAGGGAAAATAGCTACCACAGATAATATTGTATTAAAACCATCAAAGCTTACTGATGAAGAATATGAAACGATGAAAAAACACTCTGAGATAGGGTACAAGATAGCAAAATCTATCCCCAATCTGACCTCAATAGCTATGGGAATACTGACACATCATGAAAGATGGGATGGGAAAGGGTATCCCCTGAAACTGGCCGGAGAAAGCATCCCCTTAAACTCAAGAATTATTGCAATAGTTGATTCATTTGATGCAATGACAAATGACAGGCCTTACAAGAAAGCCCTGAATACCAGCCAGGCAATAGATGAACTAAAGAGGGTATCCGGCAGTCAGCTTGATCCCAGGCTTGTAAATAAATTTATTGCTTTTATTCTCTCTGAGGAAATATCTCAACATGGCACTTCTTAGGAGGACTTAACGACCACTGACCTTTATTTTTAATTAAAACAACAGGCAGAGTAAAAGCGCACTTTCAGTCTGCCTGTATAATTTCACAATATAATTTCAATGCTTACACTTTCTGAGAGTCAAAGGGTCTTAAAAATGTTCCCTCTGAAACCCTGCAGCCGACATGGCATTGCCCGCAGGGTTTTTACCCTACAAATTCAAAAAGCTAAAATGTGCCACAGAAGCCTGCCGCATAAAACAGGTTAATTATCAGCCCAAATTTTTTGCTTCTCTTGCAAGTTTTGCTGTACCGGTATTGGATACCCTGTTATTTTTAAAGAAAAGTGCGCTTAAGGCTCCAAGCAGGGTAATGGCAGAGCTTATCTTGAACGTAAAGTTGATGCTCTGGACAAAGCTGAGCTTAAAAGCCGATCCTATTTCCTGGCCAATTTTTTGTAATGCTGCAACCTGGCTGCTCATGTTTCCCTGGCCATTCTGCTGATTTTCCTGTGGCTGCTGTTCATCGCTTTGAACGTCCTGCTGCTGGTCGGCCCCCTGGCTTTCAACCTGAGGTGCTTCTCCCATTTGCAGTTTACCGGACATTGCAAGATCGGTAAGTTGCTTTTTTAATTGTTCTTCCATGTTTCCACCCATCATATTACCACTGCCGGCCATTTCAACAACAACTGTCTGTATCTGGGGAGGAAGGCCCTTTATTACTGCAATATTTGAGGTAATGTTGCTTGTAAGCTGAGTCTGAAGCACAAGCCCTAATATGGCAATTCCCATAATGGAGCCTATCTGTCTCGTGGTTGAAAAAACTCCTGAGGCACCTCCTGTCTCTTCAGAAGGAATATCAAGCAGCGTGATGTTTGTAAGCGGAGAGAGTGAAAGCCCCATTCCGATACCGAGTATAATAAATGGAAGTATTAACTGAACAGGAGTTGTAGTTGCGCTGAAATGTCCGAGATATAATAATCCGCCGCTCATAAATAACATTCCCGTTATGATTATAAATTTTGCACCCAGCTTGTCCGAAAGTTTTCCCGCAACAGGAGCCATTACCATAATTGCTGCTGCCAGAGGTAAAAGCACAGTTCCTGTCTTGATGGCTGAATACCCAAGTACCACCTGGAGAAACAGGGGAAGTAAAAAGAAAGCGCCCATCTGGGCAAAATTAAGTATTGCGCCTGAAATATTTCCTATGGAAAAATTGAAGTTCCTGAAAAGTGCCAAATCAACCAGGGGATCTTTTTTTCTTCTTTTTTCATATACGACAAATACTGCAGCAGCAATTATGGCAACTGCAAACAAAACCGGGATAACGCTGACTTTACCCAGAGAAACGGCCCTGCCGAAAAGCATAAAATCATTGTTTACAAAAAACCACCCGAGCTTGGTGCCTTCAATACATGCAAAAGTCAGGCAAAAAATGCTTACAGCAGAAAGCACTATACCGGCAACATCAACAGAATGTGTCTTTTCAGAGTCTTTTGATTCAGGTATAAAGACAAAAGCAAGAATTATTGCTGCTATGCCTATCGGAATATTAATGTAGAAGACATATCGCCAGAAATCCTTAATATTCAGTAGATTGTTGATGGCACTTCCCAGACCCATATCTGTAAGATAACCTCCAAGTATGGGGCCAAGGACTATGGCAAGGCCCGCCACTGCTCCCCATACCCCCATGGCCATGCCGCGCTCTTTCTTTTCAAAATTCGAAGCAATAAGTGAAAGAGTGGCAGGCATCATTGTCGCACCACCAAAACCCTGGATGACTCTGAAACCTATGAGCCACGCACTGCTGGGCGCAAAACCGCACAAAAACGATCCTGCGGTAAAAAGAAAGAGACCCACAATAAACATCTTTCTTCTTCCAAAAGTATCTCCGAGCCTTCCCAGAGTTATAAGGGAGATTGCAAAAGTCAAAAGATATGCATTATTTATCCACTCTATCTGTCCAAGGCTGGCATTAAAACTTGTAATGATTTTAGGTATGGCAAGATTTACAACATTTCCGTCTAAGAGAACCATGAATATTGCAAAACATACAATCCCCAATACCCACCATTTTCTGGCCGGCCTCTCTTTTTTAATTACTGCAGCTGTCCCTGTTTGTGTCGCTCTTTCCATTTAATCTACTCCTTTTTCTGCTGCATACGATTCTTTCTCGTATGGATTTTTATAAAATAAAACAATTAAAACTTTTTGGTGCTCTTAAACTAAAAAATTGATAATGAAAATTTTTTGATACTCTTAAACATAAAAATATATAATTCAAGTTTTCCGGCAGGAACACTTTAAAATAAAAAAATTACTAATCCCCGGCATCTCCATATAAATAAATTAATTTCCAACATATCCACAACAAAATATTAAAGTTTTCCGGCGAGCTCGCTAAGACTATCAATGGTTCTTACAAAAAGGTCAAAATCTTCATCTGACAGAGCCTGTATTTTCTTAACTATCTTAGAATCTATGTCTTTTTTTACGCTTTTGAGCAGCTCTGCCCCTTTTATGGTAAGGGAAATGTTTATCTTCCTGCGGTCTGACTCATCGGATATCCTTTTTACAAGTTCCTTTTCTATAAGGTTATCAACTACTGATGTCAGGCTTCCCATCTCGATATCAACAAGTTTTTTAATGCTGCTCATATTTTTAAGACCCTTATGGTAAAGGTTAAAAAGCACTAAAAACTCTGATTTCTTAATCCCGTATTTTTTGACATCATCAATAATAGTGTCCATCAGCTTGTTTTTTAAAAGGGAAGAAACATTAAGAATCTTCATTACCAGTTCAAAATACCTGTCTTTGTCATCCATAAAAACCCTCCTTTAAATTAAGAAATCTGCTGATTAACGCCTGTCTGGAAATCTGAACGGCTTAAAATTAAAAATTCTAATAGATAGAAATCTAATAGTTTGAATTCTAACTAATATTATTTTTTTGTCAAGTAAAAAAATAAATAAATAAAACAAGTAAAAAATTAAAGAAATAAAAAAAATAAAATAAATAAAAAAAAACTTCTCAATACATCATATTCTTCCGATAATTAATTAAAATATTTAATCTCTAAAGTTTTATATTTCATTATGAATATAAAAAAGAAAACAGTAATCATAACGGTAGCGCTGTTTTTTGTTTTAATTTCTTCATTGTATGCAATCATGAGGTTCGTGCTGCTTAAAAACTTCGAACTGCTTCAAAAGCAGGAATCCGAAAAAAACATGCTTCGCATATCTGAAATACTTGATAATATGCAGGATAATCTAAACACGACTGCAAGGGACTATTCAGAATGGGATGATACCTATGCATTTGTAAGCGGGGAAAACCCTGGTTTTTTAAGTGATGCCGCCCATGAAAGTGTATTTGCAAATCTTGAATTAAATTTCCTTATTTTTACTGACAACAAGCAAAAAATAGTATTCAAAGAGTATTATGATTTAAAAATAGGTAAAGAGATGCCATTCCCTGATGAAATGCTCGCATACTTGGAGCCTGAAAGCAGCTTATTTAAATTTAAAAATATCGCAGACAGTAAAAGCGGTGTACTCAATTTAAAATCTGGACCTGTTATGCTTGTTTCAAATCCGATATTAAAAACTGATGGAGCAGGGCCGGCGGCCGGATCAGCGGTTCTGGGGTTTTATATAGATGAGAGTATTATTGAGAAAATCAGGGAAATTTCCGGCGGTGATGCGGGGATAATTTACCTTAGGCCCGATCAGAGTATTGAAAGAAATATTTACGATATCATCTCAAACTTTGAAGCGGATCAAAATGTTTTTATCAAAACTTTTAATGCAAACAATGATACCGGCTATCTCTTGGTTGATGATATAAACGAAGAACCTGCATTTTTAATTCAAAGTGAAATGCTCCGAAGCATACACAGGACCGGGGAGAGAAACTTTAATTACATAATGGTGCTGATATCCATTGCAATTATTATAAGTATGGCGGTTTTTACTGTCATCATCAACAAGATAATTAACACTCATGAATCCAGAATAAGTCATATTGCCAACCATGATGAATTAACTGGGATACATAACAGGCCTTACATGGAGGGAATACTTTTAAAAGCAATTACAAAAGCCAAAAAAGGACTTAAAAGTTTTCTTATATTATTTGACCTGGATAATTTCAAGATGATAAATGATCATTTTGGACATAATTTTGGTGATAAGGTACTGATTGGTTTAAGTGACCATATTCAAAAACATCTTCGCAGCGAAGATGTTTTGGCCCGCTTTGGTGGAGATGAATTTATGGTGCTTATTGAGCAGGACGATGCTGCCAAAGCAGCAAATATTGCTGAGCGCCTGAGAACATGTATTAACGATTTTGATATAGATATTGATACTGAGAATTTTAAATTCAGCGCAAGCATGGGGCTTGTTGAAGTTGAAGCGGATGAGTCAGTAAATGAGATACTCGCCAGGGCTGACCGGGCAATGTATCAGGCTAAAGAGAGTGGCAAGGACCAGGTTTTTATTCTTGAAAGGGAATTCAGCTACAGTACAACAAGCGATCTTATTTTAAGGCTTAAAAAAGCATTGAGAAACAAGCTGTTTAC
>CAYZUS010000036.1:0-12135 GCA_964481885.1 uncultured Actinomycetota bacterium | reverse complement strand
CAACAAGCGATCTTATTTTAAGGCTTAAAAAAGCATTGAGAAACAAGCTGTTTACAGTACACTATCAGCCTATTGTAAAGTTATCGACAAATGAAATTGTCTATTATGAAGCTCTTGCAAGGTTAAGTGATGACATCGCCCCCGGCATAGATCCGGGAGTATTTATACCTGTAATGGAAAGGTATGGCCTGATAGGAGAACTTACCAGGCTTGTCCTTTCAGAAGTTACAAAGACTTTGAAAAAAAACAAGGGGAAATGCATTTTTACAAATCTCTCAGCCAAATGTTTTTCTGACAGAACACTTTTGAATTTTATTAAGAATTGTGTACTGGAAAGCAAATCTCAGCCTGAACAGTTCGGTTTTGAAATAACAGAATCGTCCATGTTAAATGATATTTCCCAGACAAAAGAATGGATTTACAAAATCAAAAAGCTGGGCTGCCGGTTTGCAATAGATGATTTTGGTTCAGGGTTTATGTCTTTTAATGTTCTAAGGGAGCTGCCTGTGGATATTTTTAAAATAGACGGGAAAATAGTAAAACAGGTCATGGATGATTCTTCTTCGTCTGCAATGATTAAGTCTGTAAAACTTATGGCAAACTTGCTTGGAAAAGAGATAGTGGCAGAATGGATTGAAGGCCCTGAAATCGAAAAGCTGATAAAATCATTTGGAATAGAGTATGGCCAGGGGTTTTATTATGCCAAACCCGGACCGGATTTAATCAGTGAAATTAAATCCAGGAAAAAGTCTCATTCTAAAAGTGAAGGGGAGAAACTTCCGTACAGGCAAAAGATTTAAATATATCCTCTTTATTTGTTTTTGATTTGATCGGAAATCTCGTGAAGGTACACCCATCTTTCCATTTTTTCTGCCAGTTTGGTCTGGAGGGTCTTTTGCTTTGCTGTCAGCTCTCGCATCCTTACATAATCTGACCAGCAATTCTTCATTTCTTCAGAAAGTCCTGCTATTCCTGCCTCCAGTTTTCCTATATCGCTGTCTATTGCCGCAAACTCCCTGCTCTCTGCAAAAGTAAATTTGGCCTTTTTTAAATCCGTGTCTGAAAGTTTTGTAGTTTTGACAAGGGGTTTTGCCTTTTCTCCTTCAACTGTAACACTTTGCAAATAAGTATCGACATCATTAAAGGGCTGGATGATACCGCCGCTTTTTATTGCCAGCAGCTTGTCGGTGGTCTTGTCAAGAAAATATCTGTCATGAGATGCAACAATTACGACTCCCCGGAAAGATTCAAGATACTCCTCAAGTACTTCCAGTGTTTGGATATCAAGGTCGTTGGTTGGCTCATCGAGCAGAAGCACGTTAGGTTTTTCCATAAGGACCTTTGCAAGCATGAGTCTACGCCTTTCCCCGCCGGAAAGGTTTTTGATAAGGCTATATTGCTGTCTCGCATCAAACAGCAGCCTCTCGAGCATCTGGCCCGCCGATATTGTTGTACCATTGCTTGTTTCAACAATTTCCGCTGTTTGTTTTATAAAGTCTATCATTCGGGCAGAAGTATCCATGTCCTCATTATTCTGGCGGTAATAAGCAATACTTACTGTTTCGCCGGTACTGATCGTTCCTGACTGGGGCGACATGAGTCCTGCTGCAAGGTTTAAGAGCACAGTTTTGCCTGAACCATTTGGTCCGACAAGGCCTATCCTGTCTCCCGGGCTTATAATAATACTGAAGTTTTTAATGACATTTTTACCGTCAAATGATTTGGACACATTCTCAAACTCAAGCACTTTTTTACCGAGCCGCCTGTAGGCAACCGGAATTTCAAGTACAGTTTTGGCTGTTTCTGTCTTTGCCGCC
Source organism: uncultured Actinomycetota bacterium (assembly GCA_964481885.1). Taxonomy (GTDB): domain Bacteria; phylum Actinomycetota; class Humimicrobiia; order Humimicrobiales; family Humimicrobiaceae; genus Fen731. Next base: position 10,318 of record CAYZUS010000036.1, on the reverse strand, counting down.
TTTATGTCCTCAAATCGGCCTATCCTTGCTTTCTGCTTTGTAGTACGAGCTTTTGCACCGTGCCTTATCCACGCCAGCTCATTTATATATAAACGCCTGCGTTTTTCTTCGATCTGACCCTGAGCTTCTTCCCTGAGCGTTTTCTTTTCCAGGAAATATTCAAAATTGCCGTCATAGCAATAAAGCTTGCCCTTGTCTATTTCGATAATTCTGTTAACGACCCTGTTAAGAAAATAACGGTCATGTGTAACAAGCATAAGGGCACTCCTGAGCTGACCTAAATACTCTTCAAGCCATTTAATGGTTGCAAGGTCAATATGATTTGTCGGTTCATCCAGTATCAGCAAGTCGGCCGGGTGTATTAACGCTTCTGCAAGGGCAATACGTTTTTTCTGGCCGCCGGACAGGTTTTTTATCTTTACTGTTACATCGAATATCCCCAGTTTGTTTAAAATACTTTTTGCCTGTGATTCAACTTTCCATGCATCCGACTGATCCATTTTAGCAGAAAGCTCTGCAAGTTTTTCCTGGAGGTTTTCATCATCCGGACTTTCTGAAAGCAGGTGTGCCACAGTTTCGTATGAGCTGATTATTTTCATCATTGGATGTTCACCGCGTAATATTGCTTCAATTACACTGGCGCTTTCATCGAATTCCGGAGTCTGTGAAAGGCATTGCACAGCTAGGCCCGAAGAGCGGACTATCTTTCCCGAATCAGGCTCCAGGCTTCCGCTGACCAATTTTAAAAATGTGGATTTTCCGGTTCCGTTAATTCCGACTACGCCTATTTTGTCGTTATCATTAATACCAAACGAAACATTTTCAAATAAAATCCTTTCAGTAAATCCTTTTGTTACATTTTCCATTGAAAGAATATTCATGCTGTCTGCCCTTACTTTTAATGTTTTCTATATTATGATTTCGATATAATCGTGCAATAAATGAAAAATTGCGTTAGCTGATTAAAATTCAAATTAACAAACATTTTTTTAATTTAACTATCCTTTTTTTGCAAATTATTCATTCTGATTTATATTGCTGTTACTGCTACTATACCATATCTCCGTATAAAATCTGCCTGTGTGTAATATTATTATTTGAAATCTCGGTAATTGCGGAACCTGTAAAACACGTTCCAAAACTTTGGTTACCCCCACCAATTTTCAAAAACTCTGCTGATATGTCCCTCTTATTTCATCTAAAATAGTAGCTGAAAGCCCATTTGCTGCCTTATTTAAAAATGTGGCCCAAATGTCTTGGGTGGGGATATGTTTTGACAAACAATCAAAGAGAATCTATGATTGTTAAAATTTTAAGGATAAGGAGTTCTTCTTATATGGCCGACAAGAGTTTTAAAGTTTACCCATACCGATGGACCATACTTGCAGTCTTCATGCTCGTAAATATTGCAATACAGATTTTATGGATATGTTTTGCACCGATAACGGGCCCAGCGGCCCAATTCTATGGTGTATCCGATTTAAGGATAGGGCTTCTGGCCATGATTTTCATGATAGTTTATGTTCCCTTATCAATACCGATTTCCTGGATGATAGATACAATGGGCTACAGGAAATCTGTAAGCATCGGGGTAGCAATAATGGCTGTTTTTGGATTGCTGAGAGGTGTTTTTGCAGCCAATTATACAATTGTTTTAATCACAACAATAGCTCTTGCCCTGTCGCAGCCTTTTATGATGAATTCGATAAGCACCGTAGCGGCCAAATGGTTTCCAATACAGGAGCGCGCAACAGCCTCAGGGCTTGCGCTTGTTGCTAATTTTCTTGGAATAGCCATAGGCCAGGTTCTTTCACCTGTTCTTTTTCTTCGATTCGGCATGGCTAACATGCTTCTGATATATGGAGGAATTGCCGCATTCAGCGCGATTATATTTGTTATTTTTACCAGAGAGGCACCGCCAACGCCGCCCTGTCTGCCCGGAATGGAAGCGCGAGCACTTATGCTTGACGGATTAAAAAGCATGCTAAAGATGAAAGATGTATGGATAATGCTTGTATTGTTCCTTGTTGGAATGGGGATATTTAACGGAATTTCCACATGGATTGAAAGTATAGTCAGGTCAAGAGGCTTTTCAATTTCCCAGGCTGGAAATCTTGGCGGCCTTTTGCTTTTTGGCGGAATAGCAGGGGCAATTGTACTGCCTGTTTTTTCAGACAGGCTTCACAAGCGCAAGATATTTATGCTTCTTGGAATGGCGCTTGCTGTTCCGGGGATGGTAGGAGTTATTTTTGCAAACCAGTACTGGCTCACGATGGTTTCAATGTTTTTCCTGGGATTTTTTCTGATAAGCCTTGCTCCGGTAGGATATCAGTATGTTGCGGAGATTACTCACCCTGCACCGGAAGGAACCTCAAACGGCCTTTTAAATCTGGCGGGCCAGGCATCTGTAGTCTTTATCTATGGGATGGAAGCACTAAAGGGAAAAGACGGTTCATTCAGGCCGTCACTGCTTGTACTTACGGGACTTATGGTTGTGTGCGTTTTTCTGATTCTCTGGCTTAAAGAGTCTGTAATGGTTGCGCCCCCGAAACTTTTGAAAGAACCCGGGCAGTAAAAAAATCTGTGAATATATTTTTGAATTGCACCAAAGAAGCAGCACCCGGCTATGTAAAAATAATTATCCAAAGCCCTGCAACCATGCAGGGCTTTGGATAATTTAAATCTTAAAAAATGCTGCATTAGAATAAAAGGAATCACATTACAGCATATCCTTTTACAGCAGATCTTTTTTTATGGCAGATCTCAAACTGGGAAATGTTTTATTTACTATCTTTCTCTGAAGCATTTATTTTTGATATCCCCCAAAATAATACGCCCAGTCTCATCAGAAAAAATCCAATATTTTATTAATTGTTCCATGTTTGGCCGAAAACTGCCGATATAATAAACATATACATAAATAATTGCAATTATTAATAATATTACAGGAGAAGAATAAAAAAATGCCTGATTTAACTAAAATAAATCTATCCCTGATAAGCAATTCTGAAAAAAATAATAAGCTTGTCGCCAAATCCATTGAAAAAATTTCAGGTATAAACATTACGCAGACCTCTGCAACCTTTGGAGATTTTGAACTTATTCTGAAAGAAAACAAGCCTGTGATTGTTGTATTGGGCCCGGATTTAAATTTTGAAGATATTGAAAAAGTCATTTACAGTAATGAATACAGTCTTCGTTTCGTGATGGTCATTGCTTTGGTGCCCAAAGTTACAGGCGACCTTTTAAAAAGGGCGCTTAAGCTTGGAATTTCAGATATTCTTCAATTTCCATTTGAAGCTGATGATTTTAGAGATGCAATTATCAAAATAACAAAAATACTGGAGCAATATGCTTCTTCAACTCAGGAAAATAAATTTTACCTGGAAAATAAATCAAAACTTTTGTGTAAAAACATAATGGTTTTCAGCACAAAAGGGGGATCAGGGAAATCTTTTGTCGCAACAAGTCTTGCTATTAATCTTTTAAACCAAAGCAAAAAAGATGTAGTGCTGTTTGATATGCACTACGATACGGGCGACGCATCACTGATTTTAAATATTTATCCAAGGCAGACAATTTTTGATCTTACCATGGCAAAGGAAAACCTGAGCCTGGAGTTATTAAATGATTTTTTAACTGTCCACCCGTCCGGGGTAAAAGTATTATCTGCGCCTACAGATCCTTCACAGGCTGAGTTAATAAATGTGGGAACCACTATAAAAATATTCGACATGCTCAATAAAATGTTTGACTATATGGTTATTGATTCTCCGTCAAGGTTTTCGGAAGAGGTCCTTGCGGTGCTGAAACAACTGGACTGGCTTTGTATGGTTTCAAGCATGGATGTTGCCAGCATTAAGAATTTAAAAGTTTCTCTAAAACTATTAAACCAGTTAAAATTTCCTGATCACAAAATAATAACAATTATGAACAGGGCCTACAGCAAAGTTGGCATAGATTTAAATGAGATAGAGGAAACCATATCAAGAAAAATTGATGTTTTTATCCCCAGCAGTATAATGGTTCCGATAGCAATGAATAAAGGCAAATCAGTTATTGACCTCTACCCAAAATCAGCAGTAACAGCAAGCTTAAATAAACTTACAGGTATGATGTTAAAAAAATAGATTTCTTCTTCAGGAGCATATAAAATAATATAAAGTCTTCTGTTTCATCATAAGAGAAGTTTTTTATAAATAAAATGTTCACGCTATTGCCTATCAAAGAAGAGACTTTGATTGATTTTAAGGGGGGTTTCATAAATGGAATGGGAAAAACCAACTGTTGAAGTTATAGAGAAATTTGAAAAAATATTGCCGGTAATTGCAGGAATTGAAAAGCGCAAGATGTTTGGGCTACCCTGTGTTTTTGTAAATTCAAATATGTTTATGGGCGTACATAAAAATAACATATTTATAAGGCTTTCCAAAAGTGACAGGGAAACATTTCTTAAGCTCGAAGGCTCAGAAGTTTTTGAACCCCTGCCGGGAAGAGTAATGAAGGAATATGCAGTATTCCCTGAATGGATATTTGAAAACAAGAGCATCGATATTCTGAATGACTGGATTTATAAATCATTTGAATATGCCGCCTCACTTCCACCCAAAGAAAAAAAAGGAAAAAAATAGTGAAAATATCAAATATTTGGCGGCTTTTGAGAATCCTGTTGATTTTCTCCAGGAAAACAACAAATGTAAAGGCCAAAGAACTGGCGCAGGCCCTCGAAATATCTGTTCGCCAGGTATATCGCGACATCGAATGTCTAAAGCAGGCTTCCGTTCCTATCTACTCTGACAAGAATGGCTTTTCCCTGATGCCGGATTTTTATATGCCCAAAATAAGCCTTGAAACTCCGGAAATACTGACTTTGCTGATTTTATGCAGTTCGATCAAGGCCCAGAAGGGCACACCCTATTGTGAGCTGCTGACAAGTGCATGCGATAAAATAGTCAATGCCCTGCCAGATGGTTTAAAAAAGGTTTTTCTAAGCCCTGATTATGACGTCATGGTTGATTTTGGTCTTGACACAAAGGTTGATTACAGGAAAATTGAAGAGATGTTCAGCCTCATATATGAAGCTTCCATTGCCAAAAAACAACTTCTTGTAAGCTATTTTGGAATTGATACAAAAGATATCACTGAAAGGGTAGTTGACCCGTATGCTTTCAAACTGAATTTTGGAATATGGTATCTTATAGGTTTTTGCCATCTGAGGGGGGAAATGCGCACTTTCAGGATTGACCGGATAAGGCAGGCACAGGTCCTGAGTGAAACGTTTGATATTGACCCTGATTTTAATATAGATGATTATTTCAGGGGAAGCTGGGGCATAGTAACCGGTCCAGAGTATAAAGTCAAATTGAAGTTTTCTGCGAGTATTGCTGATTTTATTTCGGAGTGCAACTGGCACCCTTCCCAGAAACTGTCTAAAAATAAGGATGGAAGCCTTAATGCGGAATTTAATGTGGATGGTTTAAGTGAAATAAAAACATGGGTGATTGGTTTTGGAGAAAAAGTTGAAGTGCTTGAACCTCCTGAGCTTTTGGAGGATATTGTAAAAACTCTGCAAAAAACCATGTTGCTTTATAAAACTTCCCGCAAAACTTAAAAATCAAATATTTAAATTATTTATTAAGTTTATAGAAATACCTGAGGATAAGATTTGGGCATTGACCATAAAAATTTATATGACTCTGAACATGTTTCGAAGGACTATGAAAAAAGGGATTACCTTGAACCTGCTGAAGAAACTTTGATAACTGAGCTGGGCACAAACAGGCTTGCTGCAATGGATATGCTGGACATGGGAGTGGGCGGCGGCAGGACCACCAGATATTTTGCACCCCTTGTCAGAAACTATATTGGAGCAGATTACGCGCCTGCGATGCTGAAAGCCTGTAAAAACAGGTATGGCACGGATTTTGATTTTATTGAATGCGACGCAAGAAAAATGGAAGAGTTTAAAGATAATTCCTTTGATTTTGTCCTGTTTAGCTTTAATGGAATGGACAGTTTTTCTCATCAGGACAGGATGGATACACTGAGGGAAGTCCGCAGGGTATTAAGAAATGGCGGGATTTTTTATTTTTCCTCCCATAACCTGAAATGGGAAGGCCTGAAGGGCCTTTTCACTGTAAAAAACAGCATAAGGAAAATTTCAGACTCCGACACACGCGAGCGCATGACACCTGAAAACATAAACCCTCCAAGGCTTTTTAATAATGGCAAAAATACAGCTAAGGCTGCGTACAGGATTTTCAGGCTTAACCTGTTAAACAGGACAGTTGATATGAAAAGTTTTATAGACAAGTTAAGGATAGCCGGGAGAGGAAATATATATGACAGCTCCTTAAATGGAAAGGCGAGCATATATTATGTCGCCCCCAAAGAGCAGACAAGACAGCTTAAAGAAACCGGCTTTACAGATATTTTCACTTATAGCCGCTCCGGGATAAAGACAGAGGATGAAGGAGTCCTTGACAAGGGAGGCTGGGTATATTATTGCTGTAAAGTGGGCAAACCCTGATAATATAAACACCGTTGAGTCAACAGGCTATTTGGGCCTGAGTGTAGCATGGACACTCAAAAACTCCGGCAGCTAAAATTCTTCCCTTACCTGCCATAATAGGCAAAATATTTTTTTAATCACAGGTATTAATAAATTTGAGAAAGTAACATATAATAACCTGATGTTAAATATATATAAATTATTCAATAAAAGAAACAATAGTAATATTAATAATGCGTCAACTTCTTTGAGCAAAACCAGAGGCAGAATATCTTTCCTGGAAACTACGGAAAAAATGCTTGAGATGGCTTATGCATCACTAAACATTACCCCTGGGTCGGTTTTTTGGTTGGATAAGGATGGCTGGATTATAAATATAAACAATTCTGCTCTGGCTAAATTGGGCTATTCCAGGGAAGAGCTTCTAAAAATGCACATTTTTGATATAGACCCGGTATTTACAAAAAAAAGATGGTCAGACGGCTGGGAGATTTTTAAAGAAGATTCATCAAAACTTTTTCAATCAGTGCACAGGAAAAAAGATGGAACTGAATTTCCGGTTGACGTAAACATAAATTACTTAAATTTTGACGGGAAGGACTATGTCTTTGCGTTCGCTGTAGATGCGACTGAGAAAATAAGAATACAGAAGGAACTGGAGCTTAAAGATTTCGCAATGGAAGCATCCATGAATTCAATTGCAATTCTTGATCTGAGTTACCGTGTCATGTACACAAACGAATCTTTCGTAAGAACATTTGGATACAGGGATAAAAATGATGCAGTGGGAAGGGAAGCCACCGAATTTATAGATTTTAACGACAGTTTCCAGATTGCTGCAGCGACTCTTTTGGAGAAAGGCAATATTTCCGGAGAGTTTAAGGGCATAAAGGCTGATGGTACAATTTTCGATATCGAGCAATACACAAGTCTTGTAAAAAAGGACGACAAGCCTCTGGCAATCACAATATCTGCTGTTGATATCACTGCCAAAAAGAAGGAGGCGGAGCGCATCAAGTATCTTTCATTTCATGACAGCCTGACAGGGCTTTATAACAGGGCGTATTTTGAAGAAGAGTTAAAAAGACTCGATACTCCAAGGCAGCTTCCTTTAAGTTTTATTATCGGAGATTTAAACAGCTTAAAACTTGTAAATGATTCTTACGGGCACCGCTTTGGTGACGCGATGATAGTCCGTGCCGCAAAAATAATAAAGAAATACTGCCGGGATGAGGATGTAATCGCAAGATGGGGCGGCGATGAATTTGTTATCCTTTTGCCGAGATCTGACAGTGAGACAGCAGAGTCAATTATCGAGAGGATAAGGACAGCCTGTGAAAGCCATACTTATAAAACTATCCCGTTAAGTATTGCACTGGGGAATGCTTCAAAAGTGCAGCAGGACGAGAGCATGGGTGTGGTTATTAAAAATGCTGAAGAAAGCATGTATAAAAGAAAAATGAGTGAGAAAAAAGGAATTTCCGGTTCGATAATTCTTTCTCTTGAGGCGACACTTTCCGCAAAAAGCTTTGAAACAAAAGAGCACACCGAAAGGATAAAAAAGCTGGCAGTAAAGCTGGGCAATAAACTCAACCTTCCGGAAGATCGGATTGACGAGCTTTCCCTTCTTGCAACATTGCATGACATAGGTAAAGTCGCTATTCCTGAGTCGATTCTTACAAAAGAGGGCAATCTTAATAAAAAGGAGTGGGAACTCGTTAAAAGGCATCCGGAGATAGGCTCAAAAATAGCAAGTTCTTCACCGCATATATCGCATATAGCTAATGCAATTCTTGCAGCACATGAGTGTTGGGATGGCTCTGGTTATCCAAAAGGTTTAAAAGGGGAAGACATCCCTCTGATTTCAAGGATGATACACATCATTGATACATTTGATGTCATGCGCACCGGCAGGCCATATAAAAAATCGCTTACTAAAGCGTTGGCGATTAAGGAGCTGCGGTCACGCGCAGGCACACAGTTTGATCCTTTGCTGACCGAGGAATTCATATCCATGATGGAGCAGTAACGAAGTTCTTACAGTATTTGAATACAAGCCTTTAGTGGCATCACGATTGTAAAAAAGCTTAATTAAACCCTTTTCAAGCATTATTTAATTTCTTTAAAATGACTCTCTTTGGTCATGCCGACAGATATATCATGCCATACTTTTATATAAAATCATTTTTTATGCTATATTAAACGTTTACTTTTTTGAGAGTTTTTTGTATAATTCATTAAAAAGTACAAAAGGAAAAGATGCTGCAGTTTAAGGGGTGCCATATATTTATTATTTTTGACGCTATATATATTTTATTATTAATAACTATTTTTAACTAACGAGGAGGGAAAATGGACAAATTAAATTCAACTGAAAGGTTAATAAACACATTTGAGGGCAAGCCTTTAGACAGGCTGCCTGTTTTTGACATTATTCACAATGTGGAATTTATAGAACATGCAAGCGGAGAAAAGCTTGACTCTTCAAATGCAGAGGATATCACCTGCAAAGCTGTCCGCAATACTCTTGACCTGGTACGGCACTTCAGGATTCCTGATTTTCTTGACAAGAGGGAAAGTGAGGATGAAGACGGCTTCAGGTACAGGGACGAGTGGTGGACAAAACAGGTCACATATATACCAATAAAGACTCTGGATGAAGCAAAAAATATGATGCTTAAGGACATAGACCGAATTTACAAAGCAATTGACAGTAAAAAATTCTGTTTTCAGGCTCTTGAACAGGTAAATCTTTACGGAGAATATTTTATGGACCCTGAGCAGTTAAACATGTCTTTTGAGCGTGTGGCCAAAAAACTTGACGACACAATGATGATTGCGCCCGAAACGGTTCCCGGATTATATTCAGCTGCCCACAGGTACGGTTTTCAATGGGTCACATATATGTATTATGACTATCCCGAAATCTTCCTCAAATACTATGATGCACTTGTGGACCATGAACTCTTTAAGATAGATTGCTTTGCCCCTTCAGGGCTGACAAAAATTGCCATGATATCAGAGGCGGTGGCCTTTAATTCCGGACTTTTATGGCCCATGCAGTTTATCAGGGACATAGTCTATCCGAGGATACAAAGATGCATAGACAGATGGAAAAAATATGGTTATTACGTTATTTATCACAGCGACGGAAATAAATGGGAGATATGCAGGGACATAATTGACATGGGCGCAGACTCCATCAATCCTTTTGAGCCACTTGCAGGTATGGATATTAAAAAGTTCAGGGCGCTTTATCCTGAAACGGTATGCGGCTCAATGATAGACTGCCAGGATTTGCTGGCATTCGGGACACCGCAGCAAATCAAAGAGGCCACACTTAAAGCAATTGCTGATTCAGGTGGGGCCAAAACACTTATTGGCTCGACTTCAGAGATACATCCTGAAATAAAGCTTGAAAATGCACTCATGATGTACGAGACAGCAAGGAATGCCTGGCTGTAGTGCCTCCGGATGAGCAATAATCGATAACATACTGAAAGATTAAAATAACTGATGAAGAATCCAAAAGACAGCAGGGTTACAATAAAAGATATCGCAAAGTACTCAGGGTTTTCCATTGCCACTGTTTCCCGTGTATTAAATGACAGCGGTACTTTTTACAGCGAAGAAACCTATATAAAAGTCAAAAAAGCTATAAGTGACTTAAATTACCAGCCCGATGCCATTGCAAGGGGGCTAAAAACAAGAAAAACGTATAATATTGCGTTTATGGAACCATGGAACTCTGAGTTTTTTGCAGAGATTTTTCCGGGAATACAGGATGCAGCGAATGAAAACGGTTAC
>CAYZUS010000035.1:0-23231 GCA_964481885.1 uncultured Actinomycetota bacterium | reverse complement strand
TAATCTGAGAAGTCGGTTTCACTGTCATAATTTTTAAGGCTAAGCATTTCCACTGATGCATTCTCAGAGCTTCCAGAGTCCTTAAAGTTTTTAAGGTTTTTAAAATTTTCATACTCTGCTTTTTTCCCTGAAATCTCCTCTACTTTTTTTATATGTGCCCTGCTGCCGGTTGTATTAAACAGGTCAAAGGCCCATCTTGGTCCGCTTGTAATTATGCATTCAATATCAATTCCAAAAGTCGTGGCAAACTTTATGCTCATATTCTCATCTCTTATCTCCCTGCCTTTGACTTCCCCTGCAAAACCCATTTCTGCAAGTCTGTCCAGCAGTTGGCCGCTCCTGTCCATATCAAATGTGCACGAATTAAATGCCGGCAGTATCAGGAAATCAATGTCGCGAATAAAGGATTTTTTACGCCGGCAGGAACCGGTGACACTGTACTTTTCAATATCTTTGATTTTTGAAAACTCACCGGTTATTTTGCTCATGAAAAATTCTACAAATCCTCTTGGAAACAGGCCGGATGTTTTTTCGTAATAATCAAGGGAATATATAAGTCTTTTGAGATGTGTTTCCGTTATGAGGTCCTTTTCAGGGCCTGAATTATTTAAAATCTTTCTAAAAGCGCCGTCCTGTCTGATTTTGGAGTTTAAATCAGTAATGTCTTTGGCTTTTAAAAGCTCATATATTGTAAAAATCCTTCTTCTTCCAAGCCCTGTTATTCTTATAAGCTTTATAAGCTCATCTGAATAGCCTGATTTTAGTTCTTCGTAAAGTTTTATGCTCCCGGTATCAACATACTCTCTGATTATCTCACATGTTTTGGCTGTGAGGCCCGGTATATTTTTTATAATTCCTTTTTTGCAGGCTTCATTGATATCTGTGGGATAATCCCTTACCGACCTGGCGGCCCGAGTATAATCAATTACAAGCTCGACATTTCCATCTTTTTTTTTGGAAAGCTCTGCCAGGTTTCCGAATATTGTTGCAATTTTAAAGTTAAACATATAGTTTTACAGTTCTTTATCTTTTTGGCTTGTAAAGAAAAAAATATTGTCTAAATGGCTATTACGTAAAGAAAAAAATTATAGCACAAATCCACAAAGTTTTGTTAAAATTTACAGTAGGTTTGGAATCGAAATAATTTCCTGCCGGTCATGGATTTATCAGTTTCACTGTTTAATTTTCTTATTTTTTCTATTATTTTTAGCTTGGTTATTATTTCTAAGAGTATCAAAAGAATTAGTCAAAAGGTGAAAAAACTGATAAACCTGCTGATATGATTACTGAAACTTTTATTAATTTAAAAAAATGGACCCACAAAAATTCAAAAACTTTCCAATGAGGAAAATAGCAGTTATTGACAACAATATAACCAAAACCGGCTATAATAAAGGCGAAAATCCCATAATGCCCACTGATGTTCAAAAATATATGGACCTCAGAAGAAAAATGGTATGTGAGCAGATAGAGGCAAGAGGAGTTAAGGATAAAAAAGTCCTGGATGCAATGCTCGCAGTCCCCAGGGAAGACTTTGTCAGCCCGGAAATGGCGGACTTTGCATATGAAGACAGGCCGCTTCCTGTCGGGTTCGGGCAGACAATCTCGCAGCCTTATATAGTTGCCCTCATGACAGAGCTTCTTGAACTTTCAGGCGATGAGAAAGTGCTGGAGATCGGAACCGGATCAGGCTACCAGACTGCAATACTTTCCATTACAGCAAAGGAAATATTCAGCATAGAAATTGTAAGGCCATTATATGAAATTACAAAAAATATTCTTGCAGGATACAAAAATATCAGTCTTTCTTTCAGAGACGGTTATTTTGGATGGGAGGAGTTTGCCCCTTTTGACAGAATAATGGTCACTGCGGCCCCTGAAAATATTCCTGAGCCCCTTGTTGCCCAGTTAAAAGATGGCGGCATCCTGGTTACACCTCTTGGCCCGGACAAGCAGGGACAGTCGCTTTTGAGGGCCAGGAAAGAAAAAGGCGGGCTGATCACTGAAAAAATCTGTGATGTTGCATTTGTGCCCCTGACAAGAAACCATGGTGCTAAAGAACGCTGATTTATTGTCTATTATAATATGTCTAAAAATAACGGAAATTAATAATGGCAAGACTGTTGTTTTAGCATAATATTGATTTTCGATTGTGAGAAATGTTTTGGCCACAGCAGCGATTTATAAAATAATGATATTAAAAGTTGATTAAAATGAGAACCGGGACCGTAAATTTACCATTGCACGGCGGGAAGGCGCCGGCCTGGCTTTTTTCGCGTATGGCCAGACTTGCCCGTGAGATCGTGATTCTGATGGTTTCTGAATACGGAGTCAAAGAGGTACTTTTACGCCTGTCGGACCCCATGTGGTTTCAGGCACTCGGTTGCGTTCTGGGTTTTGACTGGCATTCAAGCGGTGTTACGACCACTGTCTGTGGAGCATTAAAGGAGGGGGTCAAAGGGCTGGAAAAGGACCTTGGATTATATATTGCCGGCGGAAAAGGCGCAACGAGCCGAAAAACTCCTTCAGAAATATTAAATGTCCAGGAGAACCTTGGGATAGATTTGGGCCATCTTATATATAACAGCAAAATAACTGCGAAAGTTGACAGCAATGCGCTCCAGGATGGTTATCAGCTTTATCACCATAATTTTTTCTTTGCCAGAGATGGCAAAGACTGGGCAGTGGTTCAGCAGGGGATGAATGATGCCAATGGCATGGCAAGAAGGTATCACTGGATAAGCGACAGGGTCAGTGATTTTGTCTGTGAGCCCCACGCAGCAATCTGTTGTGATAATACCGGGGATGTCTTAAATTTAATTGACAGGGAAAGCACAGATTCAAGAAAGGCAATAGCAGAACTGTCGTGGGAAAAGCCTGAAAAACTTGTCAAAGACCTTGACAGGATAACTGATATACAGGATAAAGACTACAGTCTTCCCGCAAGGCACCACATACTCTCAGGAGATATTGAAAGGACGAGATTTACTAAAATACTTTTATCCACTTATGAAAGAAAACCTGAAAATTTTGAAAGCCTGCTTGCTATGAAGGGAGTGGGACCAAAAACAATCAGGGCACTTGCTCTTATATCTGAGCTAGTCTATGGGGTAAAATACAGTGTAAAAGATCCTGCGAGGTTTAGTTTTGCGCACGGCGGCAAGGACGGGATACCCTATCCTGTTGACAGGGAAAACTATGACAGGTCTATAGAGATCCTGCACAAGGCGGTTAAGGAAAGCAAAATAGACAGAACAGAAAAAATCAGTGCCATAAAGCGCCTTGCTTGTTTTTATAATAAAGATTAGCGGGAAATAAATTTACAATATTGTTGGTACTTATCGTCCCAAATGTCTCTGGCTGAAGCCTGGGGCTTAAAATGCTCAATATCAGATGAATTAAAGGATATTTCCCTTCCCTCCTGAAGATTTTTTATATCGCCGGAAGCTTTCAGCTGCATTAAAAGGTTCCCCACCGATGTTGTCTCTGCGGGACCTGAGTCCAGGCTAAGCCCTGTTGCATCGGAAAGCCACTGGCACAGGGTCCGGTTTCTTGAACCGCCACCGACTATGTGGATATGTTCTATTTTTTTGCCGTTTATATTTTCAAGCTGCTCGAGCTTTAGCCTTACCTTAAAGACAAGATTCTCATAGAGCATCCTTGAAATTCCACCTGCCCCATCAGGCAGGGCCTGGCCGGTTTTTATGCAGTACTGGCTCACAGTTTTGTTCATATCAAGTGAAGCCGGAGTAAAGACAGGATCATCAACATCAATAAAAGCCTGAAATTCCTTTGCATCCGGATACATGGAATCTATAATTTTCCAGGAGAAATCCTCCCCTTTTTCCTTGCGCCATCCTATCATGCATTGCTGGGAAATCCATAATCCGGTTATATTATTTACAATAAAATTGGTCCCTTCTACACCGGCCTCATTTGCAAATCCTGCTGCAAACATTGCATCATTTACTACGGGACTATCGGTTTCCTGCGCAAGTATCCCCCAGGTTCCCATGCTTATAAGAAGTGTATTTTTTGATTTGTCTTTTATAGGAAAACCGGCAATTGCGGACGCAGTATCATGAGTTGCTGGAGCGACCACTGGCATGCTTTTTACAAAAAGCTCGTCAATAATACTTTTTTGAAGATTTCCGACCACACTGCCAGGTTGGATAATGTCGCAAAAAATATCTTCAGGAAAGCCCATTGTTTTAATAATGTCGCCGGACCATTTTCTACCAACCTGGTTTGCCATAAGGCTGGTTGTAGCTTCTGTGTATTCATTAAACTTGTTTCCTGTCAAAAAATAATTAAACAGGTCCGGAAACATCAAAAAATGAGCGGCTTTTTCATATTGCACCGCTTTTCTTTTTTTAAGTTCATAAAGATGAAAAAGACTGGCAATGGGGATAAGCAGGCCTGCACTTAATTCAAATAACTGCCTTTTTGGCAGAACCTTGTAAATTTCATTTTCAACTGTCAGCCTTTTATCGTCCCTGTAATGCTCAAGATTAGCTATAAGTTTTCCATGGCTGTCAAGCAGTCCAAAATCAACACCCCAGGTATCTATTCCCAGAGACACTATGTCTTTGTACTTTTTGGATGCAGCCATGATCCCCGATTTAAGTTCGGAAAACAGCCGCAGGAAATCCCAGTATAATATTCCGTTTGCATAGACAGGGATATTTTCAAATCTGTGAACCACATCGATATCAAACTTGTTTCCATCAAAATTTGCAACTGCTGCACGGCCATTACTGGCGCCAAAATCGAATATAAGGTAACTTTTAAGAGCCATTTGACCTCCAGGAAAGATTCAGGGTTTTATAATGATGTCTGATATGGGATTCTTGCAAATATTTTTTTATCCTCATATTCCAGAAAGCTTAAAGTTTGTAAAATTAATCCAACAATTACTATTGTAAACAGATTTAAAATTTTTATTAGTGTTAGTTACCAATTCAGACAAATTTATAATAATAATTACGGACCTGGGCCTGTAAGCCGATAATGGTTCTTTTGTTAATTCTTACTTTAATTACATTTAATGTTTTTTAAAAATTAAAATATACCTTTGGAAAAGTCAAGAATTTTTTTTGGCGGTGCCTGACAAATGCATATATAATAAAACAAATGAATTTAAAAAATTCTCCTGAAAAACAGTTTACATTTGATACCCAGATAACTACTCATGCCCTGCACCTGACAGGGAGCGATGCTAACGTGATAGTAAATAATGCTGCTGATTTTTTTGATATGCAGCAGTATATTTATTCCTTTTACGGCCTTGATAAAATTTGCACAGTATATGACGTATACAATATTGAAGCAGCGGCGCTGGGACAGAAAATAATAAGTTTCAAAAACGAACTTCCTTCTGTTGACGTAAGCACGCCATTTATCAGGGAAAAGTCAGACATATATAAAATAAAAAATATTGATTTTAAGAATAACAACCGCTGCAATTTTGTACTTGAACTCATAGATATTTATAAGGATAAAACAGGGAGCAGTTACAAACCAAGGTTCTGTGCGCCGTTCTCTCTTGCTGCCAATATCAGAGGATATGGCAATCTGATAAATGATATTTATGAGGATAAAAAATTTATAAAAGAACTCTTTAAGATAATAAATAATGAGATTTTGGCTCCATGGATCAGAATGCAGAGGGAAAGAGCCGGCAACACTGTTTTAATAGCTTCGGGCGCCGACGCCTGGGTGTCAATTCCCAATGTAAATCTTGAGATAATTGAAAATGTGATAATCCCATCTTATGAAGAGCTGAATGGCCTTTCAGGAAACATATATTTGTCACTTCTTGGTGGGGCAAGGCACCTTAAAAGTCCTGAAAAATATCTTGAATTTCAGAGAATAATGAACCCCTTCCTGGTAAAAGGTACAGGTTTGGACATTGATGCCCTGGGGGCGGATTTCTTTAAGGATTTTTCTGACAAATACAGAATGGATCTGCTGTTCGGCGTTGAAGCAAGTTTTATTGCTGAGAACACAGTTGAAAACATCAATAAAAAAATATCTGATTACATAAAAGCCGGCCTGGGAGTTAAGGGCTCTTTTACCTTGTATTTTAATGATATACCCGCTGATATCGACCCTGAAAAACTGAAAACAATATTCGGTCACATCAAAAACATGCGGGATATGAATTAACAACCCAAGCATCTGCCCTTTTTATTTAAAAAAACCCATATAAAAAACCCTGCAAAACATACAGTCCAATTGCACGTTTTTAAAGTTAGATTTTTTTAAATTCAGTTTTTAGCTATAGTTTAACATGCAGTCAATTTGCATATATTGCATTTCGCAGGCAGCACCATAAACAAGGTACACTTTGTGCCTGGTGTACCTTGTACCCAATTTTAAACATCAATCCAGATGGAAAACTTCCTCAAGTACTTCCATATCTGGGCCAAGGACTGAAGGGTCTTCTTTTACAAAAAACCTGTCCATAAATAACTGCCACTTTTTATTAAGCTCTGTTTTGCCAAGTTCACCCATGGTTTTATCAAAATCATCAACTTCACAGTATGCAAAAAGAGTGCCATCTTTCCTGAAAAAGATGGAATAATTTTTTATGCCTGCATCGCTTATTTCCTTTGCAAATTCCGGCCATATTTCATCGTGAGCTTTCTTGTATTCAGCTTTAAGCTCAGGTTTCATCTTAAACACAAATGCTGATCTTCCCACTGCCATACCTCCATTTTCTAAATATTTATATTTGACACTCCAGATGTCCTTTTAAAAAACCTACCTGACCAAATAACTGCCATTTACCTCTTAAGGCTGGTTTACCTTTAACTAAATATACTTGTTTCAGGTTCCCCTGTATTCTGTTTTTTGCAAATCTGCCGGCAATCATTTTGCTTGCGTACATGCCATTATTGCATTTCTTTATTATCGCATGTTTTCAGTCCGCTGGTTGAGCCCGCCGGCGAAGTTATCTTATAAAATCAAATCCGTTATCATATCCATATTGTCTGCAAACCTGTAGCCTTTTAAATTCTCATCGATCTCTTTTTCATGTTTTAAAAGCTTCAGGGCCATTTCCTGGAATTTCCACATAAGCTTTACACCAAGAGTAAGTGATTTTATCCTGTCATCCCTTGGAGAGATTATATCTATTGCGCACCAGCCCTCATATTTGGTCTTATTAAGGTGATAATAAAACTCAAGTATTTCCCAGAAGTTAACTGTGCCAAAAATCATATCGGGGTCAGCATCTTTGTAATTTTCATTAATATGTATCTGATAGAGCTTGCCCCAGTAATCAAGCAGTGCCACCGATTCAGCAATTCCTTCAGATGCAACCAGAGCGTGCCCTATATCAAGCGCACATCCCACATTTTTAAGGCCCACTTCGTTAACGAAAGCCATTGCTTTCCCGGTGTCGCCGATGTACTGTTTCTGCCTTGGGTCCTTGAGTTTTGCTTCGATTGCAATTTTCATGTCCTTTGCATATTCCCCTATTTCCCTTACAGTTTCGACCATGTATTTCCAGCTTTCCACGTAGTCTACCTGGAACACATAATCATATCCGTCATGAGCGGGCCAGAGCAGGACGCTGCCGGCATTTACTGCCTTGGCGAAGTCAATTGCCTCCTTAAAGATTTTTACTGCTTCTTTCCTTATCTTTTCATCATTTGTGCAGAAAGAACCGTGTTTCCATTTCCTGTCCCCCCAGCATTCGACAGCCAGGTTTGACACTTTAAGGCCATAATTACCGATTTTTTTTACAAGTTTGTCAGGATCATTTGGAAGGGGGGCAACCGGATAAAATGTAAAAAGCCCTGTAAGGCCCTTTATTTTGGACATTATTTCAAGCTGCTGGTCAACATTCAATTCATCAAAATACCCGCCGGGCACATATCTTTCTGCATATGTTCCAAGGCACCAGAGATGGGCGTCCACATTAAGCTTCATTTTCTACCTCTTTCTTTGCTTAAAATTAATAAAAAAAGTATTGTTAAGATATATTGTCAATTATTGAATTTAATGCCTGCCTGTAATATGTGAAGTTAGCCCAGGTGCAGTCCGGAGATACAAAATGATCCATATGCGGGATAAACCTTCCGCTTTTCAGCAGTTCGGCAGTTATTGCCAGCTCTGCATCAATTTTGTCTTTGTCGGATTCTGCAAAAAGGACCCGTTTGTCAAAACCACCTATGAGTTGAAAATCCGGAAAATTTTTCCTTATCCTTAGCAGATCATTTCCGGAAGCTCTTTCAAATGGATACATGCCGGTAACACCTGTTTCTACAATCAGAGGAATAAGGTCTTCAACATATCCGTCACTGTCAGTAATAATAATATCTATACCGGTATCCTTTGCAAAATTAACCATGGCTTTATATCTTGGAGTCAGGAACTTTTTAAAGTGTGCCGGCGATATAAGAGAACCCATTTTGCCTGCCATGTCTTCCCATATAAGAAGGCAGTCAATTTTTACATCTGCAGCTATGATTGCGTAGTATTCAAGCAGAAAATTTAAGAATGTTTCACAAATATCATCAATAAGTGCAGGGTCATCATACATCGTCATCATGTAAGTGGTAAGGCCCATTATCTGCCTTGGAAAACCTAAAAATCCGCCATTTGTTCCACCGAGCCTTATTGGAAAATCCCTTGTCTTTAATCCTTCTGTTAAATTTTTCCAGTCCGGCGGCAGCCTTTTTTTAATGCTTTCAGAGCTGTAGTGCTGTTTGTATTCGTTCCAGCTTTTCCAGTCTTTTACAGGGTGTTCCAGCTCCATTGGCAGCGATGTAATGTTGATATCGTTTTTGTTTAAAACACCATATTCGTCCCTGTAAATAATGTGTGTGTCGGTTTTTTCAACAGTTTCATGTGCAAACATCGGACTGTAGTCCAGCGGAAATTTTGTCAGATACTGGTCAAGTCCAAAAACCGGCTGGACATTTACATCCCCTGCTTTTTCCATCTCTGAATATACATTCCTGTTTGCCATAATGGCAACTCCATCAGAAATACTGTCAGGCACAGGTTTGATGCAGGGCAACCCTTCATTAAACCATCGCCTTATGGTCCCTGCCCAGTAGCCGAACTCGACTTTTGGGATTTGCACCCCGCTGTAATCTCCATCCTTCATTCGCATTACCGACAAAAATTTTTCCCTTGCGTTCATACTGCCAAAATCCTGTTCTCTTTAATTATTTACCAGATACCGCTCAAGCCAGTCAGTTATTTCTTTTATTGCACCTTCCCTTGTGGGCTCAGCCAAAAGACCGTGGTCACCATCTTCAAAAGTTACGATTCTTTTTATTTCACCTGCATTTTCAAAAAGCTTAAGAGAGTTATTTTCCCATGGCACTATGCCGTCCTTTTTGCCTGCAAGCAGCAGCAATGGTCTTGGGCTGATTTTTGTTACAGCTTCAATGGGCTTCATCAGCATAACTGACCTGATGGAGGCATATTGGATATAGTAGGTAAAACTCCTGTCATCAAATACTTTTCTTATTTCTTCAATAAGAGAAAGGTATCTTTTTTTATACGCCAGAGCATCCGCCATCCTTACCAGGTTTGACTGGCCGTATACAGACTCCCTTTCATTATCCTTCATAAGTTGTTCCAGAAATGCCTCAAATTCTTTAATCCCTTTGTTTTCAATCCAGTTTTGCCTTATCCATTCATACCCGTCAGCTATAGGTGAAAGTGCTATTGTGCATTTTACCCGCATGTCCAGTGCTGCAGACAGGATTGAAACCGATGCCCCCATGCTCTCTCCAATAAGACAAACCCTGTTTTTATCAATTCCGCTAAAGCCAGATATAAAGGAGACTGCACTTGTTAAATCTTCCACCCATTCACTGTTACAAAGCATCCTTCCCAAATGCTGCCCGGAATTCCCACAGCCCCTGAAATCAAAAGTGAGAGTCGCAATCCCGATTTTGTTTAAAATTCCTCCAAGTAATTTAAAATCACCGAATTCATCTTTTGATGCACCGTATCCGTGTGCAAATACAGCGGCCGGGAAACCGACACTGCCTCGCAGTGCATTTTCCGGAATACACATCCTGCCGTATAATTTTTCTTTATTACTGTAGAAAACAACTTCTTTTTCCATATTTTCCCCTGGCAGCTTGCTTAAGAACAGTTATTTCTATATTAAAACCACAGCAGACATTATCTGTCAGCAAGTCCCATGACTTTAAGTGATATATAAAAAACTTAGATTATTCCTGAACAAGCCCCTAGTAAAGCTGCAAATTTTTTCTGTTTCGAAGCGCATCAGTTGCAATGACTACTACTAACAGCGCGCCCTTTACAACCATTCTCATAAACACCGGCACAGCCATAAGTACCATGCCGTTTGAAATAGTCTGGATAATAATAAGAGCGATAAATACACCAAGAAAATTGCCTTTCCCGCCGCCGACAACGACTCCTCCAAGAACTATTATTGTAAGAACCTCCAACTCTGCGCCGGTTCCATACTCCGGCCTTCCCGAACCGAGCTGTGATATCAGAAGCAATCCTGCCATTGAGCAGAAAAATCCGGAAATCACATAGGAAATAATTTTTATCCTGTCCACGGGAATACCCGCCAGCCTGGCCAGGTTTTCGTTACCGCCGATTGTAAACAGGTCCCTGCCGAAACGGGTAAATTTAAGAATCAAAGTCAGAATAACAAAAGCAACTATTATATAAACAGTAGTTATGGGAAAAACATTTCCAATATAAATCCTTCCCAGGCTCTGTATAAAAACACTCAATATCCTGGGGTTTAAATCTGCCCAGAAGTAGCAGACTCCCCTGACTATTGCCAGCGTTCCCAGAGTGGTAATTATGGGGTTAATACCAACCTTTGTGATAATTAGCCCGTTAATGAGCCCTACTGTGCACCCTATCACAATAGCTATTAAAAAAACCACCGGTACTGGAACTGCTATATTTTTCATAAGCAGCACAGCGCTTACTATACCGGCAAGACCGGCTGTTGAACCAACAGAAAGGTCAAAACCCCCGCCTATCATTACAATTGTTACCCCGGCAGAAAGAATGCCATATACTGCAAAATTGTTAAAAATTCCCTTGATGTTCTGGATTACAAGAAAATTCTTGCTTGCCAGGGAGAAAAGGATAAGCATTACAATATATATGCCTATCAAAGTAGGGGTCGGCGTCCTTAAAAAATTCATAATTCCGGAATATTTTTTATCAACTTTTTCCATTTAGATTCTCCTCCTTGCCATAGCCTGCCTTATTTCATAAGTTGAAACTACAAGTATAAGAACACTGCCCTGAACTATCTGAATATAAAAGTAGTATACGTTCATTATGGTCAGGAAATTATAAAGTATGCTTAGTATAAGGACTCCGGCAAGTGTACCCAATATTTGTCCTCTTCCGCCGCCAAGCGCGGTCCCCCCCAGAATAATCGAAGATACTATAACAAGTTCAAGACCCTGGCCATGCTGCGGCATCCCCACTGCTGATAGCGATGTGAGTATCAACCCGCCAAGTGAAGCTGTAAGCCCGCATAATAAGAAACCTACAAACTTAACCCTTTTGACATTTATGCCGGAAAGGTAAGATGCCAGAGGATTTGCCCCTATAGCGTAAATCTTCCTGCCCCACTTTGAATGGCTCATGACTACATATGTCAGTACAAAAATTACAACAAGCAGTACGATGGGGAAAGGAATCACTTTAAAAATAAAACCCCTGCCAATAAAGTCAATAACCGGATTCATCGCCAGCATTGACTCACCGTTACTAAGAGTATAACCAATCCCGCGCCATATAAACATTGTTCCAATTGTCGCCATCATTGAGTTAACGCCTATTACAGTTACCAGCATACCGTTAAAAGCTCCCATTACAAGTCCTCCGGCCAGTGCAATTATTACCACGAGCCATCCCGGCAAACCTTTATCAAGAAGGAGAGCTACCAGGCATGCTGTAAGGCCGACATTGCCACCGACTGAGAAATCCATTTCTCCAGAGACCATAACCATGGTAAGAACTGCTGCAATAATACCTATAAACGACAAGTTATTTAGCATGGGAATGATGTTTAATTTTGAAAAGAAAAATGGTCTGCCTACATATGAAAACACCCCGAACATTGCTACCAGGATTATAAAAAGAGTAGCGGTATTGTTTAGCTTTGACTTCTTCTTCTGCGAAACCTCCGCTGCTTTTATTTCTGCCATATATCCCCCCTTAAAATCTTATAAACAAGCTGAATGAAGCAGTTTTTCTTCAGAAGCTTCTTTTCTGGTATATTCGTCTGTGAACCTTCCTTTGCTCATCACTACTATCCTGTCAGCAATTGACATTATTTCCATAAGTTCAGAGCTTATCATTATCACTGAAGCGCCCCTCTCGCAAAGATCCTGCATAAGCTTGTATATTTCTATTTTTGCCCCTACATCAATTCCTCTGGTGGGCTCATTTAATATTATTATCTGGGAACCGCTTTCAAGCCACTTGGCAAGCACTACCTTTTGCTGGTTACCGCCGGACAAGCTGTTTACTTCCTGATCAACTGAGGGAGTCTTTATTCCTATTTCTTCAACCCATTTTCCTGCTTTTTTTCTTTCCTGTATTTTGGATACCAGGAAGCTTTTCCCAAGTTCAGAAATATTTGCAAGGGTAATGTTTTCCTTGACTCCCATTATAAGTGCAAGGCCCTCTGTTTTCCTGTCAAGCGGTACAAGGCCAATTTTTTCATCTTTTGCAATACCCGGGCTTTTAAGATTAACCTTCTTTCCGTTTACAATAAGTTCCCCTGATTTTATCCTGTTTGCACCAAATAATGCCTTGACAAGCGATGTCCTTCCTGAACCTAACAATCCGAATATTCCAAGGATTTCCCCTCTTTTAAGCTTAAAACTGATATCGTCAAAACCGTCTGCTTTGAGATTTTTACTCTCCATTACAACTTCGCCCATTTTTACTTCTCTCTTGGGATACATGTCTTTTATATCCCTGCCGACCATCATTTCTACAAGTTTGTTTTCGTCAGTATCAGAAGTTTTTAAGGAGCCTACTTTTTTACCATCTCGCAGGACCGTCACCCGGTCCGTAATTTCAAAAATTTCTTTAAGCCTGTGCGAAATATAGATCATGGAGACACCTTTTGACTTTAGTGTCCTTATTATTTTAAAAAGTGACTGTGTTTCCTCCTCTGAAAGTGCGGCTGTCGGCTCATCCATTACAAGGATCTTTGCTTCTTTTGAGATTGCTTTTGCAATTTCAACTATTTGTTTTTCAGAGACCGACAAATCCCCTAAAACAGCATTGGGATCAAGTTTGACATTTAATATTTCCAATAATTCAAGAGATTTTTTTACCATGCTTTTCCAGTCAACAACCTTAAAGGGCCCCCTGACTATCTGTTCACCAATAAATATATTTTCAGCAACAGTTAAATTGTTAAGAGTATTTAACTCCTGATAAATTACCCTGATACCTGAAGCAACTGCTTCTGCAGGACCTCTGATCTCAAACTTCTGACCATCTACAAAAATATCACCGGAATCTTTTATATAATTGCCTGCTAAAATTTTTATGAGGGTCGATTTTCCGGCACCATTTTCACCGAGAATCCCCAGGACTTCGCCTTTATTTAAATCAATTGAAACATTATCAAGCGCCACTACTCCGGGGAATGTTTTAGTGATATTCTCCATACTCAAAACCAAACCATTAGTATCAGACACCTTATCACCACCTTTATAATAAAATTGAGGAGGCCGTACTTTTACATCAGCCCCCTCAATTTTTAATAGTTTTAACTCATTTTATGAATTTTTAAAACAGCTTATTTTACCATTGCAGGATAATAGTCTTTCATATTATCCATTGATATAACCACGTTTTCAACGAACATAAATGGAGGAACAACCTGTCCCTTCATTAATGCTATCGAAGCAGGAACCAGATATTCACCATATTTTTCAGGAAAATATGCAATTGTAGCCCTGACAAGCCCATCAACAACCTGCTGATTTGCTGTCTCGTCAGCACCCTGGGTGATTACGATCCACTTTTCCGGATCCCACCTTCCGGCAGTCTGGATAGCTGAAAGAATACCACTCATGGTCTGAGCATTAACTGATGTCAAAACACAGTTTTGTGCATTAGGAATTGTTGCAAGAACATCTGTCATTGCTTTGTTAGCCTGTTCTGCTTCGCCTGCGCCGCCATCGGCCCTTACAGTTTTAGGATCTATAACATCGGCACCGTATTTGTCAACAAATGCCTGGTAAAAACCTTCTGAACGAAGCATTACCACTTCACCAGCGGAAGGCATTTGCATCAGGATGATATTATCGATCTTGTCTATGCCGCCCATTGCTTCAACATTCTTGATGGCTTCTTCACCGGCAAGATATGCAACTTTAAAGTTATTTACACCCATGAACGGAGCGCCTGGAGTAGGAACGTCAACTGCGATAATAGGAATATTTGCCTGCCCGAATTTGATACCTATAATGCTGTTAACTTTTGAATCAAACTGGAAGTTTATAAGCACATTGGGATTTTTAGCAAGCATGATATCAGCATTTTTAAGTCCTATGGTTGCATCATACTGGTTATCAGCATAATAAAGGCTTGCAGGATCTCCGCCGGCAAGAGCCCACTGGTCCTGGACATTTTTCCATACTGATTCACAGAATGGTATTCCACCCATAATGTTAGTAAACGCAAGAGTCTGCCCTGCAGCTGGTGCATCAGGATATGCTTCATTTTTCATTGCTGATGCTTTGAGCAGTTCATAGTAATCATATGCGCCTGCTGGAGCTGCTGTTGTTTCAGCAGCTGTTACAGCTGCTGCTGTTGTTGCAGCTGCTGCTGTTGTTGCAGAGGCTGCTGATTCAAGCGCAGAGTCTACTGCTGCCTGAACTGCGGCCTGCTGGTCAACGGTACATCCGGATAGTGTAATCGATGCTACCAGGATTACTGTAATCACTGTTGCTATAAGTATTATAGCTTTTTTCATGATACCCCCTTTTGGTATTTGGTTGTTTGTGTTTTTCAAAAAAGAAAAGAAAATTTTCTCTGTCAAAACCCTCCTTTACTAAATGATTTATTAACAGACAATCGTTTTTCTTACCAAGCAGTAGTTTTGAGAAATTAGAAAAACGATTTTCTTAAATTATCATACCTAAAAACTTTTGTCAATACTATTTGATGTGCGTATTACTTAACTGTAATACTTTTTTAATATTAACCGGTTTAATTCCTGGCAATTTAATTCCTGCCAATTGCCGGAGGGGCAGTTGTCCCCCTTATTATTATCTCTGTATTTAAAATAATATTTTTATTCTCAATTTTTTTCTTCTCAATTATATCTATAAGCAGGTTTGCCGCGGTTTCTCCCATAAGTTTTTTAGGCTGCTTGACAGTCGTAAGCGGAGGGTCCGAAAATGCGCAGATCATTTCATCATTAAAACCCATTATGGAAATATCATTCGGCACCGAAAGACCGACTTCCTTTACTGCTTTCATTGCGCCAATAGCAAGAAAGTCAGCAAGAGTTATTATTGCTGTTGGGATTTTTTTCTCCTCAACTTTTTGCTTTATTACGGCATAAGTGCCCTTTAATTCCTGAAGTCTCATCTGTTCATCAATTATTACAAAGTCAGGGTTATAGGCAAGGCCGTTTTTCTTTAATGCGCTGCAATACCCTTCATACCTTCTTCTTATGGTAGTCTGGTTTTCAAATGGAAAGGTGATAAATCCGATTTTTCGGTGCCCCAAATCATAGAGGTACTGGACCGCACTTTCCATTGCAGCAAAATTATCAACAAGGACCGATGGGATATCCTTATTATCTATTTCCCTGTCAAGTACAAGTACCGGGATATTTGAATCATGTACCCTTTTGATATGCCCATAAGAATCATAGCCGCAGAAGAATATTATCCCATCAGTATTCTGGTCAAGCATTGAATTTAACTGCCGTTTTTCTTCTTCTATATCATAAAAAGCACACCCCATTATGAGAGTATAATTTCTCAGGCGGGCAACCGCTTCTATCCCCTTGACCACCTGGGCAAAAAACGGCTGCGATATATCCGGAAGCAATAGCCCTATGGTCCTTGTGCTTTTTGTTCTCAGGCCCCTTGCAATCAGATTAGGCCTGTAATGAAGCTCGTTTATTGCTTTGGTGACTTTTTCACGTGTTGTATCAGCAACAAATTTCGTGTTATTTATAACATGCGAAACAGTGGAAATTGCAACGCCCGATTGCTTTGCAATATCTTTTATTGAGGCTTTTTTTACAGGTTCTTTCAATTTACTTTTATCTTAGCTATTGTGATATTTGTAATCCTACACACCAATCCTGGTTAAATTTTCAGTGCCGGTCTTTTATTTGCAAAACTCATATTGCCGGTCTTTTATTTATTAACTTACCATTGCCAGCTTTTTAATTATTAAATTCTCAACGCCAGTCTTCTTTTAATTACATTCCCGACGCCACTTCACTATTTATTAACTTTCTATTGCCGGCCTTTTCACTTTCATATTCACTGTGCCAGTCTTTCATTTATTATATTCCGGATGCCGGCCTTTTCTCCATCAAATTCCAAATGCTCTTTTCCATATTTTTATCCACTGCGCCGACCTTTCAGGAGTGCAGTAGACAGAATAAGCGTCCCTGAAAATTATCTCAACACAACCATTTTTTGTGGCTTTTGCTGTTCGTGCAGCTTCCTTTTCTACAAGATCCCAGCTTGCGGTCTCGCTGCTTATGTAAGCGGGAACAGGCTTTCTGCTGAATACATATCTGCTGCCCAGCTGTTCGGCTGCCTTGTCAAAATCTGACCATCCAGATATGGAAACGACCCTTAAGTTTTTAATGGCTTTTGCTATATATTCAAACCTGTCTGTAACTCTTTCACAGCATCCGTAATAGCTCAAGCCGAACATATTTGCAACCTCTGCAATGTAGGGAAGGAAAAACTCATTAAACATTGCAGGAGAGAATGGCTCAGACTCCTGTGATTCGGGCCAGGACCATAAATCCTTAAGTTCAACTTTCTTGTCTGTCCCACACGCAGGCAGATCGGAGACATATCCATATGATGAAGGCCCGGCAAACTGGTTATCTGAGTTAAAATCCAATAAGTTCTGCTCAAGCATGTATTTGTAAAAACTCTTCCTGTCTTCAACCAAAAATCGGCAAATTGCGTGCAAAGCCTCCGGATGGTCAAATGACCAAAGCATCATATTCTCGGCCCCAATAAGTTTGAAAACATCCCAGGTGATTCCTATAAAATTATTTCCTGTAAATGGCTGGTTGCCGGGATCAATATCAAAATTATCAAAATTACCAAGCTTTACCGGAAGTATGTCGCCAAAAATATCCTCAAGTTTGTCTTTAAAATCCAAAACCGGTTTTTTGTCTATTTCAAAAACTCTTGGTTTTAGCTTTTTAATATCATCAGGAGTTTTTAAGGGAAAATTAGATATATAGGCCATTGACTCCTGTTTTGCTTTATGTTCCTGTATTTTGACCTCTCCATATTCTTTGCTTGTAGGAGCCAGCCCTTTCCCCCACCATGGAACTCTGAAATATGGTTCAAAAACAACATCATCTCCAAGGTGCTCAAATTGTTTTATTAAAAAAATAAGCCTTGTCTCAACATTTCTCAAAAATGGCTCTTTGCATTGAAATTCATAGTCCGATAAATAACCTTCAATGGAAAAAGGCTCAAAAAGTATCATGGGCCTTTGTGGTTTTAAATCATGAAGCGCTCTCCAGAGTTTTTTCCTCTCTGCCATTACATCGCTTCCGGCAATGTCTGCAATCTTTTCAGCCAAGCCGCGAAGTGTGGCTCTCTCGTTATTACTTATAGAGTCGTGCTTCATTTTGCTTCCTTTTTTCGAATTTTAATAATTAAAAACGATTATTTTTATATTTGTTCTGAAAAAAATAATCTATTACTCTTTCATGACAACAGCAAATATATAAAACAAGCAAAACCTTTGGTTTTTTAATTTAACTCCGTCAAATAATTCAAAAAATCTGAATTATTATTTACAAACTGATTAGTACAGAATTTTACATGACTAACAAGCACCATCATTTTGTCATTCACTGTAACCATGCGATAAATTAAAACAAGATATATCAGAAAAACGTTTTTCTGTCAATATGCAATAATATTAAAAACTAAATTTTTTATAACCTCAAACAGGTTTTGTTTTTTATAACCTCAAACAGGTTTTGTTTTTTATAACCTCAAACAGGTTTTTGTTTTTTGTAATCGTGAACAGGTTTATGTTTTTTGTAATCGTGAACAGGTTTATGTTTTCTGCATATATTGTTTTTATTTTCAACCTAACATCCTCTTTACCGGGGTGACCAAGATAAAATTCCAAACTTTTGAATATCTGGCACATTTTGATAAAATAAGAAATATTAAAATGATTTTGCATTGAATATGAACAAAAAAGAAATAGTAGATATACTAAATGAAATCTGCATTCTCCTGGAACTGAAAGGTGAAAACTTTTTTAAAATTAGGGCATATCAGATGGCTGCAAGAGCACTTGAAGTTGCCGACATTGATGTTGGCGCCGACGGCACTGCCACTGTCGAAGAACTTAAAAACATCGACGGCATAGGAGCGGGTATCGCCGGACAGATTTCAACCCTTATTAAAACCGGCAGCTTACAAATTTATGATGACTTAAAGTCTGCAATTCCTCCCGGACTGCTCGAGATGCTCAAAATTCCTAAGCTTGGCCCAAAAAAAATAAAGTATCTTTACGATAATTTGGGAATCTCTACTATTGCAGAGTTAAAATATGCATGCCTCGAAAACAATCTTATAAATCTTCCTAATTTTGGCCCAAAAACCCAGGAAAATATTTTAAAAGGCATAGAATTTATCAGCAAATACAAGGACAGGTTTTTTTATTCGAGTGTTATAGGCGAAGCGCTTCAGCTTGAAAACCTGGTTAAAAACCTGGATTGTGTCAAAAGGTGCAGTATTGCCGGCAGCCTTCGAAGAAGGAAAGAAATAATCAAGGATATTGATATAGTTGCAGGCACTGAAAATCCGGCAGAATTAATGGATTTCTTTACAGGGCTTAAGGAAGCGACTGAGGTGATTGCAAAGGGTGAAACCAAGTCGACCATCAGGCTCAAATCAGGTGTTTGCGCAGACATAAGGGCCGTTAAAGATTTCCAGTATCCTTATGCACTTCATCACTTTACAGGAAGCAAAGAGCACAATACTGCAATGCGTTCAATGGCAAAGAAATTTGATATGAAAATGAATGAGTATGGCCTTTTTAATGGTGACGAGCTGGTAAACTGCAAAGATGAAACAGAGATTTTTAAAGTCTTCGGCATGGATTATATTGAGCCGGAGCTTAGGGAAAACACCGGAGAAATAGAAGCGGCCCGGAATAAAACTTTACCTGAATTAATACAGGAAAAAGATATCAGGGGATTGTTTCATTTTCATACAATTCTCTCTGACGGAAATATGAGTCTTGAGCTGGCAGTAAAGGAACTAAAAAAGATGGGACTGGATTATTGCGGCATTGCCGATCATTCAAAAACTGCATTTTATGCCGGTGGGGTTAAAGATGATGACATGCTGGCTTATATTGAAGAAATCGACAGAGTAAACAGCTTAAATCAGGATTTTAAGGTTTTTAAAGGAATAGAATCTGATATCCTTTCTGATGGAAGCCTTGATTACAGCGATGAAATACTTTCCGGACTGGATTTTGTAATTATCGCCATCCATTCACAATTTAACATGCCTGAAAAACAAATGACGTCCAGGATAATAAGAGGCATGCAAAACAGGTTTGCAACAATTCTTGCCCACCCTACCGGAAGACTCCTTCTTTCCCGCGACCCTTATGCGGTAAATATCACTGAAGTAATAGATGCGGCTTCAGAATACGGCGTTGATCTTGAAATAAACTCGAGCCCATTTCGGCTTGACCTTGACTGGCGATACTGCAGGCATGCAAGAGATAAAGGAGTTAAAATATTTATAAATCCTGATGCTCACAGCATTGAAGGCTTTGAAGATTTTAAATTTGGCATTAATATCGCAAGGAAAGGCTGGCTTGGAAAAAAGGACGTCGCCAACACGATGAAAACAGGTCAAATGTCTGATTACCTAAAGAAAAAGCGTGAAATAAAATCTCAAATCAATCACTTATAGAAAACTTATGAACAAATATTTTTTAATATTGTCACGCAGGATGTTTTTGATATTACTTTCTTACGCTCCGTAAGAACTTTATTATTTTTTTATAAACTTGTAAAAACTATCAAAAGGAAATCAGATAATGAAAAAGACAGCATTGGAAACCTTTGAGCCTGCGGTTAAAAACATAGATATAATCCTGGAAATACTCGCCGAGGAGTATCCGGAAGCTATCCACACCTCCCTTAATCATAAGGATGCTTTCCAGCTGCTGATAGCTACGATACTTTCGGCCCAGAGTACGGACAAACAGGTAAATAAAGTAACGCCGGAACTCTTCAAAAAATACAAAGGGCCTGCGGATTTTGCATACTCCGATATACTTGAACTGGAAAATGACATACACTCAACCGGCTTTTTCCACAATAAGGCAAAAAATATCATAGCCTGCTCAAAAGACATTGTAGAGCGCTTTGATTCAAAAGTTCCGGACAACATGGAGGAGCTGATTTTGCTTCCCGGAGTAGGAAGAAAGACCGCAAATGTGGTGCTTTCAAATATTTTTAATGTCCGGGCAATCATAGTTGATACGCATGTCCAGAGAATCACTCAGAGGCTTGGGCTGACAGTAAATACTGATGCTGTAAAAATTGAGTTTGATGTCATGGCAATAGTTCCCGAGGAGAAATGGACCATTTTTTCCGACCATTTAATTGCATTCGGAAGGACAATATGTGATGCGAAAAAACCAGGTTGTGCGGTCTGCAGGCTTCTGCCTTACTGCCGCTTTGGCCAGGAAACAGGCGGCGATGTCAGGTTATCCGGATTAAAAAAATAAGCATGGCATAATAAAAAACATGCACTATATTATAAATAATAAGCATGGCATTATAAAGAATAAGGCCGCATCGTTTAAAATAAGAAGCTTATTATAAAAAATAAAAAGGATTGTTATTTTAAAATAATAGTTTTGATTTATCCTTTGGCCAAATTTCGAGCTAGAGATATTTTAGCCGTTAAGATAGTGCTAATTATAAAGGAGCGCATACAGGCTTACATGCCTGTTTTTATCAAACTCTTCAGCACCACCGGTGCCAAGCAATTCCACTTTTTTAAATCCTGAATTAAGGGCCATTTTTAAAAACAGGTTTTGCCTTAATGTGCACAACAAAGTTGAGCGGCTATTAAAATTTAAAATAACATCATTAGAATCCATTTCAATTATCATAAAGTCTACCCTTGTTTTTACTTTTTCAGATTCAAAGTGCTTCAGGAAGATATATTTTTTGCCATCTTTTTTAAAAATTCGTGGAGCGTAAAAGCGATTCTGCTCCATTATTTTTGGCTCAAAATTTAAAAATTGAAATACTGCCAGCCCGCCTTTTACAAGTTTTTTCCTTGTCTGCTTTAGGGCCATTTTTACATTTTTTCTGCTTTCCATTATAGGCAGGGTATTTCCAAGGCAGGTAATCATGTCAAAACTTTCAGATAACAGCCTGTCAAGATCCTCAAACCCGCCATTTATAACACTGATATTTTCTGACTTGAGTATATTGGTTTTAGCATATTGAAGCATATCTTCTGAGGGCTCCATAAAAGTGACGCTTTCTGCAATGCCAGAAAACATCTGGGAATGCCTGCCAATGCCGCCGCCTATCTCAAGAATATTTTTAACTTTCCTTTCATTTATGATCTTTTCAAAAAAATCTTTTTCTTTTGAAAGGCGCTGCGGCCAGTTCATCTGGAGATCATAAAGTTCAGGCGTATACTCAAAATTTTTTTCTTTCATCTTCCCTGTTGGCTTTACGTGTCAAATTTGGCCATCAAATTTCAAATTATTGTACTTAATTACAAGTTTTTATACTGAATCATGTAATTAAACCCTGACCCTGAATTTATACTCAAATTATTGCTTTGGCATATAAACCTGAAAGTCTTCAAATTAAAAACATCCGGCGATTGCGCCACAAAATATCCTGCAAACACCAGCTTATTCTTTGCAACTATTCGCCAAGGAACGGCAACTTTTCATTTTTCAGGTAAGCAACCGATTGTGCAGTAGCTATTATTTCACCAGACTGATTGTAAGCCTTTATAAAAAAGCTCGCAACTTTTTTACTTCTGGCTATTTCCTGAGCTTCGGCGCTCAGAACATCGCCTGCATTTGCAGGTTTGATATAATTTATGCTGACATTTAATGCTACTGCTACCGTCCCATAAGAATTTGCTGCTGAACCGAAAGCAACATCCATTAGCGAAAAAACTGCCCCACCATGAGTTATCCCGAAAATATTGCCGTAATCTGCTTTGACTTCCATGGTCACCCTGGAATGCCCGGGCTCAAGCAAAAGCACTTTAATCCCCAATAATCTTGCATATGGTTCATTTTCAATATTTTCTTTTACGCTGTTTAAAAGTTCTTTATCCATTCTGTATTGTGTCGTCCTGGAGTTTTCTAAGCTGTGCAAGTAAAGTTGCAGGGTCATATTCGACATCATCCATTGAGACAGGCTCATCAGCTGCTTTGTTATTTTTCAAAACGCAGTTGTTTGAAAGTCCGATAGGCAAAAGATTTTCACGTGCCGCAGTCTCATATCTGTCAATAAGTCCGTATGTACTGTAACCGCCAATACCGTCAATCTTTTCGCCCCTTTTCAAACTTTTTTTGGCTACTGTTATGACTTCTGAAACAAGGCCCCCGGCTGGTACTATCCATGGCTCTCTTTCAAAATAAGCCCTTGCAATTGACAAAGGTGTTTCTATGCCAGGAATATGGTAGGGCCTGTAAAGAAGATAGTTAGGCCCTTCACCCATCAAAAGGTAGTTTAACAGTTCTTTTGTAAGCTTGCTTTTTGTAGAAAACACAAGAAAAACTCCAGGCGCCAGATCACCAATTACAAAGTCTACAACCCCTTCTTTTTCAAGTATTCCGCCATCGCTTTTTAAACAAAAAACTGACAGCAGTTCAGCTATCTTTGCTTTCGGGCTGTGCATTCCCCTGCAGTCAGGAACAAGACCGGTCGCATTGGAAAGACAGGCCATTTCTATCATTGATTTTGTCCC
>CAYZUS010000034.1:15021-23446 GCA_964481885.1 uncultured Actinomycetota bacterium | reverse complement strand
AGAAAAGCAGTACTTGAATGGGTCGTTAGCTCAGTAGGTAGAGCACCTGACTCTTAATCAGGGGGTCACAGGTTCGAAGCCTGTACGACCCACCATTCACTGCGAGAGTGGCGGAATTGGCAGACGCGCTAGACTTAGGATCTAGTAGGCTAATCACCTATAGGGGTTCAAGTCCCCTCTCTCGCACCAATTTTTATTTAACAGGATTTAAAAAACCTATTGAGGTTTTTTAATTTTGTTTAACTTTTTTATTTAACTTTGTTCGTAATAATATTAAAGGAGTGGATTTGATTGAGTTTTAAGTTAAAAAATCTTAAGAAGCTTGAAAACAACAAAGTTCTTCTTGAACTGGAGATTTCAAACAGCTATTTAAAAAAATCTTTAAACGGCGCATACAAGGAGATTTCCCAGCAGGCAAAAATACCTGGTTTCAGGCCCGGCAAAGTACCATATAATGTCATAGATGCAAATTATGGCAGGGAGTATGTTTTAAATGAGGCCGCGACAAATTCTATTTCGGACCTTTACCCTAAAATTATCGATGATTTAAAAATAATGCCCATAGATTATCCGAAAGTGAAAATAGTAAATGTCGGAGAAGACATTCCTCTTGATGTTGAAGTGACTGTAGAGGTTGAACCGGAAATTGAGGCACCTGTTTACAAAGGTATCGAAGTCACCGGCATTTCTGAAGATGTGACTGATGAAGATGTGGAAAAGCAGGTAGACAATTTAAGAAACAATTATGCCGCGCTCGAAGCAGTTGAAGATGACAAGGAGGTCCAGAAAGGGGACTATGTAATAATTGATTTTGAGGGCAGAATTAATGGAAAAGAGTTTGAAGGAAACAGCGCCCAGGATTATACCCTGGAAGTAGGTTCCGGCACCATGTTTGAAGGATTTGAAGAAGGCCTTCTTTCAATGAAGAAGGGTGAAAACAAAAAAATCACCATCAAAATGCCTGATGAAATCCCTGATAAAGAAATTGCAGGGACAGAGGCTGTTTTCTCCATAGATTTGAAAGAAATAAAAAAG
Source organism: uncultured Actinomycetota bacterium (assembly GCA_964481885.1). Classification (GTDB taxonomy): domain Bacteria; phylum Actinomycetota; class Humimicrobiia; order Humimicrobiales; family Humimicrobiaceae; genus Fen731. Next base: position 22,411 of record CAYZUS010000034.1, on the reverse strand, counting down.
AAGAGCCTTCCGGAACTTGATGAAGCATTCCTTAAAAATTTTGGCGAATATAAGGATGCCGGAGAATTCAAGGCTTTTATGAGGGAACGTATCCTGGAACAGAAAAAAAAGATCAGGAGAGACAGGATAGTAACAGATATAATGAACAGCCTTTCAGACAGCCTGAAGATCGATGTTCCTGAACCGATGATTGCCAACAGGATGGAACATTTCAATGAGGATTTAAAAAAGGAGCTTGACGAGCACAAAATATCAAAAAGCGATTATCTTAAAGCATATAGCATGACTGAAGAAAGCTTTAACAGTAATCTCAGGCAGACTGCCATAAAGGAAACAAAAGAATACCTGGTATTAAATGCACTTGAGAAAGCAGAGGCAGACAAGATCGAGCCTTCAGAAGCACAGATTGCGGAAGAGAAAGAAAAAATCCTTTCCGGCAATGTAAAAGAGTTCGAAAAGAACAAGCTTAAAAGCTATCTTGAAAGTGAAGTGGGCAAAGAGAATGTAAAAGATTCACTAAAAAGGAGAAATCTTTTTGACCTGCTTATAAAAAATGCAAAAATAAATGAAGAAGACAGCAAAACACCAAAAAAACCTGCCAAAGAGGTAAAGGCTCCGGCCAAAAGCAAAGAACCGGAAGATTCAGATAACCAGAAGACCGGTGGGGCCAAATCGACAGGGGTTACCAAGTCCGGCATTAAAAAAGAGAGTAAAGTGAGTGAAGATGAAGATAGTAAATGATTATCTTATACCAATGGTAATAGAGCAGACAAACAGGGGAGAGCGCTCCTTTGATATTTATTCCAGGCTGCTGCAGGAAAGGATTATTTTCCTGGGTTCTGACATAGAAGACAACATAGCAAATGTGGTTATGGCCCAGATGCTTCACCTTGATGCAGAGGATTCAGAAAAAGACATACAGCTTTATATAAACAGCCCCGGAGGTTCTGTGACTTCAGCGCTGGCCATATATGATACCATGCAGTTTATAAAATCCCCGGTCTCGTCAATATGTATTGGCCAGGCCGCAAGCGCCGCAGCTGTTTTGCTTCTGGCGGGGCAAAAAGGTAAAAGATACTCCCTGCCTCATGCAAGGATACTGCTCCATCAGCCTTCCGGAGGCGTACAGGGAACATCAATGGATGTTGAGATACAGACCAGGGAAATAGTGCGGCTCAGGAAACTGTTAAATGAGATAATTTCAAATCATACAGGGCAGGAGTTAAAAAAGATAGAAAAGGATACCGAAAGGGATTTTATTTTAACTGCCGCAGAAGCAAAAGCTTATGGCATAATAGATGAAGTCATAGAAAAGAAATAGAGAGGAATGAAATCAAGTTGTCTCAGAATGAAAACAAAAAAGGCGATTTCCTGAAATGTTCTTTCTGCAACAAATCTCAAAGCCAGGTCAGGAAACTTATTGCCGGACCGGGTGTATATATTTGCGATGAATGTATTGATTTATGTAACGAGATCATTGACGAGGAATTAAAAGAAGACAAGGAAGTAAATTTCAAGGACCTGCCAAGGCCCGATGAGATTTATTCGATTTTAAATGAATATGTTGTGGGCCAGGAGAAAGCAAAGAAGGTGCTTTCCGTGGCAGTATATAACCATTACAAGCGTGTAAAATACGGATATTCAATAACAAAAGATGACGTAGAGATACAGAAAAGCAATGTCCTTTTAGTGGGTCCTACCGGCTGCGGCAAAACACTGCTTGCCCAGACTCTTGCAAAGATTTTAAATGTACCCTTTGCAATTGCGGATGCCACAGCATTGACAGAGGCAGGATATGTTGGAGAAGATGTTGAGAATATTCTTCTTAAACTGATACAGAATGCTGACTTTGATATAAAAAAGGCCGAGACAGGTATAATATATCTGGATGAGGTTGACAAGATTGGCAGAAAGTCTGAAAACCCTTCAATAACCAGGGATGTCTCCGGCGAAGGGGTGCAGCAGGCACTCCTAAAGATCATTGAAGGAACCGAAGCTAATGTACCTCCGCATGGCGGGAGAAAACATCCCCACCAGGATTTTATACAGATAAACACATCCAATATACTTTTTATCTGCGGCGGGACGTTTGACGGTATTGAAAAGATTATTGAAAAACGCCTCAACAGAAACACTGTCGGTTTTATAACCGAAAAAAAGCAGAAGAAAGTGGAAAAACATGACAATCTTCTTTCCATGGTGCTTCCTGAGGATTTGCTAAAATACGGTATGATACCTGAATTTGTAGGCAGACTGCCGGTTTTATCCACCCTTTCAAGTTTAAGCGAAGCGGATCTGATAAGGATTCTGACCGAACCCAAGAATGCCCTGGTAAAGCAATATAAAAAAATATTTTCCATGGATAATGTTGATTTGATTTTTAAGAAGGAAGCGCTAAAAGCAATAGCCATAATGTCAGTGAAGCGTAAAACAGGCGCAAGAGGACTGCGCTCCATCATGGAAGAGTCCATGCTCGAAGTCATGTTTGAAATACCTTCGAGGCAGGACATAAAAAGATGTGTAATATCAAAAGAAGTTATTGAAAACAAAATCAAGCCGCTTCTTTTGACGGATCTTGATAATACAGATTTCATAAAGGATCAGGAGAAACTCGCTTAGATGGATAAACTGCCGGATAAGTATAAACCTGCGGATTTTGAGAGTGATATATATAGCTTCTGGTTGGAAAAAGGTTATTTCCATGGCGAAATCTCTCCTGAAAAAAAGCCCTACAGTATTGTAATCCCGCCTCCAAACATAACAGGATATCTGCACGTCGGACATGCACTCAATAATTCCCTGCAGGACATAATGATAAGGTATGCAAGGATGAAAGGCTATGGAGCATGCTGGTTTCCGGGCACCGACCATGCGGGTATTGCCACACAGAATGTTGTTGAGAAAGAACTCAGCAAAAATGGCATAACAAGGTTTATGCTGGGCAGGGAGAAATTTATTGAAAAAGTATGGGAATGGCGCAGCCAGTATGGTTCGAGAATAATATCGCAGCTAAAGTCCCTCGGCTGTTCCTGCGACTGGGACAGGCTTCGCTTCACCTTTGATGATGATTATGTAAAATCAGTAAACCATGAATTTGTCACCCTTTATAATGACGGCCTTATTTACAGGGGCAATTATATAGTCAACTGGTGTCCAAGATGCCTCACTGCCGTATCAGATATAGAAGTGGAGCATAAGGAAAAAAAAGGACATCTTTGGGATATAAAATATCCTTTAATTGATAAAGAAACAGGCCTTCCCAGCAAAACAGAGTTTATAACCGTTTCCACCACAAGACCTGAGACAATGCTTGGCGATACCGCAGTGGCTGTTAACCCTTCAGATGCCAGATATAAAAAATACCTGGGAAGAAGTGTTTTTTTACCTCTTGCATGCAGGATAATCCCCATAATACAGGATGATTATGTGGATAAGGATTTTGGAACAGGAGCCGTGAAAGTGACTCCCGCACATGATCCAAATGACTTTGAAATGGGACTTCGCCATAGCCTGGAAAAGATAAATGTTATGACCGATGCCGCCGTTATGAACGAGAACGCCGGCGTCTATGCGGGTCTGGAAAGATATGCAGCAAGGAAAAAGGTACTTGAAGATCTTGAAAGCCATGGGTATCTTGGCCCTAAAAAAGAGCACACATCTTCAATGGGAATATGTTCCAGGTGTGATACGGTAATAGAACCGAGAATCTCACTTCAATGGTTCGTATCCATGAAGACCCTGGCCGAACCTGCAATACAGGCCGTAAAAGATGGCAGGGTAAAGTTTGTGCCCAAAAAATGGGAAAAACTGTATTTTAACTGGATGGAAAACATCAGGGACTGGTGCATATCAAGGCAGCTCTGGTGGGGTCACAGGATCCCTGTATATTATTGCAACAAGTGCAGCGAAATGATAGTTGCTGAAACAACACCTGCCGCCTGTAAGTGTGGAAGTACAGATTTAAGGCAGGACGAAGATGTTCTTGACACATGGTTCTCTTCAAATTTATGGCCCTTTGCAATGATGAAATGGCCCCAAAAAACTGCAGAACTTGATTATTTTTTCCCAACAAATGTTCTTATTACGGGCCATGATATTATTTTCTTCTGGGTGGCGCGCATGATAATGATGAGCCTTTATTTTATGAAAGAGGTTCCATTTAAGGAGGTATTTATAAACCCTCTGGTAAATGACATCCACGGGCAGAAGATGAGCAAATCGAAGGGCAATGTCATTGACCCGATGACCATAATCGACAAGAACGGAGCGGATGTTTTAAGGTTTACCCTTGCATCTCTTACTACTCCCGGTAAAAATCTTCTTCTCGGTGATGATAAAATAGAAGGAAGCCGAAATTTTGCAAACAAGCTTTGGAACGCATCAAAATTCGTGACTGCAAACATCCAGGGAGCAAATGTAATGGATCTGGATCCAAAGACTCTCATGCTGGACCCGTGGGACAAATGGATACTTTCAAGGCTTGCAAAGACCGTAAAAACTCTGGAAAGATATCTGGAAAAATACAGTATTTCTTTTGCGTGCAAGTGCCTCACCGACTTTTTCTGGAACGACTATTGTGACTGGTACATAGAATCAGCAAAATCCAGAATATATGAAAAAAAATCTAGTATGGATAAGGGCGAAATAGCAGATGATTTGGCCAAAGAAAGCATCGATGTCAAATCAGGTGAACTCGCAGCTGCATTTACAGAGCCAGGAAGCGGCACGCCCGTGGATGGCAGCGGCTCACCAGTCAGCAGTGATTCAGGTTCAGAACCTGTCATCAGCAGCGAGCCCGGCAATACCGACAAAGCCAGAGACAGACAGGCCGCTCAATTTGTATTGTGGTATGTCCTGGAAAGGTACCTTAAACTGCTGCATCCTTTTATGCCGTTTATAACTGAGAAGATCTGGCAGAGTATTCCGCATGATGGAGAGAGTATAGTTGTTTCAGAGTTTCCTGCGGCAAAAAGCAGGATTTTGGACAAAGCAGACAACAATACTGAAAATGAGCTTTTAAAAGTTTTTAATATCATAAGTGAAATAAGAAAAATAAGGTCAGAGCTGACAATAAACCCGGCTTCGCGTGTAAGCGTTTATATAAATCCGGCGGATTTGGCATTTGGAGAAATCCTGAGAAGCAATGAAAGATATATAAAAAATCTTGCAAAACTTTCGGAAATGATAATTGACCGGCCTGATGATAGCAAGGGATTCATTAAGACACTTAAAGACGAAAATGAGATCTTTGTCTATATCCTGGATGCTGTGGATATAGAACTTGAAGTAAAAAGGATAAACAATGAGATACGAAAAGTAATGCAGGAAAAGGATAAAAGCAGCGCAAAGATTGAAAATCCTCAATTTATGGATAAAGCCCCAAGGGACATAATTGAAAAAGAAAAATTAAAACTCGACGGGGCCCTGAAGATGATCCGGTCCCTGCAGGAACAGCTGGGCCTGCTGCAAAGCATCAAATAGTGTTCCCATGGTTTTTCAGTGCCGGCGTCAGTCTGCCTTATGTCTGTAATTGTTTTATTATGGGTTTGTTTTCTCCGGCAATTGCCCCAGTATACTAATGGCAATGGTATTAAAGAAGATAAAAAATGGGAAAATTCAGCTACCTTGAGTGTGCCGCATACCTTGATGCAAGCCTTATCTTCGGGATAAAGCCCGACCTTTCAAGGATAAACAAAATCTTAAAACTTTTGGGAAACCCGCACAAAAAGACCGCTTTTATACACATAGTGGGATCAAACGGAAAAACATCCACAACAATACTTACTGCAAGCATCCTGCAGGGACAGGGCCTGAAAGTAGGATACCATATTTCTCCGCACATTAGTGAATACACGGAAAGGCTCTGGTATTGCGGGGCACCTGTAAGCAGGGAAAGATTCGTATGTCTTTTTAATGACATATATCCTTCAATAATTAAAGTTAATGGCGAGGACCCTGGAGGTGAGATTACCCAGTTTGAAATAATTGCAGCAATGGCATTTAAACTTGCCGCTGATGAAAATCTTGACGTGATGGTCCTTGAAGCAGGTATGGGTGGAAGGTGGGATGCGACAAATGCTGCAGATGCGGTTGTCTGCGGCCTTACAGGTGTAAGCCTTGAACACACTGCCATACTTGGCCGCACCATAAAAGAGATTGCAATTGAAAAAGCGCAGGTAATCAAAGAAGATTCAATGGCCGCAACCACGAGCAGTGACCCTGATGTCCTCGAAGTCCTTCAAAACCGTGTAAACTCAACCGGTTCGAAGCTTTTTATTTATGGAAAAGATTTCAATGTTGCAAATAAAGAAAAAGAATTCCTGGCCGGATGGCACGTGGACATAAAGGGGTTAAATGAAACTTACAGGGATTTATTTATAAACCTGATTGGTGACTACCAGCCCGCAAATTTAAGTCTTGCCATCGTTCTTTCAGAGCTGTATCTTGCCCTATCGGGCAGAAAAATTGATGAAAACAAGCTGAAATCCAGCCTTAGAGAAGTTAAAGTTGCAGGAAGGTTTGAAGTTTTAAGGAAAAACCCGGCAGTGATAGCTGATGCTTCACATAATCCGGAGGGAATAAGCAATTTTGTTAAAAATATAAAAGAGAATTTTGGGGATAAGAAAAAAATTATAATCTTTTCTGTGCTTAAGGATAAAGATTATAAGAAAATGCTTTCAGATATTATTGAGGCAAGCGATGTGCTGATTCTTACTTCGAGCAGTACCTCGAGGAGTCTGCCTATTGAAATTCTTAAAAAAGAATTGTATAAATTACTGGGTGCAAAAAAAGCAGCAGGGAAACATGTGCCGTATGAGATATTTGAAATGGACAGCATTTCCAATTCGCTTAAATTTGCATTAAAAATTTCCTGCAGTAATGATATTATATGCATTACTGGTTCTATAACTAATCTTGAGCATGTTCTTTAGGAGGATTAATGGATTTTCTAAAATATTTTGACAATATCATGAATTTTTTTAAGCTGCCGATATGGAAAAACCTTATATACGGCATTGTTTTTATTCTGGCCATCATCTGGCTTTCGTTTGTATACTGGACATACCGGGATGCAAAGCTAAGGAATGCAAATCCAATATTCTGGACTTTTTTGGTTCTGGTACTGCCTTATTTGGGACTTTTGATATACCTTATTTTGAGGCCGCCTGAATTTGTTGAAGATGTTGTGGAGAGGGATTTGGAAATAAGAAGGATGGAAATGCTTCTTGCAGCAAATACTCACAGATGCCCTACATGCGGAAAAGATATTAAGGATGACTTTGTTATTTGCCCTAACTGCAGGAAAAAATTAAAGAAGACCTGCATACAATGTGAAAAGCCTTTGAGTCTGGAATGGAAAGTTTGCCCATATTGCAAAAGTGAACAGTAA
>CAYZUS010000034.1:7757-14921 GCA_964481885.1 uncultured Actinomycetota bacterium | reverse complement strand
GGCGGTATTATTGGCGCAATTGTAGGGCATGTTTTAAGTGACACGATACCTATCCTGGATAAAGGCTTAAAAGTGGGGACCGATCAGCTAAGCCTTAACCTTTATCTTATAGACGTCAGTTTCAGTATTCATGTTAACATAACTATTTGTGCAGTAATCGGATTACTGCTGGCCTTTTTAATTGCTGACCTTGGAAGAAGAAGAAAAAAATAAAAATTTAAACGAATGCAGGGATATTAACTTACAGGACAGTATTTCCAGGAGAGTAATTCTTGCATCAGGTTCACCCCGAAGAAAAAAAATACTCGAAAATCTAAAAATTGATTTCGAAGTAGTAAAGCCATACGGCACGGTTGAAAAGTTATTTAAAAATCCCAGAAAGACAGTGGTTTACAACAGCAGCATTAAAGCACAATTTGTTTATAATCGTGCTATAATGAATAGTTTGAATTATGGAAATTGCGTTATTGCTGGTTTTGACACTATTGTCTGCTTTAACGGCAGGATTTTGGGGAAACCCGGTTGCAGGGACGAAGCATTTAATTACCTTGAGTCCCTGTCAGGTAAAACTCACAGAGTCATAACAGGAGTTTCTGTAATAGATTTTAGAACAGGTCATATTGTATCTGAGTGTGAAACGACTGTTGTAAAATTCAGGAGCATGAGCTGTAAACAGATTACTGATTATTTATCGGTAGAAGATGTATTTGACAAAGCAGGGGGATACGACATATCCGGTTACGGGGCAATGCTGGTCGAAAAGATAAATGGTTGTTTTTATAATGTGGCAGGATTGCCGGTTTACAGATTTTTTGAACTGTTAAAAAAGGTTTGATTTTAAAAAATATTTTATTTGGATATAAGGAGCAGCTAAATGTTTGAGTTTTTTATGAATATGGTCGGCAGGGATATGGGTATAGATTTGGGGACTGCAAATACGCTGGTGTTTGTAAAAAACAAGGGAATTGTTTTAAATGAACCATCAATTGTGGCAATCGACAAGGATAATAAAAGGATTCTTGCTGTTGGAGTTGAGGCAAAGAGAATGGTGGGCAGGACCCCGGGAAACATTGTCGCAGTAAGGCCATTAAAGGATGGAGTTATTGCTGATTTTGATACTACCGAAAGAATGTTGAGGTATTTCATCAAGAAAGTGCATAGAAATATGTCAATTGCCAGGCCCAGAATAATTATCTGTGTTCCGTCCGGTATTACAGCAGTTGAAAAAAAGGCTGTTATTGAGGCAACTGAACAGGCTGGCGCAAGGGCGGCCTATATTATTGAAGAGCCACTCGCTGCAGCTATTGGCGCAGGGCTGCCTATTGATGAGCCTACAGGCAGCATGATTGTAGACATTGGCGGCGGCACTTCCGAAGTCGCTGTTATTTCTCTTGGAGGCATAGTGGCCTACCAGTCTTTAAGAATTGGCGGCGACGAGCTTGATGAGGCAATTATCTATTATTTGAAAAAAGAAAATAACCTGCTTATCGGTGAAAGCTCTGCAGAAAAGATTAAGATGGAAATAGGTTCGGCATTTCCACTGGAAAATGAAGAAAAAATGGAAGTAACCGGCCGTGACCTTGTAACCGGCCTTCCAAAAACAATAATAATCACTAGCCAGCAGATCAGGGCAGCTCTCGAAAAAACAGTAAGCGATATCATTAATTCAATTGTTGAAGTTCTTGACGAAACGCCTCCTGAACTTGCATCTGATATCATGAAGAGAGGAATTGTACTTAGCGGCGGCGGCGGTCTCCTTAAAGGCTTAAATGAAAGAGTCAGCCGTGAAACACATTGCCCCGTATATCTGGCACCTGAGCCACTTGCGGCGGTTGCGCTGGGAGCCGGCAAATGTGCCGAAGACTTCGGCAGCCTCAAAAGGTATTTAAAGTATTCAAAGCAATAATATTTTTTATATTTTTCGTTTTTATATGATGAATTTTGTTTTTACTGATATATATGGCCTTCGAAAGAAAAAATGTAAAAAGCATAATAGTAATAGCTGTAATAGTTGTATTATGCATAATTATAATTACTGTTAGTTTCAGAGATTCTGAAGTTTTTAATAAAACAGTATCTACAACACTTGATATTTTTAAACCTGCTCAGGAAAAGATTTTTGTATTTTTTCAAAAAACCACCGGCTTTTTCTTTACAATCAGTGATTATTTCAAACTAAATGACAAGGTAAAAAACCTTGAAAAAGAAAATTTCCTGCTTTTAAGCGAATACAGCGAGAGCATAAATCTAAAGACAGAAAATGACCACCTTCGCGAACTTCTCGGTATGGACATAAGAAGTGACCATGAAACTCAAACAGTCAGGGTAATAGGTTATTATGAAAGCAGCTGGCAGTCCCGAATAGTTATAAATGCCGGTAAAAGTGACGGGGTACTTGAAGGAATGGCGGTCGTAAACGAAAAAGGTCTTGTTGGAATCGTTGTCCTTGCTTCAAACAATTCAAGCCAGGTTCGTCTTTTAAATGACCCTCAAAGCAGTGTGGGGGCAAGGATATTATCTTCAAGAAAACTTGGGCTGGTTGAAGGAAATCCGGACAAAAAAGTCTATTTGAATTATATTGATCAAAGTGAAGATATTTTTAAAGGTGATGTCCTTATCACTACAGAATTCGGGGAAAACATGCCTGCTGAAATCCTTATTGGAAGGATAAAAAAACTAAGCATTTCAGAGGATACGCCCTATGTACTTATAGAGATAGAGCCTTTTGCAGATTATAAAAGGCTTGAATATGCCCTGGTGATAAAAGAGTAAATTATGAAGTTTTTTCTAAAGTTCCTGCATCTTGTTTTATTGCTTATATGCATAATCCTGCAGGTTACTTTTGTGGGATATCTTAATGTCTTTTATCTGAGTCTTGATCTTGTAATGGTTGCAATTCTGGGTATTACAGTCTATGACGGGGATCTCTATGGGATAATTGCCGGCTTTTTTGCGGGGCTCATTCTGGACCTGATGACCGGGCAGATAATCGGAATTAATGCACTGCTTTTTGCCTTAAATGCTTTTGTGGCGGGCCTTGTCCTGAAAGCGGGCTTTGAAAAGAAAATGCTTGTAAACATACTGTTGGTATTTGCTGTTACAGAAGTAAACCTGTTGTTTTTAACAGGAGTGCACTACCTGTTTAATTTTAAATTAAGTTTAAGCGCACTTGGCCTGGAGCTTCTGACAAATCCTGTTTTTAATATTCTGGTAATGTTTGTAATATTTCCAGTTTTGAGAGCCGGCAGAAAACGAAAGGAAGAGATTGGATTCATTTACAAGGATAAGGCTTAAAATAGTTACATATTTCCTGCTTCTTTTGATGGCGGGCCTGGTTGTCAGACTGTATTTCCTGCAGGTAATGACCGGCGAACTGTATGCTAGCCAGGCACAGCAAAGTCTGCTGCGCTCCAAGAGCATGCCTGCGCCAAGAGGAAACATCTATGACCGCAACGGCAAACTGCTGGTAAAAAGCATTCCTGCTCCGTCTGTCGCAATTGATCCCCGTATTGTCTCAGGAAATGAAGATGTAATAAACGAACTTTGCGAAAAGCTTGACCTGAACAAGAGCGAACTGCTGGAAAAAATAAGTAAGAGCAATTTATCGTATCTCGAAAGAATAATTGTAAAACAGGATATTGATTACGGAACAATGATTTATTTTACGGAGAACAAGGAGCGACTGCCAGGAGTTGAAATTGTTGACGTTTTTTTGCGCCAGTATGAATATGGAAGTCTTGCTGCACACATTCTTGGTTATACAGGTGAGATTGATGAAAACAGGCTGAAAATGAGCAAGTATACCGTAGGCTATGAAGGCGGAGATCAGATAGGGCTCACCGGCATTGAAGATATATACGAGAATGTTCTTAAAGGCGCAAAGGGTAAAATCACCTATGAGGTTGATCCACAGGGCAGGCCGAAAAATACTGTTGAAAAAATTTCCTACATTCCCGGAAATGATCTTTACCTGACAATTGATATTGATCTGCAAAAAGTAGTTGAGGAGACTCTTGCAAATTCCATTGATGAAATACGACAAAAGAAGGAAACGGGTACAAGCAACAACTATAAAGTTCCCGGTGGGGCCGTAGTAATTCTCGACCCGGAAAGCAATGAAGTCCTGGCAATGGCCAGCTATCCAACGTATGATCCTTCAGTTTTTACCGGTGGGATTTCTGAAATAAACTGGGCCTATTTAAATGATCCGGTAAATGACTTTCCCTTAAATAACAGGGCAATAATGGGATATGCCCCCGGTTCAGTATTTAAACTTGTAACTGCTTATGCGGCACAAAGTGAGGGTATTATAGATACCAATCGGTATATATCATGTGGCGGCCTCTGGACGGGTCTCGGGGAGGATTTTCCCAAGTGGTGCTGGGCAAAAGGTGGCCATGGAGCCTTAAATATTTTTGGCGCGATACAGAATTCCTGTGATATTTTCTTTTATGAACTCGGATATGAATTGCTTTTAAAAAACAAGAACGCTGATGAATTGCTGCAGAAATATTCAAGGATTTTTGGCTTTGGAAGTAAAACCGGGATTGATTTGCCGAACGAAGATGCAGGGGTTGTTCCTGACAAAGCCTGGAAAAAGGAGTACTTTAAGGACCAGAAGCAAAATACAATCTGGTTTCCCGGAGATACGGTAAACATGGCAATTGGCCAGGGTGATTTGCTCGTGTCTCCCCTGCAGATGGCCGAAGCGTATTCAATACTTATTAACAGGGGAATGGATTATACTCCTCATGTCGGAATGGAAGTAAGAGATGCAGGTGGGGAGGCTTTTGCCGAGCTTTCGGGTGGGGAAGCTGTTAACCTTGAATTAAACGGACAGTACATGGAAAATATTGAGACGGGCCTGGGCCTGGTTGTGTCTTCCGGCACCGCAGCAGGAAGGTTTATTGGTTTTCCATTAAATGATATTCCAGTAGCAGGTAAAACAGGCACAGCTGAAGTTTTAGGCAAACAGAACCTTGCATGGTTTTGTGCATATGCTCCGATTGAAAAACCAAAGTATCTTATTGTGGTTATGCTGGAACAGGCCGGCGGCGGTTCTGTAGCTGCCGCACCTATTGCCGTGAAGATATATGACTATCTTTTCAATTTGACAAATTAAAAGACAGTAAAAAGTCGGGCAGATTATTAAAATTAAAAATAATGAATGATAAACCAAAAAATAAATATTTTAATGCAGACGAAACTGTAATATTGCCCAGTAAAAAAAAAGGTGGTATAAATTTCGATTTTTTACTTCCGGCAGCAGTATTTTTACTGTCGGGATTTGGGCTTCTCATAATATACAGCGCAACAAAATTCAGTATGCCCTACGGAGTCACAGATCCGGCATTTTATTTAAAAAAGCAGGGTTTCTGGCTGATTGGCGCGGTTGTGGTATTTATTTTAATGCAGTTTATGAATTACAGGATACTTTCCCAATTCTGGTGGGTTATTTTTATAGCGGTAGTCGTCATGCTCGTAATTGTGCTTTTTTTTGGATATGAAGTAAATGGCTCCAAAAGCTGGCTTGACCTGGGGATTTCATCAGTGCAGCCCTCAGAATTTGCAAAGATACTGATGGTAGTGGTTACCTCAGCATTGCTTTCGAAATGGCCGAGGGAAAAAGTCAATACTGTCGGTTTTAAAAAAGTTGGGCTTTCTCTTCTTGCAGCAGTGGTCATAATTGTGCTGGTATTGCTTCAGCCTGATTATGGAACTGCATTTATTTTTTTTATTACCTATATGGGGATTCTCTTTATATCAGGAGCCAACTTCCTGTATTTTTTTGTGATTCTGGCTGCTGCAGTTGGAGGTTTTTTTGCAGCCATTAATACCGGCATTATAAAACAGTACCAGCTTGACAGGATACTTGTATTTATGAAGCCGGATATCCAGCAACAGACAATAGGCTATAATCTGTTTCAGTCAAAACTGGCTATCGGCTCCGGCGGTTTGTGGGGAAAAGGGCTGTTTTTAGGCAAACAGACAAATTTAAGCTATGTTCCGGAACACCATACGGATTTTATCTTTTCAGTGATTGGCGAAGAAATGGGGTTCTTGGGGGCAATTGCAGTAATACTTGTTTTTGCCCTGATAATATGGCGATGTTTTTATATTGCTGCGAATGCAAAAAACAGCTTCGGCACTTTGATTGCTTCCGGCATAGGTTTTATAATATTATCCCAGGCAGTGATAAATATTGGGATGACCATAGGCATTATGCCTGTAATAGGTATACCCCTTCCATTTTTAAGCTCTGGCGGTTCAAACCTGCTTGCAATCTTTATGGGCATCGCAATTGTTTCAAATGTGCATTTAAAAAGGGAGCTTAAGTCCCAGAACGAGCTGGCATACAGGGATTTTGACTGATTGGTAAAAACCTTATATAGTTACATGTTCCACTGGTTCTGTTATAATTTCTACTGTTCCCGGAAAGTTGTGTGTGCCTTGGCAGACTTTTTTCAGCAGCAGCAACAGCAAACCAAGTAAAAAAAATAAACCATATTTAATTTAAAACAAACATGCAAAAATATTTAGAATTTAAAATGCTTGAAAAACTGCTTAAAGGTATTGAAAAACCCGGCAGATATGTAAACCATGAAGCTGGTATAAAAAGCAAAAGCCTTAAGTACCTAAATGAGCATCCGGACACAGTTCTTGCTGCGCTGTTTTTTCCTGACATATATGAAATCGGGATGTCTAATGCCGGCATCGATATTTTATATGATATTGTCAATAAATCTGCTGACTTCAGCGCTGAAAGAGTATTCTCTCCGTGGGTGGATTTCGAAGAGAGCCTTCGCAAAAACAAAACGCTGCTTTTTTCTCTTGAAAACAGGATATTTTTAAATAACTTTGATTTGGTGGGCTTTAATGCGGCGCACGAAATGCTTTATACCAATATTTTAAACGGGCTTCAGCTTTCAGGAATTGATCATATAGCAGAAAAAAGAGACAGCATATTTCCACTTGTCTGTTCAGGCGGAGGATCTGTTTTTAATCCCTGGCCGCTTTCAAAATTCATGGATTTTGTGGTGATTGGAGATGGAGAAGAAGCGATAACCCGGATACTGGAAATAATCAGGGATTTTAAGAAAGACAACAATATCTCTGAAAGAATTGCTTTGGAAAATAATCATGAAAATTCAGGGTATGATAATG
>CAYZUS010000034.1:0-7657 GCA_964481885.1 uncultured Actinomycetota bacterium | reverse complement strand
TATGATAATGCCAGCCGTAATAATGCTGAATATGATAATGCCAGCCGTGAAAATGCCGGCGATAATGCTGAACATGAAAATGAAGGCACGCCGCACAGCATGTATGCGCCGGGGGAAAATACTTATAAAGTCATAAAAAACGTAAAAGTTGCTGAAAGTAAAGAAAACGCAGCAGTCCAAAAAATACAGCTTCTGAAAAAACTGTCAGCTGTCGAAGGGGTTTTTGTACCGCAATTCTATAAGATTATTTATAATACCAATGCGCAAATCCAAAGCATAAATTCTTCTGCAGACGGTAAATCTGCCGTTAAAAAAGCTGTTTTAAAAGACATGGACAGTTTTAAAATTGTGTGTGATCCGGTAATGCCCAATATCAGGGTGATTCATGACAGGTTTGCAGTCGAGATAATGCGTGGCTGCAGCAGGGGATGCAGATTCTGCCAGGCAGGCTTTATTTATCGGCCCGTCCGCCAGAGGAACACACAGGAGCTGATAGGCAGCAGCATCGAAGGACTCAAAAACACCGGATACGATGAGATCTCTTTTACATCTCTTTCATCATCAGACTACAATGGCATATTTGAACTGATATACGGTGTAACCTCATCAGAAGACTTAAAAAGGCTGTCGGTCTCCATGCCTTCAATGCGTCTTGACAATTTTAATTTGCAACTTGCAGAGTTAATTCAGAGCGGACGAAAAACAGGCCTTACTTTTGCTCCTGAAGCCGGGAGCCAGAGAATGAGGGATATTATAAAAAAAGATATTACACAGGAAGAACTTCTGGAAAGTATAAAAATTGCTTTTAGTAAAGGATGGGACAGGGTAAAGCTTTATTTTATGATAGGGCTGCCATTTGAAACAGATGAAGATATAGATGCCATCATCGATCTTATTTATAAAGTAACAGATTTTGCAAGAGCAAACCTTCCGAAGCGAATTTACGCAAGGTTTACCTTAAGTGTCAGCATAAACGCTTTCTGTCCAAAACCTTTTACACCTTTTCAGTGGTGCCCTCAGGACGATATTTCCATACTGACCAAAAAGTTTTACTTTATTGAATCTCACATTCCCAAAAGGAGGGTAAAACTTCACTGGAACAGCCCGGAAAAAAGCAAAATTGAGTGTGCAATGTCACGGGGTGATTCTAGGACTGCCGATGTGGTGGAGCAGGCCTGGAAAAATGGCGCAAAATTTGACAACTGGACAGATTTTTTTAATTTTGAATTGTGGAAAAAAAGCTTTGAACAGGCCGGAGTGGATATGGATTTTTATACAGTAAGGAAGTATTCACAAACCGAAATACTCCCCTGGGATATTGTAGACATCGGGATAAAAAAAGAGTGGTTTATAAAAGATTACATTAAATCAGAAAGTATTTTGGACGAAATGAGCCAATCAAAGCAAACCCCGGATAACGGGGAGATATAATTGCCGAGGGCCGCAGGAGCCCTGGGCGCAAAGACCTAAAACTAAGGAAAAAATGGGCACCAACACAGTAAGATTTAAATTTTTTAAAAAAGACGAGTTGAAATATCTTTCACATCTGGATGTCCTTGCGCTGATGGAGAGGGCATTGATGCGAACCGGCATGCCGCTTTTTTATAGCGGTGGGTTTCATCCCAAACCCAAACTGAGTTTCAGCAATCCCATACCGCTTGGTGTGCAAAGCCTGGCAGAATATTGTGACATTGAACTGTTGGAAGCAATTCCGGCAGAAGATTTCACGGTTCGCCTAAACAGTAAATTGCCTGACAATTTAAAGGTGATTAATGCATTAAATTTTGAAAAAACCCCGGAAAATAAAATACCGTCACTTATGTCAGCAATCGATGTAGTTATTTACGAATATGAATTGCTTTATTCTGGAATATTATCAGGAGAGCCGGGGAGTAGAGAAATATTTAAAAAAAGTTCCCGGGATATAGAGAATCCTGAAACAGGCCAGCTGGTTAATGGATACTATTTTCCAGGTAGTTTTTTAAGTTCTTTTGAAAAAGATTTTGGTGAGAAGTTTGGACCGACAGTCAAAAATGAAGATTGTGATGCAGATTTGCAGAAGATAAGGAACTCCATTCTCAATTATCAGACCTCTGCGACTCAAGATGTTCCTGAAAATATACCTGGTTTTGCACCCAAAACCCAAGCTGCTGCTTCAGAAAAGATTACCGTTGCAGAGACGTTTGCATCAGCATCCGGACCGATGGAAAACATTTTTTTCCTTAAAATCTGTGGTTATGCTAAAATTTTAAAAAACAGCATTAACACTATTTTCAAGTTCAACGCTTTCAATGATTATTTGGAAAAATTTTTGGAGACTAAAGATATTGAAGTGAGAAAGGTGCAGAAAACCGGGACATACATACTTAAGGATAATATACTGACGGACCCGATAGAAATGATATCTTTTAAGTTTTCTTAAACATTAAATGAAATTTTATTAAGTTTTTATATACAGTGAGGTACAAAGTGGGCACGGAAATGCTTGTCAGTTCTGATAAGAACGAGACAAGAGTAGCTATCCTTGAATCCAAACTGGTAACACAGCTCTACTATGACAGAAAAAAAAGCAAATCTATTGTAGGGAATATTTATCTTGGGAAGATTGAAAATGTGCTATCCAGCCTGGATGCTGCTTTTGTTGATATCGTTGAGGAAAAAAATGCTTTTCTTTACATCAATGAAGTCTCTTATGACTTTGAGCTTGAAGAAAAACAGGAAATAACCAAAAAAATACAGCATATATTAAAACCCAATCAGCTTCTGATGGTTCAGGTCACAAAGGACCCGATGAAAGGCAAGGGTGCAAGGCTTACTACTTACATATCTTTGCCCGGACGGTATCTAATACTCGCTCCATTTAATGAGGGAGTCGGAGTGTCACGGAAAATAGAAGGCAAGGAAAGGGAAGAGCTCAGGCTTGCAGCTGAAGAAATAAGGCCGAAGGATTGCGGAATAATAGTAAGGACCGCTGCAAAAAATGTATCAAAGGCAAAATTAAAAAAAGAACTGAGCCAGCTTTTAAAGCTCTGGAGCTTTATCAGAAAAAAAGCTGCCATGAGTAAGGAGCCGGTTTTAATTCAGCAGGAATATCCAGTGGTAATAAGGCTGATAAGGGACATTTTTTCTGAAGATTTTGACTCTATTTATGTTGACAGCAAGTTTGCAAGAAATGAGATAATAAAGTATTTAAAAAACATTGGCATAAATTATAACAACATAATACTGTACCATGGCGCCAACGAGCTTTTCGAAGAATTCAATGTAAATGAAGTCATAGAGAGTGCGCTTGAAAGGAAAGTGTGGCTCAAGTCAGGTGGCTTTATAGTAATTGACTACGGGGAAGCACTTACCACTATCGATGTAAATACAGGGAAATATACTTCAGGCAAGACCTCTGCACAAACTATTTTAAAGACAAACCTTGAAGCTTCTGAAGTCATTACGAGCCAGCTGAGGCTTCGTGATATTGGAGGCATTATTGTTATTGATTTTATTGATATGAGTACGGAAGAAGACAGGCACAAGGTACACTCAAGGTTTAAACAGCTTTTGGAGAAAGACAAGACCAAGACTGAGATGCTTGCTTTTTCCAAGCTCGGTCTGTTAGAGATGACAAGAAAAAATGTCTCAGACGGCATTGTAGGAACATTATGCAAACCTTGTCCGTGCTGCAATGGAATGGGATATGTAAAATCCGAAGAAACCATAAGGCTTGAGGTGGAAAGAAAGATAAGAAAGCTTGCAAAAGAAAGCCTGGACAAAGCCTTCCTGATAAAACTTAATCCCTCAATTGCCGCACAGATAATAGGCAAGGGAGGACAGAATCTTAAAAATCTTGAAACGCTCACCAGAAAATACCTGGCCGTAAAAAGTGATGAAAGCCTGCCGATTGATGCATTTATAATTGAGGCAAGGGGCGATATCGCTGATGTCCAGAAAGCCTCCAGACCTTTTAAAGTTGGCGACATCGTTGATATTGAGATAGAAAAATTATACTCTCACAATCGCACCGACGCTCTCTCAAGGATAGAGGGCTATGTGATCCAGATAATTAATGGGAGGCAATTTATAGGGCAACGTGCGAAGGTTGAAATAACATCACTCTCGAAGACAAGCGCTGTTGGTGTAATTAAAGTATAGATATAAATATTGTTTAAATTATGGTGAGATACTGCCTGACGTTTGGGTGAAATAAGGAATAAGCGGACGGTTTTCTTTTAAGCACGATATCAGTAAAATCAGCATGGTTTCTTTTTTCTGCCATAAATTATTTCATTTTTATGGCAGCAGAGGTGGAACACAAGATTTGGCTTTCCTTAAAATGGGATAAAAGGGTTGATTCTGCTTAAAATTTAAAACTTTCTGCAAGTGAAGCAATTTTTTTAATTCTTTCAAATTTTGCGCCGGGGGGCGTGGTGTCTGCAAAACTTAAGATTATATGGTCAGCCTTGCCGAGCTTTTCAAAAAGAGAGTGGGCATATTTTTCGAATTCATAATCGCTCATTGAATCCTCAAGAACACATATGGAGGGAATTCCTCCCCAAATTGTAATCTTTGAATCAAACTTTTGCCTTATATCCTCAATTTTTAATCTGGTCATCGGGCTGGGGCAAATGGAATCTGCAATATCTATTCCCGCATCAATATACTCCCGGATAAGCCCCTCATTTTCTCCGTCTGCATGGGTTAAAAAGAATTTGGCACTGTTTCTGGAAATTTCAGAGTATTTTTTTAGCCAGGGAGTGATATTTTCCTTAAAAAATGATGGCCACGTTAGCATGCTGTCGTAATTGGCGCCGCAAAAGAGTATTTCGGCGCTGCTTTTTGAAGAGATATCCATCACCTGATCAAAAATTGCTTCAATTTTTTCAGACAGGTATCTGATTTGTTCCGGGTTATCATTGTATGCGTAAATAAATTTTTCAAACGGCATCAGTTCTTTCATAATATGATGCATCGGCGATCCGGAAAGCATGCAAAATCCTACTGATGCCCCCCTGTCACCGACAGAGTCCCTGAATTCATTGAAATTATTATAATTTTGCCGGACCTTTAAATTTTCAAATATATGGCCCAGAGGCTCAATATCTTTAATGCTCTTGAGTGCATGTTCAATGGTGTGCCCTATGGTTGCCCCGCCTTTTCTCATATTGTCATTATATAAGGTTTGGGTTGTAATATTTCCGTAAGGGGTGTAAAAACAGGACGATGTCAGGCCTTCTTTTGTAGTGTTGGTCTCAAAGTCAATGCTTTCATGTATGATTTTATAGGGGTTACTCTTAAGGTCATAAATGCCAAGCCCGAGAAATGCATTACTTTTTTCACTTAAAAAATTCGAGAAATCAGGAACAACGCTGTGATATCCCACTCCAAGATCATTTACAATTTCATAAAGAGAAGAATCCGCATATTTCTTTGGAAGGGTACCACCAAGCTTGTTTGATTTATACCAGATATCGAGTCTTGGGACAAAAGGCAGAAAATCTGTTTTTTGTCCTTTAACAGTGTTTAGAATTCTCTCTTTCCAATTCATGCTTTAAATATTAGCATTTTTATTTTGTTTAAAAAATAAAAAATATGATTTGTTTTTCCACCCATTTTTCAGTTTCAGAATGACAAAACACCTTAAAAAGTTTAATGCTGTTAAGGCAGGCTGATTAATTGCAGAAAATCAATGCAGCCGGACAGATTTAAGCAGCCAAAGCAGGCCGATCAGTTCCATAAATAGTTTTGTGGTATTAAATCCAACTCAAATGTTATAAAATAATAATTAATATTTGGATTAAATTTTAATCATATATGCTTTATTAGGCCTTTTGGCGCAAATTTAAAAGAGATAGCTCCACAGGCGGGAGGTATTTTAGGTGTGGTATTAATATGAACTTAAACAGGTTTCTTACAATATTTAGCAGAGTTGCAGCATATGTCCTGATTGTTCTTTTTGTAGTTATAATGGTTACCGGGTATCGAAGTCTGGGCCATTTTACATTTATCACAAGAGGCCTGGCCAACTCGCTACACATTATTTACATAAATATCGCATTTCTTGTCCTGGCAAGCATTCACGCCCTGATTTCAATAAGGTTTGCCCTTGCAAGAAAAAATGTAAAGGGGCTCTATATTGACGTCCTGCTGCTTGTTATCGGCGGTGTCTTTATAACCGGATTTACTTATTTTGCTTTTTGATGTCTGTAATAAAGGTTTTTGGCAGGACAGGTGCTGCAATAGGAGTATTTACAGCTTGATTTACCTGGGTTGCTTTTTGAGGGGGGAGGGCCGACAAAATAAAAAACCATATGGGCCAAAAAGAAATTACGATACCCAGACAAATCATAAGAGGGTGCTGTATCTAAAATAATTATGATGCCAGAACAAATTAACATATAGAATCGTGTACAAAATGAAACGTTATCCTGACAACTAAATCAAATATAATGCCAGCATAAATTATGGAAAAGAAAAAAAATGCAATAAAGATATCGCTTGTAGCCTTATTATGCCTTGTGCTTGCAGGATCTGCTGCATTCTTTTCATATTACATCTATAAAAACGAAGCCTCAAGGGCCGCTGCTCGGGCTATGGAATTTAACCCGCCTGATATCAATATTGATAAAATAACCAGTGACCTTGAATTTGCACAGACAATTCCCGACTACAGGATGCTGTTTTCCGGCCTTGTGGAAAACCAGCTGCAGCTAAGCTTTGAAGAATTGGTAACAAAGTATAGTGGAGAATTTGAAAACATAAACGCAACCGGTATTCGTTCTGATGGCGAAAATGTAACGCTTGATTTTTTTGGGCTTAAAGTTAAAGATATTTTAAAAGACATCAATATCAAACCTGAGTCGCAAAATGCTGTCATTTATGCAACTGACCTTTATGCCGCAAATTTTTCCCTGGCGGAACTTAACGGTGATGACCTTTTTATAGTCTGGAAAAAAGACGGGCAGTATTTAAATCCTGCTGATGACGGAGTATTAAAAATTGTGGCCAATAATGGTCCTACTAATAAATGGATTAAAAATCCTGTTGTCTTTGATTTTATCGGTGAATTTAAAGACAAAGTCCAGGCAGCGGACAAACTCAAGGACAGTTCAATAAATTTTGTTACGGAACAGCAGATGTTTACGCTTTCTCTTGGATTTACTCCTGATATAGACATCAATACCTGGGAACTTGAAATTGGCGGCCTGGCCAAAAACCCATATATTTTGAAATATGATGAAATACTGAGTATGCCTCAGGTCTCGGTTTTTGCAACACTTGAAACAATCTCAAATCCAATAGGGGGATCCTCAATTGGGAATGCAGTATGGACGGGAGTGCCGCTTAAGATGGTCCTGGAAAAGGCAGGCATAAATGACAAAGTCATAAAAGTCGTTTTTTACTGTGAAGACGGGTATTCAACTGCAGTAAAAATTGACGAGGCCCTAAAAGACGATGCTATCCTTGCATATAAAATGAATGGAAAAACACTTGCATCTGAGCATGGCTATCCGTTAAGAGTAGTTCTGCCTGGAAAATATGGAATGAAATGGGCAAAATGGATCAATAAAATTGAGTTGACGGATGCAGATTACAAGGGTTACTGGGAGGCTCAGGGTTGGTCAGACTATGCCGGCCGGGACAGGCCCGACCAGAGATATGACTGATG
>CAYZUS010000033.1:19253-23860 GCA_964481885.1 uncultured Actinomycetota bacterium | reverse complement strand
TGCGGGTTTTGGCCTTTTTTTGCCATTTTGTGCTGTCAAAGTCAGGATTATATACTTATACTAAAAAATGCAAGAACTTTTTTATTTTGGAAGCAATAAACCAAAATATTTTAAATTATAATTTCAAAAAAATTAATTGAGTTTTTTCTTTTTACTGTCCGCTTTCTTTCTTTTTAATCCCCATGCGGCTTTATGTAAATGCGCTTCACACATTTAATATTTGTCTGAAAGTTTATTGTTTGTGCCATTCTCAGCTGATGAGATCATAGCAAACAGTGCCAAACAAAAAAGCAGCATAAAAAAAATCAGTATTAAAGTTATAATACCACTAACCTTACAGGTGGGATTTTATTGGTAAATAACCCAAACCCCACCTGCTTTCAGTATTTTTATGAAAATCCGTAAATTATGATCAAAATTTCCTGTTTAGAACTTCGGCAATTTTGACAGAGATTCTTTGACCCTTTCTGCCGGGTACTTGAAATCTTTAAGCTTTCCGTCCAGATAATCTTCGTAAGAACCCAAATCCAGATGACCGTGCCCACTAAGGTTAAACGCTATTACTTTCTTCTCACCTGTCAGTTTGCACTTTAATGCTTCGTCGATTGCAACCCTTATTGCGTGGGTGCTTTCAGGCGCAGGTATTATCCCTTCAGTTTTTGCAAAAATCGCTCCTGCTTCAAACGCTCCTGTCTGTGATACTGCAATTGCCTCTATCAAATTTTCATGCTTTAGTAAGCTCACCTGAGGAGACATGCCGTGATAACGAAGTCCGCCTGCATGAATTCCGGCAGGTACAAAATCATGCCCCAGTGTGTACATCTTTGTAATCGGAGCGAGTTTTGCAGTGTCGCCATAGTCATAGACAAACTCGCCTTTTGTAAGAGTAGGACAGGCATCAGGCTCTACAGCAATTATTCGCATCTTGTCATTCTTCTTCTTTTCCGGAATAAACGGGAACGCAAAACCTCCGAAGTTGCTTCCTCCCCCTGCGCAGGCTATTAATATGTCAGGATAGTCGCCTACTTTTTCAAACTGTTTTATAGCTTCAAGGCCTATAACTGTCTGGTGCAGTATTACATGGTTTAAGACGCTGCCAAGGGAGTATTTTCCGCCACTTTTTACTGCATCTTCAACTGCTTCACTTATCGCAATTCCAAGCGAGCCAAGTGAGTGCGGGTCCTGGGCCAGTATTGCCCTGCCCGATTCGGTCCTTTCTGATGGTGAAGCGAATACTTCTGCACCCCATAATTTAATCATTGTTCTTCTGTATGGTTTCTGGTTATAGCTTACTTTTACCATATAGACAGTTAAATCCAGGTCAAAAAGATTGCATGCAAAGGAGAGGGCGCATCCCCATTGGCCGGCGCCTGTTTCGGTGCATATTCTCTTTGTCCCCTCTTTCTTATTGTAATATGCCTGGGCCACAGCAGTATTGGGTTTATGGCTTCCGGCAGGGCTCACACTTTCATTCTTGAAATATATTCTTGCAGGCGTATCAAGAAACTTTTCCAGCTTGTCTGCACGCACAAGCGGGGTCGGCCTCCATAACTTATAGATGTCAATAATTTCTTTTGGAATATCAATAAATCTGTCCATTGATACTTCCTGCTTTATAATCTCCATTGGAAACAGCATGGCCAGATCGTCCGGCCCTAATGGTTTGCCTGTTCCCGGGTGAAGAGGCGGATCCAGAGGTTTTGGCAGATCCGGATTTATATTATACCATTGCTTCGGCATATCGTTTTCTGAAAGGTATATCTTTTTTTCTCTGTCATCTAAAGCCATTTTATTTACATCTCCTTTTAAAAATTATTAATTTTAACCAAATATTTTTACTTTTTTATCTTTGCCTGTAAAAATTTACTGCCATAAAAACAGCCGCGATAAAGTAACTGCTGGCATTTAAATCACCACATCCTTTCTTTTCTTTAGAAAAAATTTTTTAATTTTTAACAAACTGTTAAACAAACCACAATAATTAAAGCCTCTTTCTTCGCTCCAAAGCCTCTCGCGCTATATCCAAAACAGCCTGTTCTGGATTCCTGCCGGACCCGTCTCATACTGCGACCGCTAAAAATCAGCCCCCCAAATAAAAAAACCTCTACTATCCCTATAAATTCATAGAGACGAGAGGTTTAAATTTCCCGCGGTGCCACCCTACTTCACAGCAAAAGCTGTGCGCTTGTTTGTCAGGTACGTCATACCCTATCCTTTGATTACGGAGGAATCCGGATTGCCATACTCTCCTGCTTTAGCTGCGAGCGCAGAATTTGTGACAACCACCTCACAGGTCCATTCAAACATCAGTATTGCAACCGCCATCTCACCGCCGGCGATTCTCTGTATACTACTTAATGCCCTACTATTCCTGGTCACAGGTTTTACAGCAATATTAAGTTTTCAAAAATACATCTTCTTTTTAAAGGTTCCCAAATAACTTTCAGCCTCATCAACGAAAATCTCAAGCACTTAAAGTTACAAACCAAAAAGTAATGTATATTTAAACAGAAAAACAAAAAAATGCAAGTATTTTATTTATAGTTATAGAGTCCCATTGGAAATATCGTTTTTTGCCCGGCAGAGGGTACATGTTCCTGCCCGGATAAAAATTGTCCCCATTTTGGAATGCTTGCCCGTATTTTGTCAAATCAGAAATATTTTGCTTAAATGATTTTATTTAAAAATCACTGCAGCCTGGTTTTCATACAAACCCATTATTCTTTTTGTAATCTGGCTAAATGAATAATTTAAAAACGTATCCCAGATATTAAACTGCGTGGCGCCTATGATATTTGGTTCACCTGTGATACCTGCAAGTTCTGCAGCAAGCATTTCCGCGTCCTTGTATGTTCCGATTTCATCGATTAGTCCAAGATCCAGCGCTTCCGTGCCAAGATAGACCCAGCCAGTTGCGATTTCTTTGACTTTTTCCACCGGAAGATTGCGGCTCTTCGCAACATCATTAATAAATTGGTCGTATACCTTAAATGTCTGTTCCTGCAGGAGGCCCTGTTCTTCATCAGTTAATGGCCTGTCAGGACTGCCGGCATCTTTGTATTTGCCTGCCTTGATGGTCGTGTATGTTATGCCAAGCTTCTTGTAAAGTTCTTCAAGGTTTGTTATCTGCATTATTACTCCAATGCTTCCAATGGAGGATGAACGATTTGCAACTATTTTGTCTGCAGCACAGGAAATATAATATGCGCCGGAAGCGCAGATATCACCGACTGATACTACAACAGGCTTTTTGATTTTCTTCAATTCTTCAAATATTTCCTGGGATGCCGCCGCACTGCCGCCACCGCTGTTAACCCTGATTATTATGGCTTTAATACTGGGATTTTTTTCAGCGCTTATCAGCTGTTCGATTATGCTCTCAGGAGTTATTGACGTACCTCCAAGAAGACCGGATGACTGGGAGCCTGAAATAACGCCTTCCATTCTTATCAGAGAGATGGAGTTATCGCCGGACGCCAGACTGCCACCACTACCTGTAAATGCACTGCCAAATCCTCCCAGAGCCAGTCCGCCAATGAAGCATGCGCTGCTGAATATGCAAAGGACAAAAAGCCCCAGGAATACAAATCCCACTATCCTGCCTGCACTCATTTTTTTAGTTGGAGTCGTCATTTTTTAAACCTGCCTTAATATTTCTGAAGGAAGGGTAATGGTCTTTATCTGACTTAATTTCATTACCTAATTTTAATTCCCTCTATAAATTAATAAAATATTTATTACTTCTTTTCTGTTTTACAGAATTGCTGTATTTCTGCATTAACATTAATAACTTTTTATTTTATTGTCAATAAAACGAATTGCTCTTTAAGTAAATACTGATAAGAACTGGTAATCTTACGTCACCAGTATATCATCTTGCTGACAATAAAATATTTATGTAATATTGCTTACCATCATCCAGCGTTGCTCTAATTGTATATTCGTCAGCTGTGAGATTTTTTTGCTGATAATATGATATGTATGGAATATTGCTTACCATCATCAAGTACGGCTTTAATTGTGTATTCACCAGCTGTAAGATTTTTTGTGCTAAGATTATAAATATACTGATCATCAGCAGCGCTATATCTGAATAATGTTCCTGTTGTTGCTGCGCTTGTAGAAACAGCTTCGTTTACTGCTGCTTCTAAAGAAGCATTGGCAATTTTACTAAATGATATATTTGCCACTGTTTTTTTCGGCACATCTCCATCTATTTTAAATTTTACAGGAATTGTACTCCCCAATTTAAATACGCTCTTTTTCCCTGTTGTCTTTAGCGGTTGCAAAAAACCATACCAATGATAAGTTACTGTCAGTATTCCCGGTTTGTAATCTATTGTGTAGTTAGAGGAATAAGCTCTGCTGGCATTAATAGGGTATGTGCCTGCAAGACTGGTTGCTGTCGCAGTTGTTTTAACTATCGGTTGCAGCTTAAGGCTTAATGAGGTGTCCCCTGCGACAAATCCGCTGTATTGAACTGTAAATACAGGATTGGCACTGCCATATATCTTGCTTGAATTATCAGCAGTTATTGTCAGCGCTGCAGGTTTGATAGTCAAATTAGCTGCTATGTACTTAATACTATAGTTGTCGCCTGCTGATAA
>CAYZUS010000033.1:11342-19153 GCA_964481885.1 uncultured Actinomycetota bacterium | reverse complement strand
AACCGCTGGTAATCTGGTAAGTAAGTTCAGGATCCATGTCACCATAAATTTTGCTCTTTGAATCAGCAGTTATTATCAGCGCTGCAGGTCTGATAGTCAAATTAGCTGCTATGTACTTAATACTATAGTTGTCGCCTGCTGATAAAGTACTGCTTATGTTGTAATCTCCCACGTCTTTACCTTCGGCACGTTTCAGTGAGCCTGTAAAGCTGTCACCTTTAACAAGAGAACCGCTGGTAATCTGGTAAGTAAGTTCAGGATCCATGTCACCATAAATTTTGCTTTTCGCATCAGCCGTTACTGTTAAAGCCGCTTTACCAACGCCAAAGGTCACATCAACATTGTCTGCAGCATTGTAATTGCTGTTTCCTTCCTGCAAAGCTCTTACGATTACATCTTTCGCGCCTGTTATTGTAAGATTAGCGCCATCCAAAGTGGCCGGGCCGGATATTAAACTAAAGCTTACCGGCAAGCCTGAAGTAGAGGAGGCAGCCAAAGAAAAGGCAGCATCTCCGTAAGTTTTATCTCCAGGATTAGTAAATATAATCGTCTGATTTGCTTTTACCACTGACAATAAGACAGTTTTTGAGGCAGTATTGTAATTAATGGAATCAGTCGGGGTAAATGTAACTGAAAGACTTTGATCGCTGCCTTGATTTAACACTGTCCCCTCTGTGGGACTATAAACAAACGTACCGTCTGTAGAAGCAGTTGCATTTAATTGTTTTGCGCCAAGAGCTGTTCCATAAGTAATATCATCTGGATTGGACCAGGCAATATCAGGAGTAATTTTTGTAACAACAGCTGCCTTTTTGTCAGTAACTTTTACGTCCTCAAAGTTGACATCTGAATAATTCCATGTTCTGAATCCAGCCAACCCCTGAGTAAAACCACTGTCATGAAAATCCATTACTACAACCCCGTCAACCATAATAACATGATGGTCCCCTTCAACTGAAATATCGATTTTGTGAGAACTGCCGAATATGTTAAAGCCAGCGGGCATGAGCGTTGTTCTAATGGGAGCGGACTCGTTGCCATTTACTACTTTTCTCAAAATAAAAGATTTGTACCACCCGGGATCATACTGAAATATGTAACCTGATATATTATTTTCGGTATTTACACTAGCCCTGTAATATATTCCATAGCCGCTTCCTGCAATTAAAGCTGTATTCACACTTACGCTATAGTCCTGCCACTTGCTGT
Source organism: uncultured Actinomycetota bacterium (assembly GCA_964481885.1). Lineage (GTDB taxonomy): Bacteria > Actinomycetota > Humimicrobiia > Humimicrobiales > Humimicrobiaceae > Fen731. The sequence goes on along the minus strand of CAYZUS010000033.1, from coordinate 17,944 downwards.
CTCCAAATACCACTATCTTTTCGAATAATGTGTTTGCGTCTGTCGATGGCTTTAGATTTCCGTTTTTAATGCTCCAAGGCCCTTTAAGCTGTGTCAGCCCATCCATATTATCGAAACTACTTTCAGAAAAATTTATAGAATTGATGGTGATGATTCCAGCTGTATATGTTAATGTATAACCCTTGCTTAATGAAAGCGTCCCCTGAGTTATTGCATATGTTCCGATATCTTCACCCTTGTCGCGTGTCAGTGAGCCTGTAAAGCTGTCACCTTTAACAAGAGACCCGCTGGTAATCTGGTAAGTAAGTTCAGGATCCATGTCACCATAAATTTTGCTCTTAGCATCGGCTGTTACTGTTAAAGCCGCTTTACCAACATTAAAGGCCACATCAACATTGTCTGCAGCATTGTAACTACTGGTACCTGCCTGTGACGCTCTTATAACTACATCTCCTGCCCCTGTTATTGTAAGATTGGCGCCATCCAAAGTAGTCGGGCCGGATATTACACTAAGACTTACCGGCAAACCTGAAGTAGAGGATGCAGACAAATCAAAGGCTGCATCTCCATAAGTTTTGTCGCCAGGATTAGTAAATGTAATAGTTTGACTTGCTTTTACTACTGATATTAGAACGGTTTTTGAGGCAGTATCGTAATTAATGGAATCAGTCGGGGTAAATATAACTGAAAGACTTTGGCCGCTGCCTTGATTTAATATTGTCCCCTCTGTGGGATCATAAACAAACGTGCCGCCTGTAGAAGCAGTTGCATTTAATTGTTTTGAGCCAAGAGCTGTTCCGTAAGTAATGTCTTCAGGAACTGACCAGGTAATATCAGGCGTAATTTTTGTAACAGCAGCTGCCTTTTTGTCAGTAACTTTTACGTCCTCAAAGTTGACATCTGAACCACCCCAAGCCCTAAATCCTGCCAACCCCTGAGTAAAACCACTGTCATGAAAATCCATTACTACAACCCCGTCAACCATAATAACATGATGGTCCCCTTCAACTGAAATATCGATTTTGTGAGAACTGCCGAATATGTTAAAGCCAGCGGGCATGAGCGTTGTTCTAATGGGAGCGGACTCGTTGCCGTCTATTACTTTTCTCAAAACAAAAGATTTATTCCACCCGGGATCATACTGAAATATGTAACCTGATATTTTATTAAGGGAGTTTACGCTGCTTCTGTAATATATCCCGTAGCCTTTCCCTGCAATTAAATTTGCATTCACACTTACGTTATAATCCTGCCACTTGCTGTCTCCAAATACCACTATCTTATCAGCCGTTGTATCTGTTGATGGTTTCAGGTTTCCATTCAGGATGCTCCAAGCTGGAAGCCATGGTGTCAGTTGGGTAAGGCCATTTAAGTTATCAAAAGTACTTTCAAAAAGAACCCCGGGAATAACAGAAATGGAATCTGTAAAGGTAGTTAATATTTCAGAACCTTTTACTTCCACTCTATAATTTGGCCTGTAGGTGCCGTCTAATTGATATGCATAAACAAATGTCCCGCTTTTATCAGCAGTAACCTGAACTTCAAAGTTTACGGAAGGACTGTCTGTTGAGCTGATAACCAATATGTATGTTTTGTCTGTGATAAAGCCATTTCCAATAATTAAAACGGTGTCAGTGGGTGCGTAGTCCGGTTTATCGGTAATCAAACTGGGAATTTGTTCGGCATCTTCGGTTATCAAATCACTTGCAGTTATATCTTCAGCTATTGAGTCAAGCTCAATTGAATCAGCTTTAACATTTTCAAGAACTGCTGCGCCAACCTGTCCAATTTCTACAGGCTGTGTAACATCGACTTCAGGCACCGGTTCAACAACTTCTACTTTTCTGGTAACTTCAGTTGCAGCATTCCCAGCTGCATCACTGACATTATAGGTAACTGTGTAGGAACCTGGCAAAGATGTATCAACTGTATTTACTGCCACTATTGCGGAAGTTATGTCTTTGCCTTCCCAATCAGTTGCAGTTGCTCCAGAATCTGAGTACTCAGAATCAACCGATATTACTACGTTACTGTCTCCATTAAGTATAATCACTGGTGTGACTGTAACCGGTAAAGCAATAGGTGAAGTTGTTGGAGGAGTTGTATCCGGAGGATTAGTTACAGTAGGTGCTTCAATCACATTTACATTTCTTACTGCAGTTTCAACATTACCTGCTGCATCGCTTGCACTGTAAGTCACTGTATATTCACCAACCAATATTTCACTGACTGTACTTACTTTTGTCATGTCAATGCTGACATCACCGCTAACATCATCGACTGCTGTTGCTCCGGCATCTGTATAAGAAGTGCCAACAACTATGGATACAGGATTTGCACCATTTAAACTTATAACGGGTGCAGTGCTATCCACTCCCTGCCCGAAAACGATTCCGCCAGGCAGCAGCCAGAATACCATCATAAGGATAATAAAGAATATTAAAAACCTTGAAGCAGCATTGTTTTTCCAGTGACTCATTTTCTCTGTCCCTTCTAATAGGAGAAATTTTGATTTTTTCGTTTTAAAGCTTCAAAATGAGTCATGTATCCCCAAAAACACAAAAACCGACTGTATATAGTCGGTTACGCTAATAGCTCCACTTTTCTCTAGCGTCCAGATTTGAGAAAAGTTTCCAAGCTTCTATGATTCAAATATTTTAAGATTTAAAACAATATTACAATATAGTAATTTTAAAATTTTGTCAAATTTATTTAATATTTATTTTCTAATTATATTAAATTATTATTAATATTATTTTAAGCATTTTTTACAAAACTTTTTTATAAATACTATAATTTTGAGTCGGCTCTGATTGTTGAATTAAAGAACCGATATTATATTCTTTAAGGATTTTTACTCTTTCCTGCTACTGTTCTTTTAAAAGTGCATTATTTTCATTGAATGGCTGCCTGAACTCGCTTTTATCAAAGGTAAAGCTATTCTTACTGATAGAATAAGACAGTGGATTTTGGAAAAAACCAAGCGGAAGCAATTCTGATTGGCTGGTGGAACAAAGGGTTAATCTTATTTACTTAAAAAGTAATCCATGATTTTGTGGCCTTCGGATATAAATAACCCTTTTGTCAGCGGGTAAAATTCGTCATAAATATTTAAACTGTTTTGCGAGCCTGCTCCTGTATCTGTTCCTGCGCCTGTTTTTGTGTATGCACCCATTCCCGCACCTGCGCCCGCTGTGACTGAATCTTTGCTGTCATATATCAAAAAAGGAACAGGGTCAGAAGTATGAGTCTTTTTAATTATAGGAGTTGGATGATCAGGAAGTATCATTATGCTGTAGTCAGTTTTCATAAGATCCAGCTGTTCTTTTAAAACCCTAATGACTTTACTGTCAATTAATTCAATGGCTCTTATTTTTTCTTTAACATCCCCCTGGTGTCCGCATTCATCGGGGGCCTCTATGTGAATATAGACAAAATCCTGTCCGCTTTCCAATTCTTTTAAAGCGGCTCTGGCCTTGCCTTCAAAATCAGTATGTATGTTTCCTGTGGCCCCTTTTACATCAACAGGCTTTAAACCGGCGCATATCCCTATTCCTTTTACCAGATCAACCGCTGAAATCACCGAGCCATTAATTCCGTATTTTTCATAAAATGAACCCAGCGCAGGTTTTGTTGCCTTCGCCCATACCCATATCGAGTTTGCGGGATTTTTGCCATCTTTTATCCTGGCGGTGTTTACGGGGTGGTCCTTTAAAATCAAGTCCGCCTTAATCATGAAGTCTAAAAAAATACTGCTGTTTTTGCCCTTCGGCAGATAACCGGCTATTTGCCGGCCTGAAATATCGTGGGGCGGAGTCAGTATCAGAGTGTCATCTGCATCCCCTATGCCGTCGCGCCAGACAATTATATGGCGATAACTCACCCCGGGGTAAAATCTTATCCGGTCCGTCTGAAGCGCTTGGGCAATATCATTTATTAATATTTTTGCTTCTCCGGTAGTTATCTCTCCTGCTGAGTAATCCAGCATTATTTTTTCAGGGTAATTGCTTTCATCAGACAGCGTGACAAGATTACATCTGAAGCTGACATCATTTTCAGACAGCTCTATGCCCATACTTACTGCTTCAAGTGATGAGCGGCCTGTGGAGTAAATTCTTGGGTCATAACCGAGTATTGAAAGATTTGCAGAATCACTTCCCGGCACTACGCCTTCCGGTATTGTCTTTACCATACCGACAACGCCACGGCGGGCAAGCTCATCAACTACCGGTTTGTTTGCAACCTGCAATGGTGTTTTGTTTCCAAGCTCTGCCAGCGGGTAATCTGAAGCTCCATCTATTAAGACTACAATATATTTTTTACCCATTTTTGCTTATTTTCTTATCATTTTTAGCTCATTTTCAAAATACTCTTACATTTACTTTTTTAACGCTTCAGCTAATAAAAAATCTGCTAAAATTTTAGTAATCACAATCGTATAAAATTCACAATAATATCGCAATTACATAAAATCTCGCTTCGACTTCTGGCAAAGAATATAACTTTTTTATTAAATTGTTTGGTATAAATTAATTTAAATCCCTAAATCGGCTGTTAGACAGATTCCCGCTCAAAGCATAATCGCCAAACTTTTAAAGAATTTTCCGCTATTTTCTTAAAGTCCCAACACCCGGGCTATAAACTTTTTCATGTCCCCGATGCTGCAAACACCGTCATGAAGGATTTGTTTTTCCCCAATACCCTGCAGTGGTTTCGGTATCTTAAGACCTGTTATTTCAGATAGTTTTAAAAGCATCTCAAATTCATCAAGATTTTCATATTCAGAAAAATCACTGCTTATGGCTTTAAGAACGCTGCCGGGAAATTTAAACGGACTTGCGGTCGAGACAATCACTGTTTTTATCCTGTCACTGGTGCTCTCAAGATAGTCTTTATACACAAAATAACCGACAGCGGTATGGGTATCAGTCAGGTACTTATGCTCTCTGTAGGCCTGCTCGATAGACTCCAGGGTCTGGGCCTCTGTTGCATATCCTCCCCAAAACGATGCGAGTTTGTCTCTCATTGATTCATCTATGCTGAAAGTCCCCGTTTTGGCAAGGCTGTCAAACAATTCGGCCAGTTTTGAAGAATCACTTTCACAAAGGTCAAATATGAGCCTTTCAAGATTGCTGGAAACCAGTATATCCATTGAAGGCGACCTGGTAAGCTTTAATTGCCTGTTTTTGTTATAAACACCTGTATTTATAAAATCGTACAAAACATTATTTTCGTTTGAAGCACAAATAAATCTCCTGATCGGAAGCCCCATTTCTTTTGCATAATAAGACGCCAGGATATTGCCAAAATTACCGGTCGGGACAACAACATTTATTTCTTCCCCCTCAACAATTTCACCGGCCTGCAGAAGCCTTAGATATGCGTACACATAATATGCAACCTGAGGAATGAGCCGTCCGATGTTAATGGAGTTTGCAGAAGAAAACTGATAGTTATTTTTTTCAGCAAGCTCATTAAAATCCCTGTCACTGAAGATATTTTTTACGCCTGTCTGCGCATCATCAAAATTTCCTTCAATTGCGCATACAAAAGTATTTTTGCCTTCCTGGGTTGTCATCTGCCTCTCCTGGATGGGGCTTACTTTACCGCGTGGGTAAAAAACTATTACTTTTGTTCCGGCAACATCGGAAAAACTCTCAAGTGCCGCCTTTCCTGTGTCCCCGCTGGTTGCGGTCAGGATAACAATCTCTTTCCTGATTCCGCTTTTCTTAAGAGCCGTTGTCAGAAGATATGGAAGAACTGAAAGAGCCATGTCTTTAAAAGCTGCGGTGGCTCCATGATACAGCTCCAAAAAAAACACTTTACCTGCTTTGACAATGGGCGCGATAACAGGGTTGTCAAATTTGTCGTCATAGGCCCGGCTGATACAGAAGTCAAGCTCTTCTGGAGTAAAATCTGTCAGGAACTTGCCCATAACATAGAGGGAAAGCTGCCTGTAATCCATTTTTGCAAGCTCAGAAAGTGGAGCGTCGATGGCAGGGACACGTTCAGGAACATACAGTCCTCCATCCGGTGCAATACCTCTGATAATAGCCTGGGCGGAGGTGATTTTTTCAGTATCGCTTCTTGTACTTGTATAAAGAATATCATTCATTATTTTCTCCAGTAAAACCGTCTTATATGAAATTTATCTTACAAATCTACAAATAACAATTAATCCCCGATGGGTAAATATAAAAAAAGCCGAATTAAGAAAAATTCATATTAACTTAAACAGGCAATAAAAAAAGCTCTGCATGAATACAGCATTTAAAAAATTATTCATTATTGAATAATTATCCAGGCTTCGAAACACTATTATAACTCTTCGACCCTTATAGTGTTGATTATCCTTTTTATAACATCTAGTTCTTTCAGTTCCTCAATAGAATTATAGAGATTTTTATTGGCTGTGTCATGGGTTATAAAAACAAGCCTTGCTGTGCCTTTCACGTCTGTTTGTTTCTGTATCATCGATTGGATGGATACATTATTTTTACCAAAAACCTGAGCTATTTTAGCCAGAACCCCTGCCTTGTCAGTTACATCTATTAAAATATAGAATTTGTCAGTTGTCTCCATAAAAGGAGCTATCTGTTTGT
>CAYZUS010000033.1:0-11242 GCA_964481885.1 uncultured Actinomycetota bacterium | reverse complement strand
CCCAGCTTCTGTGCTAACTTTAGAGCTTCATCAAAACTCAGGCCGCTATCCTTCATTTTTGTAAGAATAAAGTTGGTTGTGCCATTGAGTATTCCTACAATTTTGGAAATATTGTTTGAGGCAAGAGATGATTTTAAGGGACCTATTATTGGAATTCCTCCCCCGACACTGGCCTCAAAAAGAATATCGGTATTATTTTTTTCCGCCTCTTCAAATATCTGGGCACCTTTCTGGGCCATCAGATCCTTGTTGGCAGTGACCACATACTTTCCTTTTTTAAGGGCCCCTGTAATAAATTCAAACGCCGGGCCGACACCACCGATAAGCTCTACAATAATATCTATGCTCTCATCATTTATTGCCTCGTAAGGATTATCTGTAAATCGTATCCCCTTATATTTATTTACAAGCTCTTTTTTGGACGCGAGATCTTTTTCTGCTACAACCGTTATCTTTAAATCCTTGCCTATCTTTTTTAAGATATAATCGTGCTGCTCGTGTATAAGCTTAAATACCTCTGAGCCAATATATCCAAGCCCGATGAGCCCGATATTAACTGACAGATTATTATTTGGTGATGCGTCTTTATACATTTTTACCTGCTTTTATTTAAATGTTTTTTCTGCATATTATTGCCTGGCAGTTATCAGTTCACTGTAAATAACCATGCACAAATATATATTAAAAGATGGAAACTTTCAAATCAGAAAGGTTTACAAAATATCAGGGTCTATAGAGGTTTTCAGCTTCTTTCGATTTCAAAACAGTAACCCTGCTCTGGCAAAGCCGGCACAGTCAGATTTTTTTATATGAACTGCTTCTTATTTCGATGGCTACAATGTTTACAATTTTTTCTTTATCACAAATTTCATAAAATAATCTGAAGTTTCCAATTCTATAACGCCAGGTATCTGGCTTATATGCTTTTAATTTTTTAATGTTTTTTCCAAAATATGGGTTATCTTTTATTTGAGGATATATCTTGTCCAATAATCTTTTATAAATTTTTATTTTATCTGACTCATCGATTTTATTAAGATCTTTTAGAAACCGGTCAGTTTCAAATATCTTAAACAAATCTGCCTCTTTTGGCTGCAGCATCTGCACTACCCTCATTTAACCTGCCCAGTAAGTTAGAATTACCCAAAATTTCTCTTGTTTCCTGTTCGTCAGTAAATTCAATTTGTTCAATATATTTTATAACTGCTGTCTCAATAAAATTTGAAAGATTTCTATTTTCACATTTGGCATGCTCTTTTAATCTTTCGTAAATACCGTCTTCTATCCGCAAAGTCAGAGTTTTTGACATTTGAATCTCCTTAAATACTAATTATATCTAATAGAATACATTGTATTCTCTAATTGATATAACATCAAATAATTTATTAACTTATTTGCAGATCAATTTTTTATACATCGATGGATTAGCCAAAATATATTCACTCCAAAAAGTCTCTTATATTATATGCCTGAGTTAAACGGATACCCATATTTTTATTAAACCATATAACTTAAAAATAGCCTGGATCCAGGATATAAAACTAGCACTCACTTAATTTTTTATCTTTAGAGACAAGGTCTTCATATGTCTGGCGTTCCACCCAACAGCAATGATTCCCATCCTCTACGGCAACAACGGCGCTTCTTGGCTGGCCGTTGTAATTGCTGGACATGGAATAACAGTAAGCGCCTGTGGCCGCGACCAGGATAAGGTCGCCCGTCTTTACCTGGGGCAGTTCAATATCCTCAATGATAACATCTCCACTTTCACAATGCTTCCCGACAATGGTATATTTTATAAGCCCGGGAGCGCTGTCGCCCAAATTCAAAGATTTGGTTTTGATCACTGATATAACACCCGGTGCATCTGGCGAATCGATAGTGTTGTCTGACGAGCCACCTGCGAGGCCCTCCTGCACGCCACCTGTTACACCCCCGACACCGCCCTTCATGCCCGCTCCTGCTGCAGCACCATTTTTCACTATATCGCCATTTACAATTCTGCCGATGTAAGATGCTCTGCCGGCAATGTATGCGTCATATTTTGCCTGGTACAGAATGGGCCTTATATTGTCAGACATCCCGCCGTCTATAGAAACATAATTCTTTATTCCAGGTATACACTTTATGTTGCCTGCTTCATAAAGTGTTGTTCCGGCATTGCCGATAAGGGATCTTCCAGGTTCCAGGTAAATTTTCTCTAATTTAACGCCATATTGTTTTGTATATTTCCTTAAGGCATCAGCGACAACCTTCGACAGGTCCTCGATGCAAGAAGGCTCATCTTCCGGGACATACCTTATTCCCAGCCCGCCCCCAATATTTAAATGTGAAAGGTTTACTCCGGTACCGGTTTTTACATCACGCATCAGTTTAAGCATTGTGTCTATCAGTTTTTCATAAACCTCTATATTGAAAATCTGTGAGCCCACATGCGCATGCAGGCCAATAAGCTCAATATTTTCAGAAGATGTCGCCGCTTTTACTGCTTCCATGGCGACGCCGCCATAGATGCCAAACCCGAACTTGGACTCAATTGCCCCAGTCTGTATGTATTTATGGGTATGAGCCTTAATGCCCGGAGTTATTCTCAGGAATATTTTTTGGCGTATATTTCTCTCGCCTGCCAGCCTGTTTAAGGTCTCGAGCTCATTAAAGTTATCTACAATAAACGTCCCTACTTTATAATCCAGGCCAAATTTGATCTCTTCTGTTGATTTATTATTTCCGTGAAAATATATCTTTTCAGGCTCAAAACCGCTTTTTAATGCAATAAAAAGCTCCCCGCCTGTGGAAACATCCAGGGAGAGGCCCTCTTTTCTAACGGTCTGACACATGGGAATCGTGCAGAACGCTTTTGAAGCATATGTAATTTCTGAATCAAAATCAGGGAATGTAAAAAACTTAAGGTAATCCCTGCATTGCATTTTTACTGTGGCAACGTCAATTATATAAAGAGGTGTTCCGTATTTTGATTTCAATTCAGAAACATCGCATCCTCCAATAGAAATCCTCGAGTCCCTGTTTATCTCAGCAGTTACTGGCAGCAGCATGGCTTATCACTTCTCCTCATGAAAATATTGTTTATTAAAAATCTGCAGCAATTTTATTCTAAAAACTCTTTTATAATAACATCTAATTATTTCTTCCGTAACCAATGGCAAAATATTATGAAAAAAACACTTGTTTTCCGGAGTATTTTTATTTCCGTAATACTAAATTTCATTTTAGCACTGTTATTAAATCTTTTTTCAGCAATTATTTTATTTTATATAATATATCAGAAAATAAATTAGATGAGAAAGATGACAAACTATTTATTTACCGTGACAATTCTAATTCCCTTGATTTTATCATTTCGTTAAACTTTTTTACCTGCCAGAACACATACGCCCCTGTAATCAGTATTGAAATAAAATTTGAAATCGGTACTGAAAGCCATATGCCTGTCAAACCAAAAAACAAAGGAAGTATCAGTATTGCAGGCAACAGCAGCAGGAGCTGGCGCGATAAGATGATTATGAGCGAAGGGATAGTTTTGCCTATTGCCTGGAAAAGGCTCCCTCCAAGTATTTGAAATCCGATAAACGGAAGCATCGATATAATTATCCTCATTGGCGTGACACCAACCTCAATAAGTGAACTGTCGCTTGTAAAAATACCCAGTATCCTGCCAGGAATTGCCATAAGCAGGATAAAACCTGTTCCGGCTATAATTATCGACCACAATACTGCTTCTTTAAAAACTTTTTTTATCCTTTCATAGTGTTTTGCGCCAAAATTAAAACTTGCCAGGGTGGAAAATCCCTGTGCGATACCAATGATTGGCATTTCAATAAAATTTAAAATACGCAAACCGATACCAAGTATTGCCAGATACATGTCATTTCCATAGTGAAGTATGGACCTGTTAAAAAACAGAAACACAGCGCTTCCTGCTACCTGCATGCCAAACGACGGGAGACCGATTGACAGTATTTCTTTTGAAATTAAAGCGTCCGGTTTAAATGATTTTAAATTCAGTTTGTAAATACTTTTTGATGAAGCAAAAAAACAGATAACAAAGACAGCGCTTATTAACTGGCTGATAATTGTTGCGATTGCAGCGCCCTGGACCCCCATTTTAAAACTGAAAATAAAGATGGGGTCAAGTATGGTATTGCTTACTGCTCCGATGAGCATGCTGTACATTGCGGCCCTGGGTTTGCCTTCTGCCCTTATAAGGTTATTTGCCATTATTGCAAATGAAAATGAAATAAAACCTATAAGAATAATAACCAGATAATCCTTTGCGTACTGATACGTATCTGTTGATGCGCCAAAAAAGTACAGGATTTTATCAATAAACAAATAAGCAGGAATCATCAAAACTACACTGATAATCAAATTAAGAACAACACCGTTTGAAGCAGTTTTTAGGGCTTTTTCCTTTTCACCGGCGCCCAGGGCTCTCGATATAACCGAGGCTGAGCCAACACCAACCATTATGCCGACAGCCATCATTATAAGCTGCATTGGCATTACTACAGTCAGCGCAGCAATTGCCAGCGGACCCACACCTCGTCCGACAAACAGTGTGTCGACCATATTGTAGAGTGCGCTTACAAGCATTCCGACTATTGCCGGAGTTGAAAACCTGAAAAGCAGGGGTCTTATTCTGCCATTTAGAATTTGATTTCTTTGTTCTTCCATAATTAAAAAACTGTTAAGTATTAATTGGCCATTGCTTTGCTGTCCGTATTTGAAATGACACTGTTTAAAGAGGTGCTTTGTATTATTATGCTTTTGCTTTTAAGATAAGTGCTTTTACGTTTAATGCTTACTTTTAAAAGTACTCTTACGCTTATTGATAATACTGCAGAGACAATAAGAGAGCTTCTCTAAAAGAAGACTTTACATTTTAACCGGAGCTGTGATTTTCAGAAGGTTTAATGCATTGACAAGCACCACTCTTGCAGCCATTACCAGTTTGAGCCTGTTTGCATTCAGCCTGCCCCCGTCAACTATCCTGTGATGATTATAAAAATAATGAAACTGTGAAGCAAGCCTGTAAAGATACTGATTGATAAAATATGGAGCATTGTTTTTGCAGGCATCATACACGATGTCGGGATAGAAAAGCAGGGTTTTTGCAAGCTCTACTTCGCCGATATTTTTTAAAACCATGCTGGAAAAATCAAGCTGAGAAATTATTTTACTGAAGATTACATCATAATTGTCTTTGGAGATTGAAAATTCATCGGCTGCAGGACCGGATGAATGCTGCAAATCAGAGAGTGAATCAAAGATTGCCAAATCGATTTCTTTTTTATCAGCTTTAAGCTCTCCCTTTATATGCAGGCGTATTGCTTTTTCAATAATACTTGCAATCCTTGCATGCGCATACTGTACATAATATACAGGATTTTTGTTCGATTTCTGTTTTGCCAGGTCAAGATCAAAATCCATAGGCGTATCAAAGGAGTTTGCGCTGAAAAAGAACCTGACTGCATCGCTTCCTACCTCGCTAACCAGGTCATCAAGGTTATAAACTTTGCCTTTTCTTTTGGACATCCTTACTGCTTCGCCCTTTTTTACAAGCCTTACGAGCTGGCCTATGACCACTTGTATGTTCTTATCTTCAAACCCTGTTGCTTTGCCTATGGCATGAAGCCTCTTGATGTAACCGTGATGATCGGCTCCAAGAATATATATCAACCGGGTAAACTCTCTTGCAGCCTTGTTTATCAGATACATGATATCGGAAGCAAAATATGTCGGCTCACCGCCGGTCCTTATTATAACCCTGTCCTTGTCATCCCCGAACTGCTCTGCTTTAAACCATAAAGCATTCTCTTTTTCATACACGATCCCCTTTTCTTTAAGCAAATCAAGGGATTTTTCAAAATTATTGTCTTGATAAAGGGAACTTTCACAAAACCACTCATCAAAACAAACTCCCATTGATGCAAGTGTTTTTTCAATCCGCATAAGCATAATTCGGACACCTTCTTTTCCAAGCAGATCAATATCAGCATCACATGATTCTTCTTTGTTGCCCAGAAAATACTTCCTGCCGTCTCTTGAAATAATCTCATCAACAACAGTTATTATGGTTTCCTCTGGGTAGCCATCTTCAGGATAAGGCATTGTTATTTTATAATGCTTCAGGTAAAGGCTGGCCATACAACCGGCAAATTTTTTTATCTGGCTCCCATAGTCATTTACATAATACTCACGACACACATCAAAACCATTGGCAGCATATATGTTTGAAAGGCTGTCTCCAAGGGCCGCCCATCTTCCGTGTCCTATGTGAAGGTTGCCGGTAGGATTGGCGCTTACATATTCCAGCTGAATTTTTACACCGGAGCCGCTGGTGTTTAAACCATAATCAGCACCTTTTTTTGAAATACAGGAAAGCTGGCCAGCCAAAAACCTGCTGTCAATGAAAAAATTAATAAAACCGGGAGAAGCAATACTTATGTCTGAGCATTCCTCCCACTTCTCAAGAATTCGCTCCTTTATTATTTCTGCAATATGCATCGGGCTTTTCTTAAAAACCGGCGCCAAAACCATGGCAGCATTTATGGTCAAATCTCCAAAGGCTTTATTCTTTGGCGCTCCAAGGGAAATATTTTCAAAATTGATTCTTTCGATCTCGGCCCCACTGACGATGTTTTCCTTTTCAAGGCTGGAAAGCAGGATATTGATGTCGTTAATGAGCCGGATCCTTAAATTGTTTACAAGCATATTTTCAGGTTTTCGTTTTTTTTTATATAAAATGGAGCCGAGGACCGGACTCGAACCGGTAACCTGCTCATTACGAATGAGCTGCTCTACCAATTGAGCTACATCGGCAATTTGTAAGCTAAATATAAGCAAATACAGCGATTGCCTGTAAGCCACTGCTGGCTTTGTCTTTCTTTATTGCAGCAATTACCTGTCATGATTACAGAAATTGCAATCCTTAATTACAGAGACTGCCTGACCTTGTTAAAAGCTATACTTTTCGCCATCACAGAAATTCCCGACATCATTGCAGGAATTACCTGTCATCATCCATTGGCACTCTTTCATTGGTAACTTCAACTTCTTCAAGCGGTATCGAAAGCTTGTTTTCGTTCTCAAAAACAACAACCAATGCTTTTTTTAACGGCTCATATCCGCAAACAACCCCGGTGCCAAATTTGGTTTTTACTTTTATTCCTCTTTCAGGAGCAACATCGATAAACTCCTTGTAAGATTCGTATTCGTACTTCAGGCAGCACATGAGCCTGCCACAAATTCCTGATATTTTTAATGGATTTAATGGCAGATTCTGGTCCTTTGCCATTTTTATGCTGATAGATTCAAAGTCCGTCAAAAAACTTTTACAACAAAGATTTATTCCGCAGGGACCGAGTCCGCCGATTATCTTTGCCTCGTCTCTCACACCGATTTGCCTTAACTCTATTCGTATCTTAAAGCTTGAGGCAAGCTCTTTGACCATTTCCCTGAAATCAACCCTTTTTTCGGCGGTGAAATAAAAAATCATTTTACTCTTGTCAAATACTATATGCACATCGACAAGTTTCATGGAAAGCCTGTGGGATTTTGCAAGTTCATCAAATTTTCTGCCACCCTCATCCTCCTTGGATTTATTCAATTCAAGGACTGAATGGTCATATTCAGTTGCCCTCCTGATGACCTTGCTTATTGGCTCAATTACTTCTCCAGCGCCCAGCTCTGTAACCGAAACTACGACTTCGCCGATCTCGGTGGTGTTGTCCAGATGGCAGATTACTTTATCTCCCAGCTGTAGGCTTATGTCACCAGGATCATAATTATAAATAATACCGCTTTTTCTAAAAATCACTCCAACTATAAAAGGCATACAATGCTCCTTAAATTTTTTAAATATACGAAAGTTCTACATTATAAATGATAAAAGAATAAATTCAACTTATAATACGCTACCATGCGCATCCGACCGCACTTGTGTTTGCTGTACAGGCTTGCTTTAACAGCTGCAAAAGTGGCTATTATCCGCTTTTAACTTTTAAGTGACTGTATTTTCAAAAATATGTTGTCAAGTACAAGTTCCTGATAGGTACTGCTGTTTAACAGCTTCCTGTTTTTTTCAATACTATCAAACAAATCAAAGACTTTTTGGCTTTCAAAGCTGCTGTCAAAGTATAGCCTTAAAAAATCATAATTGTCACTTCTGTTTAATACATCGCGTGCGCTGCCGGCCACTATGGCAAGAATGTCTTCAAGCCAGGCAGTTATTATATCAAAAACTATGTTTATCCCCAAATTATAAAATCTTGCAGTCATTCGCTTTAATTTCTTTTTGTAGGACTCTGCATATTTTTTTAATTCTGCTGTTGGTATTTTTGTGTTTTTGAGTTTTTTTATCTGATCGGCAATAAAAGCTTCGGTATCATCATCCTGAGTTTTACCCATTTCCACATCATGGCTAAGGCTTTCCTTTATAAAATCAAATATCTGTATAGACAGGTCAAGTGCATATGTGTTGTCCTGCCAATATTTGATAATATTTTTTATCCCGCCATCAACAAGTTTGTTTAATTCATCGTAATTCAGCCTTGCCTTTATAATCTCTGATTCATTAAAATCCCATTCAAACAGCATGCACCTGGATACTATTGTTGGCAGCATTGCTTCAAGGTCGTCTGTCAAAAGGATGAAAATACTCTTTTCGTCGGGAGGGTCCTCAAGAGTTTTAAGAATCCTGCTGGCTGCGTCTTCTTTCATAAGATGAGCTTCTTTTATAATGCTTATCTTAAAACCTTCTGAATTGACCACAAAACTCATGACTCTCTGTATCTCAGAGACCATGTCGACAGTAATAACATTTCCTTCAGATTCAACCATATACAGGTTCTCATGCAGCCCCTTTAATGTATTCCTGCAAACCCTGCAGTCGCCGCAACCGCCCTTGTTGCAATTTATGCTTGCCGCAAAAGCAAGAGCCAGCTCATAAAGCATTTCAATATCACTGCCATAAAAAAGATATGCATGAGATACCCTGGCAGATTTTATGCTGTCAGCAAGGACGCTCAGGTTTGATCTGTTTCTTTTTACATCAGCTAAAAAGCCTGTTTTTTCAAGTAACATATTTATCTATACTACAGTCGCTCTTTTAATAATAATTCGACCTTTTGCTTTATTATGGAAAATACTGCCTCTATTTCCATCCGGCCGTCAATTACTTCAAACCTCTCCTTGAAGATTTCTGCAACATCCAGGTAACCCCTGCTTATTTTTTCCTTGAATTCATTTTTTTCATTTTCAATCCGGTCGGGTATTTTATGCTGGGTTTTCATCCGCGACTCACATATTTCCACATTGATAGTAATTAAAAAAGTAAGATCCGGCACTAGCCCTGACGAGGCCCACAGGCTTAAGTCAAGAATCTCTTTTACGCCCAATCCCCTGGCTGCTCCCTGATAAGCAATAGTAGAATCAAAAAACCTGTCACAAATAACGATTTTTCCATTTTCGAGTGCAGGCTTTATGACTTTTTCAACAAGCTGTGCTCTTGCGGCTTCAAACAGCAGTGTCTCGGCCCTTGAAGACATGCCTGTATTCTGAGGATTTAATAATATTTCCCTTATTTCATCTCCAAGAGCGGTCCCGCCGGGTTCCCTTGTCAGGACGACATCAAAACCCCTGTCTTTGAGGTATTTATCAAGCAGATTTATCTGCGTGGATTTTCCGCTGCCGTCGATGCCTTCAAAAGTTATAAAAAGACCTTTCATATGATTTATTTCTTCCAGAATATTTTTTATTGTATTTTAACATGATTACAAATTTGTTAAAATTAGGAAGATTAAAGTATGAATAATTATGAAGGGTAAAAAAACTTTAAAACATAAAATCACCAAGTCAGCCATGGGTGCTGTCTTGTTACTTTTATGCATTTTTGTCTTATCTTCCTGCGATTCCACGATTTTAGACGTATACACACAGATAGACTCCAATTATTCCGGAACAAGGACCATAGATCTTGCAATAAAAACTGATTATTTAAAAAAAGGCGAAATAATAGTCTCTGGAAAACAGACACTCTACGACAGGATAATTGCAAGCCTTCCTGAAGGTAAAATTGAGACCTTTGAAAAGGACGATTATACACATTTTAAATCCACCGTGGAATTTAATGATATAAATTTTCTTCAGCATGTCTCCATAGACAAATATTCAGATGAGCCTCCGGGGAGGTTCTATGCGAAAATGACAATGAAGGATTTCTTTTTTTACAGCGATTATTTTTTTGAAGATTATTTAGATATGAAAATCGACGACACGATTATCGCTGCACAGGGAGAAGAAAGCGACCTTGCAAGAGTCTCCGGCCTTTTCGGCGCCGACGCAGAGCTGTTAAAAATAACTTACCAGATAAAATTTCCGGTCAATATCATAAAGTCAAATGCTGACAAAGTTGAAAATAATAATATCGCTATCTGGAATCTGAAGTTTGGGGACCAGAAGGAAATAAATATTGAAGGCAGGAGAATAAAATACCTGACATATGTCCTGCTGGTTATTCTGGGTCTGATCGGCGCATTTATAATCTTTTTGATTTTTGTCCTTGCTTTCAGCAAAAGACGAAAAAGGATAACAAGAGACAGGAAGCCTTTTACATCCTATGATAATTATTTTAAGCAGGATAAATACTTTACTTCACCTGATGACAGGGACGATATCTAACAAAATAATGAAGTCTTCTACAAAAACCATGGTTTTAAAAACTCCCTTAATGTCTGATGACATTCAAAAATTAAAAGCAGGAGACATAGTAAGCCTTTCAGGCATAATATTCAGCGCAAGAGATGCCGCCCATAAAAGGATTGTCTCAGCAATAGCCGATGGTATAAAACTTCCTGTCGAGATTGAAGGCCGGATTGTCATGTACCTCGGCCCTTCACCCACCCCGTCCGGCAAAACAAGCGGAAGCATTGGGCCCACCACAAGCGCAAGAATGGATGAGTTTACCGAGCCTCTGCTTGAAAAAGGCCTGAAAGCTGCTATTGGCAAAGGTGCTAGAAGTGAAAAAACAAGGGAACTTTTCTTAAAGCATGGCGCAGTTTATTTTGTCGCCTGCGGAGGAGTCGGGGCGTATCTTGCTCAAAAAGTTATAAGAATAGAGCCGGTGGCATACCAGGATCTGGGGCCGGAGGCGATTTATTTACTCGAAGTCAAAGATTTTCCCCTGATTGTTGCCTACGATATCCATGGGGGAGACATATTCAGG